>JAVBPS010000006.1:0-51500 GCA_031549495.1 Rikenellaceae bacterium | reverse complement strand
AGCTCGGAGGTAACTACTTTTATTTGTTGTTATACCCTTGGCCGCTGCGCTCGCTGGGGATGACGGGCGCACGGTGGCTCTATGGTAGGGGCACCCCTTGCGGGTGCCCTTTTTCTTTTACCTGGTTACGCCGGAAATATTCGCAGTAAGCCGAAATGCCGCACTCATCGCAATGGGGCTTGCGGGCCGTGCAGACGTAACGCCCGTGCAGGATCAGCCAATGGTGCGCCTTCGGCAGCAACTCGGCCGGAAAATGGGCCGTGAGTTGCTTCTCGGTCTGCAACGGGTTGCGCGCCCCCTTCGTCAGCCCGATGCGGGCGGCCACGCGGAACACGTGCGTATCGACCGGCATCACATGACGGCCGAACTGCACGGCAGCCACGACATTGGCGGTCTTGCGCCCCACACCCGGAAGTTTTTCGAGCGTCTCCACATCCGACGGCACCACACTGTGGAACGTATGAACCAACATATCGGCCATCCCCCAGAGGTTTTTGGCCTTGTTGTTCGGATAGGAAATGCTCTTGATATAAGGGAAAATCTCCTCGGGCGAAGCGGCGGCCATCGACGCGGCATCCGGGAAGCGTTCGAACACGGCCGGGGTGGTCATGTTGACCCGCTTGTCCGTGCATTGGGCCGAAAGGATCACCGCCACGATCAGCTCGTAGGCGCTTTTGTAATGCAATTCCGATTCCGCGATCGGCATATTCTCTTCGAACCATGCCGTCACGCCGGCATATCTTTCTTTGATGGTCATAGCGTTGGGGGCTACCGCCGTCGTTATTTGTGCCGCGAAGAGAGCTCTTTTTCCAGGTCGGCGATCGAGCAACCCTGCGATTCGAGCAGCACCAGCAGGTGATAAACCAGGTCCGAAGCCTCGTACAGCATCGCCTCGCGGTTGCCGGCCACAGCTTCGATCACCGTTTCCACGGCCTCTTCGCCCACTTTCTGGGCGATCTTATTGACCCCTTTGTTGAACAGTTTGGTGGTGTAGGAGCCCTCGGGCATCTGCGCGTGGCGGCCTGCGATCACATGCTGCAACTGGCGGATGAACCCTTCCGTGGGCTCGGTGCCGAAGCAGTTGGCCGCCCCGGTGTGGCAGACGGGGCCGGTGGGATGCACCCGCACGAGCAGCGTGTCCTGGTCGCAGTCGGCCTGGATGTCGACCACATCCAGGAAATTACCGCTCGTCTCACCCTTCGTCCAAAGGGTCTGGCGCGTGCGGCTGTAAAAGGTCACGCGCCCCGTTTCGAGGGTGTGCGCATAGGCCTCGGCATTCATATAGCCGAGCATCAGCACCTGCAACGTGCAGGCGTCCTGGATCACGGCGGGGATCAGCCCGTCGCCGTTTTTCGAGGCATTCAGGTCTTCGAAACGAATCATTTGAGTTATGGATTATGGATTATGAATTATGAATTACGGGCTGTTCATATGATAAACCTGTCCGGCAGGCCATTCATAATCCATAATTCATAATTCATAATTTATTTTCTCACCGTTATATTCATCTTTGCCAACTCCGCTTTCAGGTGTGGGATCGGGATTTCGCCATAGTGGAAAATGCTCGCGGCCAGCGCGGCGTCGGCCCGGCCCAGGGTGAGCACATCGGCGATATGCTGCACGGTGCCCGCGCCTCCCGAGGCGATCACGGGGATCGTGAGGATGTCGGCCAGCGCGGCATACGTTTCGCATGGGTAGCCGTTCTTGGTGCCGTCGTGGTCCATCGAGGTGAAGAGGATCTCGCCCGCGCCGCGCTCCTGCGCCTCGCGAGCCCAGCTGAAGAGTTCGCGGTCAGAGAGTTTCTGGCCCCCGTGGGTGGTGACCACCCAACGGCCGTCGACCTGTTTAGCGTCGATGGCGACGACCACGAACTGGCTGCCGTAACGGGCGGCCAATTCGTTGATAATGTCCGGGTTGCGCACGGCGGCGCTGTTGATCGACACCTTGTCGGCGCCTGCTTTGAGCAGTCGCGCGGCGTCTTCCACGCTGCCGATCCCCCCGCCGACGGTGAAGGGGATGTCGATCTGGGCGGCGATGCGCTCGACCAGGTCGGTGAAGGTCTTACGCCCTTCCACCGTGGCGCTGATGTCCAGGTAGACCAGTTCGTCCGCCCCCTCGGCGGCGTATTTCGCGCCCATCTCCACAGGGTCGCCTACAGTTTTGATCCCCACGAAGTTGACGCCCTTCACGGTCTGCCCGTCCTTGATATCCAGGCAGGGGATTATTCGTTTTGCAAGCATAATTTGTCGTTATTTTTCCGTTTTTGTCATTCGGCAGCGAAGTGAAGAATCTCAGCAAGGCTGTTCGAAGATTCTGTTTGAGATTCTTCACTTCGCTGCCGAATGACAAAGCTATGGATTTATAAGTTTCGTTATCTGTTCAAGAGTTATTTTTCCTTCATAAATGGCTTTGCCGACGATGACGCTGCGCATGCCCATCGCGTTGAGTTTTTCGATGTCGCCGATGCCGCTGATGCCGCCGCTGGCGGTGATATCCAGGTCGGGAAAGGCTTTTTGCAGGGTGGCATAAAGATCGAACGCGGGGCCGGTAAGCATGCCGTCGCGCGAAATTTCCGTGCAGATCACCTGTTGCAAACCATCGGCCAAAAACTCCCCGATGATCCCTTCGGCCGTAAGTTCGGAGGCCTTCAGCCAGCCATGCGTGGCCACGAAACCCTCCTTCACATCCGCGCCGAGGATAATGCGCCCCCCGCCGAATTCGCGCAGCCAGCCGCGGAAATCCCCAGGTGCGGTGACCGCCACACTGCCGCAGATGGCGCGCCGGGCGCCGCTGGAGAAAATCGCTTCCAGCGCCTCGCGGCTCTTGATCCCGCCGCCGTACTGGATGTCCAGCCCGGTGCGCGAGGCGACCCTTTCCAGCACGTCGAGGTTGGCCGGGAACGACTGCTTCGCCCCGTCCAGGTCGACCATGTGCAGCCGCCCGAGGCCCGCGTCGCGGTACATCAGCGCGGCGTCCAACGGGTCTTTATAGTAAGTGTCGCGGCGGGCGTAGTCCCCCTGCGTGAGGCGGACGCACTCGCCGCCGATGATGTCTATCGCGGGAATGATCTCGATCATAAGGTCAGGAAATTTTTGAGGATGCGCGCACCGGTCGCGCCGCTTTTCTCGGGGTGGAATTGGGTGCCGTAAAAGTTCCCGCGCTGCAACGCCGCACTGAACGGCGCGCCGTATTCGGTCGTGGCGACCGTCTGCGGGCAAATATCGGGGGCGTAAGAGTGAACGTAATAAAGATAAGTGCCTTCCAAAAGGCCATTGAGAAGGGGCGAGCGCAGGTTTTTGACGCTGTTCCAGCCCATGTGCGGGATCTTGCGCACCCGCGCCGGGTCGAACCGCCGCACCTGCGTATCGAAAATTCCCATACATTCGGTCGCACCCTCCTCGCTGCCCCGGCACATAAGCTGCATGCCGATGCAGATGCCCAGCACGGGCTGCGTGAGGCTGCGGATCACCTCGTCGAGCCCTTTCGCCCGCAGCGAACGCATCGCCGAGCCGGCCTCGCCCACACCGGGCAGCAACACGTGCGAAGCGACGCGGATCACCGCCGGGTCGGACGTAACGGCATACCCCGCCCCCAACCGTTCGAGCGCGTTGGTCACGGAGCAAAGGTTGCCGGTATCGTAATCCACCACCGCGATCATAACACGCCTTTGCTGCTGGGTAAATCGTACGAGAAGGGGTCGCGCCGAACGGCGGCGCGCAGGGCGCGGGCGAAGGCTTTGAAAACGGCCTCGGCCTTGTGATGATCGTTTTCACCTTTCGCCGAAATATGCAGGTTGCAGCGCGCGGCCGAGCTCAGGCTCTTGAAAAAGTGCTTGAACATCTGCGTGGGTACATCGCCGACACGCTCGCCCGCGAACGCCACATCCCATTCGAAATCGCTGCGCCCGCCGAAATCGAGCAGCACCAGCGCCGCCGCCTCGTCCATCGGCAGGGCGAAGCCGTAGCGCTGGATGCCGCGCTTCGACCCGAGGGCCTGGTAGAGCGCCTCGCCCAGGGCGATCGCCACGTCCTCCATCGTATGGTGCTCGTCCACATGCAGGTCGCCTTTGCAGGCGATTTGCAGCGAGATCCCGCCGTGGTGGACGATCTGGTCGAGCATGTGGTCGAGAAAGCCGAGGCCCGTGGCGATCTGCGAGCGGCCGCGGCCGTCGAGGTCGAGCCATACGTCGATCTGCGTTTCGCGAGTATTGCGCACGATATGGGCCGTCCTTTCTTCGCTGCGCAAAAATCCGGCTATTTCTTTCCAGTCGTCACTTACCAATGCGGCCTGCAGACCCGCCTCGGCCAGCATTTCCGCTCCCTTTTCGCGCGGCTGGATCAGAATCCCTTTTGCGCCGAGGTTGGCGGCGAGCTGAATATCGGTGATCCGGTCGCCCAAAACAAAAGACGCCGCAAGGTCATAACTGCCATCCATGTAAGCGCCCATCATCCCTGTCCCCGGCTTGCGCGTAGGAGCGTTCTCATGCGGAAAAGTCCGGTCGACCAAAATGTCGTCGAAGCGGATCCCCTCGCCTTCGAGGATTTCCAGCATCAGGTTCTGCACGGGCCAGAAGCACTCCTCGGGAAAACTTTCCGTCCCCAATCCGTCCTGGTTAGTCACCATCACCAGCTCATAATCGAGAGAGGCGATCGAAGCGAGCGAGGTGATCGCCCCCGGCAGAAAGTGCAATTTTTGCAGGCTGTCCACCTGGCAGTCGCCCGCGGGTTCGGTGATGATCGTGCCGTCGCGGTCTATAAACAGGGCTTTTTTCATAACGCTTTCCAGGCCTTTATCAATTTTTCGTTCTCTTCGGGCGTGCCGATCGTCACGCGCAGGCACCCTTCGCATCCGGCGATGCGCGAGCGGTCGCGCACGATGATGCCTTGCCCGATCAATCGGTCATAAATCTCCCGCGGCCGATCCACTCGCACCAACAAAAAATTGGCCTGCGAAGGGAAAATTCCTTTCACCAACGGCGAGCGGCGCAACTCATCTTCGACCGTCACCCGTCCGGCCTTGATCTGCCCGATCTGCGCGTCGACATCCTGCGCAAGCCTGTCGAGCACGATGCGTTGCGTGGCCACACCGATGTTGTAAGGGTATTTCACGCGGGTGAAGAGCGCGATGATCTGCGGGTTTGCGAAAGCCAGCCCGAGGCGCAGCCCCGCCATGCCCCACGCTTTCGAAAGGGTCTGCAAGATGATCAATTTCGGATATTGATCGAGCGCGGCAAGCATGCCCTGCTCGTCCGAAAAATCAATGTATGCCTCGTCCAGCACGACGATCCCGTCGAATTTCGCGAGAATTTCTTCGATCTGCGCGTGCGGAATCACATTGCCGCTCGGGTTGTTGGGCGAGCAGAGGAAAAGCAGTTTCGTGTGGTCGTCCGTGGCCTTTAAAAGCGCCTCGACGTCGACCGAAAAATCCTCCTGCAACTGCACCGTCCGAAACTCGACATCGTTGATCGCCGCCGCAACGGAATACATCCCGTACGTGGGTGCGATCGAAACGGCATTATCCACGCGCGGCTCGCAAAAGACGCGGTAGCACAGGTCGATCGCCTCGTCGCTGCCGTTGCCGATAAAAATCTGTTCCGTGCGGCAGCCTTTGATCTCGGCCAGACGCGCTTTCAGGGCCTTCTGATAAGGGTCCGGATAGCGGTTTACGCCCGTATCCCAGGGGTTTTCGTTGGCGTCCAGATAGACCCCGATCTCGCCGGTGTACTCATCCCTTGCGGTCGAGTAGGGGGAGAGGTTGGCGATATTGGGGCGGATGAGGTTGGTTATATTTTTCATTTCTATTTTATTTTACCACAAAGGACACAAAAAAGATTTTTACACAAAAGGAACACAAAAATTAGACTTCGGAAAGACTCAAATAGTGTTTTTTTTGTGTAAAAATCTTTTTTGTGTCCTTTGTGGTGAAAAAATCATTCCAAGCTTTTCAATCGGATCTCCACACCGCGGCTGTGCGCCTCCAGGCCTTCGGCCCGCGCCATCGACATGATCACGCCGCCAAGGCCTTTTAACCCTGCCGGGGTGATCTGTTGGTAAGTGATGCGGCGCATGAAACTTTCGGTATTCACGCCGCTGAACGAACGGGCCCAGCCGGCAGTGGGAAGCGTGTGATTCGTACCCGAGGCGTAATCGCCCGCGCTTTCGGGCGTGTAGTTGCCGATAAAAACGCTTCCGGCGGTGACCACTTTATACGCTACCTCGCGGGCGTTGTCCATCGACACGATCAGGTGCTCCGGAGCATAGGCATTCGCGAAAGCGACCATATCCGTGTCCAGTACGATGATCCGGCTGCTCTCCAAAGCCTTGCGGGCGAGATCGGCGCGCGGCAGGAGGGCCAGTTGTTCCTCCACGCTGCTTAGCACCGCTTCGGCCAACCGTCGCGAAGAAGTGACCAGGATCGCCTGCGAATCCACCCCATGCTCGGCCTGCGAGAGCAGGTCGGCGGCCACGAAATCCGCCCGTGCCGTATCGTCGGCCATGACCATCACCTCCGAGGGTCCCGCGGGCATGTCGATCGCCACATCCGAGACGCTCAACTGCTGCTTGGCGGCGGTGACCCAACGATTGCCCGGCCCGAAAATTTTATCCACTTTGCCGATCGACGCCGTGCCGACCGCCATCGCGGCGATGGCCTGCGCGCCGCCCACCTTGTATACTTTGTCGATGCCGCAAACCCCGGCGGCATATAATATTTCCGGCGCGACACTGCCGTCCTTCGCGGGCGGCGTGCAGAGGATGCGCTCGCCGCAACCGGCCACCTTCGCGGGCAGGCCGAGCATCAACACGGTCGAGAAGAGCGGAGCCGTCCCCCCTGGCACATAAAGCCCCACGCGGCGCAGGGGCACCGTACGCTGTTCGCACCGCACGCCCGGCATAGTCTCTATTTCGATCGGCGCGGGAAGTTGCATCGCATGGAAAGCGGTGATATTCTCCGCCGCCACTTTAATAGCGTGTTTCAAATCGTCGCTCACGGCAGCCGAAGCCCGTGCAAATTCCTGGGCGCTCACCGCAAGCGAGGCAAGCTCGACCCCATCTATTTCCGCCGTCAGTTGCCGCAGGGCCTCATCGCCCCCCTCGCGCACCCGGGCGATGATCTGCGCCACCCGTTCGGCCAGCGCGGCATCGGTCTGCGCTCCTGCACGGCGGCAGAGGGCGTCCCACTCCCCGCGCGGGGGATTATCGTAAACGCGCATCACCGAATCAGTTTTTCAAGGGCCAGCACCAGAATATCCTCGGCGCCGATGCTTTTCAGCCGCCCGATCTTTTCCCAAAGTTCCTTCTCGCCGATCACCACATGCATCGAGCACCACCCCTGCTGCGCCAGCGGCAGGATCGTGGGCGATTTCATGCCCGGCAGGATCTCGATCGCATCGGGAACGCGGTCTTGCGGCAGATTCATCAGCACATATTTCATCCCGCGGCTGCGTTCGACCGCCTCGAAACGGAACAAGAGCTGGTCTAACAACCCCCGCTTTTCCTCCGTGAGCGCGGGATTGGCGATCAGCACGGCCTCCGAGTGGAGCACCTGTTCCACCTCGCGCAACCCGTTCGAAACGAGCGTGCCGCCCGAGGAGACGATGTCGAAGATCGCGTCGGCCATTCCTACCGATGGGGCGATCTCGACCGACCCGGCGATCTCATGGATCTCGGCGTCGATCCCGCTTTTGGCGAAATAGGCCGCCAGGATGCGCGGATAGGAGGTCGCCACGCGCTTGCCGCCGAACCACGCCGGACCGTCGTAAGCTCCGCCCTTGGGCACGGCCAGCGAGAGGCGGCAGCGGCCGAAGCCCAGCCGGTGGACGATCTGAACGGCCTGCGCCTTCTCCTCGACCTCGTTCAGCCCGACGATCCCCAGGTCGGCCACCCCCATCGCCACGGCGTGCGGGATGTCGTCGTCGCGCAGGTAGAGCACCTCGACCGGAAAATCTTCCGAGTGGGTGAGCAGTTTGCGCTTGCTCTGTTCGACGGCGATGCCGGCCTCGGCCAGCAATTCGATGCTTTCTTCGTTCAGGCGTCCTTTGGCCTGGATTGCGATCCTTATCATAGTATACATATATTAAAAAAGGCTAACCTTCATCAGGTAAGCCTTTTTATATAATTCGCTCGTGCACAATTACATAACCATCCGGCTACCTGTACGGTTCGGCATGGTGATGATGGATGGCGTTGAGGAAAAGTTTCATCGTCGTTTGATTACGGGGACAAATGTAAAGCTATTTTCCGAGGAATCCAACAAAATGTTGCGATTTTAACAATAAACGAGGCAGATGTCGCCCGCCGCGACCATTTTGAGTACGATCGGGGGGCCGCCCGCCACATGGCCGGTGAGGCGGCCGGTGCCGTCCGGGAGGAATTCCACACCGGTGACGGCGTACTGATCCAGGCCGAGCTCCTGCCCCGTGAATTTGTACAGGGCCTCTTTGGCGCACCAGACGGTGGCGCGGAACCGCGGGTCGGCCGATGCGGGCAGGGCGGCCTCCGCTGCTGTGATGAAACGGTCGGCCGTGCGGTCGTAGTTGCGCGAAAAAAGCTCGATATCGACGGCGCAGGCCCGCGGTGCGATGCCCACGGCGGCATAACCCGTGCAATGCGACACGCCTAAATGATACCCGCCGCCGATGCGCGGAGCACCCGAAGGCTCATACTCCACTTCACCCGCGCCCGGCATCATTTCCCGCAGCGCAGCCCGCCAGGCCAGCCGTTCCATGCGGCGGCGGGGATTGCCTAATCCCGCGCACGACGCAACATCGCCCGTGGTGACCAGCGCGCGCAACTCCTCTTCGCTCTCGGTGATCTGCCAGAGGGCGAACAGGATATCGTCATCGGTATGTTGGAAAATGATGGGCATGAAGAATGGTTGGTTAGAATCGTAGGGGCAACCCTTGTGGTTGCCCAATGAATTCCATTTATATTGGGCAACCGCAAGGGTTGCCCCTACGCATCGGAATCTTTAAACCTTGACTTTGACCTTGTCGATCCGTTTCCCCTCGACCGACCGGACCGTAAATTGGATATCGTGGATCGTTAAACTCTCCCCCTGCCGCAGGAAATCGCGTTTGACCTCTAAAAGCAGCCCCGCGAGGGTCTCCGCCTGCCCGCGCACATCGTCCATCAGGTTTTCCGGCCGGGCCAGCACCTTTAATAATTCCGAAAGGTGGGTTTTTCCATCAAAAATATAGGTATCCTTCTCGATGCGCTCATACCCGGAGAGCGGCTTGCTGTCCGACTCGTCCGAGATCTCGCCCACGATCTCCTCCAGGATATCCTCCAGCGAGACCAGCCCCACGGTCGAGCCGTACTCGTCCACCACGATGGCCACGTGCACCCGCTCGGAGCGGAACTCTTCGAGCAGGTCGTTGATCTTCTTATGCCCGGGCACGAAATAGGGCTTGCGCAGTAACTCCTGCCAGCGGAAATCCGGCCCCTTGTCCACATGCGCGATCAGGTCTTTCACGTAGAGCACTCCGCGGATGTCGTCGATGCTCTCCTCATAGACCGGGATGCGCGAAAAACCCGACCGGATGATCACCTCCTTCACATGCGCGTAATCGTCCTTCATCGAAAAGGCGACCATATCCACCCGCGGTTTCATCACCTGCTCGACGTCGGTGTTGACGAAGCTGACGATGCCCGAGAGCATCTGTCGTTCCTCGTCGGTCTGGTTGCGGGTGATCTCGATGGCGTTCGACAGCTCGTCGATCGACAGGCCGCCCCGTTTTTTCGAAACCATCCGGTTGATCACCCCCGTACTGTTGACCAGCACCCAGGAGAAAGGTTTGAAAAGGTGTTTCAGCCCCAGCAACGGCCGCGAGACCAGGCGCGCGAACCGCGGGGGATTATAGGCGGCGTAAATTTTCGGAATGATCTCCCCGAAGAGCAGCAGCAGGAAAGTCACCACCACGGTCTTGATCGCGAACGACCAGGCGGGGGAGTCGAAGGCCACCAGCATATTGATGATGCTGTTGGCGATCAGGATGATGAAGATGTTGACCATGTTGTTGACGATCAGGATGGTCGCCAACATGTAATCCTGGTCGGAAAGGAGTTTGACGATCGCCTCGTCGGCCCCTGTGCGCTGCTTCTTGATCTCCGAAAGGCTGGCGGGCGAGAGGGCGAACAGCGAGGTTTCCGCCCCCGACATCATGGCCGACACGCAGAGCAGCGCCACCATGAGCGCCAGCAGCAGGATCGACTGCGGGTCGAAGGGTAAAAAATGGAGTATGGCGGCGAAGGGCAAATTTTTCAGTTTTCGTTAATGATACGTGAACTCTGCTTAAGAAGCAGAGTTACCTCTTCCGCAAACGGCCGTAAGGCCGTTTGCAAAGCCCCCCCCCCTCTCAAGGGGAGGGTTTGGGTGGGGTTATCAGCACAAAATCGGCTTCGAAGAAGCCGTTAACGCGAAATCTGGATAAGGGATTTCGTGTTAATTGATTGAAGCACAATAATCTAAGTAAAATCACTTATCCAGAGTTCACGTTAATGATGTTGTTTGTCATTCTGAGCGAAGCGAAGAATCTTGGTCAGGCTGTGTGTTGCATAATTCAGACCAAGATTCTTCGCTTCGCTCAGAATGACAATCACCAACGGTTTTCTGCATCGTGATCCGTTTCTTCAATGCGGATAGGGAGTAACCGTATAATCAATCGAACAGCGATCCGCCCGAAGAGGGTTTCTGCTCGGGCGCCTGCTCCTCTTTGAGCACCGCTTTCGAGGAGCCCTTCGCGCTTGCGGCGGCGTTCTCGTTGACCACGAATTTCGACTTACGGCGGATGAAGGCGGGGCGTTCCAGTACGTCCTTCAGGTTGCCGTACGTGTCGTCGCTCTTTACCTCCAGTACCTTGTTGACTTGCTGTGGGTTGCGGGGAACGAAAGGATTTTCCGTCATGCCGGGCGCGGCGGGCGGGATCTGCCCCGCAGGCGCGCCGGGCGTTGCGGGGGCCGCCTGCTGCCGTGCCTTCTCGAACGGATGGCGCGGCTCGACGGGGGGCTGCCAGCGCGGCGGACGCTCTGCCGCCGCAGGGGCGGTTTCGGGCGGGCACGAGCTCTGTACCTCGGGATCGTCCACCGGCACCGCACGCGGGGCGGGTTTTTCCGGCGTAGGGACATTCCAGATCGCGCTTTCGTCGATATGGAACCCTGTGGCGACCACCGTCACCTCGATCTCCTCGCCCAGCGCGGGGTTGCTGCCCGCGCCCCAGATGATGTCGGCTTCGTTGCCCGCGTGGTCCTGGATGTACTCCATGATGTCGATCTTCATCTCCTCCATCGTTACCGGCTCGCTGCCGTAGGAGATGTTGATCAGGATGTTCTGCGCCCCGACGATGTTGTTGTGGTTGAGCAGCGGCGAGGCCAGCGCCATCTCGGCGGCCCTGCGCGCGCGTCCCTCGCCCGAGGTGCGGGCCGAACCCATCAGGGCGATGCCGCTGTTGCGCATGATGGTGTTCACATCGGCGAAGTCCACGTTGATATCCTCCTCGCGGGTGATCACCTCGGCGATCCCTTTGGCCGCGGTGGCCAGGATGTCGTCCGCCTTGCCGAACGCCTCCATGATCGGCAGTTTGCCGTATAGTTCCTGGATGTTTTCGTTGTTAATGAGCAGCAGCGCGTCCACATACTTGCGCAGCTCTTCCAACCCCTGCATGGCGTTGGCCGTGCGCAGCCGTCCTTCCGCGCGGAACGGCAGGGTCACGATACCCACCGTGAGCAGCCCCATGTCCCGTGCCGCTTTCGCCACCACGGGGGCCGCGCCGGTGCCCGTACCCCCGCCCATCCCGGCGGTGATGAAGACCATGCGGGTCCCCTCGCGCTTGAAGTTGGCGGTGATCTCCTCCAGCGACTCCATCGCGGCCAGGCGTCCCCGCTCGGGGACGTTGCCCGCGCCGAGCCCCTCGGTGAGGGTCGCGCCCAGTTTTATTTTCAGGGGTACGGGACTGCGGCGCAACGCCTGCTCGTCCGTGTTGCAGATCATGAACGACACCTGGGCGATCCCCAGTTCGAACATGTGGTTCACGGCGTTGCTGCCTGCGCCACCCACTCCGGCGACCATGATGATCGACGGGGTGACGGGCTCCATACCGAAATTGATCAATTCTCCGTCCACCATTGTCTAGGGTGTGTTAACACAAATTGTCATGTTTGGATTTAGTCCCATTTCGTCCTCCTTTTCCAGCGGTTACCCGAAGGAATATCGGGAATATTTCACAGGGGAACCGCTGGAAAAGGAGGTCGAAAGGGGGCTGAAGACGGGCGTGACAATTTGTGTTACCACGCCCTTAATTCTCCTATATCTCGTTGTCGTCTATCACGTCGAAGCTCTTCGTCAGGTTGTCGAACAGCTTTTTGAGCGGGTTGCCCCGTTTCTGGCGCGGTGGTTTGGCTTCGTCGCCATCCTCTTCCTCGCCCAGGAACGAATCGCGCGCAGGCGGTTCGGGTTGCTGCACGGGCGGCGCGATGGGACGCGCGGGACGCTGCGGGCCGGGTTGCGGCGGGGTGGCGACCGGGGTGACGATCTTGCGCTCGACCTCCACGCGGCTGTGCTTGCCGCTGCCGATCCCTTTCAGCAGCAGACCGATCACCGTAGCCAGGCGGGTGTCCAGCGCCGCGTCCAGCGACTCCTCGGCCACATGGATGTCCGGGCAGGCGACGCGCACGTCCAGGCCCGTGTACTCCTTGGCCATCACCTCGATGTCCTGGGTCTGGGCGCACCCTCCGGTGAGCACCAGGCCCGCGCCGAGCTTGCCCTCGTACCCCGAGCGGCGGATCTCCGCCATCGCGTAGTCGAGGATATCCTGCAAACGCGCCTCGACGATCGTGGCCAGGTTGTGGAACGATATCTCCTTCGGTTCGCGCGGCGTGCGGCCCGGAACCTTGATGCTGCGGTCGGGGCTGACGTTCGCCGGGCAGGCCGAGCCGTATTCCGTTTTCAGTTTCTCGATATGGCGCTCCAAAATCCCGTAAGCGCGTATATCCTTGTTGATCAGGTCCGATCCCACCGGCACCACCGCGATATGGCGGGCGATGCGGTCGTGGTAGATGCAAATATCGGTCGTTCCTGCGCCGATATCCAGCACAGCCACCCCCAACTCCTTCTCATCCGGCAGCACCACCGCCTCGGCCGCCACCATCGGGTTGATGAACAGCTGCGACTGGCGCACCTCGGCCTTCATCAGCGCCTTTTCCAGGCGCGAGATGGCGCTCGACTCGGCCATGATGAAGTTGAACGTCGCTTCCAGCTTGCGGCCGAACGTGCCCACCGGGTCGGTGACCTCTTCCTTATCGTCGATCACGTACCGCACGGGGATGAATTCCAGGATGCGCACCCCCTCGGGGGCCTGCATGTTGCGCATGTTGTCGCGCAGGTTCTGCAAATCTTCCTTGCTGATCTCGCCGTCGTGCCCCCCCACGTAGACGTAGTAGGAGTCCCTCGCGCATTGGATATGCTGGCCCGAGATGCCCGTGTAGGCCTCCGTGATGCGGATGCCGAGGCGCGATTCCACCTCGTCCACCGCCTCGCGGATGCTTTTGAAGACCTGTTCGATGTTCTTGATCTCGCCGCGCACGACGCCCTCGACCTCGCGCACGGCTACGTCGTCGATCACCAGTTTACCGGCGGCGTCGGGGTGGCCCACGGCGACCGCCACGTTGCTGCTGCCGAGGTCGATCGCGACCGTATAATTTTTCTTTTCCATGTTCCTATTTGGTGCAGACTATCTGATTTTTATACTTCAAATTGATGTACCGGTACGTATCCCACCCCTCGTAGCGCAGGCCCCCCCGGTAAAACTTCATCAGCTTATCCAGTTTTTCGCGGTATCCGTCCAGCCCGCCGAGCATCACCACATGGTTGCCCGCGCGCGGAATGATCTCTACCTGAGGATCGTATATACCGATACCCTGGTCACTCCCGGGGGGGCAGTTCACGTTAACCTGCTCGACCTGGGCGGACCAGAAACTATCATCGCGTATGAATCCCACAAAATTAATCAGATTATATAAGAAACGGTAATTTTCAGCCAACTTTTTTTCGTCCGCGCCGGGGGCTTTATTGAGCGCTCCCACGTACCCCCGCTCGAACGGCGGGACATAGTTGCCCGTAATGATCGGCAGCCACATTGGGGCGTGCGGCTGGAGGGGCAAAACGTAGCCGTCGTCGGTGATATAAAAGTTGTACCCGGACGCGGTATTGAACCGCATCACCGGGCGGCGTTGCGAGAGGCTGATGTGCACCACACCGTCCATATCCATGTACACCCGCGCATCCTTCACGAAGCCGCGGGAGCTTACCAACCGTTCGATCTTCCCGAGCGGGATCTCGCTGGCGGCGCAGTTCGCCGGGATCAGGTTCTCTGCGGCGATCCAGGCTTTGACCATGCCGGGGGTGATCACCGCCATGCGGGCGCTGTCGCGCACGGTGACCTCCACGCCGCGGGCGGGGGTGTCCCGCTCGCGCGAGGTGCATTGGCGGGCGGCCCACACCAGGTATACGGCGAGGGCGGCCCAGACGGCGATAGATCCGGCGGTTCTCCAGAAGGTTTTCATCTCTATTTTTTGCCCTTGTTAAAAAAGGGCGTTATTTGTCATTCAGAGCGCAGCGAAGAATCTTGGTCGGACTGTGTTCTATCACTCTGTTTCGGCTGAGGCCGACTTACTTTTGGCTTGGACCCAAAAGTAAGCAAAAACTCAGGCGCCGCGCTCCCGGCTTACCCGCTTACGGATTTTCGTGGAAGTCGGCCGGAAATTCCACGAGCGCAAGGCCCCCGCGCCGCACAAGGCTCACCACACACGCTTCGCTTCCACAGTTCCAGTTTCCTGCCTTTGTCCCCCGAAAACCCTGGCGGGTCCCAAGCCTCCCGCTTAATGGCGCCGGGCCACCGCGCATTGGCGTCCGCTCCGGGCCATCGCACATCCTCGCGCGCTTTGGCCGCCGCTCATTCCCCACGCGCCCCCGCCTTCGGCTACCGTCGCGTTCTGCTCGTCCTGTCGCTCGGTAGTCGAGGCATCTCAAACCGCCCGGCCGGGCCCGTAGGGGCCCCCCTCGCGGGTGCCCTCTTTTTACTCTTTCAACGCCTTTGCGATCCCCTCGCAATAGCGGTCGATGTCCCCGGCGCCGAACGTGGCGACTACATCGGGCCGGTGGGCCGCAAGATACTCAACGATATGCTCTTTCGCAACAATTTCGCAGGGAACCGTCACATCCCGCGCGATCAATTCGGAATTGATCCCCTCGATCGGCACTTCGCGGGCCGGGTAGATGGGGATCAGCACCACCTCGTCGGCCAGGGATAACTCCTTTGCGAATTCGGCGTGCAGGTCGCGGGTGCGGGTGTACAAATGGGGCTGGAAAACGGCCGTCAGCCGCCTTCCGGGGAACATCCCGCGCAGCGAGGTGATCGCGGCGCGCAGCTCTTCCGGATGGTGGGCATAATCGTCCATGTAGACCAGCGAGGGGGTGTTGATGTAAAATTCAAAACGCCGTTTCACGCCCGAAAATTCCGCCAGCGCGCGTTTCAAAGCCTCTGTGTCGAACCCGGCGACCCACTGCATCGCCACCGCCGCCACGGCATTCTCGATATTCACCCATCCCGGCACCCCCAGCGTGCACCCCTCGACCACCCCTGAAGGCGTCACTATATCGAAGGTGAAATAACCGCCTCCGCGGGGCGCGACATTGCGCGCGTAAAAATCGCACGGCGTATCGTACGCGTAACGGTAAGCCGTTATTTCCTTGTTCGTTACATCCAACTGCGCCCCAAGTTTGAGGATCAGCGCCCCGCCCGGTTTGATCTGCGCCACGAACTGCGAGAACGCCGCCCGCATCGCCTCGACCGTCCCGTAAATATCGAGGTGGTCGGGGTCGGTAGCGGTGATCACAGCCACATCGGGATGCAGTTGCAGGAACGAGCGGTCATACTCGTCGGCCTCCACCGCCAGGCGCGGCCCGGTGCCGAGTACCATATTGCTGTTGAAATTCTTCGAGATACCGCCCAGGAAAGCGCTGCCGTCCCCGGCCGCATGGTTGAGCCACGCGGTGAGGGTGGTGGTGGAAGTTTTCCCGTGCGTCCCGGCCACGGCCATGACGTATTTGCCCGCCGTCAGATGCCCCAGCGCCCGCGAGCGTTTTTCGACCGTAAACCCTCCGTTGCGGAAAAAATTAAGCTCCGCATGATCCTCCGGCACGGCCGGCGTCCAGATCACCAGCGTCGCCGCCGGGTCCCGGAATTGCGCGGGGATCGCCTCCACGTCATCCGTGAAATGCACCGGAGCCCCCTCCTTGATCAGCTCGTCCGTCAGCGGCGAGGGCGTCCGGTCATACCCGGCCACAGCGCACCCCTCATGTAGAAAATAGCGCGCCAGGGCGCTCATGCCGATCCCGCCGATGCCGATAAAATATACGTTTGAAAACACGGCCTTAATTAATTATGAATTATGGATTATGAATTATGAATTGGTTTTCTGAACGGGGCTGCCGGTAGGCAATCCATAATTCATAATTCATAATTCATAATTAGCGAAAGTATCTCTTCCGCCACCCGGTCGGCCGAATCGGCGATCGCCAGCGCGGAAATGTTGCGCGAAAGTTCCGCCCGCCGCACTTCGTCTGCCAGCAATGCCTCGGCGGCAGGCATCACCTCTGCCAGCGCCACGCTGTCCGGGATGAGCAGCGCCGCACCCTTTTGTTCCAGCGCGCGGGCATTGTGGGTCTGATGGTCTTCGGCCACATTGGGCGAGGGAACGAAGATGACCGGCTTGCCCACCAGGCAGAGCTCTGACACGGTGCCCGCCCCCGCGCGAGCTACCACCGCGTCGGCGGCGGCGTAGGCCAGGTCCATGCGGTCGATGAACGCCCCGCGCCAGATCCCGTCCGACGGGCGGCCCTGCATAAAGGCGTCCATCTCCTTTTCGTATATCTTACCCGTCTGCCAGATCACCTGCATCCGGCCTTCGGCGGCGATCTTATCCACGGCGCGTTTCATCACCTCGTTGAGTGTGCGCGTGCCGAGGCTGCCGCCCACGACCAGCAGGGTGGGGACGCCCTCTTTCAGCCCGAAATGGCGCAACGCCTCGGGCCGCAACCCCTCTTGGGCAGCCGAAAAACTGCCGCGCAACGGATTGCCCGTCATGACGATGCGCTCGGCGGGAAAGAACTTCTCCATGTCGTCGTAAGCCACGCAAATGCGTCGTGCCCGGCGGCCGAGCAGCTTATTGGTCACCCCGGCGTAGGAGTTCTGCTCCTGGATCACGGTCGGAATGCCCATGTTCTGCGCGGCCCACAGCACGGGCGCGCTGGCATAGCCGCCGAATCCGGCCACCACATCCGCACCGAATTCCTTGATCGTCCGGCGGGCCTTCGACAAACTGCGCGCGACCTTCACCGGCAGCAGCAGGTTTTCAGCCGTCAAACGCCGTTGCAGCCCCGCCACCGGCAGCCCGACGATGCGGTAGCCCAGCGCCGGGATCTTCTCCATCTCCATCTTGCCCTCGGCGCCGACGAACAGGATCTCGACCCCCTCGCCCAAACGGCGCTTCAGGGCTTCGGCGACTGCCACGGCCGGGTAGATATGGCCCCCGGTGCCTCCTCCGCTAAGGATTATTTTCATTTTCGAAGAATTACTTTTCCAATAACGACTCCCCCTTAGGCTTGTCGAGCGTCTGTTCCTGCATCTGCCGGCTCACCCCGAGGATCATCCCCAGCGCGAGCGATATGAAGAACACCGACGACCCCCCCATACTGATCAGCGGCAGGTTCTGCCCCGTGACCGGGAACAACCCGACCGAGACGAGCATATTGATGGCCGCCTGCAAAAAGATCATCAGCCCCAACCCGAGCACCAACAGGCTCGGGAAGGCCGTCCCGCAACGCTGGAAGATCGCGATCGTCCGGAAAAAGAGCCACAGGTAGAGGATCAGCACCCCCATCGCCCCCAGCAGCCCATATTCCTCCGCAATGAAGGCATAAGCGAAGTCCGAATAGGAGTGCGAGAGGCGTGCGCGCTGCGTGCTGCGCCCCGGCCCTTTGCCGATTACCCCGCCCGAGGCGATGGCTATTTTGGCGTTGTCGGCCTGTTCGGTGTCGGCGTCGATCTGCTGGGCGGCTCCCGGCGTGGTGGCGGTCACGGCGGTGATGCCGGTGAATTCCTTCAGGCGGGCCACCCATGTCGGGCCGCGCCAGATGTTCAGCGCCCCCATCAGCAGGATGGCCGTCAGGCCCGTCACGAAGACGATCGTCATCAGCCGCACGAGCTCGCTCAGTTTGGCCCGGCCGATATAGAGCATGATCCAGCACGAGATGAAGATGATCACCGCCGTCGAGAGGTTCGAGGGCATGACCAATATGCAGGTGATCGCCACGGGAAGCAGCAGCGGAATGGTCGTCCCGGTGAGGATGCCCATGTTCTTGCTCCGCTCGGAATTGAATTCCACGCTCCGTTTACCGCGCCGGTTGCGCACCGTGATCAGTTGCGGAAGCAGTTTGATCTTATTGATAATGGCCTGCCGCTGGGCGAGTTGCCGCGCCAGCACCAGCACCAGCGTCACCTTCAGGAAGTCCGAAGGCTGGAACGTAAACCCCGTCAGGGGCACCTGCAGTGCGCGCTTGGCCCCGTTCAGGTCGACCCCGATGACGAAGGTGAGCAGTTGCAGCAGGATCGCGAACCCGAAGGCCAGCAGCGCGAACCGCGAATATACCTGGTAGTCGATGCGGTGGACGAAATACATGATGCCTACGCCCAGCGCGATGAATTTCAACTGGTTGAGCATGTAATGCGTCGTGTCGCCCCCCGCGTCGGCATAGGCCTTGGAGTTGGTGGCCGAGTAGACCACCAGCAGCGAGAGGGTGCAAAGGATGGCGATGATCACCCACAGCGCGCGGTCGCCGGCGAAGACCGGGCCACGGGGCGGGGAGGGCTCTTGTATGTTTTCTGTTTCTTCCATTTTCTCTTCACAAAAGGTCCTGATGCAAAGGACATTATTTTTTCCCGAATCCCGGCATGAACCGGCCGGAATTTTGTGCCGCCCACTCGGAGGTTTTGTCATTCGGCAGCGAAGCGAAGGACCCCGGACTCTCTATACACAGCCGGCCCGGGGTCCTTCACTGCGTTCAGGATGACGCACTGTCCAGTTTCAGTACTTCCTCCTTGAACTGCCTGCCGCGGTCCTCATAATTGCGGAACAGGTCGAAACTCGCGCAGGCGGGCGAGAGCAGCACCACGTCGCCCGGCTGCGCGAGGTCGTGCGCCGCGCGGATGGCGTCGCCGATCGAGTGCGTGTCGGCGATCGCCGGGGCGACGCCTTCGAACTCTTTCAGCAATTTCGCGTTGTCCACCCCCAGGCAGACCAGCGCACGGCCTTTCTGTCGGATGAAATCTTTCAGCGGGCCGTAGTCGTTGCCCTTGTCCGTCCCCCCGGCGATCCACACCACGGGGCGCGTCATGGCCTGCAGGGCGTACCAGACCGAATCGACGTTGGTCGCCTTCGAATCGTTGATGTATTCCACCCCGCCGATGGTCGCCACGGGTTCCAGGCGGTGCTCCACCCCCGCGAACTGCTGCAACGAACGGCGCAGGCTGTCGGTATCCACCCCCGCGGCCATCGCGGCGAGCGCGGCGGCCATCGCGTTATATATATTGTGCAGCCCTTTGATCTTCAGCTCGTCGGCGTCGATGGCAAATTTCCGCTCCCCGACGCCCACCCTGAGCGTGCCGCCGTCGAGCCATGCCCCCTGCAAGGCGCAGTATTTCGCCGAAAAGGGAAGATTACGCATCGGCAGCGGCAACCCGCCGTTCAGACGGGCGCGGATGGCTGCGTCGTCGCCCGAGTAGATGAAAAAGTCTTCGGGCCGCTGGTTTTGAATCACCCGGAACTTCGAAGCGATGTAATGCTCGAATTTATAGTCGTACCGGTCCAGGTGGTCGGGCGTAATATTGAGCAGCAGGGCAATGTCCGCGCGAAAATCGAACATCCCGTCGAGTTGGAAACTGCTCAGCTCGATCACGTACCACGCGCGGTCGGCCGTGGCGACCTGGTAGGCGAAACTCTCGCCGATATTCCCGGCCAGCCCCACGTCATACCCCGCGTCGGCCAGAATCTTGTGGATCAGCGTGGTGGTGGTGGTTTTCCCGTTCGACCCGGTGATCACGATGGTCCGGGCCGGGGTATACCGCCCCGCGAACTCGATCTCCGAGATCACAGGAATGCCCGCCGCGCGCACAGCCTGCACGATGGGCGCCGTATCCGGAATGCCGGGACTTTTGACCACCTCCGTCGCCTGCAAAATACGCTCCGCCGTATGCCCCCCCTCTTCGAAGGGCACATTCCACTTTTCGAGCACCTCCTTATACCGGGGTGCGATCGCGCCGCCGTCCGAGAGGAACACTTCGATCCCTTTCGCCCTGGCCAGCACGGCCGACCCGTAGCCACTCTCGCCTCCTCCTAAAACCGCTATCATACGTTATTTCCAATAGAACCAACTGCGGCGGAACAAAAAGATCAGCACGCCGAAAACAATGAACGCGATCCCCAGCCACAAACTCACTTTCGACCCGTGCTGCGACTGCGTATGCTGCAAAACGTTGACCACCCCGTAGAAAACGCAGCCGAGCGACATGAAGATCCGCTTCGGCGTCATCTCCTCGGGGCTGAAATACCCTTTTAGAAATTCTTTGAACTTTCCCATCGTCCCCTGTATTATTTATCGTCATTTGTCATTTTTCACTGCGTTCAGAATGACAAATATTCTCCGAGTGCCGGGCGGCACCCGGGCGGCACTAGCGGATCTTGAGCGTAACGATCGTCACGGCGGCCAGCAGGATCTGCACGATGATCATGCGCACGACGATCTTCGATTCGAAATAGCCCCGCTTCTGGTAGTGGTGGTGCAGGGGCGACATGAGCCAGATGCGGCGCCCCTCGCCGTATTTACGTTTCGTGTATTTGAAATATCCCACCTGGAGCACTACCGAGACCGACTCCACCAGGAATATCCCGCAGAGGATCGGCAGCAGCAGCTCGGTACGGATCATCAGCGCCATCACGGCGATGATTCCCCCGATGGCCAGCGACCCCGTGTCGCCCATGAAGACCTGCGCCGGGTAGCAGTTGTACCAGATGAACCCGATCAGCGCCCCCGCGAAAGCCCCCGCGAAGACGACCAGCTCGCCCGTCCCGGGCAGGTACATTAAATTAAGATAATCCGAATAAAGCAGGTTACCCGACAGATAAGCCAATATCCCGAGCACGACCACGATCACCGACGACACCCCCGCCGCCAGCCCGTCCAGCCCGTCCGTGAGGTTAGCCCCGTTCGACACCGCGACGATCACGAACGTCGCCACTAAAATATAGACGACCAGCGTCAGAAAATCGCTCACCGGCCCCTCGCCCGGCACGAGCCAGTGGTAGTCGAACTCGTGCCCCTTGACGAAGGGGATGGTGGTCGAGGTGGTCTTTTCGGCCGGGGAGACGTAAATGGTGCGGTTGGCCTGCGCGTCGTGCACGGTGGTGGTGGTGATCTGGTGAGGGTTGCGGTTGAAGGTCTCGCGCACCACGACCTGCTTGCTGCAGCACATCGTCACCCCGACGATGATCCCCAGGCCCACCTGGCCGACGATCTTCAATTTGCCCGGCAGCCCCTCCTTGTTCTTGCGGAATACCTTTATATAGTCGTCCGTAAACCCGATCACCCCCAGCCATACGGTCGTGACGATCATCAGTTGCACGTAAACGTTGCGCAGATCGCCCAACAGCAGCACCGGGATCAGGATCGCGGCCAGGATAATGAGGCCCCCCATCGTCGGGGTGCCCTTCTTGGCCAGCTGCCCTTCCAGGCCGAGGTTGCGGATCTCTTCACCGATCTGCCGCCGTTGCAGCGCGCGGATGATGCGCTGCCCGAAGACCATCGCCACCAGCAGCGCGATGATGATCGCCCCCGCCCCGCGGAACGACAGGTATTGGAACACCCCCGCGCCGGGCGTGTCGAAATGTTTTTGCAGGTATTCTACTAAGTGGTATAACATCTTATTATATGGTTTCGTTTCCTATTTTGTCTGTTTTGTCATCCTGAACGAAAGTGCTTATGCGTCCTCTCAGCCTATCCGGTGTTACTGTTCAAAAACCATTTTAATTTCCTCTTTGTCGTCGAAATGGTGCTTCACGCCGTTCACATCCTGATAGTTCTCATGACCTTTGCCTGCAACGAGGATGATATCGCCCGGTTGGGCGAGGGCGGCGGCGGTGCGGATCGCCTGGCGGCGGTCGGTGATTTTCAGGTACTTGTGCGTGGGGTCGAGCCCGGCCAGCATGTCGGCCAGAATCGCTTCGGGATCCTCTTTGCGGGGATTGTCGCTCGTCAGCACGGCCAGGGTGCCTCCCTCGGCGGCGATGCGCGCCATCACGGGCCGCTTGGCCGCGTCGCGGTTGCCGCCGCAGCCCACCACCACGTAGAGTTTCTGCTCGGGCGTGCGGATCTCGTTGATCGTGTCGATCACGTTCTGCAACGCGTCGGGCGTGTGGGCGTAGTCGACGATGGCGGTCACGCCCGCGGCCGAACGCACGGTCTCGAAACGGCCGCTCACAGCCCCCAGGCCGCTCAGCAGCGGCAGCACCTCCTCTTTCGAAGCGCCCAGTTCGACCGCTGCGCCATAGATCCCCGTCAGGTTATAGGCGTTGAACCGCCCGATGAAATGGACCCACAACTCATGCCCGTCCAGGTTGAGCAGCATGCCGTCCATGTGCGTTTCCAGGATCCGGCAATGGTAGTCCGCCGCCGAGCGCAGCGCGAACGTGCGCACACGCGCCGGGCAGTTCTGCACCATCACCCGCCCGTTGCGGTCGTCCGCGTTGACCAGCGCGAAAGCCTCCTTCGGCAAAGCGTCGAAGAACATCTTCTTGGCGCGGATATATTCGGCGAAAGTGCCGTGGTAATCGAGGTGGTCATGGGTGATGTTGGTGAACACGCCCCCCGCGAAGCGCAGCGCCCCGATGCGGTTCTGCACGATGCTGTGCGACGAGACCTCCATGAAACAGTACTCGCATCCCCGTTCGACCATTTGGGCCAGCAGGCGGTTGAGCGTAATGGCGTCGGGGGTGGTATGCGAGGCGGGGATCTCCTCGGCCCCGACCTTGTAGACCACCGTCGAGATCAGCCCCACGGGGTAGCCCAGCCGCTGGAACAGGTCGTAAAGCAGCGTGGCGGTAGTGGTCTTGCCGTTGGTGCCGGTCACGCCGACCAGTCTGAGGCTGTGCGAGGGATTTCCATAAAAATTCGCCGCGATCGCACCCATCGCGATATGCGTGTCTTCCACGAGGACATACGTGACCCCCTCGGAGAGCGTTTCGGGCAGCACCTCGCACACGATCCCCGTGGCACCCGCCTCCAGGGCGGCCGGAATGAACCCGTGCCCGTCGGAAGCCGCGCCCCGCACGGCGAAGAACATCCCGCCCGGCTGCACGCCGCGCGAGTCGAGGTGCAGCGAGCGGATCTCCGCCTCCCCGGCCCCGTGTAACTCCCTGACCGGGGTATTTTTAATTAACTCGTTGATTTTCATCTCTTTTCGTTTAGAGTAATATACAATACTCCATTTTACAAAAATACAAAATTAAACCGCCCGCCGACCATCCCGTCCGCCATATTATTGACACATTATCGACAAACGCGCGTCCCGTCCGCGATGCGCGGCAAAAATGTTACTATTTGATGGAATCGTTTTAAATTTCCTTCCCTCATCATGCTATCTTTGCATGGAATTTATGACTGTTTTGTCATTCTGAACGAAGTGAAGAATGACAAAACAATAGCGGATAGTCCCATTAAAAATTATGAAATGAAACGCTTTATACTGCTTCTCGCCCTGGTGGCCTGGTTGGTCGCCCCGGCCCAGAGCCTTCGCGAACAAGTGCTCAATCCCGTGACCCACAGCGGCGGGTCGTCCATGTCCTATGAGTACGTGCCGCAGACCTACACCCCCGCGCCCGCCGGTTTCCAGCCCTTCTACATCGACCACATGGGCCGCCACGGTTCGCGCAACCATACCACCGAGGACTTCTACCAGAATCTGGCTTCGAAGCTCAAACAATCTTCCGAGGCCGGGCAGCTCACCCCCCGCGGCGAGCAGCTGCTCAAGCAGATGGAGACGGTCGCCAAATATATGAAGAGGCGTTACGGCGACCTGACCCAGAAAGGCGCCGCCGAGCACGCCGCCATCGCCGCCCGCATGTACGCCGCCTATCCCGGGGTGTTCGCCGGGGCCACGCGCGTGGAGGCCAAGTCGACCCTCCCCACCCGCTGCGTGCTGAGCATGGCTTCGTTCTGCGGACAGTTGCGCGCGCTCAACCCCGCGTTGCAGGTGCGCATGGAGTCGAGCGAGGCGAACAACTATTTCATGAACCATTACAGCAAGGAGTACCGCGAATATTACGAAAAAGGCCCCTGGCGCGAGGTGTACGACAAGTTCAAGGCGGAAATGATCAGGCCCGAACGCTTCATGGCCTCCATTTTCAAGACCGTGACCGGCAAAACGGAGAGCCAGATCAGCTTCATGGACAACGTATGGTACGCCGCCATTATCCTGCAGGACCTGGATATCGAGATGGATATCTATGATTTGTTCACCGATGACGAGAAGTACGCCCTCTGGCAGGTGCATAACCTGAACCAATACCTGCGCAAAGGCCCCTCGGCCCTGGGCGGCGAGCTGGCCCTGTCGATCGCCAAGCCGATGTTGCGTGACATGCTGAAAACGGCCGAGGCGGCCATCAGGAAGGGGGAATACGCCGCCAACCTGCGCTTCGGTCACGGCGAGTGCCTGATGCCCCTGGCCGGGCTGATGGGCATCGAGGGCGCCAGCACCGCCGAAGCCGACCCGCATAAGGTCTATCTGGCCTGGCAGGATTTCCGCGTCACGCCGATGGGCGGCAACATCCAGTGGATCTTCTACCGAAACGCCGCCGGCGAGGTGATCCTCAAGGTGCTGCACAACGAACGCGAGGCGTCGATCCCCGTGAAGCGTTTTTCGGGCCCTTACTACAAATGGAAAGACGTGCAGGCCTATTACACGAAGATTGCCGCGGAGTAACCTGGGCGGCACGGCACCGTATTTGCTGCATGCGGACAGGACGGGGTTTTCGTCTTGTCCGTGTGTTTTTTAGCTTTCCCTGACGGGGGGAGCGGAAATTTATCCGTTTTTTTGACTTTTCTCAGGTAATAAATCACTTTTAGCCGCTCAAAATGAGCAATATATTTTGGAAGCGAGAAAAATGTTTTAACTTTACGACCTGAAAAATCCCGCCGTCCTGGACCGGGATCTTTTTGAAAGAGAGAAAAATGAGTAGCATTATGAATATAGTCAATTCGGAATACAAGATTCTGATTGTCGACGACATCGTATCCAATGTGTTGCTCCTCAAAGTCTTGCTGACCAAAGAGGGGTTCAATGTCGTCACCGCGATGAGCGGCAAGGAAGCCCTGGAAGTGGTTGAGAAAGAGAACCCGAGCCTGATCCTGCTGGACGTGATGATGCCCGACATGGACGGCTTCGAAGTGTCGAGCCGCCTGAAGGCCACCCCGCCCTACAACGAAATTCCCATCATTTTCCTCACCGCCCTGAACGGTGTGACGGATATCGTGAAGGGCTTCCAGAAGGGGGGGAACGACTTTATCTCCAAGCCGTTCAACAAGGAGGAGTTGATCATCCGCGTGACCCACCAGCTTTCGATGGTGGCCGCCAAGCGGATCATCGAGGAGAAGACCGAGGAGCTGCGCCGCACGATCATGGGCCGCGACAAGCTCTATTCCGTCATCGCCCACGACCTGCGCGGCCCGATGGGTTCGATCAAGATGGTGCTCAACCTGATGATCCTCAAGCTGTCGCCCTCCACGATCGAGGAGGAGATGTACGGCATGCTGCGCATGGCCAACCAGACCACCGAGGAGGTTTTCTCCCTGCTGGACAACCTGCTCAAGTGGACCAAGAGCCAGATCGGCCGCCTGAACGTCGTGTATCAGGACACCGACCTGAGGGAGGTGGCCGAAGGGGTGATCGAGATCTTCTCGATGATGGCCAAGATGAAGGATATCGCCATCAATCTCGACGCGCCGACCAACGCGATGGTCTACGCCGACATCGACATGATCAAGACCATCCTGCGCAACCTGCTCAGCAACGCCCTCAAATTCAGCCCCGCGGGCAGCGAGATCACCGTGCAGATCACCGAACTGGAGCGCGACATCGTGGTGAGCGTCATCGACCACGGCTGCGGCATCAGCCCCGAAGAACAGCAGAAGTTACTCCAACTGGACACCCATTTCAGCAAGTTCGGCACCAACAACGAAGAGGGTAGCGGCCTGGGCCTGCTTCTCTGCCAGGACTTCATCGCCAAGAACCACGGCCGTTTCTGGTTCACCTCGGTCGTCGGCGAAGGCTCGACCTTCAACTTCTCGGTACCCAAGAAGGAGTTCCAGGATGTTTCGGACGTGATTCCCGTCGTGGACTAAGTCACTCCCCGGATATTGAAAAACGGCCCTTCAGGGCCGTTTTTTAGTAACAGGCAAACAGGTAGTTGCTTTGCGACGACATTGAGCCGTTTTGTCACTGCCGAGCGAAGCGAAGAATCTTGGTCGGGCTGTGTACAGAACACTTCCGACCAAGATTCTTCGCTTCGCTCTGAATGACAAATATCCCCCGTGTGCCGGGCGGCACCGCTTCGCTCGGCAGTGACAAATATTCTCCGGATGCCGGGCGGCACCGATTCGTTGTGAATGGCAAAAGCCAACCGTTCTTTTATTCTTCCTCTCCTCTTATTCTTGCGAACAGTTCATCCAGCGCGGGTATGCCCGCGTAATGCGCCGTATCTTCCGCGATGTATTCCTCGATGTAGCGTATACGGTGCCTGGTCAGTGGATGTGTATTCATGAATTCCGATAATTCATATTTGTTGATCGGGCTTAACGAATCGTGATCGATCGAGCGGAACAATTCGATCATTCCATTCGGATCTACGCCTGCCTGTTGCATGGATTGCAGCCCCATCATATCCGCTTCCCGCTCCATTTCGCGCGAATACTGCAGATCCTTGAAGACATAAATATTCTGGAATACGGCAGCCGTGATGCCCCCCGTGTCCCCGAACAGCAATGAAATAAAGAAATACCCCGACAGCGTGCGGAAAAGGCTTTTCAGCGAGTGCTGCAACTCCACGTGCGCACTTTCATGCAACAGCAGCGCCACCAGTTCGTCCGGGGTCTCCATGCCGTCCAGAATGCCGGAATAGACGGCGATGCGCCCGCCGGGCACGGCAAAAGCGTTTTGTATCCCGGAATCCAGGACCGTTATCGTGTAGTCGTAGTTGTGGGAGACCGGTATGGCTTCGAAAAACTCCTGCACCAGGCGGCTTTGGACGCTATCCTCCCTGCCCAACGCGGTCAGTTGTCCGTAGGCCGACTCGCCGATGGCCCGCTCCACGGACAAGGGCACTTTGGTCGCGGCGTATTCCGCCACATTGGGCACGATCACCAAAAAAGCGAACACGCCGAAGGCCAGCAACGCCACGAAAGCGCCGATGACCCATTTCCTGCGCCCCGATATGACCGCCACCATATCCCGTTTGGCAAAAGCACGATCCGGGTAGAGTCGTCGCAACGCCACGACGAACTCCTCATCCTCCACCTCGATCAGCTGATGCGGGAACGAGCCGTACTTCAACCGTACCTTGTGGCTGAAATCGATATCGTCCTTCGTGATCTGCGACACGTCCCAGCGAATGACCTGCGTTTCGCCGCCCTGCTCATCCAACAGGTACACATCGAACGAACGCTCCCCGGGCCTCACCCGGCAAGGGTAAGGCCTGGAGGAGGTTCCGTTAAAATATTTCCCTGAAAACTCGGTTTTCAACATTAGAGCATGTTTTGAAATTTTCCTCTCGCTCTTTTCCGCCTCTTTCCGGCATCTTTTCCCGCCGATTTTTGGCCCATATTCCCGATATGCCCCTACAAATCGGCGGAAAAATCTACCGAAAAGATGCAAAAAACAGCTTCGGTAAAATTTCCAAACAAGCTCTTAGAAAATAAAGTTAAAATCGAGGAAGTCGAACATGCCCTCGCCGGTAGCGTCCTTGTAATCGCTTTCCGTCTGGACGATGCTGTCGGTATCCAGCTCTTCGGGGATGATCAGGTTGTCGGCCATGAACTTCATCCTGCGCACCTGCGCCCAGGCAAACCCCAGGCCCAGGGTAAAGAGAATGATCAGCCCGTTGACGACCTCCAGCTTGAATACCTTGCCGGCGGAAAAAGTGGATTCGAGCTGATAAGTCTGTCCATTATGTTCTGCCACCGTATATTCGTAGTAAAACCGGTATAACTCGGCCATATACCAAAACCAATAGATGCCCAATGTGACGAAGGTCAGGATCGTCCCTTTCAGATTGATCAAAAAGAGCTCCTCGCCCTTGCCTGTGAAGCCGAGCGTGACGTCGCCGAAACGGATATGCTTAAAGAGGTAAGACCGGAAATTCGCCTCGAACCACGACCCGTAAATCCCCAGTGTGATCAGGGTCAGGCCGAATCCTTTGAAATACAGTTTGATCAATTCGGTCAGGTCGCCCCTGTACCCGAAATGGATCGAACGCCAGGAGGTTTTGGCCAGGCGGTAACGCATCGTGCCGTGCACGGCGATGGGAATGAGCAGCAGAAACCCGATCAGGTAAATGACAATGGCAAGCAGCGGAATCTGCAGGTACAGGAAAATGGCGTAAGCCGCCACGATGGCAACGATGAAAATAAGCGCCCGGATAAATCCCTTGAAAATTTCTTTTCCCGTACCATGAAAAGAAAAATGGTCGCCGGACATGTAGAAATTCTGGTAGTAGTACTTCAGGTACTTCACCTTGGCCCACGGATAATAAAGACCTAATGTGATCACCGTGAGGATGGTATTGACAATGGTGAGTCCGAATAACGTACTGCCCGTACCTTTAAAACCGAGTAGATTTTTTCTTTCCATAGTTTGATTTTGGTTAGCGTTTTTGTGGTTTTCTGCTGGAATACAAATGTATAATAAGTGCGCAAACAATCAAACGTGTTGACAAAAAAACTTTTCAGCATATAAAATCCTGTTTTTAGTTCTATTGCCAATCACGCCCCCGGCTCCCGGGTCTCCCCGCACGATCTTCAGCCGGGGGGAATATGGTCGTTTTTATACCCGGCATGCGGGAATTTTTAATATATTTGCGCCGTATTGTAATCCGTTTTACGAAAATGAGGCATTTTACCAACGTTCAAGACCTGGGCGACCTGCACGCAGCCGTGCAGGAGGCCCTGCTGATCAAGCAGGATCGTTTCGCATTCAGCCACCTCGGCCAAAACAAAACCCTGGTGATGATCTTCTTCAACTCCAGCCTGCGCACCCGCCTGAGCACGCAGAAAGCCGCCATGAACCTCGGCATGAACGTCATGGTGCTCGACGTGAACAAGGATTCCTGGAAACTCGAAACCCAGCGCGGAGTGGTCATGGACGGCGATAAATCCGAACACCTGCTGGAAGCCATCCCCGTCATCGGATCCTACTGCGATGTGATCGGCGTGCGAGCCTTCGCCCGCTTCGAATCCAAAAAGGAAGACTACAACGAAGAAATAATCAACCAGTTCATCCAATACTCCGGCCGCCCCGTCGTCAGCATGGAAGCCGCCACCCGACACCCCCTCCAAAGCTTCGCCGACCTGATCACCATAGAAGAATACAAGGAGACCCCCCGCCCCAAAGTAGTCCTCACCTGGGCCCCCCATCCCCGCGCCCTCCCCCAGGCCGTCCCCAACTCCTTCGCCGAATGGATGAACGCCACCGACTACGACTTCGTCATCACCCACCCCGAAGGATACGAGCTCGACCCCCAATTCAGCGGCAAAGCCAAAATCGAATACGACCAAAATAAAGCCTTCGCCGGAGCCGACTTCATCTACGCCAAAAACTGGGCCGCCTACACCGACCCCAACTACGGGAAAATCCTCTCCACAGACCGCGCATGGACCGTAGACGCAAAGAAAATGGCCCTAACCAACAACGCCCATTTCATGCACTGCCTCCCCGTAAGAAGAAACATGATCGTAACCGACGAAGTAATAGAAAGCCCCCGCTCCATCGTAATCCCCGAAGCCGCCAACCGCGAAATCTCCGCCCAGGTCGTGCTCAAACGCATACTCGAAGGGCTGTAATCGCGCCTTTTGGAAAAGGCGCCCCAAAACTTTTGTGGATACTTCGTATCCAATGATTAGTTTGCTCGGGGGGTTAAAAGAAGTCTTTAGATAGAAAGATCCCCGGTGATATGCTTGCCATACTTCGCAAGCTATCCACCGGGGATCTTTCTATCTAAAGACTTCTACTAAGTCCGGAATAACTAATTATCAGAAAACGCAGTTTTCACAAAAGTTTTTGGTGCCGCTTTTTCCAAAAAGCGGCGATTAGAACCTGAGTTTGACGCCTGCCATGGCGTTGATGCCGGGGCCTTGGTAGTGGTTGTAGGGGTATAGTTGGGCGTTGAGGAGGTTTTGGGCTTCGAGGAATATGCCGATTTTGTTTTTGAAGTTATATTCGGCCGTCAGGTGGAGGTTGGCGGCGGGGGATGGTTTTTTGTCTACGAATGGGGTGCTGTCCTGGGCGGAGGGGATCATGGCGTAGAAGTAGCGGTTTCCGGTGTAGGTGATGCCGGCCTGGAGGATGAGGCGGTCGCGCCAGGTGTATCGGGCGGAGAGGTCGGCTTCCAGGTCGGGCAGGCCGGCGGCTTTGTTATCGGAGGTGTTGTCGGGGTAGATGTGGAATTTCGGGGCCAGGATGGCTTCGAATCCGCCGGCTATGCGGCCGGAGATGTCGCCTCCGATGGTAAATTGGAGGACGTCCTGGGTTCCGGGGCTGAAGGCTCCGGTGGCGCCGGGGATGTACATGTAGATCTCGTTGCACCAGTCGCGCCAGATGGTCGCCCCGCCGTATACTTTGTAGGCGAATGCGGAGGATATGCTGCCGGAGATACCGCCTAACACGTCGTAGCGGGCGGTGTTGACGGAGCTGGCGCTGCCGGGGAGCATGTAGGGGTTGCGGGTGGCCAGGGCCCGCATGCCGTTGTTTTGCAGCTGGCCGTCCACTTCCACGAAGGGGACGAAGTAGCCCCGGGCGATGTCCCACTGCACGGAGAGCTTGGGGAAGAATCGGGTAGCGGTACCGGCGGGGGCGTCGTCGATGGCGAAGTCGAAGCCGAAGGCTATTTTGAGGGCCTTGTTGTCGAGCGAGTAGAGGGGGGCGATGTTGAAGATGGTGTTGCTGTAATTGTCCAGGACGTCGCCGCCGCCGGTGTAGCCGTGCAGTCCGGCGGTGAGGGTGAGGCGGTTGGCGCCGAACATGCGGCCCAGAGCGAGAGAGACGTTGTAGTCGGTTTCGCTGTTGCTGTTGCGGTCGGCGAAGTAGCCCACGCCTGCGGAGATCTTAAAGTTAAGGAACCGCAGGTTGGTGAAATCGTTGCCGAAGGCGGCCTGGATGCGGGGCGAGGAGTAGCTCTGGGCTACGGGGCCGCCGGGATTCATGAGGTTCAGCAGGGTCGTGTTGGCGTTGATGGGCACGGCCAGGCCGTAGCGCGTGAAGTAATTCCAGTCGTACTGTACCTCGCCCGAAACGGAGGTTTTGTCGCCGGTTTTGTAGGCGCCGTAGAGGCCCAGGCGGTTAGTACTCCAGGTGGCTGTGGTTTCCTGATCGAGCGGCTTGGGCAGGTCGGTCGCCAGGTCGGCGTACTGGCCGTAATGGTTGATGTAGGCGCCGAAGGAGCCCTGATCGAAATTCTTATGGAAATAGATGTCCGCAACGCTCTGCGCCGGGTATCCGCCGCCCAGTTTCACATAGAGCGAGGGTTGCAGGCGCTCGGGCGTGGCGTCGATGCTGGCCGCGGCGATGGGTTTCACACCGAAGGCGGTCTGCCAGGCGGCGGGACGGATCGAGTAGGTGCCTTGGGGGCGCAGGGCCACGGTATCCTCCATGCGGGGCTGCGTGGAGAGCTTCACGGCCGAACTGATCTCGGGGGCGTAGGCTTTGGTCACCTCCACGCGGCGTTCGAGCCCGGCGGGCTGCTGGGCGGTGGCGGTGGCGGCGAAGAGTGCGGCTATGGCGGCTATATATATCCTTTTCATGGTCGTCTTATTTCAGGTTGTCGATGCTTTCGCGCGCTTTTTCTACGATGCCGTCCGTTTGGTTGGGATAGCCGTCCACGACGCTCTGGAAGGTGGCGCGGGCCTGGAACGTGTCGCCCTCGGCGATGTAGACGTTGCCCAGGATCAGGAACGAGCGGCCCAGCCAGTAGGTCTGGGGCGAGGCGGAATCGGTGAAGGCGAAGATGCGCTTCTTGGCATCGGCGTACTTGCCCGCGGCGGCCAGCGACTCGATCACGCGGTAGGCCGATTCGGCTCCCTCGGGGGTCTGGTACTCGGAGGCGAGTTTTTCGTAAATGGACATCGCCTGTCCGGGTTGCCCGGCGGCGGCGAGGGCGGTCGCTTTGGCGAACTGTGCGCGGCGGATGACCTCCTTGCCTGCGTGCGGCGAGGCGAGCACCTCATCCGCGAGGACGGCCATATCGGTTCCCGGAACCTGCGCACCCATGCGCATCATCCCTTCCAGACCGCGGTTGATGGCGGCCGAAGTGGTGGCCCGGGCGGCCAGGTCGCGGTAGCTGGCCAGGGCGGGCGCGTACTCTTTGTCCTCTTCCTGCATGCGCGAGAGATGTTCCAGCGCGCCGACCGTGTATTCGTTGTAATACATACCTGCGAGCTCCTTGTAGGCATCTTTTGCCACGGTGCGGTTGCCCGCCTGCATCGCCGCGTCGCCCAGGTTGCTGAGCGCCTGGGTGCGGTACGCGCCTTTCGGATAATTTTTCAGGTACCCTTGCAGGGCGGCCATCCCGGTTTTCGGGTCTGCGCCCACGAGGTACTGCCGCTGAGCCGAAGCGAACGAGAGCGAGTCGCGCTGCACGATGGTCAGGTCGGTCTCCACGCCCGTTTTCGCGGCGTAGGCGAAATAGCCGTCCACATCGTTGCGGTCCACATAGATGCTTCGGATGCCTGACATGGCGTCCTTGGCCTGCGTGGAGTTGGGCGCCGAGGCGACGATCTGTTTATAGGATTCGAGCGCCTGGTCCTGTCGGCCGAGGTTCTGATAAACCAGGCCCAGGTCGGCCAGCGCGTCCACGCGCCGCTCGCCCTGCGGATAGGTGTCCATATAGCGTTTGAGCATCGCCGAGGCGTCCCCCCAGCGTTCCTGGCCCATGTAGGTCTGCCCCAGTTCGTACATTGCGTCGTCCACGTAATCGCCCTTCCCGTCGCCGATGATCGCCAGCAGGCTCTCGATCTTGCGGGGTGTGCGGTCGACCATGCCGAGCATCACCGCGCGCCGCCACTCGGCGTAATAGGCCTGCTGCGTGCCGAGCTTGATCGCCTTGTCATACTCCTCGATGGCCTGCCAGAACGAGCGTCCGGCGTATTTCAGGTCGCCCAAACGGTTATAGGTATCAGCCGAAAAATCACGCGCCACCGACCCCGAAGCGAGGAAACGCTCGAACCACGAGGCGGCATTTTCGTGCTCCTTCGTATTGAAATAGCAGTAAGCCAGCGAGTAATAGGCCGTGTTGTGTTCCGGTTCACCCTTGGGCGAAAGCGTGATGAAATCGCGGTAAAGCGGGGCCGCCGCCTTGAAATTCCCCTGTTTGTAAAGGATCTCGGCCTGCCAGAAAGTGGCCAGGGCGGTGTATTTCGCATTGTAACGGTTCGCCGCGGAGATTTGCAGCAGGCGCGTGGCCTCGGCCTGCTCACCCGCGTTGTAATACTCCAGCGCGCGGAAATAGGTGATCTTTTGCAGCGCCGACTTGACGTTGTTGTCCGGATTGGGGATCAGCTTGATCGCCTCGTAAGCCGCCTCGTAGTTGCGCGAGTTGTAGTAGGCCGCCAGCAGGTATTCGCGCGCCTGGTTCACGCGCGGACTGTTGGGATATTCCGAAATATAGCGGGTCAGCACATTGATCGCCTCATTGAACACCCCGCCGCCCAGGTCGTATTGCAGTTTCCCGTAGTTGAACAGCGCATCCTCGCGCACCGCCTCATCGAAACGCCCCGCCGAGGCGATCGAGAAGGACTGCATCGCGCGGCGCTTATCGCCCGCCTGCAGGTAGCAGTCCGCCAGGTGGTAGGCCGCGTTCTGCGAGAGGGCGTCCTCCACCGTGCAGACCAGCCCCAGGGGCCCGGCGGCCGAGGCATAATCGCCCGTCATGTAGAGGCAGTACCCCTCTATGTAGTTCTCCTCGCGGCCCATCTCGCCGCCCAACTGGCGGTAGAGGTCCATGTAGCGCAACGCCTGTGTGTGGTCGCCCAGCCGGTACCACGACTCGGAGATCAGGCGGGCGGTCTCCATCGCGCGCGCCTTGGTGGCCGTCTGCAGCAGTGCGTCGCCGTGCGCGGTCACATACTGGAAATTATTCTGCAAAAATTCGATCTGCAACAGGTAGAAAGGCACGATCTTCCCGTAGGCCGGATCGCTCTGCAAGGAGGCGAAACCCTGCTTGGCCGTGGCATAGCTGCCGTTCGTATAGTCCAGGTAGGCGATGTAATAGGTCGCCGCATTGCCGTACTCGCTCTGCTTGTCCACCTGGCGCAAGGCGCGGTAAGCCGCATCGCCGTTGCCCTCAAGGAAATAGCAATGCCCCAGCTTGAAGAAATATTCGGGCTGTTTCGCCTCGGGCAAATCGAATGGATCGACCGACAGCAGCCCGGGCAGCGCCTCGCCCCACTCGCCGAGGCGGTAGAGCTCCGTGGCCTGCGCGAAGAGCACGTCGTTGTGGTAGACCGTGTGGGGGTAGTGGGCGAGGAAATCCTCGGCCAGGTAGCGCGTATGGTCGTCGCCTGCGGCCGCGGCGCACATCACGACCATGTAGTCGCAGCGCAGCACCATCGCATCGGCCGGATCGACGATCGCCGCCCGCGCCTTTTCGAACTCGACCCTCGCGGCGCTCCACATGCCGCTGTCCCAGAGCGCCATCGCCTTATCGAAATGCCCGCCGCCGGAGCCGAAAGCGGTCAGGACGGCTATGGTAAACAAAAACGAAACGAACAAAAACCTGCGCATACCACACGTATTTAGTATCTGGCAAAAGTAGTAAAAAGGAATGAGAGATCGACGCTTTTTTACTACAAAGAACGGTATATATATCCTTTAATTGTGCCTGTTTGTCATTCGGCAGCGTAGTGAAGAATCTCAAAGATACGGCTCAGTCCGAAAAGTAGGTTGGTGTAAGTTCGATCCTCCCTTATGGCTGTGTCTCCTCAGTCCGGGCTTGTCATTCTGAACGCCAGTGAAGAATCTTGGTCTGGCTGTGTGCTGCAAACCATTCCGACCAAGATTCTTCACTACGCTGCCGAATGACAAGGCAGGCCAAAAAAAGGGCGCCCGCGAGGGGCGCCCCTACGGGAACGGATCAGCAGCACGTTAAGCCATCGCCGGAGCGCACTCTGCGCCGGTCTGTACGGGCGCCTGCGCTGCCGCCAGCCGTTTGTCCAACTCGTTGACGAAGTCGCTCAGCACATTCATATAGTTGATGAAGGCGTCGTAAGCCGAATCGAACGGATTGAAATAGCTGTGCACATCGCCGTCCGAGAGCCATTTGGTGGCCATATAGTAAAAATGGTCGGAACACTGCATGAAATTCCACACATAGGTGAAATCGGGATCGGCCAGCTTGAGCACTTTATCGCGCTGAGCGCTCAGCGTGTTGAACGCCTGGTTCTGCAACTCGTTGCCCAGCCAGGCGGTGATGTCGCGCTCCTCATCGGCCCACGACATGGGGTGGGGGCAGTTGAGCACGGCCACGGGCTGGTGTTTGGCAGCGGTTTCCGACACGGTGGCGAATTCCAGTTTTTTGGTCTTCAGGGCGGCTTTCGGCAGGTGGGCCATGAAGTCGAAGATACCCGAATCGGCGTTCTGATGTTCGCCGAACGTCTCGTAATCCATGAACAGGTTGACCACCTCGCCCGCATTGGCGTCGCCGATGAGCCACTCGACGAATTTATCGGTCGTCAACGGCCACTGGTCCCATTCGCGGTTCGAGAACCGGAAGGCGATATCGTCGCTGAGCTTATAGTTGCGCAGCAGCAGGCGCAGCTTCTGGTTCAGCGCGTTGGCATAAACGTAGTTGGGGCTCTTCCAGCCCAGGATATGCTTGGCGCCCTCGGCGAGCATCGTTTTGAACCCCATCGCGGCGGCCCAATCGCCGATCTGATCCGAGTAGATCAGCTCCGTGTTGCGGAACGCCTTGGGCATCTGGCCGAACTCCTGTTTGATCATGTTGCCGTGCGCCTTGACCTGCTTGGTGAACTCCTCGCGGCTGCTCAGCGCGGCCAGCGAGTGGTCGTACGTCTCGCCCAGGAACTCCACGCAGCCCGTGGCGGCCAGCGCCTTGAAACCCTCCAGCACCTCGGGCGCATAGGCTTTGAACTGCTCCACGGCCAGCCCCGACATCGAGAAACTGATCCGGAATGCGCCCTTGTTCTCCTCGATCAGCCGCAGCAGCAGCGCGTTCATCGGCACATAGCAGCGCGCGGCGACTTTCTGCATGATCGAGCGGTTGCCGATATCGTCCAGGTAGTTGTGGTCGCGCCCCATGTTGAAGAAACGGTACCGCTTGAGCCGCATCGGCTGGTGGACCTGGAAATAGAAACATATCGTTTTCATGGCACAAACTTTAAATAAATTATGAATTATGAATTATGGATTATGGATTTACGGAATGTTTATGAAAATGCCTGTCCGGCAGGCCATTCATAATCCATAATTCATAATTCATAATTTTCTATGCAAGATTCGTACACTTCTTTCACCTCCTCGGCCGCGTCGTCCCATTTGAGCGCCGTCACCTCTTCCAAACCTTTTTCCGAGAACATTTTGGCCAGCGCCGGGTATTGGATCAGCCCGTAGATCGCATCGGCCATCGCATCCACATCCCAGTAATCCACCTTCACCGCGTAGTCCAACACCTCGGCCACCCCCGACTGCTTCGAAATGATCACCGGCACCTCGGACTTCATCGCCTCCAGGGGCGAGATACCGAAAGGCTCCGAGACCGAAGGCATCACATACACATCGCTCAGCGCGAACATCTTCTGCACGTCCTCCCCTTTCAGGAACCCCGTGAAGTGGAACCGGTCGGCGATCCCCAGTTTGGCCACGCGGCGGATCACATGGTTGAGCATGTCGCCGCTGCCGGCCATCACAAACCGCACGTTGGGCAGCCGTTTGAGCACCTTCGCCGCCGCCTCGACGAAATAATCCGGCCCTTTCTGGTAGGTGATGCGCCCCAGGAAGGTGACGATCTTGTCGTCCAGCCCGCGCTCCACGTCGGTCGAGGGACTCGACGCGAACCGCACGGCGTTGTGCACCGTCACCGCCCGGTGGGGATCCACCCCGTACCGCTCGATGACCGTTTTGCGCGTCAGGTTGCTCACGGCGATCACCCGGTCGGCGGCGTGCATCCCCGTGCGCTCGATGTCGTAGACGGACTGGTTGACGTGCTCGCCGCTGCGGTCGAACTCCGTGGCGTGCATGTGCACCACCAGCGGCTTTCCGGAAACCTTCTTGGCCGCGATCCCGGCGTAATAGGTCAGCCAGTCGTGGGCATGGATCACGTCGAACTGCCCGTCGAGGTCTTTGGCGACCTGCGCGGCCACCATCGCGTAACGCGCCACTTCTTCCATGAGGTTTGCGCCGTATTTTCCCGAAAAATTGTAACGCTCTTTCCAGACGTCGCCGGGAATGGGCTCGTGTTGTATCTCCCCCGTCTTGCGCACCTCTTCGGACATCGTCTCGAAATCCTCGGGCGAGATATAGGGCACCATGTTGGAGTCGATATGGATGAACGTGAGCTTATCCCAAAGCTCTTCCAGGTGGCCGTCGCGCCCCGCCTCGCCGTAGAGCGCCTCCACGTCCGAGGCGTTGACCACGCGCACGAAACGCTGGTCCTCGTCGCCGTAAGCGTGCGGCACGACGAAGATCACCTCGACCCCGTGTTTGGCCAGGCCGCGGGTCAGCCCGTAACATGCCGTCCCCAGGCCTCCTGCGATATGCGGCGGGAACTCCCACCCGAACATCAGTACTCTCATGAATTATGAATTATGGATTATGAATTATGAATTACGGGCTGTCTATGAAAATACCTGTCCGGCAGGCAATTCATAATCCATAATTCATAATTCATAATTTATTTTTTCAGTTCTTCGATCATTTCATTGATCCGCAGCACCGCCCCGACGCTCCACGCCTGGGAGATCGCCCCCCGCTGGTTGTGGGGAGGATCGCCGTCGTAAATCTCGCTGATCGACCCGATGCCGTAGCTGTTCACGTCCTCTTCGAAACCGGCGACCAGTTCCTCGGCCTGGGGCAGGTACGCCTTGCCGTAGAGGTCGAAGCACGCCTTGGCGTAGTGCTCCAGCAGCCACGGCCACACCGTGCCCTGGTGGTACTGGCGGTCGCGCGTGGGCTGGTCGCCCTCGTAGCGCCCCTGGTAGAGGGGGTTGCGCGGCGAGAGGGTGCGCAGCCCTTTCGGGGTGAGCAGGTGTTGCTTCACGTTGTTTACCACGCCGAGCACCTGTTCCTGCGTGAGCATCGTGTAGCGCAGCGAGCAGGCGATGATCTGGTTGGGGCGGATGAAGGTGTTCGTGTGCGACATATCCGCGTAGTCGTAGAGCGATTTGCGCTCCGCGGCCCAGAATTTCTCCAGGAACGACGCCTTCGTCACCTCGGGCTGTCCCTGCCATTCGCGCACGAAGGCCTCGTCCCCGAACCGGCCGGCCAGTTCGAGCGCGTAGCACATCGCGTTATACCAAAGGGCGTTGATCTCCACCTGGTAGCCGTCGCGGCCCGTGACGGGAACCCCGTCCACCATCGCGTCCATCCAGGTCATGGCGTGCGTCGGGCTCGACGCCCAGACAAGACCGTTGCCATGCAATGCAATAACCTCGCCGATTCCGCGCCGGTAAGCGGCCAAAACGTCTTTCATCTTGCCGCCGTAGTCGGCCCAGATCCGCTCGGCCCCCACATGCTTTTCCAACTGCTGCAACGTCCAGAAGAACCAGAGCGGCGCATCGACCGAGTTATAGGCCGTGCCCATATTGGGGAAGAGCCCGTCCTGCATCTCGCGCGTCATCGTGTCGATCACCTGCACGCAGGCGTCCACCTTGCCCTGCGAGAGGGTGATCCCGGGCAGGGCGATGAACGTGTCGCGCCCCCAGCGGCCGAACCACGGGTAGCCGGCCACCACTTCGGTGCGCTCGCCGCGGTGGGCGAGAAACTGCCGCGCGGAGTGGCGCAGGCAGGAGAGCAGGTCGACCTTGTCGGAGCGTTTCGCCAGCTCCGTGTCGAACATCTCGGCGAGTCCCGCGGATTCGACCTCCTCGGTCGAGCAGGAGAAGATGATGCTTTCGCCCGTTTCGATCGGGCATTCGAAATACCCGGTCGTGAGCAGGTCCTCGCGGTAAGGATAGCCGCGGTTCTTCTCCTCCAGGTATTCGAAATTATAGTACCAGTCGGGCGCTGGGACGAACTCGCACTCCTTGTTCATCTGCATGTGCAGCCACGGGAAATCGGCGTACAGGCGGCACTTCACCCCGCGGTCCACGGGCCAGGTGTGTCCGTCGGCGAACATATTGGCCGAGCTGAGCGAATGCGCGTCGCGGAAGGCCAGGAAGGGCCGCAGCCGCAGCGTGGTCTTCGAATGCGCCTCCAGCAGCGTGTAACGGATCATCAGCTGCGTGCGCGAATGCATCCACAGCAACTCTTTTTTAAGCACCACCCCGCCCACACGGTAGGTGATCGTGGGATTATGCTTGTACGAGAAATCGGTGATATACTTATGCCCCCGCGGCTCGTAGGTACCCGGGAAGCGGTGGATCGCCAGGTTGAACGACTGGTCGTGCTGGACGACCGTCTCGTCCAGCGTGGAGAGCAGCACGTAATTTTTCTCGTCCTGCTCGTTGCGCGGGCAGACCATCAGCCCATGGTATTTACGCGTGTTGCAGCAGACGATGGTGGTCGACATATAGCCTCCGGCGCGGTTGGTGGTGAGCATTTCACGTTGCAGGGAATACTCCAGGTTGCCCAGGCTGTTCTTGTCAAAATTCAGAACCGACATATCCAATACATTTTACGGGGTATCGTATGCGTAAATATAGTAAAATCCTTTGTAATTTCCTCGGATTTCGACAAAAAAATCGCATTCAGGCCGCAAAGGTACGATAAACCCCTGTATAGCAATGTGAAAATTTGGTTTTAGAGTGTTAATAAATGGTTAAATCCGTTACGTAAGGACAACGCTGCGTTACTTCGGAAGCAATTCATAGCAAATACTATGCTTATCTTTGTGTAAAATCTTACTCCCATGAAACGACTCCCCGTCATTCTGCTTTTCGCCGCTTTCGCGTTCGCTTCCCGGGCTGAAGTGAAACTCCCGGCCGTCATTTCCGATCATATGGTCTTGCAACGCCAGGCCTCCGTGGCCGTCTGGGGCTGGGCCGCGCCCGGGGCGAAGATCGCCGTCGGGGGATCGTGGGACAAACGCAACTGGTCCGGCCAGGCGGACAAGGACGGCCGCTGGCTCGTGAGGGTGCGCACCCCGCAGGCCGGGGGCCCCTACACGCTCACCGTCAGCGACGGAACCCCTGTGGTGGTGAACGATGTGATGATCGGCGAGGTGTGGGTCTGCTCGGGCCAGTCCAACATGGTGCACCCGGTGAGGGGCAGCGCCGCCCAGCCCGTCGAAGGCTCGGCGGAGGCGATCGCCGAATCGGGCCGATACCGCGATGCGATCCGCGTTTTCAGCGTGGCGCGCATCGAGGCCGAGCAACCTCAAAACGACTGCACGGGGGCGTGGAAACCCGCCGACCCGGCCAATACGCCCGCTTTCGGCGCCGTGCCCTATTTTACGGCTTTGGAATTGTACCGCAAGTTGGGCGTGCCGGTGGGGATGGTCGTGAGCGCCTGGGGCAGTTCGCGCCTCGAAGCGTGGCTCTCGCCCGAATCGATCACGCGTGCGGGCGGCGTGGATCCCGCCGCGCTCGACGCCTCGGACAAGGTGCAGAAACAGACCTCGGTGCTCTACAACGGCATGATCCTGCCCATAAAGGATTACACGGCCCGCGGCTTCGTCTGGTTCCAGGCGGGGGCCAACCGGCGCGATTATCAGAACTACCCGGCGGTGCTCACCGAGCTCGTGCGGTCATGGCGCGCGCTGTGGGGCGATCCCGCGATGCCGTTCATCAACATCCAGGGCGCGATGTTTCCGCGCGATAAAGGAGCGGAGGCCATCACTACGACGCTGATCGTCGAGAAACAGTTCGAGGTGCGCAATTCGATCCCTGGCTACTGGGTGGCCGTTTCGACCGACGTGGGCGGCGTCGATACCCCCCACTACCCGCAGAAAGGCGTCACGGGCGACCGTGTGGCGCGCCTGATGTGCGAGCATGTCTACGGGATGAAGGGGATCAAGGCGGACGCCCCCGACTTCGAAAAAGTCGAATTCCGGGGCGGCAAGGCCATCGTGACCTTTTCCCATGCCGGTGACGGACTGACGGTCCGCGGCGATAAGATATTGGCGTTCACGCTCTCGGGTGCAGATAAGAAATTCTACCCCGCCGAGGCGCGCATCACGGGTACAAACGTGGTCGAGGTGTCGTGCCCCGAGGTGTCCGAGCCTGTGGCGCTGCGTTACGCCTTCCGGAATTACACGCTCGTGTCGCTGTACGACCGGCATGGCCTCACGCCCCGCATTTATCGCACGGACGACTGGGACGACGTATATTGATTGTGCGCAAAAAATGCGTAATTTTGCCCCGGATAAAATCCCGCACCCATGAATAAAAAGATCATAGGCATCATCGCCGCCATCGCCGCCGTCATCCTGATCGTGCTCGTGTCGATGCAGAACCCCCGGGGCAAGGCCGCCAAAGCGCCCGCCCAACCTGCCGCGACGACCGTCACGACTGTTCCCGATTCCACGCAACAGCCCGTCCTCCCGGCCGACTCGGTCAAAGCGGTCGCGGACACCACGCAGAGCGCGGCGATCCCGCAATAACGAAACAAACGGTCTTGTAGGGGCACCCCTCGCGGGTGGCCTTGTTTTTTTTACAGAAAAGGGCACCCGCGAGGGGTGCCCCTACAGAGGCCGGACGCGCAATAACCGTCAGACCGAGAAATTGAAAAAATAATTCATGAAGAAATACCAGAACGTGACCACCCCGATGGCGACCAGCTTGGCCAGATAAAACTGTTGTTTCTGTGTGATGCGCACGCGGGGCCCGAGATGCAGGCGGTCCGAGAGCAGCCAGATCACGCCGTTGTTGATCACCAGCCCGATCAGCGCGATGGCGATGAAGATCAGGTATTGGCGGGCGATATGCGGGTCATGGCTGGAGAAAGTCCATATCCGGTTGAGCACGTAATTCGACGAGGCCGCGCAGATGAACCCGCACGAGTTAGCCACATATTTATTCCACCGCGCCCACTCCTTGAGCGCGTATGTGATCCCGAAATCCACGAAAACCCCGGATCCGCCCACGACGCAGAATTTGATCAGTTGCGCGATCATTTCCCAACCTGTACGTGCCACACGGGGCTGTTATACCAATAGCCGAGGGGCGGGTTGCGCACCACCAGCCCCACGCTGTAACGGCCCGGCAGCAGGTCCGCGGGCACCGGGAACGCCACCGTGTCATAAAGCAATTTATGTCCCGGCACATCGAGTTGCACAGGCAGCGTGCTCTCCGTGAACCACCGCTCCGCATGGCGGCTCCAAACGGCCGCCACGGCCACGGAATCGGGGCTGAGCGGAATATCGTACGGATAAGGATTGGCTACCGAAAGCGGCAACCGCACCGTTTCCCCCGGGTACAGCACTTCGGGCAGCGGCCGGGTCGCCTCGATGCGCACATGGCGCACCGGATGGAAATCCCGCACGGTTACATAGGAAAATTTACGGCCGTTGGCCAGCGTGAGCTCCCGCTCCGGGTTTTCCCACACCTCGACCAGCACTTCGCGCCCTTCCATGCGGGTGTCGTTTTCCAGGAATTCCCACTGGCTGTTGCGGTAGTAGACATTGGGCTGGCAGTAAGCCTCGCCGCCCGTGCAGTAAATATATTTCGCCGCGATGGCATAGCTTCCCCGGAAGATCACCGGCCGCCCGGCCGCCTCGTCGGCGATGGCGCCGTAGGAGGCTTTATTGTCGAAAATCTCGTAATAAAGTTTAGTCCCGACATGCATCGGGTTGAAGATCATCACCAGCCGCAGCAACACGACCAGCCCAATGGTTACCAACGCTGCCGTGCGTACGTAGCGTTGTGTGCGAACATGGTCGCGCGCATAAACGAACAGCAGCATGACGAACATGAACGCCGCGACGATCGTCCATTGCGGCTGCACATACCCCCGGATGCTCGAAAGCAGGAAGAAGAGCACCAGCCCCGCGCCGATCCACCGCACGGCCCGCTGCACATGGTCGCGCGAACGGGTGGCCCGCCACGCCTTCACATAAAGCGGGAAGAAAAGCGGATTGAACACGGCCAGCACATTGAGCAGGTACTCGGTCACGTAACCGATCTTAAAGACCTTGTTGCGCCCCGCGAGATGGTATTTAAAGGATACCCAGTCATGGTCCGCCTGCCAAAGCAGGTGCGGCACCATCATCGCCGCCGCCACCGCCACCGCGAGGTAGGCTTTCGGGTTACGCAGCAGGCGCGGGTTCGAAGCCAACGTGAAGAGCACCACCAGCGCCCCATGGTATTTGCAGTAAGCCAACAGCGCGATCGTGGCCCCCATCAGCACGGCGTCCCAGACCCCATTGTGCTCCGTAAAACGCTTATAGCAAAGCAGGAACAATGCCGAAGCGAGCAGCAGCGGCCCGTCCGGCACAGCCAGGAAGCCGTACAATTGCAGGATCGGCAGCGCCGCCGTGATCAAAAAATAAAGCGTCACATCGCGCACGGTCTCCCGCTCGGGCTTGACAACCTGATAAAAGATCAGCAGGTAAAGCGGTTGCAGCAGCGTGAAAAAGAACCGCACCCCGATATCCGTAGCCCCGAAAAACTGCGTGCCGAGCCAGACCAGCCACGCCGTCACGGGCGGATGGTCGAAGTACCCCCACGCCGGATCCAACGCGAAGACGTAGTAGTACGCCTCATCGTTGGCCAGCCCCGTGAAGGCCGCCTGCAGCAGGTTGACCACCCACCAGGCGCCCATCAGCAGCCACAACAACGTGCGCGGAGTGATCGGCTTTCCGTTTTTCATCGGGACAAAGATAGGGAAATTGAATTATGAATTATGGATTATGAATTATGAATTGGCGTTTTGTCATTCTGAACGAAGTGGTGTCGCCCGGCACGCGGGAGGTATTTGTCATTCTGAACGAAGTGAAGAATCTTGGTCGAAATGGTTCTGAGCACAGTCCGACCAAGATTCTTCACTTCGTTCAGAATGACAAAAGCGTCCGTAAGCGTTTATGTTAACACGCCCTAAATTACAAAAACGCGATCTCCTTGAATAAATAGGAGTGCACCACGCCGCTGGGTTGATGCGCGACCTGCAATTCGCCCGTCAGCGCCACGCCGAGGATCATGCCGTCGAATGTGGTACCGTCGGGGAGGCTGTACTGGTGTACGGAACCGAGGCGGTAAAGCCGCTCATGGTAATCGCGGGCCAGGCGCTCCGTTTCGCCCCGCCGCAGGCTCTCGTAGCGCCTCATGAGATGATCGTAAAGCGCTTCGAAAATCGCTCCGCGGTCTTGCCCGGCGCCCTTCTCGATGGCGATGGAAGTGGGGTTGGGCAGATCGTCCGGGAAACGGGTCTGGTTTACATTCAGCCCGATGCCCGCAATGGTGCGGCAGACGTTCATTCCGCAAATATCGTTCTCGATCAGCAGGCCCGCCACTTTTTTGTCACCTATATAGATATCGTTCGGCCACTTGATCCGCGCGTCGAGCCCAAGCTCCCTGAGGGTATCCGCCACGCCGAGGCTCACGGCCTGCAACAGATAAAACTGCTCCCCCGCGGGCAGGAAATCCGGCGTGAGCACGAGGCTCAGCGTCAGGTTCGCCCCCGGCTCGCTATGCCAGCTGTTGCCCTGCTGCCCGCGCCCTGCGGTCTGCTCCTCGGCCATCGCCACGTCGCCGTGCCCGAAGGATGGATCGCGCACCAGATCGTTCGTCGAGGCCGCCCCGGCCCGGTGGACGAAGCGGACCCCGCGGCGCGAGGCTATTTGGGCGAGTGTATGTTCCATAATATCGTCGATTTATTCCGTGTTTTGTCATTCTGAACGAAGTGAAGAATCTTGGTCGGAATTATTCCGGCACAGTCCGACCAAGATTCTTCACTTCGTTCAGAATGACAAAGAATTATGCTTTATACGCCCGCCAGCGGTCGATCACCGCCTGGAAATCCGCAGGCAACCCGCTTTCGAACACCACATCCTGACCGGTCGCCGGATGGCGGAACCCGAGGCTGCGCGCATGCAACGCCTGCCGCGGCATCAGCTCGAAACAATTCTCGATGAACTGTTTGTATTTCGCAAAGGTCGTGCCTTTCAGTATCCGGTCCCCGCCATACCGCTCGTCATTGAAAAGCGGATGGCCGGTGTGTTCCATGTGCACACGGATCTGATGGGTGCGCCCGGTCTCCAGGCGGCACTCCACGAGGGTCACATACCCGAAACGTTCCAGCACCTTGTAATGCGTCACGGCATGCTTCCCCTGCTCACCGTCCGGGAAAACGGCCATCTTCAGCCGATCCTTCACGCTGCGCCCGATATGCCCGGTGATCGTCCCCTCGTCCTGCGGGAAATCGCCCCACACCAGCGCGTTGTAGCGGCGGTGGACCGTATGGTCGAAAAATTGCTTGGCTAGTTTTGCATGGGCCCGCTCGCTCTTGGCGATCACCAGCAGCCCCGAGGTATTCTTGTCGATGCGGTGGACCAACCCCGCGCGCATATCGCCCTCGCGGAACATCGGGACCTCACGAAGGTGCCACGCCAGCGCATTGACCAGCGTGCCGGTATAATTGCCATGCCCCGGATGGACGACCAGCCCCGCCGGCTTGTCGACGATCAGCAGTTCGTCGTCCTCATAGGGAATCTCCAAAGGAATGTTCTCGGGCAGGATCTCCAACTCGCGTCGCGGATAGGGCAGCACGATGGAAATAGAGTCCAGCGGCTTGACCCGGTAGCTCGACTTGACGGAAGCGCCGTTCACAAGGATATTACCCGCATCGGCAGCTGCCTGGATACGGCTGCGCGAGGTGCTCTCCAGCCGGTTGAAAAGGAATTTGTCGATGCGCAACAAGCTCTGCCCGCGGTCGACCGAGATCGCGAAATGCTCATAGAGCTCATCCTGCTGCTCCTCGTCGTCCGCCAGCGGGCGGTCTTTCAAATCCTCGTCGTCAACGCGCATATTTTCAGATATTATTCTGTCACTCTTTTTCGGCTGAGGCCGACTTACTTTTTGGCTTGATCCAAAAAGTAAGCAAAAAGATCAAGGCGCCGCGCTCCGGTTTACCCGCTTACGGCTTTTCGAAACGAGTCGGACGGAAATTCCGCTACTCGCTGCGCTCGCTTAACGCTACAGTTTCCGTCCTTGGTCATTTCGAAAACCCTGGCGGGTCCCAAACCTCTCGCTTAAGGCGCCGGCCCCGCCTTCGGCTACCGACGGAGAGTGGAATTTTGATGGTGGGGTTTCCTTGATGCGGATTCGTAGGGGCAACCCTTGCGGTTGCCCGTTATTGTTCGCTGGCTGCCTTCTGCGTAGAAACGATCCGCCGCGCCGAGCGGTCGGAGCTCTGGCTGCCCTTTGCAATCTTATCCTCGTCGAGCGTCAGTTTGAACGTGACGCTGCGCCCGAGGATTACGATCTCGCCCTGCTCGGGCGATTGGCTGTAAACCCGCGCCTCGTTCATGTTCAGCGGGGTGATCCCCTTGTCCTCCTCGATCTTGCCGACGTTCAGCCCGAGTTCCCAGAGGCGGCTGCGGGCCTCCTTGAGCGGGAAGCCGACCAATTTGGGTACCTTGGTGGTCGTCCCGCCGTCGCCCATGCCGACGGTCAGCGTGACGCCCGAGCCGACCTCGGCCTGCTCCTTGCTGCCGGGGGTGATCAGGCGGCCGTCGAAACGCTCTTCGAGGACGTAATTCGTCGCCAGGTCGGCGCGGTAGATCAGTTTTTCGATCCCCAGTCCGGCCACTTCGAGGTTATTTTTAGCCTGCCGCAGCGAGAACCCCGTAACGTACGGGATCTGTACTTTGCGCTGATGGTAAGAATTGGTCGTCAGGAAGATGCGGCGGCCGCTCTTGACCTGCGTCCCCCCCGATGGGTTCTGGTCGAGCACCGTGCCGCCCGGGTAGGCGGGCACGTAGAGCGAATCGACGATCTCGATGCGCAGGCCCGCGTGGCGGGCTTCGCGCCTCGCCTCGGCGATGTCCTTGCCCGTGAAATCGGGCACGGCCTTATGGCTGCCGTGGCGCGTGAACAGGTTGAGCAGCAGCGAGGTGACGAACAGGAACACGATGACGGCGCACACCGCGAGGATCAGGTTGCGGGCCACCACGTTCTGGTTTATGCGGGTTATCCAGTTAGGCATATCCATGAAAGTCTGTTTGGATGCGAAAATACTATTTTTTTACCGGATTGTAAAACGTATCCCGTTCGACTGCCTTGTAACCCGCCGCCGCGGCCATTTTTTCCATCTCAGCGATGCTCATCGCGGGGTTTTTCTCCTCGGCCCCGGCCATCGAATAAATTTTGGTCGTGTCGCCGATCGTGCCGTCGATGTCGTCGGCGCCGAAGGCGAGGGCCAGCTCGGTGGTCGTGCGCCCGAACATGGGCCAGTAGGCTTTGATGTGGGGAATGTTGTCGAGAAAGATGCGGCTCAGGGCCAGCGTGCGCAGGTCCTCGGTGATGCTTACCTCGCCGATGGGGGACATCGGATTGCCCGCGTTGCGGTATTTCAGGGGGATAAAGGCGTTGAATCCGCCCGTGCGGTCCTGCAACGAGCGCAGCCGGTCGAGGTGGTCGATGCGATGGGCAGGCGTTTCGATGTGGCCGTAGAGGATCGTGGCGTTGGTCGTTATGCCCTCCCGGTGGGCGGCCTCGTGCAGGGCGAGCCATTCGGCGGTGGATCCTTTTTCGGGGCAGATCTGCGCCCGGATCGCTTCGTCGAAGATCTCCGCACCCCCGCCCGGAATGGCCACCATGCCCGCCGCTTTGAGCAGGCGCAGCCCCTCGCGCAAGTCCAGTCCCGCTTTACGGATCATGTAACCCAACTCGATGGCGGTAAACGCTTTGACCTCCACTTCAGGCAGCGCTTTTTTCACCCGCCGGATCATCTCGGCATAGGATTCGAGCGTGTGCCGGGGATGGACACCCCCGACGATATGCACCTCCGTAAGCCCCTCGCCGCGATGGTTGAGGGCCGTCTGCTCGATCTGGTCCATGGTCATATCCCACGCCGCCGGGTCGCCCGCCGGTTTGCGGTAGGAGCAGAAGCGGCAGTTGAACAGGCAGACGTTCGTCGGCTCGATGTGGATGTTGCGGTTGTAGAAGATGTCCCGGCCGCTCTTGCGCTCCTTGATCGCGGTCGCCAGACGGCCCAGTTCGGCCAGCGGGGCGTCCTGGTAGAGACACAGCGCCTCCTCGGGCGTGATGCGTCCGCCGGTTTCGGCTTTCTGTATGATCTGTTTGAAGTCCATATCTACGAAAAAGGCCGCACGTTATGTGCGGCCTGAATTTGTCGCCGTGGGGGCGAAGCCTACTTGGCGAGGGCCTCGTCCGAAACGGTCAGTTTCTTGCGGCCTTTGGCGCGGCGTGCGGCGAGTACCTTGCGGCCGTTGGCCGTAGACATCCTCTCACGGAAACCGTGTTTGTTGCGCCTTTTGCGCTGCGAAGGCTGAAAAGTCCTTTTAGTCATGGCTTTATATTTTTATTCTACGATTCTTCGAATGTTTCGCGGAGTGCAAAGGTATGTAAATTTATATCATTTGCAAAAATATCTCCTATTTTTTGATGTAAACGACGCTTTTGGTCTCGAAAAACCCATCGTCGAACCACCGGCTGATCGGGAAGATCTCGCAGGGCTTGCCCGCTTCGGCCAGCTCTTCGGCCAGGTCGCCGCCTTTCAGGTAGAGGATGCCGTTCGGTAAACTCCCCTTTTGTCCTTTGCTGATCTTTCCCCAGGTCCAGCCTGTGAACTCCTTCATGCGCGTCACGGCGCGGCTGACCACGTAATCGTACTGCCCGGGCAGCGATTCCGCGCGGGCGTTCACCGCCTTCACATTCCGTAACCCCAGCGCCTTGGCCACCTCTTCGACCACCTTTATCTTCTTTGCGATCGAATCGCAAAGCGTGAATTCGACCTGCGGGAAAAGGATCGCCAGCGGAATCCCCGGGAATCCGCCCCCGCACCCCACATCCAGCACCCGCGCGCCCGCCTCAAAACCGCAAACCCTGGCGATCGCCAGCGAATGCAACACATGCCGCGTATAGAAATTGGCCATATCCTTGCGCGAGATCACATTGATCCGGTTATTCCACTCGGCATACAGCGGCGCGAGGGCGGCCACCTGCTCCTTCTGGCGGGGCGATAATCCGGGAAAATACTCCTGTATGATGAGTGCGGGCATAGCGGGAAGTTCAGAAGATCGGTTTCGGGAAGAAGATTTTTTTAAATTTAACCGCCAACAGGAACAACCGGTTCAGCCGGGTTCCGATTTTATAGGATAAAGAGCCTTCCTTTTTTAGCCCTGCCCGGTATATCTGTTTTTGTTTCAGGTAATGATCGGAGGATATCGCGATCGGCCCGTTATCCGTGTCCGATGCCGTCGCAAAAACGTACATCTCCTGGAAACGGTTGCCCTTGCCGGCCTCGACGATCCTGATCGCTTTAAAGCCGGACAGTCGCAGCAGGTTGAGCAATGAATCCTTTGTGAAATAATTGGGGTGCACGGCTCTGAAAAAAGATGTTTTCAAGGGAGGTGCGTAGTTGTACGCATCGGGTACGGCGATGTATAAAACGCCTGTGCAGGTCATGGCTTCCCTGATCTTTTTCAGGACGCGAACCGGATCCAGGAAATGTTCCAGTACGTGGCGCATGATCACCAGGTCGAACTTTCCTTTGAAATCGTGTTCCCATGCGGAGTTGACGTCGTTGGAAATAAAGGTGATGCCTTTGCTTTCCAGTTCTGTCCTACAGCCCAGGGAAGGTTCTATCGCATGGTAATTCGCGGCCGGGTTTTTCCGGATCAGGTAGCTTAGCAGCTCCCCGTTCCCGCTTCCCACGTCCAGGATATTCGCGGGATCGAAAGATGAGAATTCTTCGATATACCGGAGGTAAATGGGGTGATAGCTGCTCTTGTTCTCTTCGGGCGCGGCCGTGACGGGTCTACTCCTGTAATATTTATCATACTCGTTTTCATAGAACGAAAAATAGGTCTCCTCGTCCCATCGGGGATTCAGAAAACTGAAGCCGCATTGTTTACAGATACAGACGTTCGTAGTAAATCCGGCCTGACCTTTCCCGTCGTAGATCAGGTCCGGGCCGGAAGAGCCGCAGATGATGCAATCCGTTGTTTCGTATCTCTCTTTGAATGCCATAATTACCTTCGGCGAATTTATTTCTCAGCACATCATTTAGAGTAAGGGGTGCGTTGGACTGGTGTACCCCCCTTTTCCAAAGGGAGGCAGGGGGGAATATGCCAGCGCAGCGGAACGAAATGATATTCTGAATTGAATCGGCATGCCGATTCAATTCAGAATATCGGATTGCTCGGTAATGAAACGGCAGAGCTGTTCGCGAGCGCGATGGATCTGCGTCTTGACCGTCCCCATCTTCAGGTGCAACTCCACGCTGATCTCCTCATAGGAATACTCGCTCAGGTAGCGCAGTTCGATCAGGCGGCGGTAGCGCGGGGTCATGCGCTCCAGGTGGTGCTGCAGTTGGGCCTGCTGCTGCGAGCGGATGAAACTCTCCTCGGGGGTGGGCGCCATCGCGGCCGGCACCAGGGGCCCCCCGGGGGGGAGGGTGTCGATCGACAGGTCGCCGCGCCGCTTTCGCATGTAATCCACGAAGGTGTTGCGGGCGATGGTGTAGACCCACTGCCCGAAGGTATACTTGGGGTCGTAGCGGTCCAGGTGGAGGTAGACCTTGATGAAGGTCTCCTGCAACAGGTCGTCGGCGTCGTCGCCCCTCCCGCCCGTGCGCTGGAGGTAGAGCTGGCGGATCGCCTCGCGGTAGCGGTTGAAGAGGCTCGCGAAGGCTGCCGCGTCCCCGCCGACGGCCTTTTCGATGAGCTCCTGGTCGCTCGCAACGATATATTTTTCGATTTCCACCGGGGCTATCTTCTGCGACGCATCGAGGCCACGCGCAACGCGAGGGTATAGAAAGGCGAAAAGAGGTCGTAAAGCACCCA
>JAVBPS010000031.1:0-56957 GCA_031549495.1 Rikenellaceae bacterium | reverse complement strand
AGCGACGAGGGATCTTCCGCTTATTGTGTAAGGAAGATCCCTCGTCGCTACGCTCACTCGGGATGACGCGCGCACGTTGGTTTGATTAAAGATAAACTTCAGGGATGCTCCGCCTTGTTTTTACATTGATCCAAAGACGGTAGATGCCTTTCTGTTTTGTGCCATTATTAAAAATAGGTTTTCATCACCACGGATTGTTTTGAGGTTAATTCCTGGAATCCGGTTATCCCCCCCGCGTTGAAAATGAGCAGCCCTTGCGTGTATTCGTTCCCGCCGCCCAGGATCCACAGGTTGCCGGCGCTGTCCACATAGAACATCTTTGGCGCCGCGCCTACACCGGCGAATTTGCCCGCCACGGCGTTACCCTGCCTGATGAGGGGAATGGTTGACAGCAACTTGGTATTGAGCAGCCCTTTCGTCAGGTCGGGCGAATAGGTGCGCAGTTCGTAGTTGCCGTAACCCCTCTGGTAGATCACGTGGACGTTTTCTTTGCCGTCGACCGTCATGTCGACCATCGTGTGGTCGTAGTTGTCCTTGTTGACGCTTTTCCAGGTCTTGCCCCCGTCCGTCGAGCGATGTACCCCGAAGTCCGACAGGGCGACCACGGCTCCCGAAGGCGCTACGACGATCTTCAGAATGTTGCGGTATTTCTCGCCCAGGGTGGTTTTGACATCTCCGGCCGTCAGGGTGGCGTTGCCGCTTTCCAGGCCCGTCAGCCGGTCGATCTTGCCCTGCGCGTACTGGTCGAAGCAGTACAGGAGGTCGCCGCCCGGCAATATAGCCAGTTTCTTTTTGTAGTCGTTCGAGGGACTGTACGCCAATTTGTCCGTCTGCGCTTTCACCGCCCCGCTTTCGCGCGCCTGGACGACCAGGTCCTTCGGGCCGCGGTAAACCAGCATCCCGCCGCCGGGCATCGCCCCGATCAACTCGCTGTTTATCAACTCATCCCACTGGCCGCCGGTGCTCAGTTGCAGCGCGGTCGGCGTGGGCTGGTCGAAACCCTCGCACTGGAAAACCCCTTCTTGCGCGATCTCGACCAGCACCCTGCCGCCACTGTCGCGCATCACCTTGCGGGGATAATGCGAGCTCTTGTTCTCGGGCGCGGATTTCACTTTTTTGATCGTCCCGGTCTGCTTTTCGATGGCCAGCAGCGAACGGTCGTCGTATCCGGCGGTCGCGATCAGGTAAACAAAGCGCGCATCCTCGGCAATGTCCGTGGGGGCGAAGTCCTGCAAGGCGACGTAGGGCACCGACGAGGCGCTCAATGCGGGAGCCTTTTCGAACTCCACATCGGGCTTTTTGACCACAGCCGGTTTCGGCGCGGCTTTCGGGGGCTTCGGGGCGAGGCTCTCCTTGTCGCCGCGCCCGAAAGTGACGTAGGCCGGCAGCCACACCCGCCGCTGGGTCTTCGCCGGGGCGGTGATATAGCGGACGATGCGCTGCCACTGGCCCGGGATGATCTCCCTCACCCATTTGCCCGGGGTAACGGTGTTTTTGTCCACCTTTTCGACCACGGTAATATAATCCCTGACCCATTTTGATGTGACCTGCTTGTCGAGCCAGCTGCAATCCACGCGCAGCGTCTGCGTTTCGGTTGAGATTACCTCGTGCATGGTGATATATTCATTCACCCGCAGCGAGTAGGCGAAGAATTCCTCGATGTCGATCTTTACCACCTGGAAGGTCTTAAACATCTTTTCGACCAGCACATCCATCGGTGAGAGCAGGTAATCGTCGATATTAAAACCGCAAGCCTCTTTGATGTCGGTGCGGAGTCTGTCCCAGCTCAGCCGGTTCGCACCCTCGACGCCTTTTTTATCGTATCCCAGCGAATAGAAGTAGATGAAATAGGTCGCGTCCGAATGCGCGTCGTAGAACGTGCGCACGTCGAAACGCAGGGTAAGCGGGGTATACAGCATCGCGAAAACCGTCAACTCATCGTCGTAGAAGCGGTATTCGAACGTGTATTTTTTTGCGGTGTCGTCCCCGGCGAATGAATAGGTCGTCCCGGTTTCGGGATTCGCTTTAATATAGTCGAAGAGCGCCTTGCTTTCGTCGCTCGCCTGTGTCAACGGCACTTTTTTCTCGCCGAAGTCGATCACATAATTGTCGTCGAAACGCACGGGCGACCAGCTCATATCCTCGCCCACGAACTCGGCGGCCAGGCCGTCGTCGAAAAAGCGCAGGTAGTTCTGTTGGATCAGGCCCCGCGCGCGGCGGTCGCGGTCGGCGGTTTCGAGTTTCCCCTCCACGGCGATGATGTAGCCGTTCTGGGTGTTGTTGAAAAAGTCCGTGACCAGCGTCTTGATCTCCACGGGGGCGTTCTCGGGGGTGAGGAGCTGTTTCTGCCCCGCGGCGGTGGACATGCCGCTGCCCACGCCCAGCATCTCGGACATGGGCCGGATGGCGTCGTAGAACGGGAATTTTTTGGCGTAGGTCGAGGTGAACCAGAGGGAATATTCCCGCTGTTCGTCGTCCAGTACAGCCTCGCTTAAGTTTATTATTTCGCCCTTCGGATCGTTCAGGTAGAAGAACGAGGTATAGGGATAGCTCTTCTCGAAAACCTCGACGTCGATCTTATGGACGTAGACGAACTTCTCATCTATGACGGTGAGTTTTTCCAGTACGGTCGAGCACGTCTGCGTTTGCAGCTCCACATATTCCGAGCAGTCGACCAGCACATATTTTTCTTCACCCACGAGCCTGTCCACAGGGATGGTCTTCGATATTTCCACCGTTTTCGTACCTGGTTTGGAGGGGATATAACGCTCCCTGACCTGATCCGGGTCCTGGACGATCTCGGTCTCGACCCCCACGACCACCTGCCTGTCCGGGTCTTCCCCCTCCACGGTCACATACTGCCCCCATTTCACCGGGACGCGCCGTACCTCGAAATTGAGATTCCCTATGCGGAACCATATATCGAGCTTTTCGGCCCCCTTCGGGATGCGCGGCAACGAGAAGCTCGCCTTCACCGGGATACCTGTCCTGAAATCCAACAAGGGAATGGCTGTCGTACTGGTGTTGCTTACCTTGGCAGCCCCGTCGGCGCTGTATGAAGTCCATGTGCAGGGCATGTTGATCACATCCCCGCCCAGCAGCCTGACGACGTTGATCCCGACCCCGGCGGTACCTGCCCCAGCCTCTTCGTCCCATTGCGCGTGGCATTTTCCCAACGACATCTTCCATTCGCCGACGGCGGGATAGACGAAGACCGTTTCATTGGAGGTCTGGATCCCGGTGGTCGATTCGATCCCTTTTTTGATGGTGTTCAGGAATCCCTGGGCTAAAAGCACATTGCACAGCAGCACGGCTGTAAACAGCAGGCATAATTTTTTCATCGCGATATTTTTGGCGGTTTTGTAAAGACACTAAATTACTGATGCACTAAAGTGCATAGGCTTACCAGAAAGAATTTCATTCTTTCCGTCATGTCGAGCGTTAGTCGAGACATCTCAGACAGACGGTTTGAGATGTCTCGACTAACGCTCGACATGACGGAAAAGAAATCAACGTTTATAGAAACTAAAGTAGCTGCACTAAAGTGCATGGCCTTAATCCTCAGTTGGATAATAAAACAAAATGCCGGGCGCGCGACCACCCGGCACTTCAGAAAAAATTACTCGTTGGTTTTCCACTCGACGGGCACGCGGCGTGCCTCGAACATACGGGTCTTGTCGGATGTGGAAAATTTAACGTCGACCGACTTAGCGTCAGCCGGCACCCCGATCCTCTGGAATGTCACCTCCACCGGGGCGTTGGGTTTGAAGTCGTAAAGAGGATCGACCGCCCTGCGCTCCACCGCCAGTTGTTCGGTGCTTCCCGTAACCGTCGCCTCGCGGATAAGGAAGGGTGTGCCCATCATCTGGCTGCCGGACAGCCGGGTCATATTGACTTTCAGCGTGACTTCGCCCGAGGCCGGGTCGCCCGTGCAGCTGACCACCGACATCTTCCATTCGCCTATTTCGGGATAGACGAACAAGGTCTCTTCCGACACACGCAGGCCGGTGGTCGATTCCACGCCCTTTTTGAGCGTGTTCATAAATCCACCCTTCTTTTTTTCCTGTTTTTCTTCCTGCGCCATGACGGACGCACTGATAAACAACGCTGCAAATGCAAGTACAAATATCTTTTTCATGGATTCTGTTTTTTAACGGTTATTTCGATGCGTCGTACTCCTCTTTGGAGATGAACTCGACGGCGGTAAGCGTCGCCCTGTCGGGATAATTACCCAGGTTGAAGCCGTAAGCCACATACGAGTCGATCAGGGTTTCGCCCTTTACGTACGGCAGCGCGGCACGGTCCAATGTTACCGGCAGGATCACCGATGCCGACCTTTCGAGCGGGGCGCCGTCTTTGCCGGCCAGCCGGAAATAGACGCTGTAATCGTATCCTTTCATCGAGGGAACCGTGAAGTTGTCTTTCGCCGTCAGGCTGATCGAGAGCCTCGGTTCGCCCCGCTGCTCGGCGATCTTCACGACAGGAACGTCGAAGAAAAATTTATCCGAGCTTTTCAGTTGCTCGCTGAAGGCGACGGGGATGTCCTTGCCGATGACTTTTTCCAGTTCGGCTTTCACTTCGGCGTCGAATTTCGTTTTCAGTTCCTTTTCTTTGGCCTTTTGGTCGTCGAACAGCTTTTGCAGCTTTCCGGCGTTCTTCTCGCCGCCGGCCATCAGTTTGTTGCCCTGCTCCTCGATCTTTTTCTCCGTCGCGGCCTTTTCGGCGTTGTAGTTCGCGTACAACGCAGGCAGGTTGCCCAGGTAGTCGTTCTTACGGATCTTACCGCCCGATTCGCCCGAACTGCCCGAGCCGCCGCAGCCGGTAAGGATCAACCCGCACGCAAGGGCGGATACGATGAATCTCATCTTCTTCATACTATTATAGAATTGGTTAAAAGTTACTTAGCCAAAAGTAACTTCCCTGCGTATGAAGAATATAGACAGAAATAGACTCGGGCTATAAAATCGCCCGGAACGGGTCTTTTTCGGGGAATTTTTTTCGGATGCGGTAACGCACGGTGCGCACGCTCGCCGGTTCCACATCGAAGATCAGGCTGATATCTTTCACATCCATACCGGCCAGGAAGCAGACCATGTATTTGAGCTCCATGCCGGTAACCTTCCCTTCCGAGGTACGGTAGGCCTGTTCGAGCAGTTTGGGGTCGATCTTCGAGATGTTTTCCATATAGCCCTTTTTGATATCCTTCCCGATAAGGGAGTCCGACACGAGTTGAGCTATCTTTTCAATGGTATGTTCTACCGGGTCCTGTTCCAACTGCTGGTTGGCGCTATGCAGCTGCTCCAATTCGTTGCGATGCAACTCGGCAAGCAGGGCCGTTTCGTAAAGTCGCTGCTCCACATTGCGGCGCTTGAGGCGGTTCCACAATACGACCAACAGGAACGCGACCAGCAGGGCCAGTGACAACCCCACGCTTAGCCACAGGATGCGGCGGGCGTCTTTATTCTCCTGTTCGAGCGCCAGGATCCTGATCTCCTTTTTTTCGGTCTCGTACCTGGCCGCCGTATCGTTGATCGCTTGGACCTTCTCCTTCTCATGGCTCCGGTCCTCGTTCTCCAGCAACAATTTGTGGTACTTGAGCGCCAAGACAGGTTGTCCGGCCTTTTCGTAATATTCGACCATCAGGCGGTAAGCGCGCGAACGAATCGTGTTCAGGTTCCCGTGGTCTTCCAGTTTGCCGAGCAGGCCCAGCGTTTCGTCCAGCACTTTATATGCCTGCTGATTGCGGCCCTCGCGTAACAAGGCATCGGCCCGGACCGTACCGAGGCATATCTTCAGTTCCATTGCGCTGGCCGACTCGTTGGTGCGGCTGACCACCTCCGCCTCCAGCAATTCGAGCGCCCTGTCCAGGTAAAGGTGTATGGAATCGGTGCGGGCCGGATAATAATCGTCCAGCTCTTTGGCCAGGTAATAGTAGGCGTAGCCGTGCATCCAGTTCGGGGAGAGCTCGTCCAGATGGTTCTCGACCAGCGAGACGTTATCCCGGATATAGACAAGCGATGAATCGACCAATCGGTAGTCCACCTCTCCCTGCTCTTTTTGCTTCTCCTTCAACAGCTCGTAACGGACGTGCTTTACGACGTTGTACTGGTAACGCGACTGTTTGGAGGTGTCTTTTTGCAGGTACTGCTCCATCTGGCCGAGCACCCTTTGCAATCCGTCCGTATCTTTTATCTCGTGGAAATTGGTGGCGATCGTGTAGAGCATCTCCGCCGACTTGGTGTAATTGCCCGTTTTGTCGAAGTAGTGTATGGCCCGGTAGAGATGCTCATGGGCCTTCTTCACATCGCCGCGCTTTATCTCCATAAAGGCGCAGGCATTATGGCAATGGGCGCAGACGGCATCGACTTCCGATTTGAGCGCCGTTTCCAGCGCCTTCTCCATGAACTGCCGCTCTTTGTCGTTACGGTCTTCTCCGCCGCGCTCGCGGTGGCAAAAACCGATCATCAGATAGATCCTCGACAGGTAGTTCAGCCGGTCGGAGGGGTTGTCCCAGTTCTTTTCGACGAAGGGATAGATGACCTCCATCCCCAGCGCTTCGGCCTCCTGGGGCGAGCAGTTAAGGAATACCGTGTTATAGGCGTAAGAAAAACGGACTCCGGGGACAAGCGTGTCGTTCTGTAAAATAGTTTGCAGCGACTCCTTTACATCGGCCTGCGCCCCTGCCGTAAACGAGCAGGCCAGGGATAACAGAAACAGGGCACAGATCCGGATCGATCTCATAGGCAAATTATTATCGACGATATCGCAAAGATAGGATGATTATTAAACAGAACAAAACGAGGAAGTGTGTTGCCGCTCTTTTATCTCACGAAAGTGATCACTGCATAGCCGTGGGTACGGTCGGATGGCCGGTTGTCGGCTGGAGCCGTAAAGCCGGGTTTTGTCACCTGGGTGGCCACATAGCTCTCTCCGCCTTTGCCGCCGCCGCCGCCCTTGGAAGCGCCGCCAAGACCGTTGTCGCCACCGTTGCCGCCGTTTCCGCCATTGTACCCGCCGCCGCCGCCACCACCGCCGCCGCCGGGGGCATTGGCTCCCTGGTTACCATCTCCTCCGGTACCGCCATCGGAGCCGCCGTTGAATGCGGTGGCTCCCGCGCCGCCGCCGTTCGTTCCGTCACCTCCGTCACCACCTCCTCCTTCGCCGCCGCTACCGCCGTTGCTGAATGTTCCCGATATACTTCCGGCGCCACCACCGCCGCCACCGCCGCCGCCGGACACCAGGATGATCTGGCTTCCTTTCAGGATGAACGTTCCGCCGCCGCCGCCGCCGCCGGCACCGGACAGACCGACGCCGTATTGGAATCCCTTCCCTCCGGTGCCTCCGGCGCCGGAGCCATAACCGTTCGTGCCGCCGATGCCGCCCGGGCCGGAACCGGTGATATCGCCCGGCCGGCTTTCTCCCGTGGAACCGAGGTAAATATGCAGCGGCGTTCCCTTTTCCAGATAGTAAAGATCCGCGGTTTTCTGTGCCGTCCCTCCGGAGCTCCGGACGACACCCCGTTCCCCTTTTCCTCCCATTCCTCCGTCGCCGCCCCATGCAGCGATGTGATAGTAGCCCTCCTTGCTTACCGTGAAATGCTCGTCGGCGGTGTATTTGACCACGGGAGCGACCCGCAGGCGGTGGATACGGCCCCTTGTGAAATTTATTCCGGGAATGGTGATGTCCTCATAACGGTTGGAAGAAGAGCCGCCCGTGAATTTAAGCGTAAAGGTCTCTCCCGACATATCCTTTCCCGGCGGCATCGGCACGTAGAGAACGGTTTCATTCCCTACGTTAAGGCCGTCTATGATATTGATCGTAATGCTATCGCGTCCTGAAATATACTCCCCCACGTAGCCGGGCCCGGCGGCCGACATGTCATATTGGTAGGTGCCGCAGATGAGCGTTCCGTTGTTATTGATCAGCGTTATGGCGGTGACGGGCTGCGGCAGCAGCCTTACATCCATCTCGATGGCCGCATACGACATGATGTGTTTGTAGTCGAAATGGATCTGATCGCCATGCACCAGTTCCTGGCCTTTGAGATAGACGGCCGGTTTTTCGTCCTCCACGACGTCGGCCACCATCGGCGTGTAGGCCGGCTTGAATTCATTGGGCCTGAGGTCGAGGCGGGCGGGTATCGAAAACCGGATATTGGGGAAGGTGTTGGCCCGGTCCGGATTGTAGGGAAAATAGGAATAATAATCGAACCGCTCCCCGGACGAGAGGCGGTCGAGTTGATTCTGGTCGAGGGCTCCGGTGAAAGTGGTGTGGGAAACCCCCTGATAGCTGTTCGTGGTCGCGGTCATCCTGACATTGAAGGCGATCAGGGCGCCGGGGTCCATCGAATTTGCGTCGGCGACGGTCAGGCCCGCCTGATCGCCCAACGTCCAAAGGTATGCCCCGTTACGCAGAACGGCGCGCGTATCCGTTCCTGCGCCTTTCTGTCCCGCGGATATCGAGAACGGCCAGACGCCCTCTCCGCCGATACTCACGCCGCCGTCCTGGTATCCTTCGCACGACACGCAGGCCATAGCGAGCGCGGCCGCTAAAAATATTCCCCGCGCATATCCGTATGTTTTCTTCATTTTCGTCATGATATCGCGATTTGTTTTCGGATCGGTCATCCGCTGTAATCACCCCAGGTCCCGTCCGTGGGGGTCTCCAACTCCCCGCAGACGACCACGACCATTTCCCCGTCGACGAACAGTTTGTAATTGTACGCTTTCCCGGGCTCCCACACCCCGGGCGGAGGGATCTCGCCGGACCAGCTCAGTTCCAGGCCGTCGACCGTGAAGGTTATGACCATCGAGGCAAGGTTGTCCAGCGTCTGCGGCATAAGGAACATCTCCGCGCCGGGAGCTGTTATGTTCTGCGTCGACAGATCGTTGAGCGGGGAATTCAGCAGTTCGTTTTCTTCGTCGCCGATCGCCCGGTTGCCCGTGTAATCGTCCGGGGTCCACGACACCGAGGTTTGAAGCCATACCGAACCGCTGTAACGCACGTTTTTGAATTCCACCCCCGTAACGATGACCTCGCCGGTCATGAAGGGCGACTTGAGCGCCGAGAAGGTAATGCGCGAGAGCGCGTGGTGGAATACCTCGCGCACCGGGTCGGGACCGACGGCGTTGAGAACCGGCGTGGCGATCATCAGGTCCCGCTGGTCGGCGACGGCGGTAGGGACCGTATAGGTTATCTTCGGCACGCCCTGCGCGTCGGTGGTCCCGTCCCAGGCCGCGCAACCGTGGGGGGCGCAGGCGAAGAACGAGGCTTTCCTGCCGATGGGCCATATCTGCGGCGTCCCGTAGTCCCACTGCGTGCCCGTGGCATCGCCGGTGACGTGCCCGTAGCCGTAGCCGGTGTTGTCGATCATAATGCGTTTGTCCGATCGCGGAGCCTTCTCCCAGTCGCCGGAATGTTTATACGCCCATACGCTGAAGCCGCCGCCGGCAGCCACTCCGATGGCGTCGCCGATGCTGGTTCCCCGTGTGAGATGCGTCGCGAAACCGATCGCCACGCCCTCCTCTCCCCGTCTTTCGACCGCCTCCTTTCCGCAGGAAACCACGGCGGCGGCAGCCAGTAAGGAAAATATTGATCCTGCCCATTTCATCCCCACCTCATTTTTAGCCCGTTTGCGGCCGGAAGGGCGGTCAGGCCCTTCCGGCCTGAAATGATCACATATCCACGTCGACGATGCCGCCGTCGGGATCATCGTAATCCTCCCAGTCGGCTACCTTCACGGTGAAGGTTATGTAATACGGGGTTTCGAAATTGATCTTGTACAGGTAACGCTTGCCGGGCAGCCATTGGGTGACGCCCAGGTCGCCGAAATCCACCTCGATGTCGTCCTGGCTCAGGATGGTGCCGGCCATGTTGGTCAGCGTATAGCTGAAACTGAATCCGCCGTCGCCGCCCGAGAACGACTGGGGCATCAGCATCAGGGCGTTTTCATTGTCGTTCTTGACGGCGGAAGCGGCATCGCCCGTGTTGCCCAGGTAGAGGACCTCGTCGTCCAGGCCGCTGGTCGTGGCCGTAACGGCGGGCGTGTAAGGATACACGACGGGGGTGGCGGGGGCGGCGTCGGTGACCCATGTGCCGCCGAAGGTGTAGGTGCCGGAATTACGGACGCCGGAAACCTCGATGTCCGTGATGGCGATCTTCACCTCCTCCATACCCTGGATGGCGAAGTTGATCTGCGAGAGTACGTGGCCGAATTCCAGCGTCGCCTTCGCGTCCTCCGCACTCGCGGCGGTCGTGGTGGTGGTGGCCGCGACCAGGTCCACCTGATCGTCCGCGCCGGGAACGGTATAAGAGAAAGACGCCGACGAGCCGTTGCTTGTGGCGGTGTTGTACGTTACGCCGGTCGCCGGGTAATAGGCGTAGTAGGTCAGGCCGAATACGGGATGGAACTCGGCAGGGGTGTAACTCCATCCGGTGGCGACGGCATACGAAAGATTGAACTCTTTGTAAACGGATGCCGAGGGGTCGCCGGTCTTGTACGACCTCACCAGGATCGGTGTGGTGCTCGAAGCCGTTTGCAGGGCCCCGATCTTAAGTTCGCCCGCACGGCTTAAGGTTTGTTTGCCTACGGCGGCCCTAAAGGTGATCGGTTTGTCGTCTTTCGACTCCACGCTCTCTTTGATGCAACTTGCAGCCAGCAGCGCCAGCAGGGGTAATGCTGCGAAACCCCAAAGTTCCTTTTTCATCGGAAAGGTTTTAAGTGTTGTTGTTTTTCATTTTACTGCAGTTTATGTGAAGTGATCCTCAGGGTCTTATCCATACCATAATCTCTTCGTCGTCCCACGGCACCACGTCCACCACTTTGTCGGGCGCAATGACGGGCAGGGTGATCCTGTCCGCGATCTCGATCGTGAACAGGTTTTCGTTATAGGACAGGTCGCCTTCTCCGCTGTGGTGGCGGTATATCCTTCCGATCGCTTCATTGACTTGCGCGGTGATGTCGATCGGGCCTCCCGGCAACTTGAATTCCGAATTGTCCGTCAGCAGGAAACTCAGTTCGAACGTAAACCGGCCGGAATCTGCAAGCAGATTGGGGCTTTCGGGCAACGGCGGGCCGAAACTGACGAACAGCGGCGACTGTGCCGTCCCGAGCTGCTCCCCGTCCGACCCCGTCCGTACACGGCCGTTCGCCGAGGGGGTGAGGTTCAGGTGATGGGTGGCCCTGAAGCCGGCTTTGGGCATCCCTGTGCCCGGGATCAAAAAGACCGATCCTGCGAAGCCGCGCAGCGCTCCCGAGGCGGAGCGGGCGCTGGTCGGGTTGACCAGATTCGTCAACTTCACCCGGAAGCGGTACGATACCGCGCGCGGCGTCAACCCGATCACACTCTCGATGTGATCCGGCACGACGGCTATTCCGTTGTGCCCGTTCCTGTATTTCAGGTAATATTCCTGGCCGCCTTCGACCCATGCGTCGCCGTGTGCGAAAGCAAACAGTTCCATGTCGTTGCCGGCGATGTATTCGCCGTCGGCGCGCACGAGGCGGCGGGCCGCCACTCCCTCTTGCGCACATGCCTCGAAGGTCCCGGGGCGGGCAGTTCCCCGGAAATAAATGCCGTTCAGGTTCGTGGCCTGCTCCGACTCCATCACTCCGTTGAAGACCAGCAGGTCGTACCGGCCGGCCGACACCCTTGCCGTAACGGTATTGGGCCGGGAAAAATACTCTTTCGTCACCGTGCCGTCCTTGTAGAACATCGCCGTGGCGTCCTGCATATCGTGTCTGTCCAGCGGGGTCACCCAATCGCACCCGATCTGCAGCGAGGGCGAGGAGATGCCGTACAGGTCGTCCTGCCGGTCGCATCCGGCAAAGAGCAGGGCTGCGATGCCTGCGATATGTAGGCAGGCACGCTTCATTGTTTCACTTTTTTATTGATCAGCCAGACCAGATCGACGCGCACCTGAGTAAGGGCGATGCGGCTTACATTATATCGGGTTTTTTCCCAAATGAGATGTCCGTCCCGGGCTTTGCTGTACTCCCTTACCTGCGGCGAATGGAGAAATCCGCCCGCGATCGAAAAATCGAGATTGAACCTGTCCGAGACAGGCACGCAGTACCCGCCGCTCAGACCGCCGGACCAATAGCCGTCGCCCTGGAAGCCGCCGCCCCACCGGACGTCGAAGCGGCTGCAATAGGTGCCGTACAGGCCGATATTCCAGCCCGAGAGAATATTTTCGCGTCGTTTGAACCAATAGCGGGCTTCCAGGCTGCCCTGGACAGTCTGCAATACATAACGGTTATTTATACGGGTATAAGCGTAAACGAAATCACCTGCCGCAGAGAAATGGTTGCCGACAGGTATTTCTATCCCCAGGTTGGGGCTTCCGATCGCATCGAGGAGCAGGTTTGTCCTCAAGGCAAAAGGGAACTTACATTGCGAAACGGGATTCAGTATTTCCGGGGTGGATTCCGGTATAGGCTCAGGCTGTCGCTGCGGGGGCGGCGGGGGCGGCGGCTCCAATTCCGGTTCCGGTTCCGGCTGCGATTCGGCTACCTGCCGGTGATACGTCATCAGGGCTGCGCCCCGGCGCAGACGGCGTAATATATAATTGTCCCGGATATAGACAAAGACTACCCCACTGCGCATCGCATTCATTTCCCGGGCTTTGTCGTGATCGGAAAGCTCCGGATCCCTGAGCATTTCCAGAAACTCGCCTCTGACCGGAACGTGCGGATCCTGCTCGACCGATGCGATAAGCCCATCCCAGTACCCGTGCTCGATACGGGTGCTGATCTTTGCGCAATGAATGTGCGGATAGTTCGTTACAATGAAATCCTTGATGGAATGGGCTCGGCGCAGGGCAAGGAGCTTGTTGTGCCGTGGATCGCCGTCGGGAGAAGCGGCGCCCGTAACGATTATCGAATCGAGCCCGGATTGGAATGCGCTGTCGGAAAGTATGCCGCGCAACGCTTCCAGGCCTTGTGCGTTACCCATGAAATTGGCGTCAATTTCCGATTTGCCGAATGGAAATAATATGCCAACCCATTCTGTCGTATCGCACGCGACCAACCTTCCTGCGGAGGATTGCCCGAAGGCATCGGCTCCCACCACAAGAAATGTAAAAACAAAATAGAAACCTGTTTTCAAAATCACCCTCACGAAATCCTCCTCACTGACAAGTTTTATTCTATGTCATTTTCATCCTGCGCTTGAAAAATTCGGGTTGCTCCTGTATGATATTGTACGAGCGGCAAAATACCGTCGTCCTAATCTTTTCTCAATAAATTTCAGCAGTATCCAGCGCTCCTTGCGCATGTTCAGGCAGCAAATCCCGGCAATAAATATCGCATTTATCGTCCGGCGATCTATGTGGGGTTACTACAAATATAGAAATTTTGGTTGATAATTTCACTACTTAATGATGAAAAATAACTAAAAAATTAAAAAGCAGAGTATCTGCGCATATCCATACCCGCAATAACCGGCAAAACCTCCTGGAGGATTAACTGATTGGAAATTAAATAAGAAGGATCGATTTTTCAGACCGCCCCGGTTCTTCGTTTACTTTCCGGCCCAAATGCCAATGGGAATATGCAGAACGAACAAGAGAAAGGCCGCCGAATGGCAGCCTAATTAATTGATTTTCAGATGGAGCGGAAAACGAGGTTCGAACTCGCGACCCTCAGCTTGGGAAGCTGATGCTCTACCGACTGAGCTATTTCCGCATGGTTCGGAGTGCAAATATAGCGATAATTTTTTATTTGCGCTCCGCTCCTGCCTTATTTATTCATCGTTACCAGCAATTCCTCGTTGCTGCGCGTATTTTCCATGTGTTTTTTGATCTCTTCCATCGCCTCGACGGAGTTCATGTCCGAGAGGTGGCGGCGCAGGATCCATACTTTTTGCAGCACGTCCTTGCTCAGCAGCAGGTCTTCGCGGCGGGTGCCCGAGGCCATGATGTCCACGGCCGGGAAGATGCGTTTGTTGGCCAGCTTGCGGTCGAGTTGCAGTTCCATGTTGCCCGTGCCCTTGAACTCCTCGAAGATCACCTCGTCCATCTTCGAGCCGGTGTCGATCAGGGCCGTGGCGATGATGGTGAGCGAACCGCGCTCCTCGGTGTTGCGCGCCGCACCCAGGAAACGCTTGGGTTTGTGCAGGGCGTTGGCGTCCACACCGCCCGAGAGCACCTTGCCCGAAGCAGGCTGCACGGTGTTGTAGGCGCGCGCCAGGCGGGTGATCGAGTCCAGGAAGACCACCACGTCGTGGCCGCACTCCACCAGGCGCTTGGCCTTGTCGATCACCATTTCGGCGACCTTCACGTGATGCGAGGCCTGCTCGTCGAAAGTCGAGGCGATCACCTCGGCCTTCACGTTGCGCGACATTTCGGTCACTTCCTCCGGGCGCTCGTCGATCAGCAGCACGATCAGGTAGGCCTCGGGATGGTTGTCCGCGATGGCGTTGGCGATCGACTGCAACAGCACGGTCTTACCTGTCTTGGGCTGCGCCACGATCAGGCCGCGCTGCCCCTTGCCGATGGGAGAGAAGAGGTCGATCACGCGCATCGACAGGTCGTTGTGCCCGTTGCCCGTGAGGGTGAATTTCTCGGTCGGGAAGAGCGGGGTCATGTATTCGAACTGCACGCGGTCGCGCACGCTTTCCGGTTCAAGTCCGTTGATGCCCAGTATCTTGATGAGCGGGAAATATTTCTCTCCTTCGCGCGGCGGGCGGATCGTGCCGCGCACCGAGTCGCCCGGTTTGAGGCCCGTCTGCTTGATCTGGGCGGGCGAAACATAAACGTCGTCGGGGGAGTTAAGGTAGTTATAATCCGCCGAGCGCAGGAAGCCGTAGCCGTCGGGCATGATTTCCAACACGCCTTCGCTTTCGATCACACCGGCGAAATGCTCGACCGTTTCGGCGTATTGCTGCTTTTGCATTTTTTTGCGCTCCATATTCTTCGCCTGGGCGCGCTGGAAAGTGTTCTCCGTTTCCGGGGCCGCAACGGACTCCGGCGTGTATGTGGCGGCATCGTAAACCTCTTCGGCCTGTCCTGTCGTTACCTCTTCCTCCTGCTCCGTCGGAAGGGCCTCTTCGTCGTGCACTGCATGACGGTTAACCCTTTCAGGGACGTAATTTTTGACGTATTTGCGGTTACGGACGGTGATCGTGCGGGGTTCTTCCGTCGCGGCGCCGGATTCGGGATTTGCATCCTGCGCGGCATTCAACTGCTCTTTGCGCTCGAGGTAGGCCTGGCGGGTGCGCAGTCGTTTTTCAAAAGGATATTTGCGGCTATCATGCTGATATCGCTGCTGTTGTGCCGGCCTTTCGGCTTCGGCAGGCTCGGCAGGGGCGTGTGCCTCATGCGTTTCGGGCGATGCGACTGCGGCAGGTACGCTCTCCGGCGTGGGTGCAGCCTCTTCTTTGAGCGGCAACTCCGCCTGGCGACCCTCTTTGTTCCATGTGCCGTTCTTCCAGACCGAATCGTAATTCACTTTCGGCCGGCGGCCGCGTTTTTTAGGCTCGGCCCCTTCCGCGGTTTCCGGATCCTGAACGGGCGTATCTGTCTGAGGTTCGATCGATTGTGTGGGCTTGGGCGCGCCCGCTGAAGCGCCTATGATCTGCTCGATCAATTCGGCTTTATTCAATTGCTTTTTGATGCCGAGCGAGCGTCCTATTTCACGCAACTCGACAAGGCTTTTGCCTTTCAGGGCATTAATATCCTGCATATTATGGGAATTTCAACTTGGATTGAAGTTTATCCGGACGGATAAATTTAGATAGAATCGAGAGCAAAGGTATAAAAAATCCGTGATCCCGATCTGTTTACATAGAAAAAATCAGAAAAAATCCTGCAAAACCCGCGCCAGGTCTTCCGGCGTGTCGATGGCGACGCTTTCCGTATGGGTCACGGCCACACGGATCGCATAGCCGTTTTCCAGCCAGCGCAGTTGTTCCAGCGACTCGGCTTTTTCCAGTTCGCCCTGCGGCAGACGGGTGATTTCGCGCAAGGTTTTCGCGGTGTATGCGTAAAGCCCTATGTGTTTATAGTATTGGCGATTATCCTGCCACTCCTCTTCTTTTACTCCACGTAAATGCGGGATGACCGAACGGCTGAAATAGAGCGCCGCGCCGCCTTGTGAAATCACGACTTTAGGCGAATTCGCATTGAAAATATCTTCATTTGCAGAGAACGGTTTGACGAGCGTGCCGATCGCCGTACGTGCGTCATCGAAGAGCGCCTTTATTTTGGACAGGTGCTCGGCGGCCAGGAAGGGCTCGTCGCCCTGGATATTGATGACCACATCGAACTTTGCCCCGGTCATTTTTTCCACATTGTCGAGCGCCTCGGCGCAACGGTCCGTGCCGCTGCGGTGCTCCGTGGAGGTCATCACCACCCTACCCCCGAAGGCCACCACGGCCTGCTCGATGCGCTCGTCGTCCGTCGCCACATAGCAATCCGCGAAATGCTCCGATGCGCATTCGTACACCCGCTGTATCATGGGTTTGCCGCCGATATCGGCAAGCGGTTTGCCGGGAAAGCGGGTCGATGCGTAACGGGCCGGAATAAGGGCGAGGAATTTCATTCTCTTCGGTTATGGTTGGACAAATATCCTTATTTTTTCTCAAACCCCAAAGATTTCTATCTATCTTTGTCCTGGCATGGAACAAAAAGTCATCACGGATATTTTTACGGAGTTGGGCCGCCGGTTGGAATCGTTCGGCCGGGACGACCGTTCGCGCGAGGTCATCGCCCGGGCCGTGGCGGCTAATCCGTGGTTTACGCCGGAATATATGGTGCTGGCCATCCGTGCGATAGGGGAAGAAATGCTGCGACGCCCACAGATCGAAAGATGGCTGGGCGGATACGGCGCCCTCACCCCCCGTTACGGGAAAAAACTCGGGATTATCATGGCGGGAAATATTCCGTTCGCCGGATTTCTCGACCTAATGTGCGGGTTGATGTGCGGGTATGAGTGCTATGTACATACTTCAAGTAAAGATCGAGTCGGGATGCAATATATTTTTGATTTACTTGAAGATATATCCGACGAAATTCACATAAGGCAAGGGCTGGATACCTCCCTCGATGCGCTGATCGCCAGCGGAAGCGATGAGACTATCCGGGCCATCCATAACGACTACCTTGCCATTCCCTCCTTGTTGCGCGGCAGCCGCTCCTCTGTCGCCGTTTTGTCGGGCCACGAGAGCGATGCGGACCTGCGCTCGCTTGCCGATGACGTATTCACTTATTGCGGCCTGGGTTGCCGTAACGTCAGCCTGATCTTTGTCCCCCGCGGATATGCCGTACACCGGATCGCTGAGGTTTTTATGCAATATAAACCAATACATCCGAAATTCAGCAATAATTATTTGCAAAACAAAGCGTTATCGCAGATGAACGGTACAAATACTTCAGCTATAGACGGCGGTTTTTTTACCTTGCGTTCCGGCGATGATTACCCGGTACGGATCAGCGAAATAGCTTACGCGTATTACGATTCCCCGCAGGAGCTCGACCGCTGGATGGAGCGGCGCGACGATTCCCTGCAATGCGTCGTAACCGATTCATACGCACACCCTTCTGCGGTCGCTTTCGGCCGCGCGCAATTTCCCGGCCTGTCCGATTACCCCGACCGGCGCGATGTGGTACGTTTTCTGTGTACTGAGTGAGTTTTCCGGAAAATATATTAAATTTGTTTCATAGGATTAAATAAGAGATAGCTATGATATTCCGTTTTACCATGCTCAGCGACGAGAGCGATTCGTTCCTGCGCAGCTACGAGATCGACAGCGACGCCACCCTGGACGATTTCCATAAATTTATATGCGCCGACCTGGGCTTCGACGACGGCCAGCTCGTCTCGTTCTTCACCTCGGACCTGATGTGGGAGAAGTTGCACGAATACACGCTGGTCGACATGGGCGGCGAGAGCGACATTCCCGCCTCGTCGATGGAGGGTGTCACACTCGGCGCGATCCTGCCCGAAGAGCACGCCCGGCTGATCTACCTGTTCGATATTTTCGGAGACCGCGCGTTGTACCTGGAGCTGATGTCGATCGCGCCCGGACAATCCGGCGCGGAGTATCCTCGTTGCGTTACCGCCGAGGGTGAAGCGCCCGGACAATTCGATGCCGACGCCGGTGGCGACGGTTCGGCTTTCGACGATATGATGTCGGATTTCAGCGGTTTCGAGGGCGACGACGCCTACGACGACGAATAGATCGATGGCAAAAACGCTGGTGGTGATCCTCGGTCCGACCGGTTCGGGCAAGACGGCCGTAAGCATCACGCTGGCAGCCCGTTTCGGCGCACCTATCCTCTCGACCGACTCGCGCCAGTTCTACCGCGGCATGGCGGTCGGGACGGCGCAGCCCGATGCCGCCCAACTCGCCGCCGCGCCCCATCACATGATCGCCAACCATGAGGTCGCGGAACATTACACGTGCGGCGATTATGAACGGGACGCCCTGGCGTTACTCGACGAATTATTCCGCGAACATGATCTCGTCCTCGCCGTCGGCGGCTCGGGGCTTTATATCGACGCACTCTGCGAAGGCCTGGACGACCTTCCCGAAGCCGATCCCGCATTACGCGAAGAATTGGAGCGTACCTGGAAGGAAGAACCGCAAAAACTACTCGCGCAATTACAAGCGCTTGATCCCGGATATTACGAGCGGGTCGATCGCGCGAACCCCAAGCGTGTGGTGCGCGCCCTTGAAGTATGCCTGAAAAGCGGCGCGCCCTACTCCACCCTGCGCCGCGGAAAACCGCAGCAGCGCGATTTCAATATCCTGAAAATCGGCATAACCCTGCCGCGCGAGGAACTTTACGCCCGCATCGATCGCCGGGTGGACGAGATGATGGCCGCCGGCCTCGAGGCGGAAGCGCGCACTTTATACCCCCTGCGTCACCTGAACGCACTGCAAACGGTCGGCTACCGCGAAATGTTCGATTATTTCGACGGCACGATCACGCGAGACCAAGCCGTGGAGCTGATCAAACGCAACTCGCGCCGCTACGCCAAACGGCAGACGACCTGGTTTGGGCGGGATGCGCAGGTACATTGGTTCGCCCCCGGACAGACGGACACGATGATCGCGCTCATCGGCGGGATTTGCGATTAAACGGAAAATAGCTATATTTGCGTTCGCTTTTGCAGGGCGCTGCGGCCCCAAAAGCCCGGATGGTGGAATAGGTAGACACGCGGGACTTAAAATCCCGTGGCCAGTGATGGCCGTGCGGGTTCGATTCCCGCTCCGGGTACGGCAAAATTCATGTAACCAGCTCATTAATAACGCCCGCATTGCGGGCGTTATTGCTTTTAGAGAGATAGACTTGGCCTGTCATTAAGGATCAATGTAAAAAATAGGTGGAGACAATAGTCATTTCTGCATCTGTCTTATCATACCCCCTAAGAACTTTTGTCATCCTGAACGCCAGTGAAGGATCTCAGGCAGCTGTTTTGAGATCCTTCACTGGCGTTCAAGATGACAAAAACATGGACTGATATGGGAAGAACGACGATTCTCTCCACCTATTTTTTACATTGAGCCGTCATTCATGCCACGACAAAAAACGTCCCCGCAGATGGCGGGGACGTTTCTCGTTATGTTCAATCGCGCTTATTTGACGACGATGCCGGTGGCTTTGTCGAAATCGGCGCTGGTGTTGATCTCCAGCGTACCGGCGGTGTAGGCATCTTTTTGCGCCTGGGTCAGGTAGATCTTCTTCAGGTTGCCGCTGTTGCGGTTGCAGTAGAGCGTCTTGAGCGCGGGACATCCGCTCACGTCGACGGATTCCAACTTGTCGGCGTTTTTGCTGCTGTAATGGTCCATTTCGAGTTCGGTCAGTTTGCTGCCCGATATGGTGAACGTCTTCGGATAGAGTTCCGCGGCGCTCATGACGTTGTACATATCCACGACGTACAGCGTTTCTACCGGTGCATCACCCAACTTCAGGAGTTCTATCGGCATGGACACGAGCATCAGGTCCTTGAGTTTCAGGTTCTTGCTCAGATCCAGTTCCGTCACGTCACAGCACATGAGCATGAACGATTTGAGACCGACCAGCCTTTCTATCCCCAGAAATGTTTTTGTCGTATAGAAATCCATGAAGTCCAGAGAGGAAACCGTACTGCCACCGGTGGTCAGTTCGAACTGCTCGCCGTTGCGGATCACGTATCCCTTGTTGAGCAGGAAGTTCGAGAACCTGGAATCGGGCACGTCGAACAGGTCCGGATTCGGATCGCGCTGGGTAACGCTTATGCCGATGCCCGAGCCCGAATCCGGGACGATATTCACCGTGCCGCTCCGGTAGTATTGGGCGGCGGCGTACGAGATCCGGAATGTTTTCTCGATGACCTCCGTGCCGGACGAAGACAACTCTTCGCAGGAGAGCCACGAAGAGCTTCCTCCCGGGACGGTGGCTTTGAAATTGATATTCCCCTGAACGGTGATCGTCAGCGACCCGGCCTCGAGGCCCCGGGTGTAGGTCGTTTCATCGAATGTGACCACTCCGGTAAGCCCGGCCTGCACCACGTCGAACACCCTTTCGACCGAAGTGCCTTTAAACAGGGTGATCGCTCCGGAGCGGCCTTTGAACGTGGTGTTGGGCTCGATCTTAAAAAGCATCCATTGTTCCGCCGCGTCCTCCTCGCCCGGCCGGGCGAGGGTGATCCACTCCGGCGCTTCGAAGTTTTCGGTATCCAGGTTGGATTTGACCCTCAGGGTTATTTCGGCGCCCGCCGACCCGAACTGGTAGTCGTCTTTGACGTTGATGAACTCGGCATATTCCTGCGGAAATTGCCTCACGGTGAGTTTGGTGGCCGAATTGCCGCAGATGAAATCGAATTTCACCTCCCTTATTTCCCTGGTGTCATTGGCAGCAGCACTAAAAGTCACCGTAGCCCCATTCTCCCCTTTATCGGCCGAGGGAGTGCACCATCCGGTATCGCCCGCCAGCCGCCACGGCGAGGAGCTGGTGACCGTGACCGAGTTGACTTCCCCTTGCGGGGCGGCACTGCCGGTCACGTCCAAACCGACCGATTGCGAGGTCAGGGCGATGTTTTGGCCTGCCGGGCCTTCGGTGATGGTATCGTCGTCTTTACAGCCGGCCGATATGGCCGCCACTGCAAGCAATATCAAAAACTTTTTCATGATTTTTTCAATTCCGGGTTTACCATTCTACGGGATAGCTGACTCCGGTGTACCGGAGTTGGTCGCTGAACATCGTGGTGGCAATGTTTTGCAATGCGGGCAATCCGAACGTATTCCAGTTGGACCGATGCTCACTCAGGGCAAACACCATGATGCCTCCCCAGCCGCCGCTCACCACCCTCGAAGGATATCCGTGATAGGCTCTTGCAAACTCATAAGGGGTCGGCATACCCTGGGCTTTCGTCGCGCCGGGCCAACCGGTCAGGCTGGGGGTCGCGCCGTAATCGGGGATGAAATAGTCCACATATTCGCCCGACTGCACTCCGTCGACCGTGTTGAGCGTGGTGATCGTCGAGTAGGCGAAGACCATGTTCAATTTGTCGGGCATGGCGCGTTTAAACTCGTAGATCAGCCGCGAGGCGTTGCCCCTGTCTCCATAGGTGAATCCGGGGATCGAACCGCTGGGCTCGGTATACTCGTCGTCCCAGAAAACCCCGTCCAGGCCATAACTCTCCACGATGGCCTTGAGCTGCTGCACGAAGTCGATGGCCGTCTGCTTCTGCAGGTGGGACACCCCCGCCGGATCGTGGTTGCCCATCAGGCTCAGCACGACCTTGATGCCCATATCCTGAAGCGGTTTGATATAGCGGTCGCGGTTGTTCAGGATGGGATCGATGCTGTTGTTCATGTGTACGTAAGCCTTGCCGGTGGAGGCATCGTAGTTCATGTTGGCTGAGAACAGCACCACGATATCGAAGAGAGGTTTGCCCTCGTTCTGCAGGAAAAATTCGCAATGGATACGCGGGTCTGCGTCACCGGTCTCCATGCAGCTGACGACCTTGTAACCGGCGCTTTTCGCGGCGCTGGGTTTATCGCCTTGTGCGATCACGTAGAACAGGTACTGCTTCTGCCCGTCGGCCAGGACGACTTCCGCGTCGCCGGTCGATATACTGAGCGGAATCACGTACGTCTTGCCCCGGGTCAGCCCGGCCGAAGGAGAGATCGTTATGCTCAGCGGCTCCGATCGGTACGATCCGGGCGGGACTACCGCCACTCCGTTCCCGCCGATGGTCACCAATTCGGCCGGAAGCATTTCATATTGCTGGCCGTTGGCCGCATTATAAGCTGCCAGGACGTTTTCGTCTATGGCGACCTTCATGTCGACCGCATGGTCCATGACCTTGTTTATGCCGACCTCTACGCTGCGGATCACGTCTGCCTGATAAAGGTCGACCACTCTTTCGGACGGGGTTACCGCATTCTGTATATAACCGTAGGAACGGGTTGCGGCTTCATATTTACTGAAATCGCCCTCCGAGTTAACCATGCTTTCTTCGCAGGACACGGTCAATGACATCACGGCCAGAAATGCCGGTGCCATGATGAGTACCATTCTGTTTTTATATCGTTTCATCGTTGTGAGTTTTATTGGACAGGACAACCATTATTTGGGCAGCTCCACGCCGATCCATTTCAATGTGGCGTTGGCCGTGATCGGGCTGCCGTTACCGGTATGGTCGGCTATGGTATTGCCGCTGCCTTCGTCGAATTTCCAGTAGGCTACCAGGCCTTCGCTCGTGGGGGCGACGCGATACATGCTCGCGGCGATCTCCTCCTGTGTGCGGGCCTTGTTCCATACGCGGGTTTCGCAGATCATCCCCGGCCACCAGCGGTTGTTGTTGTATGACCGTCCGACAAAGCAATCCGTAGTAAGATTCAGCGTTTGCGGCCCCGCGGAGGAAGTGGATTTATGCTCCCCATCGAGATAGATGTTCAGTAATCCGGACGCATCGAGCGTAACGGCCAGGTGGCACCATTTGCCGACCGGGATAGAGGTCCTTTCGTCCGCATTTTTCGGGAAATTGCCGGCGCTGCCGACGCATACCTGGACCTGGTCCGGGCCGAAATTATCGCCCAGGCGGATCAAAAAACCCCCTTCGATCCCGAAGACGGACTTGATATTGAATTCCGATCCCGGCCTGTCGGCTTCATACATGTAGAGCATCGCCTCCACGGTGATGGCGTGCATGCTGCTGACCAGCGAATTTTTACCCCATTTAACGGGAAGGAAGTTCTCTTCGATATCCGCCCCCCAGTTGATCAGGTAACCCTTCTTGAACAAGTAATAGTGGGTGCGGGCGCTTGGCAGGACTTCGACGTTGTCCGCCTGCGCGATCGTAACGGGAAGCACATACACCTGTTGGGCGTCGAGCAGGTTGATATCCGTGAACTCGATCGCGATATCGGTCGAGGTCACGCCCCCTGCCTGGATCGTCGCCCGTGGTTCTGTAAAGGTGTAATGCTCCGCGGGAAGCACGACGGCATGGTCATAAAAAGCCCCGTTGTAAGCCGCGACGAGGGATTCGTCGACTTTGAATGTGAACCCGAGTTCCTGCCCGGCCGGTTTGGGAATGCCCACATTGAGCGAGGCCGAATAGCCGGGGACATCCGTCAGGATCAGGAAATTCGTCTTCGGGGAGTCCTGGTTGATGTATGCTTTGTCGGCGAAATCCTGCGGATCGTCGTTGCACGAGAACATCGCGGCGGCCAGCAGGCAGATCGTGGTTGTTTTTATCTTGTTCATCTCTCTCAGAAATTAGGTGAAAAATTCATCACGCCGATCGCTTCGCGAACATGCTCGTAGCTTTTCACAGGGCTGTAATAATCATTCTGGATATTCATGACACCCAGCCCGGCCTTCGTGAAACCGTCCTCCGCAGAAACGACCCACCCGGCGGCCAACGGGATGCTGGTCTCCAATTCATTCTCGGCATTGTAGAAATACCCGGTCGTGATGTCGAACGGATCGAAGGATCTGGTGCTTACCGTAACCACATAGCGGTCCGTGGGCACCCCCTCCCCTGCCGTCAACAGAACCTGGTAGTCGAGGCCCGCGGCGTACTGCAACGTTTCCGTGCGGATGACGATGAATGCGGCATCCTGCAAAACGGATTTGTCGGCCAGGTTCTGCGGATTCCCTTCAAAAATGAAGGTTTTGCCGGGGTTGCTGTCGATCCATGTGCGGAACTTCGACATGAACGCCGCCTCTTTGGCCAGGTAGTCCGTTTTTTGGGCCTCGGTTAGGTGTAGCGTGTTCATCCCGTAGAACAGGACGGAAATACCGTCATAACCGTACTTGCCGACCAGGGCGAGGTTACGGTCGACAAAATCCGCGGTGTAAGCCAGGAAATCCACCGTTTCTTCCTCCGTATTTTGCAAAACGTATTGCTCGTACTCTTTTTCAAGGGCCGGGTAGCTGATGGTGTAAACGAATTTCATCCCTTTATCGCTACGGACGGCCTGCATATCCGACAGCGTCCACGAAGAGAGTTCATCCGGATTCGTCAGGTTGACGTAATCGACGCTGTCCGGGATCGCCGCGATACGCTGGCCCCGGCTCGTGGGGTGCTGCGTGATGTTGTCGAACCAGGCATAAAGGATTTTGTGATCGGTATTGCGGTAATCCCGCAGATTGGCGAGGTATGCGGCATAGAGTTCCGGGTGGTCCCGGGCTATCTCGGCCTCCTTGAGGCTGATGCTCTCCGTCTCGGTCCATGTATCGCAGGCGATCAGGGCAAAGGCAAAGGAGGAGACGGCAAATATTTTAAGCATTTTCATGGTCTGTGGTTGTTTACGGTTTGCAATCCCACCATACGCGGGTGGCTAAGTTGTCGGCGCCGCCGAGCATCCGGACCCCTGCGGCATAGTTGGCGGCGTTGGTCACCGCTTCCTGCGCGGGATACGGACACCTGCGGGGGATGGAGTTGTTGCCCAGGATACCGTTCGGGCTGTAATTCTTCACCACCGGGATCATGGTCGGATACCCCGTGCGGCGACGATCGGCCCACGCCTCCTGACCGAGCGGGAAGTTGGCCAGCCATTTCTGGATCATGATCCGCTCCAGGCTACGCTCGAAATTACTCTCGTCGGCGGCGTTCCATTTTACGGTCACGGTCGAGAGTTGCGTGTTGTAAGGATAAAGACCTCCCGGGTCGGCATAACCGCTGGGAACCCCGGTGTCATTGGCCAGATAGGCCGAAGCCCCGGCCACGCCCCATTGCTCGAAAGAGAGGGTGACGCCCTGGTCGTAGAACGATCCAGGGGTGCCGCCCATGTCCCAGTTGCGCAGCGCGCCCTCGGCCCGAAGGAACATCACTTCGGCGACGTTCATCCATTGCAGGGGGCTGGTTTCTGTGATCTTGAAAATGGAGTATTTCGAGAATTCGCTCACTCCACCCAGGTCGATACCCGACCGGTAGCCCACGTAATCCGTCCCTGCGAAACCGGACTTTTCGAAATAGGCCGCCATGCGCGGATCGCCGTAGGCGTTCATATAGGCGGTCATATCGGCCACGGCGCGGTTGTCGCCGTCGTTGTATTTGACTGCCCGGTTGATCGGGTTGCCGTCCACGCCGAAGGTTTTAAGGGCCGCGTTGTCGGCTACGGCCGTCATCACGCCTACCGGATGGTTGACGGCCTGCTCGGCTTTGGTCCGGGCGATCCCGGGCTCGGCGTAAACGATGCGCATCGCAAGGCGCAGTTTGACCGAATTGGCCAGCTTGATCCATTTGGTCACATCGCCGCCGAAGATCAGGTCTGCATCGGCGAGCAGGATGCCGCCCTGGTTTTCCGTGAGGGTTTTGATCGCACCGTCCAACTCGTCGAACATTCTCAAATAGACATCCTTCTGGCTGTCATACGCCGCCTGGATAGCCCCGTCGAGCCCGATCTTCGAGTAAGGGATCGGGCCATACGCGTCGGTGACACGGTGCATGGCCATTACCTTTACGATCTCGGCCACGGAAAGGGCGATCTGATCGTCCGTACCGCCGCGCAGGCTGTTGTACGAAGGATAGAGCTGCGGGATTACCTCGTTGAACATCACGTTCGACCAGCCATCGGGAGCGTTGAAGGTCGAGAACTTCTCTTCCCAGGTGTTGGCTTTTGATTCGGCGGCATAACGGCCGTAAGCGCCCCCGAGGAGCACGTCGGTCTGGTGGCAGCGATTGACATCGGTCGAGATCACGCTGTACTGCATCGTGCGCAGGTTAGACGAAATGATGTAACCGTCGCGGCTTGCTTCCGACTTGTCGATCTGATAGGGGTTACGGTTGAATTTTTCGAAATTATCCGTGCATGCACCCATCACGAATGTTATCGCACACAGGAAAAATAATATGTTTTTCATTTTCATGGCTGCTCCGGTTTAAAATTTGACACGCACGCTGAATCCTATGTTGCGCAGGCTGGGCATCATGAAGTAGTCGATGCCCTGGTAGTAGTTGTCGCTGACCGTTGCGGTGGACTCGGGATCGAACGGCGCCTTTTTGTAGAACATGAACAGGTTGCGTCCCACGGCGGAAATCGTGACGTCACAGACATTGCCCAACCATTTTTTCGGGATGCTATATCCGATCGAAGCCTCCTGTAACCTTACGTTAGTCGCGTCGTAGGTGTAATACTGGGGCAGGCCGTCCGAATTGGCTACCACGCTGTACCAGTCGTAAGCGCTGATCCGTTCGCCGCCGTTGATCATCACTCCGCCATTGTCGCGGGCGAGGGCCGACCTTTCCGAAACGCCGTGGTAATCGAGCGAGGCCTGGGTGCGCGAGTAAACGACACCGCCCAGGCGTGCGGAAACGAGGAACCCGAAATTCATGTTGCCCCATGCAAAGTCGTTACGCCAGCTCAGGTTGGCTTTCGGGAAAATGCTTCCGAGTTTTTTCCACTGGTCGCTGGGCTTGTTCGATGAGTCGAGGGCTATGTGGCCGTTTTCGTCCACATAGATCTTCCCGTCGCTGTCGCGGACAAGGTCGAGCGAAGTATACATATCGCCGAGCGTGCCGCCTTCCCGGATCAGGAATTTGATGCTGTTGCCCAGGCCACCCAACGAAAGGAAGGAATAGGCGGTGCTTTCGCCACTGTCGACATTGTAGACCTCGCCAGCCAGTTTGATGACCTTGTTGCGGTTGGCGCTCAGGGCGAAATTGGTGTCCCACGAGAATTTCCGCCAGGTATTGCGGTAACCCACACTCGCCTCGATACCGCGGTTGCGCACGTTGCCGTTTTGCACATACATGCTCGAATACATGGAGCTGGGAGAGATCTGTGGATTGAACAACTGGTTGATCGTGTTCGTGTTGTAGAGCGTGACGTTGAGATTGAAATGTTTGAGGAACCGCGCTTCGAGACCCGCCTCGAACGAGTGCGTATACTCGGGTTTCAGGTTTGAAACAGGCATAGAGGTGTAAGGGTCCCACTGTGTGTGGGCGTTGTCCCATTTGAGCGTCGGGTTGGCCAGAAAGCGCTGGAACGCGAGGCCCACGTTGGCATACGATCCCCTCAGTTTCAGGTACGATATCTGCCTGGGCATTTTGAATATCTCGGATAAAATAAACGACATGCCGACCGAAGGATAGGAGAACGAGCTCTGTACCGATTCGGGACCGGCGAGTTGCGAAGCCCAGTCCGTGCGCAGGGTCGCCGTCAGGTAATACGCCCTTTTGAAGCCGACCTCGGCGCTCACGAAAACGGATTGCGTTTGTTCGTGCCATCCGGTCAGTTCACGTTTGGATTTTGTGCTGCTCAACTGCAGCAGGTTGAATACGTTGGGGGGAAGGGCGGTTTCGCCTTCGACCGAACCGTCACGGATGGGGCCGTAAACGTTGCGGCCATCGGCACGGTTATCCTGGAGCGATGTGCCCAGCGTGGCGTTGATCGACCAATCCCTGCAAATGGTTTTTTCGATCGTGGCCAGGAAATCGGCGTAAACCTGCTTGCTGACCAGGCCGGATTCCCCGTAAAGGCCGTTCTTCGACGACTCGGTCAGCTGGGTGTTGGTCCCCGCGTAATATTTCTGCGTGCCCTTGTCCTGCGCATTATCCATGTTGATACGGGCCGAAAGGGTCAGCCAGTCGAGAACCTTATAGTTCACGCTGGCATTGAGCATATAGCGATCCTTATTGTTCTCGCGCAGATTGCGGTAGTTGATCCAGTAGGGATTCTGCAGGACATATTCGCCTGCGTCCATGTCCCAGAAAGGCAGGGCGATCTTGCGCTGCACGTCGTAACGTTCGAACATCTCGACCTGCCCCCAATCGTTACCGCGCGGATAAAGATAGGCCGAGGCCAACGGGTTGCTGTATGAACCCTGATTAGTCATGTTTAGGTCGCGCTGGCGGATGTAGCTGCCACCCAGATCCAGGGTCATTTTATCCTTTAATAGCTTGGCCGTATTGCGGAAAGTAAAGTTGTAACGATCGTATATGTTGTTTGGGATGATCCCTTCGGAGTTCAACGCCGCAGCCGACACATAGGTTTGGTTGCGGCTCGTGCCGGTCGAAAACGCTACGGTTTCGGTCGTGGTGACACCCGTCTGAAAATAGTCGCTGACCGGATCGTAGCCCATGTAATTGTAGTCATTGAGCCGATTCCCCCAACTCCTGTTGCGCTGGCTTGCGTCCATGCTGGTGCCGTACCGGTTCTGGAACTCCGGGGTAACGAAGGCGGTCGCAAGGTCGGTGTTCTGGGTGATCGTAAGCGTCGTCGCGCCTTCCGTCCCTTTCCGGGTATTGATGACGATGGCCCCGTTCGACGCGCTGCTGCCGTAAAGGGCTGCTGCCGCTGCGCCGGTCAGCACCGAGATCGACTCGATATCCTCGGGGTTGATGTCGGCGGCCATATCGGTCGTACCGGTGGATGCCATAGGGCTGTCCGACAGCGATGACGAACCGTCGCGCGTGCCGTTGTACATCGGAACGCCGTCGATCACATAAAGGGCGTTCGAAGAGCTGGAAATAGACCGCGAACCGCGCATGACGACCTTGGCCGCGCCACCGGTACCCGATGAGCTGGAATTGATGTTCACGCCGGCCACTTTGCCGGCCAGGGCGTTGACGAAGTTGGCATCCTTGACAGTCGTCAATTCGTCCGAACCCACGCGCTGTACGTTATAGCTCAGCGCTTTTTCCGAACGTTTGATACCGAGGGCGGTCACCACGACCTGGTCCATCTCGATCCCCTCTTCGCGAAGCGAGATATTGAACTGTGTACGATCGCCGAGGGGAACCTCCTGTGTCGCGTGGCCAAGGAAGCTGAAGACCAGGATGGCATTGTCCGCGTCCCCGGGTAGTTGTAATGAGAAAGCGCCGCCGGCATCGGAAATCGTACCGACGGTAGTCCCTTTCATAACGACCGAAACCCCGGTCGCGGCATTCCCCTGTGCGTCACGGATGACGCCGGTTACTGTTTTCTGTTGGTCACCGGCCTGCCTGCGGGAGAGCATGATGTTCGATCCGCGCAGTTGGTAAACCACGTCCGTGCCGCGTACCATCTGGGAGAGCGCGTCATTCAGGGGACCGGATTGGACGTGCACGCTGACTTTGCGTTTGATATCCACGTCCTGGTTCGACAGAAAAAGGTATTTGGTCTGTTTTTCGATCTCGTTCATCACCGCTTCCATCGGAACGTCCTGCATGTCGATGGTGACCACAACATTCTGCGCGTGAACGGGAAGGCTTGTCAGCAGAATGCCGAGGGCCAACACAAGGGTAAACAGCCGTCTGGTTTGCTGAATACTTTTTTTATACATAATTTTGTGTAATGGATCATTAGTAGTTTGGAGTTTTTAAATCTGCTGCGGTCCCGGCCTGCCGATGCTCGAACATCGTCAGGCCTTTTTTTCCTGGATCACAGCCGGAAGGATCGATCCGGTCAGGTTTTCTTCATAGGCAGGTCAATGTTAGTTGGATTTATTCCTGTATGGTTATCATTCCCGTGTCGGGATCTTTTTCATACCTGAAATCGGAAGCCATCTGCAATACGGACAACGCGTGGTCTATGCCGTCCGATACCCGGATCTTACCACGGCCGTATGTTATCTCGGGCATCTGCGGGCATTCGATCCCGATCCTCACGTCGAATACGCGTTCGAATTTCACCATCAGGTCGGCAAAACCGATATTGCTGATGCTGATTATCCCTTCGGGCCAGAGGTATTCGTCCGGATCGGTGATTTGATGCATAGCCAGCCGTCCGCCTGACAGATGGACTTCTTCGTTGGGGTGCATGGTGATAGGCGTCTCCCCGGCCAGACGGCCTGAAAGTTTTACGGAACCGTTCATCAGGGCGGTGGAGAACGATCGTTTCGTTTCATCGGCCGCCACGTTGAATTTGGTCCCCAACACCTCTATGTCGCACGCGAAGGTTTCCACCACGAACGGCCTGGCGGCATCGTGCGCGACATCGAACATGGCCTCGCCTGAAACTTTCACATGCCGTTTCTTTTCCGCAAAAACGGACGGATATTCCAATTTTGTCCCAGCGTTGAGCCACACCTGCGTGCCGTCGCCCAGGGTGATCAGCATGCGATTCCCGGCAGGGACCTCGACAACCGTCATCTGGCTGGCCCAGCCAGCCTGCCTGTCCGATGCCACCCGGAATCCGATCCCTGCCGCCAACGCGATCATGGCGGCGGCAGCGGCGGCCCGGAGGGCAAACCGGCGCAGCGAGAAAACGCCCGGGCGTTTTTGTGCAACCAGCCCGCTGAACGCGGGCCCGCGTAATGCCATGCCCTCCATCGTTAACTGCATCGCATCCAGTTCACGGCGATGTTCGGCATCGGCTTCGAGCCAGTCGGCCAGAAGTTTCTCTTCCTGCTCGGTGGTCTGGCAGCGGAGAAATTTATATAATAATTCTTTATCCATACACTATATAGACACGCGAACTTTCGCCTTACGGAATTGTAAAGCGTTTTTTTGAAAAAATATTGATCCGGAGTGAACGACTTACAGACTCAGGTATGTCGTATTCAATATGATGACCAGCGACGTGAGGTAGTCCTTTAAAGCCGCTTGAAGGATTCGTGTCGCTTTTCTGATCTCGAAATCGACCTGGTGGAGCGTCAACCCGAATTCCCCTGCGATCTGCTTGTAGGTCATATCCTCGAAACGGCTGGCCAGAAAAACGCACCGCATATTTGGGGGCATCCCGTTCAATTCGCGCTCAATGATCCGGGCGATCTCTTCGGCGAAAAGCGCATTGGGGTTGCTGGTCTCAAGGGTGGCTATTCGCTGCGCCATGATGCGCAGGGTCGTGGAGTGGATATCCTGTTGCACCCTCAGGCGGGTATTCTGGTCGCGCAGCCAATTCAGGCAGCGATTTTTAACCGAAGTCAGAATGTAGCCTGCAATACTTTGCGTGATATCTATACGCTCGCGATTCTCCCAGAATGCCATGAAACAGTCCGTCACTATGTCTTCCGCGACCATCGTATCCCGGACATAGGAGCGGGCAACAACTACAAAATTCGGCTTGTATTGTTCGTATAACTGCCCGAAAGCAGTCGCCGTAAGCGACATAGAAGATGATTCCCTCACAAATCCACCGCGTTATTCTCAACGAATATAATATTTCCGATACGAAAAACAAAATTTCCCTTATGCGCATTTTCCCTGTGTGATCCCGGTAAAAGCGAAAGGGGTTAACCGACAAAATGATCCGGACAAAAAACAGGCAGGTCGGTTTTATGAACCGACCTGCCCAAACACACAAAATATTTTTGAGGGTCTAATGATTTTTCTTCGCCAGATACCGGATCATCTGATGCATCACCTCGGTGAATTCGGGAATCGCAAAAACGGTTTTGTCATGCCCCTGGATGAAGGTGACCACTTCGCCTTCGCCGTAAGTGTGGTGCCAGCCGGAAAGGTATGACGCGCCCTCCGAATAACCCTCGATAATCGGTTTCATGTCGGGCAGGCGGATCAATTCGGAATAATATTCGTCCTTGTATTCGAAATCCTTCACCCCTTTGACCACACCGTTGCCGGGAACCACGTGCAGCCGGGTCAGACATTGCTGTTTGTTCTTCGAGCGCGGGTAGCCGGTCGTCCCGTCCGGGGCGGTGAAGGCGCGCGCCACGTATTTCGCCCCGACCAGGTCGAGCCATTCGGGCCAGTCGTCGTAGGCGCACATCGCGTGGTGGAAAAAAAACACGGAACGCCCCCGGCGGACCATATCTTCGAACGCCCGGCGTTCTTCGGCCGGGGGCGCGATACGCATCATGTCATAGAACAGGATCGCATCCCATTGGGCGCTCTTCTCATGGGTAAAGTAGCGCAGTACGTCGGGCTGGCCCAGATGGGTGACCTTCACGTCTTTCATGCGGGCGAACATGTCGAAAAATTCGATCGTGTCGAATTTGTGCCCGCCGGTGACTACGAGCAGTTCGATCGGTTTTTTCCCGTAGGCGAAGGTCGCGCTTGCCGCGGCGAATAAAAAAAGGAATAGTTTTTTCATCGGGTTGTATTCGAATGGATTCTGAACAAAGATACTTATCTTTGCGCATAAATATAATATGTTATGGCAGCCTGGTATTCAAAATTCTATGCGATCCATTCGAAACCTTACGACGATCTCGACGATAAGCTGATCGCAGGCATCCGGGAAAAAATGCTGGCCCTGCAGTCCGACCAGCCGATAGCCTCAATCGTGGCCATTGCCAAGAATGAGGAGACGCGCCTGCCGAGTTGCCTGTGGTCGCTTTCGGAGAACGTCTGCTCCTACCCCATCGAGATCATCTGCGTGGATAACGACTCGACCGACCGCACGGCCGAGGTCATTCAAAAGCTGGGCGTAAAATACCTGCTGCAAACGAAGAAAGGGCACGGCAATGCCCGCCAGATGGGCCTTGAAAACGCCCGCGGGAAATATTATATCTGCATCGACTCCGACACGATCTATCCCAAGCGCTATATCGAAACGATGATCCGCGCCCTGGAGCGCCCCGGGGTGATCGGCGCCATCGGGCTGACCGGCTATTTCCCCGACAAGCATAATTCCCGCGCGATGATCGCCGTTTACCAGGTACTGCGCGATGTGCACCTGAAGATGCTTTTCCGCAAGCGTCCCGAGCTGGTCGTGCGCGGCATGTCGTTCGGATTCCGGACCGAATTAGGTTTAAAATACGGCTTCCGCACCGACCTGCGGCGAGGCGAAGACGGTTCGATGGCGCTGAGCCTGAAAAATGAGGGGCCGTTCGTGCTCGTCTCCTCCAATAAAGCGCGCCCCGTCACCGAGACCAAGCATACGGATACGGACCGCTCGCTGGCGCATAATTTCTGGATGAAATTTACCGGCTCGCTAAAGAACCTCTCTTCCTATTTCAAAAAACAGGAGCATTACCAGGATGAGGATTCGAACCTGATCGATCCCGGTAAAAAATAGACGTTACTTGTCATTCTGAACGAAGTGAAGAATCTTGGTCGGAAGTGTTTTGTGCACCATCCGACCAAGATTTTTCACTTCGTTCAGAATGACAAAATGTAATTTAATGTGAATTTTTGGTCGTAATAATGACCACGCCGTTCGCGCCGCGCGAGCCATAGATCGACCCGTCCTTGAGCACGTCCACGCTCTCGATGTCGAGGATGTTGACCGAATGGTTAGCCGTCTCGAAATCATCCATGATCACCCCGTCCACGACGATCAGCGCGGCGCTACTCAGGACGAATGAGTTGCTTCCCCCCCGGATGATGACTTCCCCTCCCTTTACCTGTACCCCGGCGATGCGTCCCTGCAGATACGAGGCCAGGTCCTTGTAGCCGGTCAACTGGTTGCGGTCTTTGAATTCCAGGCGGTTGACGGGCACGGTATTGCTTTCTGCCGATACCGTTTGGTAGCCGATATTGACACGCCCGTCAGCAGATTTGGATAACACGCCGTGGCGCGTCCCGGTCAGGGCCACGGAGTCGAGCCCGGCCAGCGGCAGGGCGCCAACGAAACCATTGGAAATCAACAATAGCGTATCCGCGTCCGTGACTTTTTCGAGCACCGAAAAACCGCGGCCGCCTATCGTTTCCATCCGGGAACTGGAAGAGAGCCGGAAAACGAGATGCGCGCCGCGCACCGGGCGTCCTTTTTTGTCGATCACCTTGATCTTGAAGCTACGGGTGGAGTCCTGGCCCCGTAAAGCCAGCGGAGTGCCGCAGACAAGCAGCAGTACCAAACATAAGATAGGTCTCATGGTTTAACCTCCTTTCCATACAAATATAGTGAATCCGGCCGGTAATATGAAATATTTTGATATTTTTGCTGGGCTATCACCTAACTTACTAACGCAGCAATGAAACGCACTATTATCGACCTGTTCGAAGAATCCGTAGAAAAATACGCATCAAACACTTTCCTGCTCGAAAAGAGCGACGGGCAATTCCGTCCCACCACCTATAAACAGGCCTATGAGGCTGCCCTGGCCCTCGGCGCCGGATTCACCTCGCTGGGTCTCGCCCCGAAAGAGAAGGTCTCGATCCTGGCCGAAGGGTGCAACAACTGGATCCTTTCCGAACTCGGCATTTTCTACGCGGGCGGCATCAGCGTGCCCCTTTCGGTGAAACTGGAAGAGGGAGCGGACATCCTTTTCCGCCTGCGTCATGCCGAGGTGGCGATGGCGCTCGTCTCGTCGAGCCAGCTGGCTAAGATGCGCGCCATCCGTTCGCAGTCGCCCGACCTGCGGCATGTGATCCTACTCGATCCGTTGGACAAACCGCAGGACGGGGAAATTTCGATCACGGAGGTGATCGCCCGCGGGCAGGCATATCTGGCGGCGAACCGCGAAGCTTTTCTAAAGATCGGTCAGGCTTTGCAAAACGACGATTACGCGACGATCACCTACACCTCGGGCACGACGGCCGACCCGAAAGGCGTGGTGCTCACCCACCGCAACTACACGGCCAACGTCGAGCAATCCATGAAGCGCATCGACATCCCGCAATGGTACCGCACGCTGATCATCCTGCCGTTGGATCATTGTTTCGCGCACGTGGTGGGCTTCTATATCATCATCGCCTGCGGGGCGACGGCGGCCACGGTGCAGGTGGGGCGCACGCCGATCGAGACGCTGAAAAACATTCCTTTGAATATCCGGGAGGTGCAGCCCCATTTCCTGCTCTCCGTACCCGCGCTGGCGAAGAATTTCCGCAAGAATATCGAATCTTCGATCCGCGCCAAAGGGGCGTTCACTGAGAAACTGTTCAATTTTGCGTTGAAAATTGCGTACGCCTATAATAAAGACGGTTATATGAAAGGGACGGGGGCGGCCGCGATGCTCCGTCCGCTGGTCAGCCTGTTCGATGCCATTCTTTTCCGCAAGGTGCGCGAGGCTTTCGGCGGCCACCTGCAATTTTTTGTCGGCGGCGGGGCCCTGCTGGACACCGAGTTGCAACGTTTCTTCTATGCGATCGGCATTCCCATGTTCCAGGGCTACGGCCTCTCGGAGGCCACGCCCGTGATCTCGACCAACGCCCCGGGCAAGGGCCGCCACCGGTTCGGGTCGTCCGGCCTGCTGGTCGAGCCGCTCGATCTGAAAATACTGGACGAAAACAGGAAAGAGTTGCCGTTAGGGCAGAAAGGCGAGATCGTCGTGCGCGGCGAAAACGTCATGGCCGGATACTGGAAAAACCCGAAAGCGACGGCGGAGACCGTCGTGGACGGTTGGCTCTACACGGGCGACATGGGCTATATGACCCCGGAAGGCTTCTTCTACGTGACCGGGCGTTTCAAGAGCCTGCTGATCGCCAGCGACGGCGAGAAATACAGCCCCGAAGGGATCGAGGAGGAACTCTGCGGCAACTCGCCCTACATCGACCAGGCGATCCTGTACAACAACCAGAACGCCTACACCGTAGCCATCGTCGTGCCCAACAAAGCCGAAGTGGAGCGTCACATCACCCATCACCACCATCACCTCTCACCCGAAGAGCGGGCGCGCAAAGGCGTCGAGCTGATCCAGGACGAGATCAACCGTTACCGCGCCGGGGGCGATCGGGCCGGGCAATTTCCCGAGCGTTGGCTACCCGCGTCGTTCGCCCTGCTGACCGAGGCGTTTACGGAACAGAACGGACTGGTAAACAGTACGATGAAGGTGGTGCGTGGGAAAGTGGAAGAGCGTTACAAAGAGCGCCTTGAAGCGATGTACACCCCCGAAGGGAAGGATGTTTTCAATACGGTCAACCTGCAGGTTTTCAGTTGATCGTTCCGTCTTTGTCATTCAGAGCGGAGCGAAGGATCTTGGTCGGGCTGTGCTGCTGCAAACTCTTCCGACCAAGATTCTTTTGTTAACGAACGAAAAAAGACTCGTTCGTTTTCCTCCTTGTCGCTCGACATAGTCCAAACAAAAGGACGTTTGGCCTGCAGCGCTCGCTGACTGCGTCGGTTCGCTTCGCTCTGAATGACAAACCAAAACATTCGGGCATGTTTCTTGTTAGACAATAGGGAATTCCGCTAAAAACGCAACGATGAAAAACGAACCCGACGTACAACAGGGCACGACGCCCGCCCCAGCAAAATTCCGCATCAAAATCGACCCCCAGGGCCCTTATATGGTCTACGGCTCCCCGCCGCTCGACCAGCAGTTCTTCGTGCCGAACAACATGGGCGAGATCTGGTACTACCAGCCGGGCGACAGTTATCCGACCGACCGCGAGCCCACGGCGCTGTGCCGTTGTGGCCGCTCACGCAACCTGCCCTATTGCGACGGGTCGCACATGGCATGCGATTGGGACCCGAGGCTCACCGCCCCGCGTAAACCATTGCTGGACGATGCGGAGGAGATGGACGGGCCGGGATTGACGCTCACGGATAATGAGGATTATTGCGCCTTCGCCCGCTTCTGCGACGCCAAGGGGCGCATCTGGCGGCTGGTCGACCGCACGGACAACGACCATGCCCGCGAATGGGTGATCCGCATGGCGAACCGCTGCCCCGCCGGACGCCTGAGCGCCTGGGACCGCGAGAGCGGCGAGCCGTTCGAACCCCGATACGACCCGAGCCTGGCGCTGGTCCAGGACCCGGAGATCGGATGCAGCGGCCCGCTGTGGGTGCGCGGCGGGATCGCCATCGAGGATGGCAATGACGGGTATGTGTACGAAATCCGAAACCGTGTAACGCTTTGTCGTTGCGGGCAGTCGAGCAATAAACCTTTCTGTGACGGCACCCACGCGTCAATGAAATACCGCGACGGACTGAATTGGGAGCCTACGGGGGAGAAATATTAGTAAACGTCATCCCGACAAGAACCGCAAAAAACCACCGGGCGCGCGACAACCCGACGCAGAAGAGCCCGGGATGACGCGCGCACGTTGGCAGAACGTAGGGGCACCCCTTGCGGGTGCCCTTATTACGAAACAAGGGCACCCGCAAGGGGTGCCCCTACGGGATCGAAAATGGTGAGGTCATTTCAATACCGCCTCGATCTGGCTGATCTCCCCGGCCGAAAAAGTCGTATTGGCCAGCGCATTGAGGTTGTCGTCAAGTTGCGTAAGCGAACTCACGCCCACGATCACCGAAGTCACCCGGTCGTCCGTCAACTGCCAGGCGATCGCCATCTCGGCAAGCGTCTGTCCTCGCCCGGCGGCGATACGGTTTAATGCAGCCACTTTCGGCAGGTTAGCAGCGATGTAATCCACCTCCAGCGTCCCGTGCTGTGCGGCGCGCGACCCTTCCGGGATACCGTTCAGATACTTGTCGGAGAGAACTCCCTGCGCCAGCGGCGAATAGGAGACGCACCCTACCCCATGCTCGCGGTGCGCGGCGAAAAGCGAATCCCCGCGTTCACGCACGAGCATCGAATAGCGAACCTGATCCACAAGGCAGGGCGTTCCCAGCCGTTTCAGGATACCGACCGCCTCCACGAACTTATCCGCCGGATAATTCGATAACCCCGCATAGAGCGCCCGCCCCGAGCGGACGATATAGTCCAACGCCCCCATCGTCTCTTCCAGAGGCGTTTCGGGATCATGCCTGTGGGAATAGAAAATATCAACGTAATCGAGCCCCATGCGTTTCAGGCTCTGGTCGCAGCTCGCCACAAGGTATTTGCGCGATCCCCAATCGCCGTAAGGTCCGTCCCACATGGTATAACCCGCTTTCGAAGCGATGACCATCTGGTCGCGGTGAGGGCGCAGATGTGCCGCCACGATGCGTCCGAAATTGGACTCGGCCGTCCCCGGGGGCGGTCCGTAGTTGTTCGCCAGGTCAAAATAGGTGATCCCCCGGTCGAAAGCCTCCAAAACAAGGCTCTCGGAGCGTCTGTAATCGCTCGTGTCGCCGAAATTCTGCCAAAGCCCGAGCGAGATCGCCGGCAACAGCAAGCCGCTTCGCCCGCAGCGGCGGTAAGTCATTTCCGCTTTCCCCATAATATAATTGTGAAATATGTTTTTTCAAAATAGCGAAGACCGCGCCTAACTCGTAGGGGCACCCCTTGCGGGTGCCCAAAAATCAGGGCACCCGCAAGGGGTGCCCCTACCTGCGCGTGGTCTGTCAATCCATCTTAAGTACCGCCAGGAAGGCTTCCTGCGGCACCTCCACGTTGCCCACCTGGCGCATGCGCTTCTTGCCCTTCTTCTGTTTTTCGAGCAGCTTGCGCTTACGGGTGATGTCGCCGCCGTAGCACTTGGCCGTCACGTCCTTACGTAGGGCCTTGACCGTTTCGCGGGCGATGATCTTGGCCCCGACGGCCGCCTGGATGGCTATGTCGAACTGCTGGCGCGGGATCAGCTCTTTGAGCTTCTCGCACATCTTGCGCCCGAAATTGTAGGCATGATCCTGATAGATGAGCGACGAAAGGGCGTCGACCTGCTCGCCGTTCAGAAGAATGTCGAGTTTGGCGAGTTTACTCTCCTTATAATCCGTGCGGTGGTAGTCGAACGAGGCGTACCCGCGCGAAATGCTCTTCAATTTATCGTAAAAGTCGAAGACGATCTCTGCCAGCGGCATCTCGAAATTGACCTCCACGCGGTCCTGCGTGATGAACGTCTGGTTTTTGAGGATGCCGCGCTTGTCGATGCAGAGTTTCATCACGTTGCCCAGGTACTCGCTTTTTGTGATGATCTGGGCCAGGATGTAAGGCTCCTCGATGTGGTGGACGAGCGTCGGCTCGGGCAGCCCCGAGGGGTTGTGCACGTCGATGGTCTCGCCGCGGTTGGTGATCACTTTATAGGAAACGTTGGGCACGGTGGTCACCACGTCCATGTCGAATTCGCGGTAAAGCCGCTCCTGGATGATCTCCATGTGCAGCAGCCCGAGGAACCCGCAGCGGAAACCGAAGCCCAGCGCCAACGAGCTCTCCGGCTCGAAAGTGAGCGAAGCGTCGTTCAATTGCAATTTTTCAAGCGAGGTGCGCAGGTCCTCGTAATCGTCCGTATCCACGGGATAAAGCCCTGCGAAGACCATCGGTTTAACGTCCTCGAAACCGGCGATAGCCTTCTCGCAGGGCCGCTCGATATGGGTGATCGTGTCGCCCACCTTCACATCCACGGAGGTCTTGATGCCCGAAATGATATACCCCACATCCCCCGCGCCGATCTCGTCGCGCGGCGACATCTTGAGCTTCAGCACCCCGATCTCGTCGGCCATGTACTCGCTGCCCGTGTTGAAAAATTTCACCTTGTCGCCCTTACGGATCTTCCCGTTGAAAACGCGGAAATAGGCGATGATGCCGCGGAAGGAGTTGAACACCGAGTCGAAGATCAACGCCTGCAACGGCTCTTCATCATCCCCTTTCGGGGCCGGGATGCGCTCGACGATGGCTTCGAGGATCTCTTCCACGCCTATCCCCGTCTTGCCCGAAGCGGCGAGGATCTCCTCGCGTTTGCAGCCCAGCAGGTCGACGATCTGATCCTTCACGTCGTCGACCATCGCCGCGTCCATATCTATTTTATTGATGACCGGAATGATCTCCAGGTCATGTCCCAGGGCGAGGTATAGATTCGAAATGGTCTGCGCCTGAATGCCTTGCGTGGCGTCCACGATCAGCAGCGCCCCTTCGCACGAGGCGATGGCGCGCGAGACTTCATACGAGAAGTCGACGTGCCCCGGGGTGTCGATCAGGTTCAGGATGTATTTTTCCCCGCCGTGCGCATACTCCATCTGGATGGCGTGGGACTTGATCGTAATACCCTTTTCGCGCTCCAGGTCCATGCTGTCGAGCACCTGTGCCTGCAAGTCGCGTTCGCTGACGGTTTTTGTGGTTTCCAGCAGGCGGTCGGCAAGGGTGCTTTTCCCGTGGTCGATGTGGGCTATGATGCAAAAATTGCGGATGTTCTTCATAAAGCGGTTTAATGTGGGCAAAGTTAATTAATTTTGCGGAAAATTTCTTTATGAACCGGTTGTCATTCTGAACGAAGTGAAGAATATCAAACAAACCGTTCGTCTGAGATTCTTCACTTCGTTCAGAATGACAATACATTAAGTGGTTATGAATGTAATATCGAAATACGCCTCGCTGGTCAAATTTTCCCACACGGTTTTCGCCCTGCCATTCGCGCTGTGCGGTTATTTTTATGCGGTGACAGCCGGTTACGGCTTTGATTGGACGGTACTTGTAAAAGTGCTCTTTTGCATGGTCTTCGCCCGCAACGCGGCGATGGGTTTCAATCGCTGGGCCGACCGGCGCATCGACGCTGCAAATCCCCGCACGGCCTCACGGGAGATCCCCTCGGGTAAGATTTCACCCATGGCCGCGATGATCTTCGTGATCGCCAATTGCGCGCTGTTCGTCGTGACGGCGGGGCTGCTCAACCGGCTGGCGCTCACGCTTTCGCCCATTGCGCTGCTGGTGATCCTGGGATACAGCTACGCGAAGCGGTTTACCTGGATGTCGCATTTCATTCTCGGGCTGGCGTTGGCCATTGCGCCCGTGGGGGCCTATATCGCCGTGGCGGGAGATTTTGCCTTACTTCCGGTGATGCTGGGCGGGCTGGTGCTCACCTGGGTCGGCGGCTTCGACGTGCTCTATTCTTTGCAGGATGTCCAATTCGACCGGGAAACGGGGCTGCATTCCGTCCCGTCGCGTTTTTCGGTGCCGCAGAGCCTCGGGATCAGCTTGGGCGTGCATCTGGCCACATTCGGGGTCGTCCTGCTGATCGGGCTGTTCTTTTTCCGCGGCAACGCGCTTTATTGGGTCGGCTCCGGGCTGTTCGCCGCGCTGACCCTGTTGCAGCATATATTAGTCACCCCGAATCACCTGGGGCGCGTCGGGGCGATGTTCGGGTTGGTCAACGGGGTTTCGAGCCTCGTTTATGCTGCGTTTTTTATCGCATCCCGTTATTTATAGTTTGTCATTCTGAGCGAAGCGAAGAATCTTGGTCGGACTGTGTTCTGTAAACACTTCCGACCAAGATTCTTCGCTTCGCTCAGAATGACAAAACCCTACATTCCTGCCTGGCGTTTGGCTTCCATCAGGATGGTGAACGCACGATGGATATCCTCATCGCTCACGACCACCGTGAACTCGGTCGTGGTGCTGATCACTTCGATGATGTTGATGTTGTCCCAGGCCAACTCCTTGAAAATATAGTAATAAACTCCGGGGCAAACGGTATTCTCCATCGGCAGTTTTACCGTGATGGACGAGAGGTTATGGGTCTGCGAAACGTTGGTTTCGTTCTTGAAAATATCTTCGACCATCGGGGCGATGGCGCTGCTCACGACGAGCGTGGTTTCGTAAATCCCCTGCGAGAAGGTACAGAACAAATCCTTTACGTTGCGTACGCGTTCAAGCAATTGCGCCTGTTTTTCGTAAAGCGTCGGCGAGTTGACGAAGGCGTAATCCGCGAGGTTCGAGCGGACGATGATGTCGCCGATGTTCTCGACCACTTTCTTGAATTTCATTGCCGACATCAGTTCGAGCCTCGGGACCAGACGGTTGAGCGCCATGATCACCGCGCTGTCGTTCACCTCTTTACCTACTTTTTTCTCGACTTCGGGTTTTAGTTGCCGCGCAAGGGCCGAAAGGTTCACAAGCCCCTCTACAAGAGCGCCTTCCAGGAACGGTTTCTTCTTAATGACCTCCTCGACGGCATTGGGAATAGTTAGCATATTGCGTTAGGTTTAATTTCAAACATCACGTATAAATTTCCACTTTCGTGAAAGATGTTGCAAAAAAAATAAAAGTTTCCATGAAAAACAAACATTTTACTATACTTTTGTCAAAAGAAAACAAAATTAAGCGATTTTTAACTTTTTATGACGAAAGTTCTCAAATTCGGGGGCACTTCGGTAGGCTCTGCGGACAATATGCGCAAGGTCGCCAGCATCATACAAAATGAAGGTTCCCGGATCACCGTTCTTTCAGCGATGTCGAAAGTCACCGACACCCTGCTGAAAATATCCGCTGCCGCGGCGGCACAGGATCATGCACAGACAGACGAACTTATCTCCGCGCTCGAACTGCGTTACACGGAGTGTATAACATCCCTTTTAGAGAAAAATAAACAGGCTGCGACGGAGCGCCTGGCCGCTACCCTGTCCATCATCGGGCGGCAGATCGAAGCGTTTTGCGAGGAAACTTCCGAAAAGATCATCGTCGCCCAGGGCGAGTTGCTGACCACGGCCGTGTTCACGTTTTACCTGCATGAAGCGGGCGTGAAAGCCGTGCTGCTCCACGCCCCGGATTTCATGCATACGGACGAGAGCGGACAGGTGGATACCTCGCTGCTGGAAGAGCGTCTGGCGCTGCTCACGCCCGACCCCGACACCTATTATATAACACAAGGCTTTATCTGTACCGATCCGCAAGGCCGCCTGGATAACCTCGGCCGCGGCGGCAGCGATTTCAGCGCCGCGCTGATGGGTGTGGCGATCGGGGCGTCGGAAGTGCAAATATGGACCGACATCGACGGGATGCACAACAACGACCCGCGCAGCGTGACCAACACCCGCCCCGTCCGCCAGATGAGGTTCGACGAGGCGGCCGAGCTGGCCTATTTCGGCGCGAAGATCCTCCACCCGGCGACCATACAACCCTGTAAGGACCACCACATTCCGGTGCGCCTGAAAAACACGATGGATCCCGCGGCCCCGGGCACGAAGATCTCCGACGGCGAGACCTGTTCGGACGGTTTCCGTGCCGTGGCGGCCAAAGACGGCATCACGGTGATCCGCATCACCTCGACCCGCATGCTTATGGCCTACGGCTTCCTGCGCAAGGTTTTCGAGGTATTCGAGGAGCACCGCACGCCGATCGACATGATCGCCACTTCGGAGGTGGCCGTATCGCTGACCATCGACAAGGATTGCCACCTGGCGGAGATCGAGGCCGAGTTGCACGATTTCGGTACCATCCGCGTCGAGCGGGACAACACGATCGTCTGCATCGTCGGCCAGTGCGGGCAGGGCGAGAGCGGCATGGCGGCGCGCGTATTCGACTGCCTGTCGGGTATTCCGCTGAAAATGATCTCTTACGGCGCTTCGGACCGCTCGGTGGCGCTGCTGATCGACACCAAGAATAAGCGGGAAACGCTGCAAAGCCTTAACGACGGACTTTTCTGATGCTCAGCCATAGGATCACAACCGCTTTGGAGGGCTACCAGACCCCCTTCTACCTGTATGACATGGAGTTGCTGCGGCAGACCGTGCGCAGTGCCGTGGAGTGCTCTTCCCGTTACGGTTACAAGTTGCATTATGCGCTGAAAGCCAACTTCGAACAGCCGATCCTCGCCGAGATCCTGCGCGCAGGCGTGGGCGTGGATTGCGTGAGCGGCAACGAGGTGCGCTTCGCCATCGAACAGGGCTGCCCGGCTTCGAGCGTGGCCTTTGCGGGCGTGGGCAAGAGCGACCGCGAGATCGAGTATGCGCTTGCCAGCGATATATTCGCTTTCAACTGCGAATCGCGGCAGGAATTGGAGGTGCTTAACCAGATCGCCGCCCACATGGGCAAGGTCGCCAGCGTGGCCCTGCGCATCAATCCGGACGTCGACCCGATGACCCACAAGCATATCTCTACCGGCCACGGGAACAGTAAATTCGGTATTTCATATAAAGAAATAGACGAGGTGGTGCAGGAGCTCTCCGCGCTCGCCAACGTCCGCATCACGGGCCTTCATTTCCATGTCGGTTCGCAGATCACCGACCTGCGCGTTTTCGAATACCTCTGCCGCCGGGTGAACACGCTCGTGCGCTGGTTTTCGGAACGCGGGTTCAATTTTACGCATATCAATATGGGCGGCGGCTTGGGCGTCGACTACCTTCGTCCGGACGAGAACCCGGTGCCCGATTTTGCCGCGTTCTTCGATATTTTCCATCGCGAGCTCGACCTTCCGGGGCAACCCGAGGTACATTTCGAATTGGGTCGTTCACTCGTAGGCCAATGCGGAGAGCTGATTTCCAGGGTGCTGTACAACAAAACGACCGCAGAGGGCACCGAGGTCGCCGTGATCGACGCGAGCATGACCGAACTGATCCGCCCGGCGCTCTACCAGGCCGTCCACGCCATCGAGAACCTCTCGGGCGAAGGCCGGGAAAAGCGCGAATACATGGTCGTCGGCCCCGTCTGCGAATCGTCCGATACGTTCGCCCAGGCGGCCGTGCTGCCCGAACTGCGGCGCGGCGATCTGGTCGCGATCAAAACGGCAGGCGCTTACGGCTCGTCGATGGCTTCGCGTTACAACATGCACGACCTGCCCGCCTCGGTTTACAGCGATCAATTATAAAAGATTTGTCATCCAGAGCGAAGCGGTGCCGCCCGGCACTCGGGGAATAATCTTTGTCATTCAGAGCGAAGCGAAGAATCTTGGACGGAAGTGTTTCTGCACGGCCCGACCAAGATTCTTCGCTTCGCTCTGAATGACAAAATGCAGAATTGAAGGGGCAGTTGTTCGTCCTTTGTGTAAACTTTTGTGGCGTCGGAAGTCGGCAACTCCCGAAAAAAATTCGTACCTTTCGCACTGTTTTTTAATCCATATTCATGAAAATTTCCTGTAATTGGCTGAAAGATTACGTCAAGACCGATCTTCCGGCCGATAAAATCGCTGAAATACTGACCGATATAGGCCTGGAAGTCGAGGGCCTGGAGAAATTGGAGAGCATCCGCGGCGGCCTTCAGGGCGTGGTCGTGGGCCATGTGCTCACGTGCGAAAAGCACCCCGACGCAGACAAACTGAGCGTCACCACGGTCGATGTGGGCGGCGGGGAGCCGTTGCAGATCGTCTGCGGCGCGCCGAATGTGGCCGCCGGACAGAAAGTGCCCGTGGCGACGATCAATACCACGCTCTACCCCACCGGCGCCGAAGAAGGCTTCAAAATTAAACGCAGCAAGATTCGCGGCGTGGAGTCGCTGGGCATGATCTGCGCCGAGGACGAGTTGGGTTTGGGAACGAACCATGACGGGATCATCGTGCTCGACGCCGCCTGCAAACCCGGTACGCCGATGAGTGAGGTGGTGGGTCTGGAGGATGACTACCTGCTGGAGATCGGCTTGACGCCGAACCGCATCGATGCCGGTTCGCATTATGGCGTGGCGCGCGATCTGGCCGTCTGGCTGCAGTCGAACGGCACCGCCCCTAAACTGCAACTCCCTTCGGTGGAGGGATTTAAAGTCGATAACCATGACCGCGTGACGGCCGTCGAGGTCGCCAATGCCGAAGCCGCCCCGCGTTACGCAGGAGTGACGATGACGGGTATCAAGATCGGCCCGTCGCCCGCCTGGTTGCAGACGAAACTGCGCGCCATCGGGATCAATCCGAAGAACAACGTGGTGGATATCACCAACTTCATATTGCACGAACTCGGCCAGCCGCTGCACGCATTCGACGCCGACAAGATCAAGGGCGGCAAGATCGTTGTGCGCACCTGCCCCGAGGGAACGCCTTTCGTGACGCTGGACGGCGTGGAGCGCAAACTTTCGGCCAGCGACCTGATGATTTGCAACGGCGAGGAGCCGATGTGTCTCGCCGGCGTGTTCGGCGGCCTGGATGCGGGTGTGACCGAAAATACGCAAAGCATCTTCATCGAGAGCGCCTATTTCAACCCCGTATGGGTGCGCAAAACCGCGCGCAGACATGGACTGAACACCGATTCTTCGTTCCGTTTCGAGCGCGGCGTCGACCCGGATATGACGATCTACGCCCTCAAGCGCGCCGCACTGCTGGTCGCCGAATTGGCTCAGGGTAAGGTGTCGTCCGAGATCGTCGACCTCTACCCCGCCCCGGTCGCGCCGTTCCGTTTCGACGTTTCGTTCGCGCGCATCAATGCGCTGATCGGTAAGCAGATTCCTGAAGAAACGGTGCGCACGATCATTCGCGCCTTGGAAGTGAAGATCGAAAAAGAGGCCGACGGCGTGCTGTCGGTCGCCGTGCCGCCCTACCGTGTGGATGTGCAGCGTGAGGCAGACCTGATCGAGGATATTTTGCGCATCTACGGTTATAATAACGTGGAGATCCCGCAGCATGTGAATTCCACGCTTTCCTACGCGCCTAAGCCCGATAAAGATAAGGTACAAAACCTGTTGTCCGATATGCTCACCTCGGTGGGTTTCACGGAGATCATGAGTAATTCGCTCACGAAGGCGGCTTATTACGAGGGGCTGACGAGCTATCCGGCACAGGATTGCGTGCGCATCCTCAATCCGCTGAGCAATGACCTGAACGTGATGCGCCAGACGCTTCTGTTCAATACATTGGAAGCCGTCCAACTCAATGCGAACCACCGCCGCCCCGACCTGAAATTCTACGAATTCGGGAATTGCTACCGTTACGACGCTTCGAAAGCCGGGGAAGGCGGACTGGCCCCGTACGTGGAAATCCATCGCATGGCGATCGCCGTCACAGGTGCCGCCACGACGCCCGCATGGAACGTAAAGGCTGAGCAGGTCTCGTTCTTCCATTTACGCGCGGCGGTCGAGAAAGTTTTGCGCCGCCTGGGGATGGATATCTACCGTCTGCAATGCGTGGAGCTCGACTCCGACCTCTACTCGCAGGCCGTTTCGCTGCGCCAGGGCGAAAGGGAATTGGTGCAGATGGGCGTGGTTTCCAAGAAACTGTCTTCGGATTTCGACCTGAAAAACGATGTTTTCTTCGCCGAGATCAACTTTACTATGCTTGTCAAGGCGACGCGTAATAACAACCTCACGGTGCAGGAACTCTCCCGCTTCCCGGAAGTGCGGCGCGACCTGGCCCTGCTGGTCGACCGCGGCGTGACCTTCGCACAACTGCGCGCCGAGGCGTTCGCCGCCGAGCGCAAATTGCTCACGAACGTCTCGCTGTTCGACGTGTACGAGGGCGACGAACTGCCCGAAGGCAAGAAATCCTACGCGCTGAGCTTCGTGATCGAGGACCCCTCGCGCACGCTGACGGACGAGATGACCGACCGGATCATGAGTTCGATCATCGCCCGCTTCGAGAAGATAGGAGCCAAAGTGAGAAGCTGATACACAACGCCGTAATTTGTTATACAAACCAAATTACGGCGTTTTTGAAAAGAGAAAATTCAACCCAAATATTTATGCAGCAAAAAATCCTGATCCTCGATTTCGGCTCGCAGTACACCCAGCTCATCGCCCGCCGCGTGCGCGAGCTGAACGCCTACTGCGAGATCCATCCCTACAACAAGATTCCCGCCCTGGACGGCAGTTGGAAAGGCGTGATCCTCTCCGGCAGCCCCTCTTCCGCCCGCTCGGCGGACGCACCTCAGGTTGACCTGACGCCCATCCGCGGCAAACTGCCCTTGCTGGGCATATGCTACGGCGCGCAATACCTGGCGCACAAATGCGGCGGCGATGTGCTGCCCGCCAAGGCGCGCGAATACGGCCGCGCGATGCTGACGGTACGCGACGGGAACGATCCGCTGTTCAAAGATATCGCCGGCCAGACGCAGGTGTGGATGTCGCACGGCGATGTGATCGCCCGCGTCCCGTCGGATTACCGCCTGCTGGCCAGCACGGAGGATGTGCAGGTCGCCGCGTTCCACATTGAGGGCGAGCCGACCTGGGGCATCCAGTTCCACCCCGAGGTCTATCATTCCACGGACGGCAAGCAACTGATCGAGAACTTCGTGGTCGGTATCTGCGGCTGCGCCCAGGATTGGACGCCCGCCTCGTTCATCGAGACGACCGTAGCCGACCTGAAAGCGCAGATCGGCAGTGATAAAGTTGTGCTGGGCCTCTCGGGCGGTGTGGATTCGACCGTTTCGGCCGTGTTGCTCAGTAAGGCTATCGGCACTCAATTGGTCTGCATCTTCGTCGACCACGGCCTGTTGCGCAAGAACGAGTTCGAGAGCGTGCTCGATTCCTATAAGCACATGGGCCTGAACGTGATCGGTGTGCGCGCGGGCGAAAAATTCCTGGGCGACCTGAAAGGGATCACCGATCCCGAACAGAAACGCAAGATCATCGGCCGCGACTTCATCGAGGTGTTCGACGCCGAGGCGTTGAAGCTCAAAGAGGTGAAATGGCTGGCCCAGGGCACGATCTATCCCGACGTGATCGAGTCCGTATCGGTCGCCGGTCCCTCGGCTACGATCAAGTCCCACCACAATGTGGGCGGACTGCCCGAAAAAATGAACCTGGGCATCGTCGAGCCGCTGCGCTTGCTGTTCAAAGATGAGGTGCGCCGCGTGGGTAAGGAATTGGGCATCGACCCGGCATTGTTGGGCCGCCATCCCTTCCCCGGCCCGGGGCTCGGCATCCGCGTGCTGGGCGAGGTGACCGCAGAGAAGGTCGCATCGCTGCAGGAGGCCGACAAGATCTTCATCGACGCCCTGCGCGAAGCGGGCCTGTACGATAACGTGTGGCAAGCCGCAGCAATCCTGCTTCCGGTGCAGTCCGTGGGTGTGATGGGTGACGAGCGCACCTACGAGAACGCCCTGGCCCTGCGCGCGGTGACCTCGATGGACGGCATGACGGCCGACTGGGTGCACCTGCCCTACGAATTCCTGGCCCGCGTGTCGAACGAGATCATCAATAAAGTGCGCGGGATCAACCGCGTCGTGTACGACATCTCCTCGAAACCGCCCGCAACGATCGAGTGGGAATAGCAACAAAAAAACAGCGCCTTTCCGGCGCTGTTTTTTGTTGCAGGAATCTCCTTGTTATTTCGCGACGATCGCTTCCCAGACTTTCGTGCGCAGCCCGGAGGTGACGAGGCCCATGTTCGTGCGCGTGGGGTTCACCCGGTTGCACAGGAAGACCATGTAGAGGTCGCGCGCGGGGTCGATCCAGATCATCGTGCCGGTATAGCCCGTATGGCCGAAACCGCCTGCGAATGCGGGGGACGAAGTGAGCCGGGCGAAACCCAGCGAACGTGTCCCGCCCGTGGTAAAGAGCCTCACGGTCGATGCGGAGAGGATCCTGCGTCCGTCCAACTCCCCACCGCGCAGGATCATGCGGCAGAAGAGCGACAGGTCGGCGGCGTTCGAGAACAGGCCCGCGTTGCCGCCCACATTATCGCTCACGGCGGCGATCTCGTCATGGGTATAGCCGCGCAGCACGCCGCGCTGCATCAGCCGATCGTCTTCGGTGGGGATGATCCGTTCGGGCGTTTTCCATTGCAGGGGCCGGAAACCGGTGTTGGCAAGCTGCATTTCGGCATAGATGCCCCCGACGAACTCATCGAACGGTTTGCAGGCGAGCTTCTCAACCACGAGTTTCAACAGGTGGAAATTCAGGTCGGAATAGAGGTATTGCCCTGCCTTTTTTGAGTTGTAATTTGCCTGTATCTTGCTGATAATAATTGTATCCACCGCGGGATTCACATAGCAGCGCTCCCCTGCCCTGCGGTATCCATCAACCTCGACGGCAGAGACAAAAACGGTATCGGCGTACGGGTTACAACAAAGATACGCCGCGCGGTCGACCTGCAACGGATAGGCCTCGCTTTGCCGGGTGCTGATCAGCGCGCCCCCCGCCGGATTGCGGAACAGGGCGCTGTAAACGGAAATATTGCCCAGCCCCGAGGTATGCGTCAGCAGCGCGCGCATCGTGATCCCGCCGATGTCCGTGGAGGCGAATTCGGGCAGCACGGCGCCGAGCGTAGCATCCAATTTGAACAGCGACTGGTCATAGAGGCGCATCACGGCCAGCGTCGTGGCGACCACCTTGGTCACCGAGGCCAGGTCGTAGACATCGTCCGGTGTGACCTGCACCGAGCGGCTGTGGTCCTGCCAGCCGTAGCACGCGTCGAAAAGCGTGGTGCGCGAGTTCCCTACGGCGACCGTCGCCCCGGGATAATAGCCCGCTTTCAACCCCGCGTCGACCAGCGAGTCGATCCGCTTGACGTTGCGCTGCGGAAGCACGCCCGGCTGCACGGCAGCCGTACAGAGCGCCGCGAGCAGCACGATCCCGAAAGCCGTCCGCCGTTTTGTCATTCTGAACGGAGTGAAGTATCTCAGACCGGCTGTCTGAGATTCTTCACTCCGTTCAGAATGACAAAGCAGGATTTTTGTCTTTTTCATTTGCCGTATTTCGGGATGATCTTCAGGTCTTGTATCAGTACGTAGGCATCGCCGTTGCCGTCGGCCGCCGAGACGATCCTTACCGCCTTGACCTTGCGCGAGGGATTGATCACCGCCCCGCCGTCCCTGAGCTTGCCGGCTTCATAGAAATTCTCGCCGTCGGGGCTGGTCTCGACCGTCCCGAGCGGAACGTGCTGGCGAGGCAGGAAGGTGAAGCCCGTGCGCACCTCGATGCTCTGGCATTCGACCGGCGCGGCGAACGTGTAGGTGATCATGTCCCCCTTGCGGCAGGTGCGCGCCGTGCGGCCGTAGGTCGAGAAATTGTAATCTGCGGCACGCGAGTAAGGATAACGCACGTTGGCGCTCATGGTCGAGGTAACGGTCACCGCAGGTTCGATGTAGCGCGAACGTTCCCATTGCAGGCTCAGCGTGGCGGGCAGGGGGCTGTCGTTGCGCAGCGAGATGTGCATCTTACCTCCATAGGTGGCGCTGGTCGCGTAAAAGCGCATCTGGTGCAGCTCGTTGACTTTCTGCTCGCTACGGATGATATAATAGCTCGTGTCGGCCACCACCTGCATCGAGCGGATCACGACATCGGGCTCCGAGGAGCGAATGCGCAGGCACCACAACCCCGGTTTGCGCGGCAGCGGTATTTCGCTCACGATGCTCGATTTCGGGCTGATCGAAGCCGCGCGGCGTATGGTCACGGGCACCGTGGCGCTCTGGTTGTCGCCCACGTATTCGCAGAAGCGGTAACGCTCGATATTGTCGTCGTACATCGCGCAGCAATACAGCGCCGAGGTCTTGGTCGGTTGCGTTCCGTCGTCGGTAAAACGAATGCCGGTATGGCGGTGGTGGGCCAGGGCGGTGATGTTGCCGTCGGCGAAGAGTCCTTCGGGGGGCGGGAGACGGAAGGCGATCCCCATCGCCCCGAGACGGTCGAAGTGGGTATTGTACAGCCGGCCATGAAAACCCTCGTCGCCGCGCAGGCGCGGTTGCGTCCAGGCGATCTCCGAAAGCGAGCAGATGCGCGGGTAGCACTGGTAGTCCAGGTAAGGCGTTCCCTCGTGCGAAAGCAGCAGTTCGCTAAAGAACGTCCCTTCCACCCCGGCGACATTCTCCATGTTTTGCGCCGTGAAGCCCTGCGCTTCGAAGTCGAAGGCGTAATTACGGTGGGTGTCGGTGACCGCCGCCCACGTGAGGCCATCCTCCCAGGGCGATTGCTTCATGTCGAAATAGAAGAACCGGCCGGGCATCACGACGGTCTTATACCCTTTGGCCGTCGCGTCGAGACAGGACTGCACGCTCTGCCAGCCCGATATGAGGGTCGATTTATCCGCCGCACCGCTTTGGGCCGCCTCGTCCCAGGCGGCCATCTTCTTGCCGTTTTGGGCGAGGATCGCGGCCAGGCGCGAGGTGAAATAGTCCTGGATCGGCTGGATGTCGTTCTTGTTAGCCATCTTGCGGCACGAGGGACACGAGAGCCATTGCCCGCGCAACACCTCGTCCCCGCCGATATGGATGTACTCCGAGGGGAAAAGATCGCACACCTCGGCCAATATCTTGCCGATCATCGCGTAGTTGCTCTCTTTCGAAGCGCACCACACATTGCGGCGGTCATAGCCTGCCGTAGCCTCGGTATCGGCCTTGCCGGGGCAGAGGATATCGGGACGTATCTGCGCCAGGGCGCGCGAATGGCCCGGGAATTCCACTTCGGGAATGATCTCTATGTTGCGCATGGCGGCGAACTGCACGATCTCGCGGATCTCGTCCTGGGTGTAATACCCGCCGTAAGGTTTGTCCCACGAACCGTAATAGGGCATCACGGGCAGGCCCACGCCGCGAAAACCACCTTTTTTCGCCAATTCAGGGTAGCTTTTGATCTCGATGCGCCACCCCTCGTCATCCGTCAGGTGCCAGTGCAGGCGGTTGATCTTGTGGTAGGCCAGCCGCTCGATGAAGCGCATCACCTCGTCCTTTTTTACGAACGTGCGCGCCACGTCGAGCATCATGCCGCGGTATGTGAACTGCGGCCAGTCGGTGATATCGACCAGCCTTACGTTCAGTTTGCCGTTGGACGGCTTGCATTTATAGATATCGGGCGGCAACAGTTGCAGAAAAGTCTGGATGCCATAGAACAATCCCGCCCGGTCGACGCCCGTGATCTCCACGCCGCGCCGGGTCACTTTCAGCTTATACCCTTCGGCGGGCATCCGTAGGCGTACCCCGTCCGGCAGGAGGCGCGGATCCACCGCCAGCGAGATATAATCGCCGCGGATGGTACTCGCCACGCCCTCTTCTACCGTGAGGGGCGTACCGAACCAGCCCCCGATGTATTGATTCAGGTAATCCGCGAGGTCTTTATGTATCTCCCCCTGCGGGAAAATGATCCGTGTCTGCGGGACTACGGTAAATTCCCCGTCCATCAGGATCATTTGTGCAGGTAGCGGGACCAGGTCGGGGTCTTTGGCGAATGCGGTCGTCGATGCGAGAAGTAAACAGGTTAAAATACTCGTCCTAAGGTTCATTATTCTTCGTATAGCAAGTAAGGTTTCCGCTGCGTGCGGAAAGATTCGACATCGTTTTTCCAACGGGCTTTGATCTCTTTTGCGCTTTTGCCGGCGACGATCATTTCCCTTATGTAGCTTACACCTAATAGTTTTTCGAACATCGAATTGAAGAAATCGGCTTTCTGCGGCATCGCCCGGTAGCAGGCGATCACATAACTGAGGTCCACGCCGTGCGCGATGACATATTCGTCGTCAGGCAGTTGCCGCAGGTCGATCCCATAGCACAACCGGTCTTTTTGTGGCGGGTTCTTGGCCGCCGCACCGACGCGCGGGGTAAACGTAAACGGAAAATCCTTATTACCGCGCAAGGCCGAATGCCCGCAGACCTGGAACGGGAAGTCCGTCCCCCGGCCGATGCTCACCACGGTACCTTCCATGCAGCAGAGTGCCGAATAAAGATAGACCGAGCGCATATTCGGCAGGTTCGGCGATGGCGCCACGGGTAAGGCGTAACGCGTGGCATGGGTATAATTCCGGCAGGGAACGACCGTCAGTTCGCACGTGCACCCCCCGGCCAGCCACCTTTCTCCATTGATCATCTGCGCCAGTTCGCCGAGTGTCATGCCGTGCACCACCGGGATCGGGTGCATCCCCACGAACGAACGGTATTTCGTCTCGATGACCGGCCCGTCGATATACATCCCATTCGGATTCGGGCGGTCCAGCACGATCATCGGCACTCCCGTTTCGGCACATGTTTCCATCATCAGGTGCATCGAAGAGAGATAGGTATAGTATCTCAATCCAACATCCTGAATGTCAAATAATACAACGTCGAGTTTGCGGACATCCTCCTGCTTCGGTTTACGGCTTGATCCATAAATAGATATGACATTTACGCCCGTTTTCGGATCGACATAGCTGCCGACCTTTTCCCCGGCGTCCGCATCCCCCCGGAAACCGTGCTCCGGCGCAAAAACAGCCAGGACATTCACCCCGAGCGAGAGCAGCGTATCGACCAAATGCCGCCCGCCGACCATCCCTGTATGGTTGGTCAGTATCCCGACCTTTTTCCCTTGCAACCCACCGATATAGGCGTCTATCTGTTCGGCCCCGGCCACTACCCCGGCGGCCTGCGCCCCAAAAGACAAGAGCGATGCGAGTAATATGGAAACGAGTCTATTCAACGGTCACGGATTTAGCGAGGTTACGCGGCATATCGACGTCCCGGCCCTTGTTCACCGCGATATAATAGGCCAGCAATTGCAGCGGCACAGAAGCCAGCACCGGCGAGAGGCACTCCACGGTCGCCGGGACCGGGATGCAGTAATCGGCGATCTTGCAGACCGTCGTATCGCCCTCGGTCACGATGGCCACCACGCGCCCGCCGCGCGCCTTGATCTCCTGGATATTGCTCACCGTCTTTTCGTATACGCGATCCGAAGTGGCGATCACGATCGTCGGCATTTCGTTGTCAATCAGGGCGATCGGGCCGTGCTTCATCTCAGCTGCCGGATAACCCTCCGCGTGTATATACGATATTTCCTTCAACTTCAACGCGCCTTCCAGGGCGGCCGGATAGTTGTATCCGCGTCCCAGATAGATGAAATTATGCGCATAAGTGAATATTTTCGAAAGGTCTTTGACCTGTTCGTCCACGCCCAGCACCCGCTCCAGAAGCGCCGGAAGTTGTTGCAGGTCGGCGACGATGCGGCGGAAATGCACTTCGTCGATCGTCCCCTTTTCATGCGCCAGCGTGAGCGCCAGCATCGCCATCACGGTCACCTGGCCCGTAAACGCCTTCGTCGAGGCGACCCCGATCTCCGGTCCCACATGGATATAAGCGCCCGAATCGGTCGCGCGGGAAATAGAGGATCCCACCACGTTGCATATCCCGAAAATGAACGCCCCATGCGACTTGGCAAGTTCCAAGGCGGCCAACGTGTCGGCCGTCTCCCCCGACTGCGACACCGCGATCACGATATCGTTCTCGCAAAGCACCGGGTTGCGGTAACGGAATTCCGAGGCGTATTCCACCTCGACCGGAATGCGGCACAAATCTTCTATCAGGTGTTCGCCGATCAGCGAAGCATGCCAGGAAGTGCCACAGGCGACGATGATGATGCGTCTCGCGTCGAGGAAGCGCTGCCGGTTGTCGATCACCCCCGAGAGCACGACGCTCGTCCCCTCGACGTTGATGCGCCCGCGGATGCAGTCCGAGATGGTCTTGGGCTGCTCGTATATTTCTTTAAGCATGAAATGCGGAAAACCGCCCTTCTCCAACTGGCTGATGCTCATTTCCAGTTGCTTCACGTCGAGCGTACTCTCCACGTTATCGAGATTGACGACCTTCAGCGGCTTCTGCCGGTTGATGATCGCCACCTCGCCGTCCTCGATGTAGACCACTTTGTCCGTGTATTCGATGATCGGCGTGGCGTCCGAGGCGAGGAAAAACTCATTCTCGCCCAGTCCTACCACCAGCGGGCTGCTCGTGCGCGCGGCGACGATCTCGTCCAGGTTGCCCTTTTCCACTACGGCGAAGGCGTAGGCGCCGATCACCTGCGGCAGGGCGAGCTGCACCGCCTCGACCAGCGTGCAGTTGTTGGTCTTTTTCACGTACTCGATCAGTTGGATCAGCACCTCCGTGTCGGTGTTGCTGCGGAACGTGTAGCCGTAACCGGTCAGCGCCTCCTTGAGCACGTGGTAATTCTCGATTATGCCGTTATGGATCAGTGCCAGCGTTTCGGTCTGCGAGTAGTGCGGGTGGGCGTTCGCGTCGTTCGGCTCGCCGTGGGTGGCCCAGCGCGTGTGGGCGATGCCGATATTGGCCCGCACATCTTTACTCTCGCAAAAATGCTCCAGTTCAGCCACTTTCCCCTTGCATTTATACACCTTCAACTCGCCCTCGGGGTTGACCATCGCCACCCCGGCGCTGTCGTACCCGCGGTATTCGAGCCGGTGCAATCCCTTGACCAGGATGGGGTATGCGTCCCTCCATCCCACATATCCTACGATGCCGCACATGGAAATTTAATTTGTGAACAAATGTAGCTATTTTTTCCCTGAATTGCTACCTTTGCAGGCATGACAGAAGATAAGAGCTTGTTTGGAATTTCCCACCTTCGCGCTTCTTGCCCCTTTTCGGCATTTTTTTACGCCGATTATCGTTACATATTCCCGATATGCTCCTCAAATCGGCGTAAAAAACTGCTCGAAAATGAACAATAATCGCTTCGATGCGAAAATCCAAACAAGCTCTGAAACGATGGAGGATAAACGCCTGGCCGGGTTCGGGCGGCTACTCGATATTATGGACCGCCTGCGGGCGGAATGCCCCTGGGACCGCAAACAGACTTTTGAGACGCTGCGCAACAACACGATCGAAGAAACGTACGAATTGGTAGACGCCATCACGGACGGCAATTTGCAGGAAGTCTGCGGCGAACTGGGCGATTTGATGCTGCACGTGGTCTTTTATGCCAAAATGGGCAGCGAGCAGGGCGAATTCGACATCACGGACGTTTGCAACCGGATCTGCGACAAGCTGATCTACCGCCATCCGCACGTATTCGGCACGGTCGAGGCTTCGACGGCGGAGAAGGTGAAAGAGAATTGGGAGGATCTCAAACAAGTCGAAAACAAAGAGCGCAAGAGCGTGCTGCAGGGTGTCCCGAAGTCGCTCCCGGCGATGGTGAAATCGTTCCGCATCGGAGAAAAAGCCGCCTCGGCCGGCTTCGACTGGAAGAAGCCCGAAGATGTGTGGGATAAGGTGCGCGAGGAGCAAGCCGAAGTCGAAGCGGAATTGAAAGCGGGCAACCGCGACGGCATGGAAGAGGAGTTCGGCGACCTGTTCTTCGCCCTGGTCAACGCCTCGCGCCTCTACGGCATCGATCCCGAAATGGCGCTTGAGCGCAGCAACAAAAAATTCATCCGCCGTTTCAGCTACCTGGAACAAATAGCGCGCACGCAGGGGCGCAGCCTGCGCGAGATGACCCTCGAAGAGATGGAAGAGATATGGCAAACCGCAAAAAATAACGAAAAATGATTTTTTCGTCATGTCGAGCGTTAGTCGAGACATCTCAAAAGGGCTGTCTGAGATGTCTCGACTAACGCTCGA
>JAVBPS010000068.1:0-18177 GCA_031549495.1 Rikenellaceae bacterium | reverse complement strand
CTTTTGCCTGAGATTCTTCACTGGCTTACATAATTACAAAACACGAAGCCGGGGATGATACGGGCAGATGAGTTTTCCGAAATATTATCCTATATTTGCCCACCCGGCTGGCTGACCGTCACACTCAAAAACCCATGCAATTATGAAAAAATCTACCCTGTTTATCGCGTTACTCCTCTGCACCTCTTTCGCCATGGCCCAGAAGGGGTCGTTATGGCTCGGCGGATCGTTCGGCTACGAAGCCATCGACCAGGCTTGGTGGAACGGGTCGGTCCAGACCCAGAACCTGAGTGTCTGTCCCTCTCTCGAATATTTCGTCGCCGAAACCTGGTCGGTTTATGCCGGGGTGGGCGTGGACTATACCCGCCAAAGCAAACTGGATAATTTCCAGGGCACCAACGCCGGGCCGCTGGTAGGAGCGATCAAATACTTCCCGATCACCGAGCGCTTCTCGATCTATACGGAGTTAGGCATGATGGGTTCCTGGGGTTCGGCGAAAGACGACTTGACCAAATACAAATTTTCCGGTTACCAGGTCGGTTTCGTCCCGGGGGTCAATTTCATGCTCACGGAGAAGATATGCATAGGGGGTTCCTTCGGGATGATCGGCTACCACAACAGGACTTGCAAGGACAAGAACAGCGGCCATAAAGATACTTACAAGCGTTTTTCGGCAGACCTTTTCAGCCAGGGGATCAGCCTGGGGATGCAATTCAGGCTGAATTAGTTTTTTTGTCCGTCCAAACATAAACGATCCGCAGGCCGTGGCCCGCGGATCGTTTATGTTATGCGTATCACGCATTAGACCAAAGAGATGGCTTTAGCCGGGCAGAGTTGTGCGCACATGCCGCAGGAGTCGCATTTCGCCGAATTTACGCGGTAGGCGGCGGCAGCCGGACCGGGGCCGACCGCATCGTAGAAGCAGACCTTCGCGCACTTGCCGCAAGCGGTGCAGCGCGCAGGGTCGACCTCGGCCACGGTGCGCGCCGCGTCGGCGATCTCTTCCACGGTGCATATTTTATCGAGGGCGATGCCGCGGATCTCATCCAATGACGCGTAGCCGTGGGCGTCCATCCAGTCATTGAGCTGGGTGAGCATGCGCGAGATGCTTTCGTAGCCGTACCACATCACCGAGGTGCAGAGTTGCACGGTCGAGGCGCCGAGCATGATGTATTCGATCACGTCGCGGTAGTCCATCGCCCCGCCCGAGGCGGAGATCGGCATGCCCGTGCTACGGGCCACTTCCGAGATGTGTTTCATCACGATGGGTTTGATCGCGGGGCCGGAATAGCCACCGTAGGCCCGCAGGTAGGGCATGCCCGTCTCGATGTCCACGCCGGTGAACGAGCTGACGGAGTTGCTGATGGTCATCCCGTCGGCGCCCGCGTCGCGGTAGGCGAAGGCGGCCTCGACCATGTGACCCGTGTTGGGGGTGACTTTGATCGTCACCGGATGCTCCGCTACGGATTTGGCGGCGCGGATCTGGGCGCAGGTCAGCTCCAGGTCGCGGCCGATGTTGATCCCCACGCGGTCTTTGGGCATGGGGCAGGATACGTTCAGTTCGAAAATATCGGCCAGACCGGTGCGCTGGATGCGTTCGATCAGGTGCGCCGTGTCCGAAGGATCGGGCATCGCCATCACGCTCAGTTGCATCGTCACGCCGCTTTCGCGCACCGCCACAAGGTCCTTCGCGAGCCACTCATCGAGGGGCTTTCCCGAGAACATTTCGATGTTGACCATGCCCAGGGCGTGGCCGTTGTGGCGCACCACGTGCAGGCGGCCGTTGGCGGGCTGGCGGCCCATATCGGGGATGTCGCCGATCGTTTTGGGGATCACCCCGCCGATGCCCTCGCGGCAGGCTTTCAGGATGGAGGGGCCGTCGTGCGCGGGGGTCGCCGAGGCCAGCACGAGCGGGTTGGCGTAATGCACGCCGCAGTAGTCTACGCTTAGGTTTGCCATAGTTATTCTATAGAATTATTCGATATAAGGTGCAAATATACAGAATTATATCTTTTTTCGGCGCTTGTCATTCAGAGCGAAGCGAAGAATCTTGGTCGGAAGTGCTTGCTGAACACAGCCCGACCAAGATTCTTCACTTCGTTCAGAATGACAAAAACAGAAAATACTGCTATCTTTCGGCCCGCCTCAGTTTTTTATAAAGCCGCCGGAAGCGGGCGTTGAGCAGCACGGAGGCCAGCGTGAGGCTGACGATGAAACCCGCCCAGAGGCCCGCGGGGCCCAGGCCCAGCACGAAAGCCAGGCAATAGGAGGTCGGGATGTTCACCATGACGTAGGAGATGAACGCCACCTTCATCACGTATTTCACGTCCTGCATGCCGCGCAGGATGCCCACCGAAATATTCTGCGTGGTGTCCGAGATCTGGAAGATACCCGCCAGGATCAGCAGTTGCGCCGTCACGGCCATCACCGCCGGGTCGGGAGTAAAAAAGTGCGGGATGATCCCCCGCAGAGAGATGAACAGCAGGGCGGCGAAAATGGCGTAACCGAAGGCGATATGATAGGAGGAGTTAGCCACACGGCGGATGCCGCGCAGGTTGCCCCGGCCGAATTCGTGGCTCACGCGGATGGTCGTGGCGGCCGAGAGGCCGATCACCACCATGAAGGTGCAGTTGACCAGCGTGATGGCGATCTGGTTGCCCGCCAGCGGCACCGGGCCCAGCCAGCCCATCATCACCGAGGTGGAGCTGAAGGCGGTGAACTCCATCAGCATCTGCATGGCGATAGGCGCGCCGACGCCCAGTACCATGGCGATATAGCGGGGGTTGATATTCTCGGGACGGAACATGTTCAGGTAGCGGCGGAAGCGCTCTTTCGAGCAGAAATAGGCGACCATCGCCACGGCCATGAAAATGCGGGCGATGAGCGTCGCCAGGCCCGATCCCGCGGGGCCCATCGCCGGCGCACCCAATTTGCCGTAGATGAGGATGTAGTTCAGGATGATGTTGATCACGTTGGCCGTCAGCACGATGTTCATCTCGATCCGGGTCACGCCGACCCCTTCGAGGAACTGCTTGAATCCGGCGAAGATCATGAACGGCACGGTCGACCAGGCGAGGTAGGTATAGAAGCCGGTCGCCATTTCGACCACCTCCGCATCCTGGCCCATGTGCTTGAACAGGGGAACGATCCCCAGCATGATCCCCAGTAACAGCAACCCGGCCACGAAAAAGATCAGCAGGCCGTTTTGCAGGTAGGCGGCCGAGAGGCGGTGCTTTCCCTGGGCGTAGGCCTTCCCCACCAGCGGCGTGAGGCCCATCGAAAGGCCTATCCCCGCGATGAAAAAGAGAAAGAAGACCGCCGTGCCGAACGACACCGCCGCCAGGGGCACCGCGCCCAGCCGGCCCACCATCAGGTTGTCGGCCAACTGCACGGTCACCTGGCCCAGTTGCGTGAGCACGACCGGGATGGCGAGTCTGAGGGTCTGGCGGTATTCATCGCCGTAACCGCGCGGCAGGGAGAAACGTTGCATAAATGACAAACAAGGCCCGATTCCGTTTATAAATAAGCCGCCAAAGGTAGCGATTTTTAATCGCCCGTCCTAATCTCCCGCGCACCCCGGCCTAAAGGCCGTGTGGCTTAATTGTGGATAACCAGGGAGAAGAACGGGGATTTTTTCAGAATTTTTGACTTACCTTTGCCCCCGGTTTCCGGTGGCCGCTTTGAGGCCGGACGGAACCGGGCCAAACACCCAATGGCCCATTAAAACCCGGACAACATGCACTTTATGAAGACAAAGATCGCCCTCGCCGCCGGATTCGCCCTTCTGATCCTCGCCTCGTGCGCCAAACTGGACACGTTCAGCAACAATAACCAGATCACCGATTTCCGTGTGACGGTGCACACGCCCGAGACCATCCAGTTGGACAACGTCTGCCTGGAGGGCGACACCGTGTTCATTCCCATCGCCTGGGGCAAGTACGAATTCCCGATGAAATTCCGCGCCGAGGTGACCACCGCCGCCAATATCAACAAGATCGTGGGGCTGGATTTCGACAACGAACTGAGTTTCCAGGACATCCGCTCGCAACTGCGCTTCTTCGTGGTGGCGGAGAACGGCTCGACGCACGCCTATTTCATCAAGCCGCGGGAGATTCCGCTGAGCGAGGATAATTATATCTACGGACGGATGCGATTCACCACGATAGATCCGATGGAGACGGTACTCTCGACCACGGCGCACCCTTCGCTTACGGGCGATACGGTCCGCATTTACGGGGCGGGGATCACCTATCCCGTCACGATCACGCCGCGTTTCACCATTGCGGACAACGCTTCGTTCCTGCGGTTCTGGGTGCCGGGGCAGCAGGAAGCGCTGTTCGAAAACGGCGTCTCGCAGATGACTTTCAACGATGAAGAGTCGGTCTACCACCTGCAGGTGGTGGCGCGCAGCGGGCTGGTCAAAACGTGGGTCGTTTCGATGCGCAACACGCCCCTGGTCGAGGAGCGGATCCCCGAATACACGCACAACAACATCTCCATCGACCCGCGCACCAGCAGCGCCACGGCCTCGGCGGGCTTTAAGGTCGAGGACCTGCTGATCGACAACACCACCGGGGTGATCACCGTGACGGTCGACGTCTCGGACGAGCCGGTGCAGCAGAGCAGTCCCTCGCGGGCGGCGCCTATCACCTCGGATCTGAGCATCCGCTTTAAGCTCGCGTTCCAGGATTGGTCCGATCTGATCGGCATCTCGGCCGACACGACGCTGACCTTTACCGGCTACGACGATGTGAAGGTGTTCCACCTGCTCGATCCCTACGGGCTCGAATCGCGCCGCTGGGAGATCCGGCTCAACGAGTTCAAGTCGCAGAAAAACCAGGTGACCTCGTTCACCTACGCCTATACCGCGATCAGCATCCCCAACAAGACGCTCGGGGGGAACACCACCGCCTCGATCGTCATGGATGTCACAAAGGCGACTATTTACCCGGTCCAAAAGCAGATCGTGCTGACCTACACAGCCTACCAGAAGGACAATTACGTCTGGAACCTGCTGCTCGCGAAGAGTAACATGTGGGGGCTGACGCTTAAGGACATCGTGGTCACGGTGAGCCCCAACGCCACCTACCAGATCCCGGCCATCTCGTGGCTGGCTACCGGGGCCAACCAGTCGGACGGGCTGGTCACCCAGGCGCGCTCGTTCACCGTCACCTCCGAGTCGGGCGAGACGGCCACGTGGACCGTGTCGCTGGCCCACGCAAACGCCTCGGCGAGCGATAAATGCGATATGACTTCGTTCGAGATTTCGCGCGTGATCCCGAATTACACGCGCCTTGAAGCGGAGCCGGTGATCCTCGACCAGCAGGCCGGGAAGGTCATGATCGCCCTGAAGAACGACGACGGGTGTTACCCGATCCAGATCATGCCGCAGTACGCGCTTTCACCTTACGCCTCCGTGGTTTCACAGGAGAACGGGACGCAACCGCTCGTCTTCGCGGACGAGCTGGCCGTGCAGGAGATCACCGTGCGGGCGCAGAACGGCAACACGCGCGCTTATGAGGTTTCGCTGTTGCCGCCGGTCAAGGCCGGGGGCGCGGATATCACTTCGATCACCTTCGGCGCCTGCTCGCCGGCGGATTTCCGCATGACCGGGCAGCCGGTTTACGACGCGGACGACGCCTCGGTGACCATCCGCGTGGAGAGCGACGACGCGGCATTCCCGATGGAGGTGGCTTACAGCAATATCGTCCTTACGGAAGGCGCGAGCGTCACCCTCGCCCCGCAAGGCAAATTCACCTTTACCGGCGCGCAGGAAGCGGTATCCATCCTGGTCAAGGCGCAGAACGGCAGCATCCGCCCCTGGTCGCTCAAACTCGATTACCGCCCGCAGCTGCGCAACAACACGCTCAACAGTTGGGCCGACGCGAACAATCCCAACCCCTCGGGGTACTGGGCCACGCCGAACAACTCCTTCGCCAAGATCACCACCCGCACCGCGGGCTGGTCGGGCGAGTCCTCGGACTACGCAGCCAACATGAAGACCACCGAGATCATGGGCAACCTCGCCGCAGGCGCGCTCTACCTCGGGACGTTCGATTCGAGCAACATCCTCGCGGGGTTGAGCGATCCCGTGTCGCTTTCCAACTTCGGTATCCGCTTCTCGCCCACGGCGCGCATCAAGGGGGTTATGTTCGACGTCTGGTACTCGCCCGCGGGTGAGGATTGGGGCAACGCCTCGGTCGACCTGATCTCCTGGAACGGCGTGGGGCAATACGTCTACCACGGCGACCAGCCCGGCAAGACGCCCTACGACGCCGTCGCGCCCCACAAGGCCAACACCGCCACGCGTGTAGCCACCGCCAAACGGGTCTACTCGACCTCCGGGGCGACCACCAAATACGGCGAAGCGGCCACGGTGATCCCCGCCGGGACCTGGATCAAAGACCAGTTCATCGCCGTGGACGGCGGCAAGGCGTTCACCCACCTGAACATCTCCTTCTCCGCCTCGGCCTACGGGGATTACCTGATCGGGATCAAGAACAGCGAGATGAAGGTGGACAACGTAAGGATCGTTTATGAAGATTAGTGAGAAAATGATGAGAATAACCGCGATAGCCCTCCTTTTTTGCCTGGCCCACGCGACGGCCGGGGCGCAGAAATCCTACCTGCCCGGATGTTTCCACATGGGTATCCACACCGGGATCGACGTGGGTGCGGCGGCTCCCTGGCCCCTCTCCAAAGCGATCGGCGGGGGGGACAAGATGAACGCCACGCCCCACCTTTCGCCCGCCGCGGGCATCTGGGCCGAGCAAAAATTCAACCATCATTGGTCGGCCGTGGTCGAGGCGACCTACAAGACCGTGGCTTTGGACGCGGAGCTCATTACGCTCAAGAACGGGCAGAAATTCAAGGATGACGACGGGCTGAACGTCACCTTCTACGGACGCGCTTCGACGTCCATGTCCTTCTCGATGCTGGAGGTGCCGCTTTACCTGAAATATAAGTTCAATGAGCGCAACCGCGTCTTTGTCGGGGGGTATTACGCCTGGGTGTTCAAGAGCCGCTTCGAGGCGATGGCGATGGACGGGCGGCTGGAGAATCCGGAAGATCCGGACGATATCGTGATCGTCTATCCGCGCGATCCGGTCGACCAGAGTTTTAATGAAAACCTCGACAAATGGGACGCAGGGTGGCTGGTGGGCTATGAGCGCCGCATCCATAAGCGGGTCAACGTCGCCGGGCGGTTCTCGATGGGGGTGAAGGATATTTTTAAGAAGGGGGAGAATTACCTCGATTACAGCATGTGGAACCTGCGGGGGACGCTCACGCTGACTTACCAGATATTTTAGACTACTTGGTGAAGAACCTCAGAGAGCCATTTTGAGATTCTTCACTTCGTTCAGAATGACAAAACACCCTGGCGTTGCCAGGGTGTTTCTTTGTGTTTAATTCAGATTACTGAGATAGGCCGCGACGCGGTCTTCTGCATTGCGGCGAAGGCTGTAATAGTAGAACGGGTAATCGCCGCCGTGCAGGCATCCCAAAGGAAACAACGGCGAGAGGTCGTAATCCGCCGGGTCGACGGTCGTGCAGACCACCACGCCGCGCACCGGGTCGATACAGGCGTCCGCATAGACGGGCATATTCTGGAATTGGCCGTCGCCGTTCGGATCGAGGCGCGAATCCAGGTTTTCGGATGCCGTCGCCAGCGTCGCGTCCCGGCGCCAGTTGACCGGGTTGATGGCCAGGGCGCCGGGCCAGGCCACCGGGTTTTTGCCCGTCACCGCGCCGTCCTCCGTGTTGTAGGAGACGATCACTTGCAGGTCGGTGGCGCCCGTGGCGAATTTCAGGTGCGGATTTTCGTCCAGAAAAGGCTGCGTGACCGAATAGCCTATGATATAGGCGGCCACCATGCGCGCGTACACATCGGGATGCTCCTTCATATAGCGGCCCAGGATCGCCCGCAGGGCCACATGCGAGCCCTGCGAATGGGCCGCCACGATGAACGGGCGGCCGTAGTTGAAATGCGTGATGAAATAATCGAACGCCGCGTAGGCGTCAACGCCGGGAATGGAATCGATCCGATAGTTCTGCTCCGCCAGCGAATAGGTAAGGATGGAGAGGCCGGCCTGGCGGTAATGGGGCGCGTAGAGGTTCCCTGCGGTTTCGAAACAGGAACCGAAATGAGCGAGGCTGTATGCGGCGAAGGCCCTCGTCCCGGGGTCGCTGACGTCGCAGTAGAACGGTTCCGGCTTGAACCAGGCCGTCGGATAGAGAAAGAACACGTCGACGCTTTTCAGCGGATCCGCGCTGGTCGCCAGCCAGTTGGCTGGATTCGAATAATCGAGCGGTTGCACCGTCGGGGCTTGCGGATCATCGCCCTTTCCGCAGCCTGCCGCCAGGCAAACCAGCATACTCAACAACAGGAATACACGTTTATCCATACGCACAACATTCAAAAGTTATCCGATATTGCCTGCACAGCTATCTTCAAAGGTACGAAATACATCGGAACGGCAATAGGTTTTGCAAATAATTCCGCCCGGCCGGCAAAGAACAGCGGAAAAACCCTTCCCGCTTAGCGGCACACCTTCATTGTATATGCGAATTAAAAGTTAAAATAAACGTTCGTTTTTGGCCGACGGTCGCAGGGCCGATATCGCCTACGGGCGACCATACTTTTTTGCTTGACCAAAAAAGTAGGCAAAAAAGTCAAGGCGCCGCGCTCCCGGCTTACCCGCTTACGGATTTTCGGGGAAGTCGGCCGGAAATTCCATTGCGCACAGGCCACATCGCACGCCTCCGCTGCCGCTCCGGCCTCCCATTCCAGTTTCCGCCCTTAGTCCCCCGAAAACCCTGGCGGGGCCCAAGCCTCTCGCTAATGGCGCCGGGCCAACCCGCATTGGCGTCCGCTCCGGGCCAACGCGTCCCCGCCTGCGGCTACCAATGGTCTTCTCGCCGTCATGTCGAGCGGCAAGTCGAGACATCTCAAACAGGCTGGCCAAGACCGTAGGGGCACCCCTTGTGGGTGCCCAGATAAATCCACATGAATAATCTACGACCGGATATAATTCCAGACCCCTTGCAGGTTCGCCCAATACTGCTCCGCCTGGTATACGAAGGCCCCGTCAACGCCTTTTTTGATCGTCAGTAAGATGATCGTGAGGTTGAAAAGCAGAAAGGCCGCGATAAAAAGATAGGAGACCACCGTGCCGAACTCCCGGATATCGACCTGGTACGGCTTCGTCTGCTTTTTGAAAGCGACCAGATGGAAGGCCAGCGTCAAACCGATCAGCAGGTCGAATATATAAACCGTTTGCCGGGCGCTCAATAACCGTAAGATGCAAAACGCATAAGTGTAAATCGGCAAACAGTAAGGCGCGAGCGAGATGAAGATATTATGCATGAAACGCCCGCTGTGGTACATGACCCCTTCCCGGTCGCTCGCGCTGACGGAATGTATCCGGTGGCCGAACATCAGCGCCACCACCGTATGCAGCCATTCGTGCGTCTGGACTTCGAACCACTCCGCATTCTGGTTCACGACAGGCAATTTCCTAAGGACTACATAGATAACAACTCCGACACCAAACCATAAGTATAGTTTATAACTCTTTAACGCCAGCCAATAGGTCGTTTCGAAAAACGACCAGGCGGAGAGCAGGAAAAAGGCGATCAACAGGGTGTATGCGAGTATATTGAGTATCTTTTTCATTCGATTCCTGATTATAGGATCAGTCGTTCTTTCCCGCCCGATCCGTTTCGGGATCGACCCGCAGGGGGCGGATACGCACCCTGCCGCCCCACCGGGCCAGCGGAACGCACAGCGCCAGGCCGATCACGGACGCCCACCAGGGAAAGCCGTCCATGCCCAGGAAAAGGCAGGCGGCGAAAAAGATCGCCAGACCGCCCGCAAGACTCATGAGCACGTTGCCGATGATGACGCGCAGCCGACCACGGGAATTGCCCGATTTACCATGTTTGTCCATTACAATATACCTCCTGACAGAATTAAACGACACAAATCTATAAAAATCATTCCTGCTAAACAACTGATTTTCCGCAGTTTTACATTATCTCATCGACAAGACCCCCGTAAAGGGTTCCGGGCGAGATCCGGGAGGGACGGCTCCGCTTCATTTTACGGCAATATTTCTGTGTGGCGATATTAAAACGGGGCACACTTGGAAATCGGCGGCGAAACCGTTAAATTTGCATCCCGATACCCCTACCCTATCAGATGGAAACCCTTCCGCTCATAGTCGCCCTGCTGCTGATGCTCGCTTTCGCGCGCATGCTGGGCGAGGTATTCGAGCGATTCCACCAACCTTCGATGGTGGGCGAGATCCTCGCCGGGGTGATCCTCGGGCCTACTTTATTGGGTTGGGTGAGCTATACGACCGACATCCGGGCCATTTCGGACCTGGCGGTGCTCATGCTCATCATCCATGCGGGTCTGGAAATACGCGTCGACGACATCCGCGAATCGGTGCGGGGAAAAAAGGCGTGGATCGCCGTGCTGGGGTTCTTCATTCCCTTCGTTTCGGGGGTTTTGCTGGGCTACCTGTTCGGGCTCGGGGGGCTGATCTCCGTCTTCCTCGGGCTGTGCATCAGCATCACGGCGCTGCCGGTGAGCGTGCGCATCCTGGTCGACCTGGGCAAGCTGAACACCGACGTGGGCAGCCACATCCTCTCGGCCGCCATATTCAACGACGTGGCCGCCATGCTCATCCTGGGCGTGGTGCTCAATATGAACAGCGCAACCTCGGCCCCCACCGTGGGCGGGATCATGCTCAGCGTGGGGATCACGCTTTTGAAAGTGGCGGTGTTCGTCACGGTCCTGTTGCTGGCCTACAAGCTGGTGGCGTGGTTCTCCGAGCGCTTCATCGTCAACCGCGGCTACCTGATCACGCGGTTCCTCAATTTCTTCAAAGGCAAGGAGTCGATGTTCGCTTTCGTGATGATCTTCGTGCTGCTGTTCGCCAGCCTGGCGGAGTTGGTCGGGCTGCACTTCATCATCGGGGCCTTCTTCGGCGCGGTGCTCATCCCCACGCAGCTCATCAGCGACCAGAGCATGAAAGGGGTCATCAAAAGTACCTCGACCATTACGATGGGCTTCCTGGCCCCGATCTTCTTCGCCGGGATCGGCGTGGAATTCAACCTGCTGGCGATCCGCGATTTCTGGCTGATGACGGCCGTGATCCTCGTGTCGTTCGCCTCGAAGATCTTCGGCGGCTACTTCTCGGGACGGCTGGCCGGGTACTCCTCCTCCAAATCCATCACGCTCGGCATCGGGCTGAACGCCCGCGGGATCATCGAACTGGTGATCGCCAATATCGCCCTTACGAACGGGCTGATCGACATCGAATTCTTCTCCATCCTCGTGCTGATGGGCCTGCTCACCACGCTGGCCACCCCCATGCTGCTGGGCGCGGGATTCCGCCGGTTGGAAAAGCGGGGCGAGCCCTGCTGATCTGTTTCACGGCATGCTTATTGCTATCAAAAGCAATGAGATGACCGCCGCCCGCCTGAGGCAACCGGATTTGGAGAATCGGAAAAAAGTTTCTATCTTGTTCCCGAAACCTTAAAACCCTCCGTAGCCTATCGAGCAGAGATCTACTCAACCAACATCCAGAGTAGAATATGAACCTCAGATCGCTCAGCGACCAGCAACTGCTAAAAAACTACCTATCAGGTAGCGAGGAGGCTATTTCATCCCTTATAGAACGACACCGCAAGCGGATCTTCGACTACATCCACATGATGGTCAGGGATCGCGACGCCGCGGACGATATTTTCCAGGAGACGCTCATCAAGGCCGTGCGCTTTCTGGACGAAGGCCGTTACATCGAGAACGGCAAGTTCATCTCGTGGGTGCTGCGCATCGCGCATAACCAGGTGATCGACTACTTCCGCCACCAGAAGCAACAGAACAAGGTCACCGAGGCCGACGCGGGGTACGACATGCTCAACTCGCTGCGCTTTTCGGATCCCACGGTCGAGGACCGCATGGTCAGCGCGCAGATCGAGGAAGATGTGCGCCGGTTGGTCGATTTTCTGCCCGAGGAGCAGAAGGAGGTGGTGCTGATGCGCTACTTCAGTGGGCTGAGTTTCAAAGAGATCGCCGAACAGACGGACGTAAGCATCAACACGGCCCTGGGGCGCATGCGTTACGCGCTGATCAACCTGCGGAAGATGATCAATGACAAAAAATTGATATTAAGTTAACGGGGGCGCAATAAAGTATTGCAAGCGGCGTTATACTGATAAATCTAAAGGTAATAAAGGCCTATGGAAGATATAGACAAAGACGATTTGGCCGCGGGCCTGTTACCCGACGACGACGAGCAGTTGCTACATGAGCATGTGATCCAGGGGGATCACGGATTGCTTTATCTGGATACTTATTTGCGGGAATTGTTCAGGCCGGTGTAACGGGCCGTGAATTCCAGGGGCTACCGGGTTGGACCGGTAATGATGAAAGGCGCTTTTCTTGCGAAAAGCGCCTTTTTTTAATCAAGTCAGCCGGGTCACGTCATCCCGAGCGAGCGAAGTGACGAGGGAACTTCCTTATATTTGTAAGCGGAAGATCCCTCCTCGCTTCGCTCGCTCGGGATGACGCATGTCCGTTGGCAGAATGTAGGGGCACCCGCAAGGGGTGCCCCTACAGGACCGGATCAGTTTGTCAGACGGTGAAATTCTCCGAGCTGAAATCGTGGTAGAAACGCCCGTCCGTGGCCGTAAAGCGCAGCACGCAGTAGTCGGGGTCGGTCACGCCGAGCGGGTAATACACCTCGTCGCCCGGGCGCCAGATCAACTCTTTGCTGGCGGGGTCTTCCAGCACTTCCATCGTACCGCGCAGCATCACACCGTGGAATTTCAGCGGATCGCACAAGTAGACGCACGCTTTCGGGTTGGCGCGAAACTGACGCACGCGCATCGAGGAGGTGTTGGTCGTAAAAAACAAGACACGGAATCCAAATCTTTCCCGGGGAGCAAGCATGGCTTTCATATTCGGAAAACCATCTTCATCAATGGAACCGACAAAAACAATCTTTTGGGTACTGAAAAGAGTAGAGACAATATTTTCGGTATTGTTGTATTTCCGCATGGCATCTTCTTCCGAAATACAATTCAGCCGAGGAGGCCCTCCCCCGTGCATATAACTTTTAGGATAAGTAAACTCCCAGAAACGGCGATCACGTGGATCCCGGTACAATTGCGCCCAACCCGATTTATCATTAAAAACCAACTCCAAATAATTATTTCGAAGCCAATAAATTCGATTCCTGACAGCCTGGCTTTTCCCTTCAGCCAGATGATTGGATTCTATCGTCCAATCACTATCTATAACAGTTTCTTTAGGCCGGATTTTCATACTCCTTTTCAATATTTCCCTTTCCATAAGTTTGCTATTCGTTGCGCGATGGTCGATTCCTGTGCGTTGTCGCCGGGGTCGTAGAAGCGTTTGCCTTCCATGCCGGCGGGCATGAATTCCTGGTCGGTGAAGTTGCCGGTAAAGCTGTGGGCGTATGTGTAGTCGGCGCCGTAGCCGATGTTCTTCATCAATTTGGTGGGGGCGTTGCGCAGGTGCAGCGGGACGGGGCGGTCGTTCGTGTCGCCCGCCACGTGGGCCATCGCGGCGTCGATGGCCATGTAGGCCGAGTTGCTCTTGGGGCTGGTCGCCAGGTAGATCGTCGCCTCGGCCAGCGGGATGCGGCCCTCGGGCATGCCGATCTTGTGCACCACCTCGAAGCAGGCGTTGGCGATCAGCAGGCAGTTGGGGTTGGCCAGGCCGATGTCCTCCGCGGCCAGGATCACCAGGCGGCGGGCGATGAATTTCGGATCCTCGCCCCCGGCCAGCATGCGCGCCAGGTAGTAGACCGCGGCGTTGGGGTCGCTGCCGCGCACACTTTTGATGAAGGCCGAGATCACGTCGTAGTGCTGCTCGCCGCCCTTGTCGTACAGGGCGATGTTCTGTTGCAGGCAGTCGGTGACGGTCTTATCGTCGATCGTTATTTTCCCTTCCGTCGCGCCGGCCAGGATATCCAGGATGTTGAGCAGTTTGCGTGCGTCGCCGCCCGAGAAGCGGAAGAGGGCTTCGGTCTGGGTGACTTTTACCTTGCGCTCTTTCAGGTAGGGGTCTTTGGTCAGGGCGCGGTCGAGCAGGATTTTTAAATCCGCCTCGTCCAGCGGCTTGAGCACATAGACCTGGCAGCGGGAGAGCAGCGGGGAGATCACCTCGAACGAAGGGTTCTCGGTCGTGGCGCCGATCAGCGTGAAGATGCCCTGCTCGACGGCGCCCAGCAGCGAGTCCTGCTGCGATTTATTGAAGCGGTGGATCTCGTCGATGAACAGGAACGGGGGGAGGGCGTTGAAAAAGCGCTGTTTTTTCGCCAGGTCGATCACCTCGCGCACCTCTTTCACGCCCGAGTTGATGGCCGACAGGGTGTAGAACTGGCGGTCCAGGGCCGTGGCGACCAGTTTCGCCAAGGTGGTCTTCCCCACCCCGGGCGGGCCCCAGAGGATGAACGAGGGGACATTGCCCGATTCGAGGAAGCGGCGGAACACGCCTCCCTCGCCGACCAGGTGGCGCTGGCCGATGTATTCGTCGATCGTCGAGGGACGGAGCCGCTCGGCTAAGGGGATGTGGCTGGTTTGCATACCGGCAAATTTATAAATTATTTCACCACGAAGGACACAAAAAAGATTTTTACACAAAGGACACTATGACTGAGCAATGAATGAGTTGCCTTGCTTGTATTCTGAACGCCCAAAACAAGCCCTACAAACCAGCAAATTCGTTATCTTTGTAACAAAATGAATCCTCCCATGAAACGAATCGGCATCATCTCCGACACCCACAACTGTTTCGACGATACGTTGCGCGAGTTTCTCGCCGAAGTGGACGAGATCTGGCATGCGGGCGACATCGGCAGCATCGAGGTGGCCGACCGGATCGCCGCTTACAGGCCGCTACGGGCCGTGCACGGCAATATCGACGGGGGGATGACACGGGTGGCTTATCCGCGCTTCGCGTCGTTCGAGTGCGAGGGAGTGCAGGTGCTGATGACCCACATCGGGGGGTATCCGGGCCATTATGATCGGGATGCAGTCAGTCAAATATTGCAAATAAAACCTACGGTTTTTATTTCGGGGCATTCGCATATCCTGCGCGTGATGTTCGACAAGAAATACGACCTGCTTCATATTAATCCGGGAGCGGCAGGTTGCTCTGGTTTTCATAATGTTAGAACTGCAATCCGGGTCACGGCAGGCGATGGTAAACTTTCCGACCTGGAGGTCGGCGAATGGCCGCGCGGGTAATGGCGCATTCCATACGGACGTAATAATATCCTGTTTTTGCTCGTTCTTTACCGAGAAAGGAGCAAAATATGCAAATTAAATATTCAGATAATTTCAATGCGATCATCGCACGCTGCGGGGAGCTTTGGAACGCCCCCGCCGATGCGGCCGCGCTGGACGCCATCATGGCGCTGGTCCTGCAGGAGCGGAATTGCCATGCCACCTACATCCTCGAAAAACTGCTGACGCCGGGCGAAACGCAGCGCCTGGGGCGGATGTTGTCGAACATTACGCCGGGTGCGTCCGCCGGGGCCGGCGAGAATCTCCGGGCGACCCCGGCGCAGTCCATGGCGCTCTCGTGCGGCGATACGCCCGGCGAGGAGCAGCCGCTCGTGACTACGGGAAATTTCCTGTTTTATGTCGCGGGTGAGGAGGGCACGGCGACTGCGCGCTTCCTCACGGAACACCACATAACGCAGACGGAGATAGCCGATTACCTGGCCGCACTCCCGGCGGATGAGGATTTTTACGAGGCGATGCGCGCTTTGCAGCGGCACGTTTTCGGCACGCAGCCGGATGAGGCGGCAAAGAGCAAAAGAAATCGCAAAAACGGGGAATCCGGGGAGAACATTTCCGGGCAGGACGACCTGTCCGCCGGTGCGGAAAATTCGGCCGGGGAGCGCGAAAGCGGCGACCCCAGCGCGATGCCCATCCGTATCCTGCGCATCCAGGAGGCTCCTGAGCGGCAGCAGGCGCAGCACGAGAAATTCGGCGCCGACCTCACCCGCATGGCCGCCGAGGGGCGGATCGACCCGGTGGTCGGGCGCGAGGCGGAGATCGAGCGGCTGATCCAGATATTGGGCCGCCGCAAGAAGAACAACCCGGTGCTCATCGGTGAGGCCGGGGTGGGCAAGACCGCCATCGCCGAAGGGCTGGCCCTGCGCATCGCCTCGGGGCAGGTACCCCACACGCTGCGTGGCAAACGGCTCTTTTCGCTCGACGTAGGCTCGCTGGTGGCGGGGACGAAATACCGCGGCGAGTTCGAGGAGCGCATTAAGAATATGATGGAAGAGATGGCCGCCTCGGGCGAGGTGATCCTCTTCATCGACGAGATACACACCATCGTCGGCGCGGGTTCCTCGCAGGGGAGCCTCGACGCCGCCAACATCCTCAAACCCGCCCTGGCGCGCGGCACGCTGCAATGCATCGGGGCCACGACGCTGGACGAGTACCGCGAGAACATCGAGAAGGACGCCGCGCTGGAACGCCGTTTCCAGAAGGTGATCGTACAACCATCGACACCCGCGCAGACGCTCGAAATCCTGAGCAATATCCGGCCCCGCTACGAGGAGCACCACATGGTGCGCTACACGGACGAGGCGCTGGCGGCGTGCGTGGAGCTTACGGGGCGCTACATCACCGACCGGAATTTTCCGGACAAGGCGATCGACGTGCTCGATGAGGCCGGGTCGCGGGCGTGCCTGGGGCGGATGCAGGAGCCGGAAGATATTCAGGAAATTGAAGCGGCCGTACAGCAGGCGGCGCTCCTGCGGCGCGAGGCGCTCACCGCCCTCAACATTCCGGCGGCGACCAATGCCCGGATGCGTGAGGCGGCCCTGCGTGAGCGGATGGCCGAGATGCGCTCGGACTGGATGGTCGCGATGGCCGCCGATCCCGTACGGATCACGGTGGAAGATATCGAGCGGGTGGTCACTTCGATCACCGGGGTGCCCGTGGAGAAGGTTTCGCAGGGCGAGAAGGAGCGGCTGCGCGATATGGATGCGCTGCTGGGCGCGCGGGTCGTGGGGCAGGAAAAGGCGGTGGATAAGGTTTGCCGCTCGATCCGGCGGTCGCGGGCGGGACTCAAAGATCCCGGCAAGCCGATCGGGGTGTTCATGTTCGTCGGGCCTACGGGCGTAGGGAAGACGCTGCTTGCCAAAGAGTTGTCCGCGCTGCTTTTCGACCGGCCGGATGCGGTGGTGCGGCTCGACATGAGTGAATATTCGGAGAAACATAACGTCAGCCGCCTCGTCGGGTCGCCTCCGGGGTACGTGGGCTACGGCGAAGGCGGGCAGCTCACGGAGAGCATTCGCCGCCAGCCTTATGCCGTGGTGCTGCTCGACGAGATCGAGAAGGCGCATCCCGAGGTACTCAACACCATGCTGCAGCTCTTCGACGAGGGGTGGCTCACGGATGGGCAGGGGCGCAAGGTGGATTTCCGCAATACCATTATAATAATGACCTCGAACATCGGCTCGGCTACCATTGCGCGGCGGGGACCGGCGGTGGGTTATCGCACTTCGACCGCACCGGAGGCGGCGTTGCAAGGGTTGCATTCGCATTACCGCGGCGCGCTGGAATCGGCTTTCGTGCCGGAGTTCATCAACCGGATCGACGACATTGTGGTCTTCGAGCCGCTGGGACCTGAACAGATCGGATGCATTGCACGGATCGAACTGGATACGTTGCGCGGACGGCTGGAAACGTTGGGGTATCGTCTGGAAGTTACGGGCGGGGCGATGGAGCGGCTGGTGGCGATGGGGTATGACGCGCGCTATGGCGTGCGCTCCCTGAAACGCGCCATCCTCGAACAGATCGAAGAGCCCGTTGCGGGGATGATCGTCGCGGGGCAGGCGGCCGAAGGGGATACGCTTACGGTGGATTCTGCCGACGGGGAGACGATCGCGGTGAGGGCAGTGGCCCTGGAGGCCGTCGCAGCCGGGTAAGCGATTGACATCCACATCACCTCATTCGGGCACCCGCAAGGGGTGCCCCTACAATCGAGCCAACGTGCGCGCGTCATCCCGAGTGAGCGTAGCGACGAGGGGACGTGCGTGTATATTTTTATAGGTAGTTGACACGTCGGGACGCGCACAAGGGGGGACGGGGTTAAAAAGACGGGAGACAGTG
>JAVBPS010000095.1:0-5158 GCA_031549495.1 Rikenellaceae bacterium | reverse complement strand
ATGCTCTCGCACCATAACATCCTCAATTGCGGCCAGGCCACGGGCGACGCCATGATGTACACCCCGGCCGACCGTATCCTCACCCCCGTGCCGCTGTTCCACTGCTTCGGCTGCGTGCTGGCCACGTGCGCCGCGGTGACCCACGGCTCGGCGCTGGTGATCCTGGAGGAGTTCGACGCCCTGACGGCGCTCGCCTCGGTCGAAAAGGAGAAATGCACGGCCATCTACGGCGTGCCGACGATGTTCATCGCCGAGCTGAACCACCCGATGTTCAACATGTTCGATTTGAGCTCGCTGCGTACCGGCATCATGGCCGGCGCCCCGTGCCCGATCGAGACCATGTCGCAGGTGATGGAGAAGATGTACTGCCGCGACATCATCATCGTCTTCGGCCTGACGGAATCCTCCCCGGGGATGACCTGCACCTCGGTCGACGACTCGAAAGAGATCCGTTGTACCTCGGTCGGCAGGGCCTATCCCGGCGTGGAGGTGAAGGTGCTCAACCCCGAAACCAACGAGGAGTGCCCTCCGGGGACCATCGGCGAGATGTGCTGCCGCGGTTACAACGTGATGATGGGCTATTACAAGAACCCCGAGGCCACCGCTTCCGTGATCGACAAGAACGGCTTTCTGCACTCTGGCGACCTGGGCGTGATGGACAGCAGCGGCTATTTCCGCATCACGGGCCGCATCAAGGATATGATCATCCGCGGCGGGGAGAACGTCTACCCGCGCGAGGTGGAGAACTACCTCTATAACATGCCCGCCATCCAGGCGGTCGAGGTGGTCGGCCTGCCCAGCCCGAAATACGGCGAACAGGTGGCCGCCTTCATCAAACTCAAGGACGGCAAGACGCTGACGGAAGAAGAGATAAAACTCTTCTGCCGCGGGAATATCGCCCGGTACAAGATACCGAAATTCATCTTCTTCGTCGATGGCTTCCCGATGACCGCCAGCGGCAAGATCCAGAAATACCGCTTGCGCGAGATGGGGGTGCAGTTGGCTAAGGAAGCTGGCCTGGAGATCGAGTAGATCGCGTGATGTCCGATCCGTAGGGGCACCCCTCGTGGGTGCCCTTTCTTTTTGTTTTGGCCGACGAGCACAGGGCCGGTATCGCCTACGGGCGACTTACTTTTTTGCTTGATCAAAAAAGTAAGCAAAAAAATCAAGGCGCCGCGCTTTCGGCTTACCCGCTTACGGGTTTTCGGTGAAGTCGGCCGGAAATTCCGCTGCGCACGGGCCACATCGCACGCCTCCGCTGCCGCTCCGGCCGCCCGCTCCAGTTTCCGCCCTTTGTTCCCCGAAAATCCTGGCGGGTCCCAAGCCTTCCGCTTATGGCGCCGGGCCAGCGCGCATTGGCGTCCGCTCGGGGCCATCGCACAATCCCTTGCACTTTGGCCGCCGCTCGTCCCACCGCGCCTCCGCCTGCGGCTACCGACGGTTCTCCGTCATGTCGAGCGGCAAGTCGAGACATCTCCAACAACCGGCGACAAAAAGGGCACCCACGAGGGGGTGCCCCTACGAGCCGGCCTTCGACCGGATCAATTCACGAAATCCATCTCATCGAAAAGATACCCCGCCCCGCCGACCTTCTCGACGACGAACATCACATAGCGCACATCCACCGAAATATTGCGGCAGATGGCCGGATCGAATTGGATATCGCTCATCGTGCTGAGCCACGTGCGGTCGAAATTCAGGCCGATCAGCTCCCCCCGCCCGTTGAGCAGCGGACTTCCGGAGTTGCCCCCCGAGGTGTGGTTGGTGGCCAGGAACGCCACGGGCACCGTGCCGTCCACGGCCCAGCGCCCATAGTCTTTCGCGGCGTAAAGCTCGCGCAGCCGTTGGGGAATGTTGTAATCGTAGACCGCGGGGTCGTCTTTGGCGATGATCCCGTCGAGCGTGGTGCGGTAGTCGTGCTTCACCCCGTCCGCCGCGCGGTACCCGGCCACATGGCCGTAGGCCACGCGGAGCGTGGAGTTGGCGTCGGGGTAGAAGGCCCGCCGCGGCTCGCGCTCCATCAGCCCCCGCATGTAGAGGGTGTAGAGCGCCGTGATGCTGTCGTTGATCGCGCTGTAACGAGGAGCGATCAGGCTGTCGTACACCGTCCGGAACCCTTTATACAACTCCATCGCCGTGTCGGGCGACTTTCCTTTGCAGATATCCATCAGGCCGATGGAGTCGAGGGCCATGAACGCCTCCCGCGAGGAGAGCGCCGAACGGTCGAAGATCAGCCCCACGCCCCGCTCCAGACCGATCCGTTGCATCCCGTCGAGGGCCGCCTGGGGAATGAACCGCGACGGAACGTTTTGCATGTAAGCCTGCAATAACTGCAGCGAGGTCCGCCGGTCGATCTGCTGGTCGTAATCTTTATAGAACGTCTCGGCAGTCTGCCGCGCTTTGTCATAACTCTTCGCCGCCGACAGCGATCCGGCCAACTTCGCCAGTTCGATTCCCCCGATGGCCTCGTTATAATAATCGCGCGCCAGGGCGAACGGCTCCAAACGCGCGTAAAGCTCGCGCATTTCCGGGATCAGGGCTATGTACTGCGCCTTTCGGGGATGGTCCGCGGGCAACGCCGCCGCCCACTGTTCGAACTGCACCTCATCCGCACGTTTACGGTCCGCCGTCCCGAGCCGCTGCAACCCGAGCGCCTCGCCCTGCCATTTCTTCCACGAGTTGGCCACTCCGGCCGCTTTGGCCGCATACTGGATGCGCACGCGGGGATCGGCCTCGCTCGCCGCCTTGATCTGGTCCAGCCGCATGGTGCGCAGGGCGATCTTCGCCGGGTCGGACTTCGAAGCGATATAATCCACCGCATCCGAAAGCAGATACTCAGAGGTGCGGCCGGGAAAACCGTAAATAAAGGTGAAATCCCCTTCCGAGACCCCTTTCGTGGAGATCTTGAAGTGGTATTTCGGTTTGTAGGGCACGTTTTCGCGCGAATACTTCGCCGGTTTGTTGTCCGGCCCCGCATAGATGCGGAAGAGCGAAAAATCGCCCGTATGGCGCGGCCACATCCAGTTGTCCGTGTCGCCGCCGAACTTGCCGATCGACGAGGGCGGGGCCCCCACCAGGCGCACATCCTCGAACACCTCGTTCACATAGAGGAAATACTGGTTGTTGTAATAGCACGATTCCACGGCGGCCGTGTAATGCGTGCCGCGGGTGGCCTCGTCCCGGATCGCCTTGCTGTTCGCCTTCAGCCGTCCGGCGCGCTCTTTCGGGTCCATGCCCTCGTCGATCCCCTGCATCATCCGCGCCGTGACATCCTCCATGCGCACCAGCAGCGTCGCGGTCAGCCCCGGGTTGGGCAATTCCTCCGTGCGGGACATGGCCCAGAAACCGTTGGTCAGGTAGTCATGCTCGATGGACGAATGCTTCTGGATCTGCCCGTAACCGCAATGGTGGTTGGTGAGCAGCAGCCCCTCGGCGGAGATGATCTCGCCCGTGCACCCGCCGCCGAAATGCACGATGGCGTCCTTCATCGAGGCGCGGTTGAGGTCATAGAGGTCCGCCGCCGTGAGCCGGAACCCCTTCGACCGCATATCCTTCACCCGCTGCCCGATCAGCGAGGGCAGCCAGATTCCTTCGTCCGCCCGCCCGGCAAGGACGGCCAGCAGCAAAACAACAGACAGTAGCGTTTTTTTCATATGCTAAAATAATTTAACCTGATTCTCCGTTTTTAGGCCTGTTTTGTCATTCTGAACGAAGTGAAGAATCTTGGTCGGGCTGTGTTCAGAAAACAATTCCGACCAAGATTCTTCACTTCGTTCAGAATGACAAAGAAATGATTAAAACAATTTAAGTCCGTCCCCGCAGGCGAAAGCCTCCAGCGCCCGGCAAAGCTGCTCGGTCGGCAGCCCCATGACGTTATAGAACGATCCGTCGATGCGCTCGATCCCCGTGTAGCCGATCCACTCCTGGATGGCATACGACCCGGCCTTGTCGAGCGGTAAAAAATGGTCCACATAATATTCGATCTGTTCGGTGCGCAGCGTGGCGAAAACCACCTGCGTGGAGCAACTGAAGTCCGAGCGTCCGGCCGCCGAGCGCAGCACCACGCCCGAGACCACCGTATGCTCGCGCCCCGAGAGGCGGCGCAGCATCGCCACGGCCTCGTCGCGGTCGGCGGGCTTGCCGAGGATCTGCCCGTCGAGCACCACTACCGTGTCGGCCGTGATCAGGATGTCGTCGTTGGCGAGCGGGTGGGGGTAGGCGTCCGATTTGAGGTGCGCCAGGTAGAGCGGCACCTCCGCCGGGGGCATGGTGAAGGGGTAGATCTCCTCCACGTTGTATTTGTCGGCCACGGTGAACCGCAGCCCGCAGGCCTGCATCAGTTCCTTGCGGCGGGGAGAGCCGCTGGCGAGGATCAGCCGGCGGGGGGAAAGTTTTTCGGATAAAAGCATATAAACGGTTTAGCGGAATTTGTTATTCAGGGAATAACAAATATAGATTATTTTATCATCATATCAATGAGTTGTTCGCCGCAAAGTTGCGCCGTGATCCGGTCGCCCTTCGCGAGCGGCCCCACGCCGACGGGCGTCCCGGTAAAAATGAGGTCGCCCATGCGCAGCGTCACGAACCGCGACACATAGGAGATAATGCGGTCGACGGAAAAGATCATCAGCGAAGTGTCCCCTTTTTGCCTCACCTCTCCGTTAAGCTGCATCTCAAAATGCAATTTCTGCGTATCTCCACCCAGATCGTCCAAAGGCAAAAACCGCGGCGAAACAGCCGCCGAGCGGTCGAAACTCTTGCAAATTTCCCACGGCAGCCCCTCTGCGATGCATTTGCGTTGCAGGTCGCGCGCCGTGAAATCGAGCCCTAACCCCACTTCTTCGTAGCAGCGCCGCGCGAACCGCTCCTCGATGCTGCGCGCCGTGCGGCTGATGCGCACCACCAATTCCGTTTCGTAATGCAGATCGGACGTGAACTCCGGAATATAGAACGGATCGTTGTTGCGCAGCAGCGCCGTATCGGGCTTCATGAAAAAAATGGGGTCGGGCATCACCCGTCCCCCGTCGTTCAGTTCCTTGATGTGGTCGACGTAGTTGCGACCGATACAGATGATTTTAATTGGTCGATGAAATTGTTGGGCGTCAAGTGGAGAGGCAGTACAGAACAAAAAAAAAAGCTGTGGTTGATGGGAAGGGAT
>JAVBPS010000108.1:0-7052 GCA_031549495.1 Rikenellaceae bacterium | reverse complement strand
CGGAACATCTGCCGCACGATCTCCAGCGAGTCGATCGTTTCCTGCAGCGTCTGTCCCGGCAGACCGTACATCAGGTAGGCGTGCACCATGATCCCGGCATAGAAAAAATTGCGCGTGGCCATCGTCGCCTGCTCGACCGTCACGCCCTTGTTGATCAACGCCATCAGTTTGTCCGACGCCGCTTCCAGCCCCCCCGACACGGCGATGCATCCGGCGGCGGCCATCAGGCGGCAAAGGTCGCCCGTGAAAGCCTCCTCGAAACGGATATTCGTCCACCATGTATAGCGCCGGTCCCGGCGGAGCAGTTCCAAAGACAACTCTTTCAGTAGCTTCGGCGGTGCGGCTTCATCGACGAAATGGAATCCCGTCGACCCCGTCTGGGAGGCCACACGATCCATTTGGTCGGCCAACTGCACGGCGTTCAAAGCCTCGTAACGACCGATATACGGCAGCGAAGTGTCGCAGAACGAGCATTTCGCCCAATAGCACCCGTGCGCCGCCATCATCTTGTTCCAACGCCCGTCGCTCCAAAGCCGGTGCATCGGGTTGGCGCGTTCGAAGAGCGAGAAATATAACGGATGGGGCAACCCGTTGAAATCCGGACCGGGGTGTGCGGAGTAGGGAAGATGCGCTTCCGAAGGATGATAGCACTCCTTAGTATAAGTGTTGATCAGTTCTCCCTGCGAGAGGATGCGCTCAAGCGGCAGTTCCCCGTCATCCAGTATCACATAGTCGAAATAGCTGAAAATGCGCTTATCCGTAAGCGAGCGAAGTTCCGTCGAGGGATAGCCGCCGCCCATGAGAGTCGCCACCTCGGGATGCGTCGTTTTAATATATTGCGCACATCGCAGCGCGGCCAATAAATTACCCGGGAAAGGCACGGAAAATCCGATCACTTCCGGTTTTTCCCGCTCTATATGTTTCTCCAGTAGAGCCAGCATCCGCTGCTCGACCGGATTTGGCGCGGTGGCGAGCTCCTGCTCCATCGCCCCGAAATCGGGCAGCGAAACCGCCAGGCTCTCCCCATACCGGGCGATCCCGAAATGGGGCGCGACGGCCGTCCGTAAGAACGCGCCGAGATCATGCAAATACAACGTACATAAATACTTGGCGCAATCCTGCATCCCGAGCGCCCCGAAATTCTCTTCCAACCCTTCGGCCGCATCGAACGACGCCCCCTGCGGCAGGAACCCCGGGCGGCAGATCAGATTGGCGAGCGTCGGATCCTCCCCCCGCAGGAACGTCATCACCGGCCCCACGGTCGCGATATAGACCTCCCGCAACGCATACACCCGGTCTTCGCCCTCGTAAGCCGCGAAAGCCTCGCGCAAAAAATCCGCAGAAAAGACCTCATTGAGCAATTCCACCGAAAGATCGGCCTGCGCCACCTCGATCCCCCTGGGCCGCAGGTATCCCGCCAGATACGCCGTGGCCGGATAGGGCGTGTTGGGTTGTAAAAGGGGCGGGGTTATGAGCAACAGTTTTTTCATCTTTCCATCATTCGTTTTTCCGTCATGTCGAGCGTTAGTCGAGACATCTCAAAATATCTGTTTTAGATGTCTCGACTAACGCTCGACATGACAGAAAAAAGATTCATATCTCACTGGTGACCGTAAGGCCGTCATAGGCCGGAAAAACACCCTCGGGAAGTTCCGCGGCGACCTCCGCATGCCGCCCCATCTGGTGCGAAAGATGCGTGAGGTAAGTGCGCGCGGCCCCCACTTTATTATGCAGGTCGAGCGCCTCGTCCAGCGTGAAATGCGAAATATGATGCTCGCGCCGCAGGGCATTCACCACGAGCACTTCAACGCCGCGTATTTTATCTATTTCACTCTCCTCGATGAAATTGAAATCCGTCAGGTAAGCGATCCCCCCGATGCGGAAACCCAACACCGGGAGCATGTAATGCTTCCCCCGCACGGGGATCACCTCCATCCCCCCCACGCGGAAAGGCCGCTCGTCGATCGTTTGCAGGTCGATCTCCGGCACGCCGGGGTATTTATGATCTGAAAATGCATAGTCGAAATCCTTGCGCACGATCTGCTGGACTCGCTTTTCGGCGTAAATATCCACAGAACGCCCCGAGGTGTAGTTGAACGCGCGGATATCGTCGATGCCGCCCGTGTGGTCCTTATGGCCGTGGGTGAGCAGGATGCCGTCGATGCGTTTCACATTCTCGCGCAGCATCTGCTGCCGGAAATCGGGCCCGGCGTCGATCACCACCGTGCTGCCGTTGTGCTCGACGAGAGCCGACGCACGTAGCCGTTTATCGTGTTCGTCGGGCGAGGTGCAGACCCGGCATTCGCACGAGATCACGGGGATGCCCTGCGAAGTTCCGGTGCCTAAGAAGGTGAGTTTGGTCATGGTTTTGCAAAAGTAGGCTTTTTTCACCTAACCGCAAAGAACACAAAGGGCGCAAAGTTTACCCCTTTGCGCCCTTTGTGGAAAAATCAAAAAATCTTAGCTCGTCGCCTTCTCGAGCCGTTTCATGATCGAGAAAATGAAGATCGCCGAGAGGATGCAGCAAACCACGAAGATGCCCCAGAGCACATAGAGGTCCACGCGTCCCCACATGAGCGAACCCACGAAGAGGAACTTGTTACCCACGGCCGTAGCCAGCAACCAACCGCCCTGCATAAGGCCCTGGAAGCGCGCCGGAGCCACTTTCGATACGAACGACAGACCCATCGGGCTGAGGAACAGCTCGGCGATGGTCAGCACCAGGTAGCTCGAAATGAGCCAGTAGGGCGTCACGCGCGAAGCCTCGTCCACGGCCGCCCCGCCCAGCATATAGGGCGAAACGAGTTTCAGCGAAGCGACGAGCACCACCACGAAGCCCAGCGCCGCGATGATCATCCCGAAGCCGATCTTTTTAGGCGTCGAAGGCTCGATACCTTTCTTGCCGAGCGCCGAGAAGAAGCCCATCACCAGCGGCGTGAGCGCCACGATGAACAGCGGGTTGAACGACTGGAACACCTCGGGAGCGATGGGGTTGGAACCCTGCGCGTTCTTCACGAAGAAGTAGCAGGCCACGCCGCCCGCCACGGTCAGCAGCGCGCCGATGATCTTCGAACGTACGGCCGAATTTTTATTGATCGCTACCACCACCCCGGCGATCGTGGCGATCACGCAGAGGATCGACGGCAGGGTGAAGAAGAGGTAAGTGAACGGATCGACCGACTTGACGATATAGTCGCGTGCGAAATAGGTGAGCGTAAGCCCGTTCTGGTGGAACGACATCCAGAAGAAGATCACCACGCAGAAGACGATCGACAGGGCTCCGATGCGCGGGCGCTCCTCCTTGGTCGAGATCTGGAACATATAGGTGATGAACGCCACGAACAGACCCACGGCGGCGCCGAGCGTGACGTTGAGCTCGGGAACCCCGGTCGCTTTGCCCAGGAAATGGAAGCCGATGGCCACCACGACCAGCAGGCCGAGCGAAATGAAGAGCGGAGTCAGGTGCTGGCCCATGCCCACCTTGTTGTCTGCCGTTTTAGCGGCGGGGGCGGCGGCTTTCTTCTCGTTCTTCGGCAGCATATTGTTGAAGATCACGTAAACGGCCAGCGAGATGACCATCGCGACGGCTGCCACGGCGAACGCCCAGTTATACCCGCGAGCGAAAACGTCGAGGTACTGCTGCGCGAAAGCCTGCAGGTCGACTACGGGTTGCCCGCTGACCACGGCCGCGTTGGCCAGCTCCTGGAACTGGGTCGTGTCCGCCAGGCGTCCGTCGACCATCTGGTGACAGAGCGAGGGAAGGCTGCCGTCATGCAGGAAGCCGTTGGTTTTCAGCCACCAGTTGCGCACGCCCGTAGCCACGAACGGAGCGAAGAAGGCGCCGACGTTGATCCCCATATAGAAGAGCATGAAGGCCGAGTCGCGTTTGGCCGCGTATTTCTCGTCGTCGTAAAGCTGGCCCACGACCGCCTGCAGGTTGCCCTTGAACAGGCCGTTACCCAGCGCGATGACGAACAGGCTGGCGAGCGACATGCCGAGCGACATGCCCGGGATGGCGATCATCACGTAACCGGCGAACATGATCACCTGACCGGCGAAGATCACCGTTTTGTACTGTTTGCTCCAGTCGGCGAGCATACCGCCGATCAGCGCCAGCGCGTAGATGGCGAAATAGAACCAGCTGGAGTATTCCCCTGCCGTCGCTTCCGTGAGGCCGTAGCGGGCCTGCAGGAAGAGCACCAGGATGGCCATCATGGTGTAGAAGCCGAAGCGCTCCCCCATGTTGGTGAAGAAGGCTACGATAAGTCCTTTTGGGTGTCCTTTGAACATAAAATTGGGTTTAAGGTTTTTGAAATTTCCACAAATATAGTATAATTTTTCACTCCCCTTGCGGGTTTTGCTGATTTTTCGTAACTTTACAGAAACATCTCTGTCATTCAGAGCGAAGCGAAGAATCCTGGTCTGAATTGATCCGTCCACAGCCCGACCAGGATTCTTCGCTTCGCTCTGAATGACAGGCAAGAGCGAAACAGTCCGGCATATCCGGATACCCAACACATTGATTATGGAGGAAAAACGCCCGAAACTCGCGATGATCGAAAAAGACCCCTGGCTCGCCCCGAGCGAGGGGGAGCTGGAATACCGCCACCGGCTCTACCTGGACGCCCTGCGCAGCATCGAGGCCGGGGGGACGAGCCTTGCCGATTTCGCCAACGGCTACCGCTGGTACGGTTTCCAGCGCGATGAGCAGCAGCAGGGGTGGTGGTTCCGTGAGTGGCTGCCCGGCGCGAAGGATGTCTTCCTGTTCGGGGATTTCAACGGCTGGCAGCGTACCGAGTTGCGCCTGAATAAGGGCAAGGACGGCGTCTGGAGCATCTTCTTCGCGGATGAAGAATATGCCGCGAGCCTGACGCACGGTTCGCTGGTCAAGATGCTCGTGCACGGCGACAACGGCTGGCGCGAGCGTATCCCGGCCTACATCCGCCGCGTGGTGCAGGACGACGATTCGAAGGATTTTTCGGGACAGTTCTGGAATCCCGGGCCGTTCGACTGGGAGGGTGATGCGCCCGTCGTCCCTGCCGAAGGGCAACTGCTGATCTACGAAGCCCACGTGGGCATGGCGCAGGAGCGCGAAGGGGTGGGGACCTACCTCGAATTCGCAGACAACATCCTGCCGCATATCAAGGCATTAGGCTATACCGCCGTGCAACTGATGGCCGTCGCCGAGCACCCCTACTACGGCAGCTTCGGCTACCACGTCTCGAATTTCTTCGCCCCCTCGTCGCGCTTCGGCACGCCCGAGGAGCTGAAAACGCTGATCAAACGCGCCCACCAACTGGGCCTGGCCGTGATCATGGACATCGTCCATTCGCACTACGTGAAGAACATCAACGAGGGGCTGAACCAGTTGGATGGCACCGACCACCTCTATTCCCCGGCGGGCCCGGCGGGCGACCATCCTTATTGGGATTCGAAATTGTTCGACTACGGCCGCCCCGAGGTGCGCCATTTCCTGCTGTCGAACTGCAAATACTGGCTCGACGAGTACCATTTCGACGGCTTCCGCTTCGACGGGGTCACCTCGATGAGTTATTACAACCACGGCTTCATGGATTTCCTGGGCCGCGACGACTATTTCAACGACAACGTCAACCGCGACGCGCTGACCTACATGCGGCTGGCCAATAAGCTGGTGCACGACCTGCATCCCGGCGCGCTGACCATCGCCGAGGACGTGAGCGGCATGCCCGGCATGTGCTTCCCCATCGACGAAGGGGGCATCGGGTTCGACTACCGCCTGGGCATGGCGATTCCCGATTTCTGGATCCGCCTGTTGAAAGAGGTGCCCGACGAGGAGTGGAACATCCACGAGATGTGGCACATGATGACCGACCGCCTGCCGCAGGTGAAAACCGTCGCCTACGCCGAGTCGCACGACCAGGCGTTGGTGGGTGACAAGACGCTCGCCTTCCGGCTGATGGACCAGCAGATGTACTACGCGATGGACCGTAAATCGCAAAACCTGGTGGTCGACCGCGGCATGGCCCTGCACAAGATGATCCGCCTGTTCACGATCGCGCTCGGCGGCCAGGCCTACCTGAATTTCATGGGCAACGAATTCGGCCACCCCGAGTGGATCGACTTCCCCCGCGAGGGCAACGGCTGGAGTTACGCCCATGCCCGCCGGCAGTGGAGCCTGGCTCAGAATCCCGCCTTACGTTTTTCCGACCTGGAGGCTTTCGACCGGGCGATGGTGAGTTTCGTCCGCGATAACAATATCTTAGGGATGGGCTACGCCTGGAACCTGCGGATGGATGAAGAGAACAAAACCGTCGTCTTTTCGCACGGCCGGTTCGTCTTCGTATTCAACTGGCATCCAGGTAAAAGCCTGCCGGATTACACGATTCCCGTCCCCGAACCGGGGAAATACCGCGCCGTGCTCTCGACCGACGAGGCGCGCTTCGGGGGAGCCGCACGGGAAAACCCCGAGGCCGAGCATTTCAGCTTTCCCGTCGAAAATCCGGACGGTACATTTGCGCATTTTATAAAGATTTACAATATTTGCCGCACTTCTACGGTTTATACGATTATATAATCTATTGAATTTATTATGAATTCCTCTATTATTTCGATGATCCTGTCCGAGGAGATCAATTGGATATGGTTCGCTTTTGCCGTTGTGGCTGCTTTTGCCGTGGGTGCGATGTGGTATTCGCTCCTGTTTTTCAAGACATGGCGGGAGGTTTTCAAGGTGGATATGCCCGACCAGGATAGGCCCGGCGGCTGGATCCGCTCGTTTTTGATCCAGTTCGTGACCGGGACCATGTTGGGCGTGCTGGTTTTCGTGTTGGCCACCCTGTCCGTGAAATTCGCGATATTCGCCGTGATCACGGTGGCCGGGTGGCAGATGTGCGCCATCACGTTCAAGTACGGGGAGTGGAAGCGCTTCCTGCAGGCCACGATGATCGAGTCGGGCTATACGGTCGCCTGCGGGGTCGTCTATATCCTTTTTTCGATGATTTAATCTGTTCTTCGTCATGTCGAGCGCCAGTCGAGACCACACAAAACGGCTTTCTGAGATGTATAGAATG
>JAVBPS010000012.1:0-17057 GCA_031549495.1 Rikenellaceae bacterium | reverse complement strand
CTAACCCACCCCTCCCCCCCGCCCTCCTGTTGGTGCGCCACGCCCTCACATCCCCCACAGCTTGTGTCGGTGGACTCCCCTGGCCGCTCGACATGATGGAAATACTGTATGTGTAGTTTTGCCTACCTGTTTTTCGGACTGGCCCTGTATCCGGTTTCCCTATGCGTAGATCGACTACTTATAAATACCCTAAAAACGGTGTGCTATGCGCCGTCAACCCGGAATCGAGCGTTTATTCCGCCGGACAATCCATGTAGACGTACTTGATCGCCCGCACGCGGTAGCTGTGGTCTTTGGTCCAGCGGCTTTTGTCGACGTAAAGCAGTCTGTTCACGTTCATGCAGACAGCGCGCGAGGCCTGGTCGTAATCGGTCGCGGCCTGCACCTCTTCATCGGCGAATTTAATATACTGGTCGAAGTCTTCGGTCGCAGTCCAATAATGTTCAGTTCCGTCGGTCGGGAACGGGGTGCCCCCGATCGTTTCCATATATTGGTTCAACGCCTCGACGCCCACCAGTCCAAAGACCCAGGTAAGTTCGGCTTTGGTCGGAAGCATCCAACTGCTCGAATGGACCGGCTTGCCGTCCTTGTTCTTGGCGTTGCACCACGCGAAGGCGGGAAAACGTTCCATGCCGAGCTGCTCCACCCTTTGCGACATATTCAACCCGAAGAAATAGCCCGTCACATAATCTTCTACCACGTTCTCGGTGAACCACCACTCTTTCAATTGGAACGCGGCCTCCCCGACGGGGCCCCAGGCGGCGGTCGTTTCGTCGGCCGATATGGCGAACACGACCCTCCCGTCATTGAGGTCCCGGGCGAAGGCGATAATGCCTTTGTTGCCATAGGCATCCGTATAGGCGTCGCCCTCACTGTAAGACGCCGGGTCGTTGTCGGGGAGCGATTCCGCCCCGAACTTCTTGCAGCCGCACAAAAGGCAGAATATGCAAATCAGGCAATAACCGTATGTCCGTCTCATAAAGGTTGTCGGAGGTGTTTGAAGCGGTTCAGGATAAGTCATTCTTTAATGCCGCTATCCGGTGTCCGCATCAAAGTTAGAAAAAAAACCATAAAACCACACCTGCGGCTAAGAGATTGTTTTGTCGGGCGTTGTCCTGCGGATCTTCTGCAAAATACAGATGCCACCCCGGGGGTGGCATCTGACTTTTCCGAGAAGATGGAGATAAACGTAATTAACGGCTTCTTCGAAGCCGATTTTGTGCTGATAACCCCACCCAAACCCTCCCCTTGAGAGGGGAGGGTTTTGCAAACGGCCGTAAGGCCGTTTGCGGAAGAGGTAACTCTGCTTCTTAAGCAGAGTTCACGTTAATTAATTCGTCGAACTCACGTTATTTCATGAACACCAGCCCGTAATACGGCAGGTCTTCCTTTACCTGATCCTCGGTGTACTGCACCAGCACGGAATTTTTACGCAGCTCAAGAATTTCGCAGGGGTAAAAGCCTCCTTTGTTTTTCCAGTTCCCGTGGGGGGTCAGGCCTTCCTGCTGCGCTTCGTTGAAGTAGAAAATATCTTGGTTTTCCCGCTCTTCGCGGACTCCGTCGTAGTAAACCACCTCGGCGCCGGCATCCGATTTTTTCGCCACTCCCGCCATATAGAGGTTGCCGTCCTCGCTCCATCGCGCCCAGACGATGTCGCCCGCCGAGCAGCGGCTGCCTTGCGCGGGCACGGGCGTCGGCACCGGTGCGGAGTAGGATACGCCGGATCCGGCTGCGACCGCTGAAGACGCGTCGCCGGCAGCCTCGGCCTGTTCTTCGTCGAATTCCATATCGTCATAGGCGCTGGTCTTCAGGATCCAGTAGATGATGGCGACAGCCAGGGCGATGCCGGTCCAGGCGAGGAATCCCACCGGGTCTTTCTGAACCGTATTGGCCAGGATCAGGAAGACGAAAAACAACGAAGCGCCGATAGGCCCCCAGAAGCAGATCATCATGCAGCGGGTAGTCAGGGCCACGAAGTGGCTGTAAGGCATCTTCTTGATCACCGCATGGTGCCGCGTCCAGAACCACCATCCGACCGCGACCGCCACGGCCAGCATCACGATACTTAACACCGTTCCGACCACCTTATTGTCTGTAGTGAGCAACGGCGTTGCCATGAGCGTTACGATAAGCAACGCGCCGAAGGCCGCCAGCGCCGTCAGCAGGACCTTTCCGACCATCCCCATTTTCAGCAGCAAGCCGCACAGCCCGCCGATGGCCAGGCCGAGCAGTTTGGGGATCAGGACGAAGATTTTAAATAAAGCGTCGAGCATGCCGCTGGCGAAGTCGCCGCCGCCGCTGCCGCTGCTCTGGGCCATCCTGTCGTCGCTCGCCTGGGCTTGATACCTGTTGTCGAAGGAGGCGCCGCTCTTGCTTTCCCACTGACCTGTGCCCGGATTAAAATTTGCCATAAATCTTTTTTTAGGTTTTGATTTGTTGTTTGTTTGGATTTTCGGGTATGCCCCGTTTGTTTGAGAAGCCCTCTGCCTCCACTATTTTTTATTGACCAGGTCGCGTTTGATCGCCACACCGTCGAGGATTCCAATGAAAACCGTTTCGCCGTCCTTGTAGTACCGCGACATCCGTTCGCGCTGTTTTTCCAGCGCCTTGTATTCGTTGACCACCTCCTGGGGGTAGGTCAGCAGCTTCGGGCCGTCCACTCCGCCGGTGAACTCGTCGTACTTGTTCTCCCATTTCGGCATCACCTGCTGCATGTCGCTTGCCTCGTACGTCCCCAGTTGCTCTTTGGGGATCAGGTATTTTTCGCCCAGCTCCGTCAGGGTGACCTCGTACCACTGGTCTTCCGGTTTATCGCTGTTCCAGTCGTTCCATTTGCCGGTGGGGGTCAACTCGACCAGACCGTAATATTCCAGTATCAGATAGTCCGACCGCTCATATTCCACGTACCGCTTCTGGCTGATATAGCGGTGCACGCTGATCCTGGGTAAGAGCGAGGAGCCCTGCGCGCTTTTGTCCCTGAGGGTGAGCACATGGAAGAATTCGGCCTGGTTCTCGCCGGCTTTCACCTCCCTGACCTGGACGGGTTTGGCGGGATCCGCAGGCGGGGGGCAGTAAATGGCTGTCGGGACGATGGTGCCGCTGTTGGCGTTGATCAGGGTGATTTGCACGAATTCCTCACGGCCGTTGTCCGGCAGCGGCAACTTGACCGCGATGGGGTCGCTGGCTTGCAGGTTGTATTCGCGCGGATCGAGCCGCACGGCGGCGGACTTGAAGCGCACACCCTCGGGAATTCCCCCCAGCCGTTTGACCTTGACCTCGTCGCCCGGCCAAAGGCGATCGGGCGCCAGGAACTTCACCTTCACCTGCCCGGCCTTCACGAATTCGACGGGCTTTTCCTCGGGCGCCACCACGGCCGTTTTGTTCCACACGCCCATGTCGGGCTCCACGGGGCCTTTTTTCTGGTGCACCTGCACGGCCACGTAAGCGTATCCCAGTTCCCGGGGCGTCACGAAGAGCGGCTGGGTCTGGAAGGTGTGCGAGGGGCGCCTGACCATGACCCTGGCCGGGGTTTGCTTGCCTTTTTTGTCCACGTTCTGGAAGGGGATCCGTACCACGGCTTCGCGGTAATCCTTCTTTTCGCGCTCCGGATAGAAGTTCAGCTGCACCAGTATGGTGTCGGGGGTCTGGCCCTGGATCCCGCGGGCGATCCGCGGCGCGTTATCCTCGATGTTCAGCGGCACCGTCGGTTCTTTCGTGAAATCGGCTTTCTCCACGCCGAAGGTGGTCGGATAGTACGATATCTCGAGCACCACGCTGTCCTTCGGGTTGCGCGCAGGGGGCGGCAGCACCTTGACGTGTACCGTCTCGCCGTTTTCGTACCGCACATCAGGCTCCGGGGTAAACACCTCGGGCTCTGCCGGTGGTGTAGGTGGGGTAGGTGGGGTCGGCGGAGTGGGTGGAGTAGGAGGAATCGGTGGGTTAGGAGGAGTCGGAGGAGTAGGTGGTGTCGGAGGAGTCGGAGGTGTAGGAGGTGTAGGAGGTGTAGGTGGGGTAGGAGGGGTAGGAGGAGTCGGTGGTGTAGGAGGAGTAGGGTCTTCCCGATTCGCTTTCCTCTGTCGCTCCCGTTCCAGTTGCCGCAACATCCGCTCCATTAAATAATCATAAGTATACTGGCTCATGCCGCTACTGCTACTGCCGCTGCTACTGCCACTGCCACTGCTACTGCCGCTGCTACTGCCGCTGCCGCTGCCACTGTCGCCGCCACTGCCGCCGCTACCGCCGGTCGGCGCAGCCACCGCGAAGCGGAAGGCGATCTTGTCGCCGGTAAAGAACGGCGGCAGGTTGTAGCCGCACACGACCGTCTGCCCCGCCAGGCCCGACGGCACGGTCAGCTTGCCGGAGGTTTTGCTCGCCCCGGCGATGCCGGTCAGCGTAACGCCGCCTTCCGGCCGGGGTTTTTCACTCTGCCAGGTGAAGCTGGCCGGATATGATTTTTCGGGCGTGCCGTACTTGATCGCGGCCAGCGGCGAAAGGTCTATGGCCGCCCCCGCCTTCAGCGTGGTACTGCCCGTTTTCGGGTCTGAATAGACGATCGTCTGGGGCAGGAATTCATAGAACGCCGACCGTTCGGGATCGAGCTCCGCCCCGCGCACGCGGCGCACCAGATCCATCAACCCGTCAGGCGGCAGCGCATTGCCCTGGCAACTGAACGTATTGAGTTTCACCCCGTCGGGCAAGTCTATGTATGATAGCAGATTGCGTTCGAGGCTGGCGATCAGCAGCGACTTGATGTCCGACAGGTCGATCTCGCGCAGGCCGGTGGCGTTGAACCGCACATTTTCCAGCGTGGCGCATTTCGTGACCACGCAATCGGTCAGCAGCCCCTCGACATGGATCCGCGTAAGCGCCGGGCAATCCGAAACCGTCAACTCATGCGGCGCGTCCAACTGTCCCGGGTCGCTGCACTGGATGGTGATGCGCCGCAGTTGCGGACAGCCCACCACGCTCAACTTCTCGCCCATATTGTTGAGCGTCAGCCAAACCAGCTCGCCGAACCCGTCGAGCGTAAGCGTCCCCGCCAGCCGCGGATTCCCCTTGCTCTCGAAAACCAGGTCCTTGACATATTGCGTCCCCCCGTTTTCGGTAAAGGAAACGACAATTTTCTCGATCCAATCCCCCGCATTGCGCTCCGTGACCGCCACGTCGATCCCCAACGCCTGGGCATTGGTCTTCCCCGTTTCGCCGCTGGGCTGCCCCAGGAACGAGGCCAGCGCTCCCACTTCCGCGGCAGCATACTTTTTCTGCGCCCCAAGCGTAAAGCAAGAAAGGCAGAAAGCCAATAACACAATGATGTTCTTCATCGTCTTGTTTTAATTGTTAAGTCCGAGCAAAGTGTGCGTTGGCCTGGCGCACCCCCCTTTATCAAAGGGGGGCAGGGGGGAATATGCCAGCGCAGCGGAACGAAAAGGATAACTTGGTCCAATTAACGGGAAATCTTCCCGTTAATTGGACCAAGTTATCGGCACGTTCCGGAAAGTGGCCAGGCTGCTCTCGCCGCTTCCGATGTTGATGCGCAGGATCTGGAATTTGGGCGTCCCGGGCCGCACGGGTTCTATGCGGGGGACCTCCACGCGCACCACCACATCCGACGGCAGGTCGTAATGCGTACCCACGCTGTTGTAGGGTTTGCTGGTGTAGCCCCAATCGTCGATGGCTACGCTTTTGTTGACGCTGCCGCCGATGTAGCAGTGTGTATTGGGTCCCCGGTTGGTGACGGCCAGCACGGCGGTGACGCTTTGCGAGCCGGCGTTGCCGACGCACTCGACGAGCTGGACGCGAAACTGCCCCCGGGAGAGCAGGCTTCCGACCGTGCTTACGTTGTCGTAACCCGAACCGCCGGTCAGCACCGTGGTGGTCGTGCATGAAGCCAGCATGGCGACGCCCGCCAGAAGGCCCGCTATAAATAAGGTGTTCTTTATCCGCATATCGTTTTATTATTTGGGTAGTCGCCTATGGATGAAGCCGAATCCAAATTTAGGATAAAAACAGCTGACGGACGGCAGCCGGAATTGCCATTCGGTCAAAATCGAATGTCAATAAGTATAATTATGATTAAAAAACCTCCTTTGCGCGGAATTTTGCCGGCGTGATGCCGTTGATCTTATTGAAGGAGCGCAGGAACGTGGAGAGCGAGTTGAAGCCGCAGCGCTTCGCGATCTCCTCTATTTTGAGGTTCCTTTCGGTCACCAGCAACTTCTCGGCCTCTTTCACGCGGTACGCATTGACGTAGTCGTAGAAGTTCGTTTGTAGTTTCTGGTTCAGGTAGGCGGAAAGATAGGTGCGGTTCGTCCCGATGGCCGTGGCGACTTCGCGCAGGGTCAGCATGGGGTTCAGGAACATCCGCCGATCGTCCATGCTCCACGCCAGTTTGGCGGCCATCTGCTCGCTCCCGGGGATGGCTGCGGGCGTTTCGTTGTCATCCGTGCCGGAGGTGAAAAGGTGCAGTGTGTTGGGCATCGAGACGACGTGATGGCGCATCGTGTGCACGTAAATATAGGTAAAGACGGAGATCAGCGAGAGGTAATAAATGGATTTCCCCAACTGCGAATCGAGGAAAGAGACCACCGACCACAAAAGCAACACCAGCAGCAGCAGCACCACCACCGTCCGCAGCCAGTATATACTGATCTGCTCGGTGTAGGAGTAGTTCATCTTGATGTATTTGTTGAAATTGTGCACCGACCGCAGCACCAGGATCGCGAATCCCGCCGCGATGATATTGGAATAGAGGACCAGTCCCCGGAAAACGCCTGCCGAATCGGTAGCCACGAAGATGCCGATACCGACGGCCGTGGGCAGCAGCATGGCCGATACCTTGAACGCGTTGGCCCATCCCGGCTTGACGACCTCGAAAAGGAAGACGGCGAAAACCGGCACGCACAGCATGTCGACCGCCGCGGTTATGCGGTGTATGCGTGCGTCCGTCCCGAAGCCCTCGGCCAGGTAGATGATGTCCTTGAGCAGGATGAACGACCAGAACACCATGACCCGGTACAGGAAACGGACAAGGCCGTTCTGCCCGCGTTGCCGGTATAGCAGGATCGAGATGAACACGGTGAACATCGTGGTCATCCCATAGGTGCAATAGGTCAGGTTTTCGAAAAAAACTTCCATCTGTCGTCTATCGGTAAACGTAATGATTTAGCGTACCCATTACCAGCCGGTTGAATGCTGCAAAAATATCAATTTAATTTGAAGATTAAAACCAAGATGGCCCGGATATAAAAGAAGCGTCCGCCCATCGGGAAATTACGGCAACGGCACGTATTCTTCTTTCCCTTCGTGCCAGATATGGTAATCGATCCGTCCCGTCCCGGAGAGGACTACGCCGAGCGTGATCAATATCTGCGCCCCCTCGCCCGGCCCTTCGCGCAGGATCGCCACGAACGAGGGCCGGAAATCCTCCTCGTCCCCCTCGACCTCCAGCAGCCGTACGGGCAGTACGGCCTCGCGGTTCTCGTCCACCACATCGCGGATCACGGGAATCGTCGTGGTGGCGATGAAATAATCCACAGCGTCCATGCATTGCTTCTGGTAATCCTCGGGCCATTCGTCCGGGCCCCAGTAATCGTGATGCGGATGCTCGTCGGCCAGGTAGCGGGACAGGGGCCCGGGACGCACGTCATCCAGTTCCAGCGCCATTTCCGTGATGATCGAGCGGCTGTGCTCGGGATCGACCATCAGGTTGTCCATTTTCCACGTCAGGCGCACCTTATCGCCGCGGTGCAGCTCCGGCTCGCCGTCCAGGCAACTGACCAGGGTGACGTAGGCATCCCCTTTGCGCACGCAGATTTCGATGAAATCGCCCTGCGTGTTATAGGCCATGAACTCGCACTCGTCCGTATAGGTTTGGCCGAGGTCAAGTTCCTGACCGGGCCGCAGGTCGCAGACCCGCTCGCCGGCGCCTTCCCCGGGTTCGTGGTCGGGCGTGTCCTGGACGAACTCGTAGTCCGCGATCTTCAAGGGGTTCTTTTTCGGATTGCTCCAGCAGGCGGCCATCAGCAGGACAGCCAAAAGGATCGTGTATTTCATTTGTAGAACCGGAATTTAAAACGTGTGGTATAGCGATGCCCCTTTTTTCATGGTCAATCGATCCGTGCGGGCGTGTGATCCCCGTTTTCATCCGGCAGCAGGTAGACGAAACGCCGCCCTTCGAAGCGGATACCGAACGTGTAGACCGTTTCGTTCCCCTCCTGTTCGCCGAAGGGGTCCTGCACGGTGACCTGCACCGGGGGCGCGATCGCATAGTCCTCCTCGCCGTCGGGGACGGCGTAACCGTCGCACTGGGCCAGGCTCACCACGAAATGGCCCTTGTGATAGTTCAGAAACTCCCACATCACTTTGTTGTCCTCTTTTACATGGCAGAAAAACCACTCCGCCGCCTCGCGCCACCGCTGTGAGCAGTCATCGCTCAGCTCGCCCTCGGGCCACTCGGCCCATTCGATGGGGCGGTGGTAGTCGCGCTTCCAGAGGGTGAGCGGGCCTTTTTTGGTGCGTTGCAGGTCGATGGCCCACTCCGCGACGTAACCCTTCTCGCCTTCGCCCGCCACCCACATGCTGTCCATCTTCCAGGTGAGCGTCACCTCGTCGCCCCGGTTCAGCTCCCAGCCCTCGCCGTCGGTCAGCAGGCTGTACTCTTCGCCGTCCTTTTCGACGAAGACCTGGTAGTAGTCGCCGTTGGCGTCGAATTCGAGGTAGACGGCCCGGTCCGCATAGACGGTGTCCCGTTTCAGCTCCTCGCCGGGACGCAGGATGGATTGCAGGACGGCGGCCGTCTGCGGCGCCTGAGGCGCGGCATCCGTCTGCGCGGTTTGGGATCGGCCGCCGCAAGCGGCCAGTATCGTCACGGCCACGAGCGCCGCAAAGGTTCCTGATCTTTTCATCGTTCGGGATTGATAATCGGACAAATATAAGCAATTTACCCTTTTGTGAATATATTTTCTATCAGATATTTGTTCCATTGGAAAATAAATCGCATCTTTGCGGCAGGATAAAGACAAATCAAAAATAAAAACAATGAAAAAAATCATTTTTGCCACCCTGTTTGCGGCGACGGTGTTCGCAGCATGCGCAGGCGGTAACGCAAAAAACACGAATCAAACCGAAAACGATATGAAAACGATCCAACTGACCACGGCGGACTTCCAGACCAAAGTCGCCGACATGAAAGCCAACCCCGAAGCGTGGAAATACCTCGGCGACCGTCCGGCCATCATCGATTTCTACGCCGACTGGTGCGGCCCCTGCAAAATGATCGCCCCGATCCTGGAAGAGCTGGCCGCCGAATACGGCGAGCGCATTTACATCTACAAAGTCGACACCGAAAAAGAGCAGGAACTCGCCGCGGCCTTCGGCATCCGTTCCATCCCCACGTTGCTGTTCATCCCTATGAATGGCGATCCGCAGATAGCTCAGGGCGCGATGCCCAGGGAGGCGCTCAAAGAGGCGATCGACGAAGTACTGCTCGGGAAATAATATGGCAGGCCAGTCGAAAGAACCCCTGTGCATGGTGCGGGATATCTACCGCCTGATCAACGATTTCGAGAGCGGGATGCAGGCGGATTGCGGGGTGGGGCTGAACGAGGGGATGCTCTTGTGTTCACTCTCGAAACTCGGCCAGTCCACCTCGGGCCAGATCGCCGGGCTGCTGGGCCTGACCTGTTCGAACGCCTCGAAAGTCATCCTTTCGGCCGAGAAGAAGGGCCTGGTCGAGCGCCGCGTGGGCGAGCGCGACAAGCGGCAGATGCTTTTCCAGCTCACCCCCCAGGGTCGCTCGTGCATCGAAAAGCTCCACTGCGACCCGCAGCCCGTCATGCAGTTGATCGAGAAGATCAAAGCGATATGAAAACGACGATAAAAGTAAAAAACACCCGATGCGGCAGCTGCGCCAACGCGATCCATAAATCGCTGGCCTCGCTGACGGGGGTATTCGGCGTGCGTGTCGATATGACCTCGGGCGAGATCACCGTCGACCATACGGACGAGGTGACGCGCGGGCAACTGGCCGCCCATCTGCTCTCGATGGGGTATCCTGAACAACTATAATATGAAGCATATCATCATCGGAGGCGTGGCCGGAGGGGCCACCGCCGCGGCCCGTATCCGCCGCGCGGACGAATCGGCCGAAATCGTCCTGCTGGAAAAGGGCAAATACATCTCTTATGCCAACTGCGGCCTGCCGTACTACATCGGGGGCGTGATCGCCGACCGCGAAAAACTGTTCCTGCAAACCCCCGCCTCGTTCGGGACCCGGCTGCGTGTCGACGTGCGGGTGTGCAGCCAGGCCGTGGCCATCGACCCGAAGGCCAGGACCGTCACCGTGCGCCAGACGGACGGCGTCGAATATACCGAATCGTACGATAAGCTGCTGCTCTCCCCCGGCGCGACCCCCGTGCGCCCGCCGCTCGAAGGGATCGACCTGGAAGGTATCTTCACCCTGCGCGACGTGAACGACACGGACCGGATCAAAAACTACCTCTCCTCGCGCCGGATCGGCCATGCAGTCGTGGTCGGTGCGGGCTTCATCGGCCTGGAGATGGCCGAGAACCTGCACGCGGCCGGGGCGCACGTCTCCATCGTCGAGATGGCCCCGCAGGTGATGGCCCCGATCGACTTTTCGATGGCTGCCCAGGTGCATCAACACCTTTTGCAAAAAGGCGTGGCCCTGCATCTTGAACAAAGCGTGGAGCGGTTCACGCGTCGGGACGGAGGGATCGACGTGCACCTGAAAAGCGGCGAGACGATCCCCGCCGACATCGTGATCCTCTCGATCGGCGTGCGCCCCGAAACGGCGCTGGCCCGCGCCGCCGGGTTAAAGATCGGCGAAACGGGCGGCATCTGGGTCGACGACTACCGGCGCACCTCCGAACAAGAGATCTATGCCGTGGGCGACGCCATCGAATTCCCACACCCCCTGACGGGCAAGCCCTGGCTCAACTACCTGGCCAACCCCGCCAACCGCCAGGGCCGCCTGGTGGCCGACAACATGGCCCTGGGCGATGTGGAAAAGTATGAAGGCGCGATCGGCACCGCCATCGCCAAAGTCTTCGACATGACGGTCGCCTCGACCGGCCTGGCCGCGAAAAAACTGAAGCAACTCGGCATCCCCTACCAAAGTTCGTGGACCCACTCCGCCTCGCACGCCGGGTACTATCCCGACGCCTTGCCGCTGAGCATCAAACTCACGTTCGACCCCGGGACCGGCCGCCTCTACGGCGCCCAATGCGTGGGTTACGACGGCGTGGACAAGCGCATCGACCAGATCGCCCTGCTGATCAAACTCGGCGGCACGGTCGGGGACCTGACGCGCGTCGAGCACGCCTACGCACCCCCGTTCTCCTCGGCCAAAGACCCGATTGCCATCGCCGGATACGTCGCTTCGAACATTCTCACAGGAGTGATGCCTGTCGCCACCTGGCGCGAGGTACAATCGTTGCAGGGCGTGACGCTGCTGGACGTGCGCACCCGCGAGGAGTTCGCTTTCGGGGCGCTCCCCGGCGCGGTCAACATCCCGCTGGACGAGTTGCGCGATCGGGTAGGGGAGCTCTCCGCCGCCGCTCCCGTGCTGATCTACTGCGCCGTCGGCCTGCGCGGCTACCTCGCCCTGAAGATCCTCAGGGCCAACGGCTTCACCGACGTGCGAAACCTCTCCGGCGGCTACAAGACCTACACCGCGGCCACGGCCCCGGTCGTAAAAACCAAACCCACGACCCTTCCCGAACCGGATGACCAGCAAACCATGAAACAAGAGATAAAAACCCTGCGCGTGGACGCCTGCGGCCTGCAGTGCCCCGGCCCCGTGCTGCGCCTGCGGCAGGCGGTCGACACGATGGCCGAAGGCGAACGCCTCGAAATGACCGCCACCGACGCCGGCTTCGCCCGCGATGCCCAAGCCTGGTGCAACTCCACCGGCAACACCTTTATATCCAATATCGCAGACAAAGGCAAATACACCGTAGTGATCGAAAAAGGCGCCCCCCGGGCATGCGGCGAAGCCGTCCCGGCGGCAGGCCGCGGCAAAACGCTGATCCTATTCAGCGACGACCTGGACAAAGCCCTGGCGACCTTCGTGCTGGCCAACGGCGCCGCCGCCACGGGGCAGAAAGTGACGATCTTCTTCACTTTCTGGGGCCTGAACGTCATCAAAAAAGTCCACAAACCGAAAGTCGAGAAAGACATCTTCGGACGAATGTTCGGCATGATGCTGCCGTCGAGTTCCCTGAAACTGAAACTTTCGAAGATGCACATGATGGGCATCGGCAGCCGGATGATGCGCATGATCATGAAGCAAAAAGGCATCGACTCACTGGAAACGCTGCGCGAACAGGCTATCGGGCAAGGCGTGGAATTCATCGCCTGCCAGATGTCGATGGACGTGATGGGCGTGCGGCGCGAAGAACTGCTCGACAACGTGACCATCGGCGGCGTGGCGACCTACATGGAACGCGCCGACCAGGCCAACGTAAACCTGTTTATATAGAAGCCTGCTTGTCATTCTGAGCGAAGCGAAGAATCTTGGTCGGGCTGTGCAGGAACACTTCCGACCAAGATTCTTCGCTTCGCTCAGAATGACAGAATATTCCCCGTGTGCCGGGCGGCACCGCTTCGCTCTGAATGACAAACTAATAATATCCGGGGCAGGGCGGCACAGAATGACAAAACGTTTATTCCTCCTCCATCTCCCTGCCTTTCAGCGCCTCCAGCTTACTGCGCATCCCGACGATCCAAACCACGTCGCCCACCTGCAGGGTCACCTTCGGCCCGGGGTTCATCAGGTACTCATCGCCGCGCTCGATGCCGATCACCATACCGATCGACGTGCCGTCGGTCATCTCCCGCAGCCTGGCGTTTTTGGTCCGCAGCCCGCTGAGCACGCTTCCCTCGCCGATCCGGATCTTCTCCACGACCACATCGCACGCCGCGGTCCCGCACCGCTGGCCGCGCTTTTTGCGGTTGAACAGCGGCATGAACCGCTCGATCTGCTCATCCGAGGCGATAATGCCCACATGGTCGAACGGCAGGACCTTTTCTTTGGGCCCGGGGACATAGATCAGCTCTTCGCCCCGTTTGATATAGACGATATTGATCCCGTACTCCTCGTCCCAGCGCAACTCCTCGATGCTTTTGCCCGCGTAGTCGGCCGTTTGCCCGATCTCCAGGTCGGTGATGTTGAACTGCATATCCTTTTCCCGGGCGTGGGACATCAACTCCTGGGAGATGCGGTTGCGCGACCGGGCCGCCTCGCTGATCTCGCGGCTGTTGAGGTTGGTCATGAATTTATCCACGATCGCCTCGTACATCCTGCGGGTGTAGCGCGAGGCGAGCACGATGAGCAGCAGGATGACCGGCGCGATGATCAGCGCCGACACATAAGCCGAGAAGAGCGCGTGCACGAAATACCCGATCATCCCCATCACGATCACTGGCCGCAGGATGCCCAGCACCAGCAGCGGCCCCCGGTTGTACCGCGTGTCGGTCCACAACTCCCTGAACAGCGACCGCTTGGGCACCCGGAAGACCAGCGCCCAGATAAAAGGCGAAGCCACCACCATGACGATCAAAAAAGTGATCACGCTGGCGATGAAATGGTCGTTCAGCAGGCGTTCGGCGAACGGCATCAGCAGCTGCGTCCCGAGCAGGAAAAGCGCCAGCAGGATGACTCCGTTATTGAGCAGCGTGAGGACATAGGATTTGATGTAGCGCTTCCAGTCGCTCTCCTTGCGGATGGTCTTCGCGCTGGCCGTGTAGGTGTTGATCGCCTGCATCCACCGGTTGGGCATCACGCGCTCGACGAGCGTGTAGACTTTATCCGAATATTTGATCATGTAGGGCGTGGTGAAGGTGGTGATGGCCGAGGCCCCCACCGCCACCGGGAAGAGGAAGTCGCTGATCACCCCGAGGCTCATACCGAGCGTGGCGACGATGAAGGCGAACTCCCCGATCTGCGCCATGCTCATCCCCACCTGGATGGCCTGCTTGAGCCCCTGCCCCGAGAGCACGGCCCCCAGCGTGGTGCTGAATACCTTGCCGAAGATGACCAGCAGCGTGATGGCGAGCACCGTCCAGCCGTGGTCGACCATGACCATCGGGTCGATCATCATCCCCACCGACACGAAAAAGATCGTCCCGAAGAGGTCCTTGACCGGCTTGATAATGCGCTCTATATGCTCGGCTTTGGTCGTTTCCGCCAGGATCGACCCCATGATGAACGCCCCCAGCTCGGCCGAAAAACCGACCGCCACGGCAAAGACGACCATTCCCAGGCAGAGCCCGACCGAGAGGATCAGGTACCCCTCGTCGTCCATCAGCTTTTGTATCTTTTTCAGGAAGGTCGGGATGAGGTAGATCCCGAAGATGAACCAGACGATCAAAAAGAAGAACAGCTTTCCGACTGTGAAAAGCATCTCCGTTCCCTCGAAATGCTGCGTGACGGCGACGGTCGAAAGCAACACCATCAGCAAAATGACCACGATATCCTCCACGACCAGCACCCCGAAAACGACCCGCGCGTAGTTGCGCGTTTTGATCCCCAGTTCGTCGAAAGCCTTGATGATAATGGTCGTCGAAGAGCTGGCGAGCATCCCCCCGAGGAACAGGCAGTCCATCTGCGACCACCCCAGCGCCATCCCGGTCATATACCCCGCCAGGCAGATGAACACGATCTCCACCATGGCCGTAACGGAGGCCGCGGCGCCCACGTGCATCAGCTTCTTGAAACTGAACTCCAACCCCAGGCCGAACAGCAGGAAGATCACGCCGATATCGGCCAGCGTCTTGATGTCCGCCTCGTCTGCCACCGAGGGGAAGAGGTTCATATGGGGGCCGATCAGCAGGCCTGCGATGATGTACCCCAGGACGATCGGCTGTTTGATCTTGCGGAAGATAAGCGTCACGATGGCGCCGACCCCTAAGATGAGGGCCAGGTCCATGATCAGCGTGGGAAGATGGTGTTCCATTAGGTTTTGTGTTGCCCGGTTTCTTTATGTACCCGGGAATATATCATTTATAACGTCATCCCGACCCGACGCTCGCAGCGAGAGCCGCAGGCCAAACGTCTCTTTGTTTGGACTATGCCGAGCAAGGAGGAGGAAAACGAGCGAGTCTTTTTTCGCTCGTTAACAAAACGTATGTGAGGGATCTACATTTTATGTCGATTCAGTACTCTTTTTATTTTTATTCCATCGTTCTTTTTTGGCCGACGCCTCGCGGGGCCGGGATCGCCTACGGGCGACTTACTTTTTTGCTTGATCAAAAAAGTAAGCAAAAAAATCAAGGCGCCGCGCTCCCGGCTTACCCGCTTACGGGTCTTCGGTGAAGTCGGCCGGAAATTCCACGAGCGCAAGGCCACCGCGCCGCACAAGGCTCACCACACACGCTTCGCTGCCACAGTTCCAGTTTCCTGCCTTTGTCCCCCGAAAACCCTGGCGGGTCCCAAGCCTTCCGCTTCATGGCGCCGGGCCACCCCCTCATTGGCGTCCGCTCCGGGCCATCGCACAATCCAACGCACATTGGCCGCCGCTCTGGCTACGCGTCCCCGCCTTCGGCTACCAACGGCGGTCTCGTCATGTCGAGCGTCAGTCGAGACATCCCAAACAGTCCGGCCGAGCCCGTAGGGGCACCCCTCGCGGGTGCCCAAAAAGGACCCTATTTCAAAAACGTACAAACCCGGTCGAAAGTCTCCCGGAAAGATTCCGAAACCTGCCCGCGGATCCCCTCCAGCGGCGGAAACGGCTCCTCATGCGAATATTTGTAAGGGTAGTCCATCACATCCACCCGGATGGGAATATCGCGGTAAACCCCCTGCAAGGTATTCATGATCTCATACGGCGGCATGACCGTATCGTTCTTCAGCGCGATCGCATAAACCCGCCCGCTCATCTCGCCCAGGATCCGCTGCCGCCGCTCGATGAACATATTGTAATTGAGCATACTGCGAAAATTCACCCCTTCGTCGAGGCCGCCCCCGAGGTAATGCCTCAGCGCGTCATCCCGTTTCAGGTGGCTTTCCAGATGCTCCACGATATGCGAATAGAGCCCCACGCTCGCCTCGCTGTCGAGGATGAATTTCGACACGGGCGATATGCGGTTGAACGCCGCCCCGCCGCAGAACGACACGAACCGCGACCCGGAGAAAAACCCGCTCTCATCGGTCATCATCAGGATCTCGGCCAGCAGGCTGCCGATCGAGTAGGAAAAAATGTCGATCCGCGCATCGGGGGCCACGGCCGGATGCCGGTCCGCCTTGATGTCGCGGATCAGGTCGATCACGTCATAGTACGTCTGCAATCCCGACCAGACGAGCCGTTTGGGATTGTTGTGCAGTCGCGTGCTGATCGCCACGTTCGACAGGGTGGAGCAGAGGATATTCGGATGGCGCGCCTTGCGCCGTTCGCTGATGCCGTACATCGCCCGCGGGTTGCTCCACAGCGCCGGGGCGCGGTTCATGTGGAACGCGATCGGGAAGAGGATGACCGACTTACCTGTCTTATCCGCTATGTATTTCGCCCAGGGCAGATACTTCGCCCAATGCTTCTCATTGAACCCGTGAAAGAGGAACAGCACATCTTTCGACCGCCCTTCACTGCCGATGATATGATAACGGAACCGGATATTCTCCGGAATCTCCGCATCCTTTTTGTTCAGCATTTCCTGGATAAAATCGGGCTCGTAATGGTGCTTCGCCGCCGACAGGGCCAGCTCGTCGTCGATCACATTGTCCAGCCCGCCGGGCAGGATGGAATAGAACCGCGATTCGAAATTAAAATTCCTCATCACGGTACGCTCGTCGATGACAACCTTTTCCTGTTCGTAGGATTCGATCCCGTTCAGACGGTTATACAAATCGAGATACTCCATAATTTGTCTTCAATTCAGCCTATAAAAATAGTCAAAAAACAGCATTGATTGTGCCGGAATTATATAACGGCATGAATAAATTAAGGTTTTCTTAACATGAAACCGGCAGGGATACTGCTTAACAACGCTCCAAACGTGCTTTCCGATTAGCGCCAACCGGATCGTCATCCCGAGCGAGCGAA
>JAVBPS010000101.1:0-21023 GCA_031549495.1 Rikenellaceae bacterium | reverse complement strand
TAGTTTGAGATGTCTCGACTGGCGCTCGACATGACGAACTATGCCCGCATTACGCAGAGCAGACTTTATGCTATTATGGTTTCGTACAAATCATTCCATTGTGGATTCATAACACCGATCAATGCATCCTTCTTCGTCCTGCTCCATTTCTTAAGCTGGGTTTCACGTGCGATAGCCTGCTCAATATCAGGAAAAAATTCGTAGTAAACATAAAGTTCCAGGTTATATTTCGATGTGAATGATTTCTCGTCGTAATGTGTGCGATGCTCCCATACACGGCGCGGCAAATTGGCGGTCACTCCGATGTAAAGAGTGGTTTTGTAGCTATTGGTCATGATGTATATATAACCTGGTTTTTGTTTCATTCGTCTTCCATTGGTTGTTTTCGTCATGTCGAGCGCCAGTCGAGACATCTCAAACAAACCCCCGCCGCCGGGCTGAGATGTCTCGACTGGCGCGCGCCATGGCGGCACAAGGTTACGGGACGGGTGCGGTTATTCTGACAAATTTATAAAAATTTTAAGTATATTTGCGCTCAAATGGATTTACTGAAGGTGACAAGGCGGGTTTTATGCATCATGTTGCTGTGCATGGCGGCTACGGGGACGCTGCGCGCGCAGTTCACCATTCCCACGGTCGAGCCTTCGAAAACGACCGTAGCCCCGCTCGCGGACACGATCCGCAACGCCCCCCTGGATAACAAATACTTCAGCCGGGCCAAATGGGAGGCCGAGCGGCGCGCCCTGCGCAAGGAGCGCAACACGGTCGAGTTCAACGTCAACCTCCAGGCCTCGCAGACCCAGTTCGTCAATTGGCAGGCGGGGGGGGACAACACCTTCTCGGCCCGCTCGCAAATGTTCTTCCGCCACCTCTACAAACGCGATAAATTCAACCTCGAATACCGTTTCGACGCCCGCTACGGCGCCAACTACATCGACAAGCGGCTCTTCAAGAACGAGGACGAATTCAAGTTCAACATCCAGAGCGGCTGGAAGATGCACCGCAGCTGGAACTACGCCGCCACGGTCAACATGCGCAGCCAGTTTTCCAAGGGCCTCAAATCGCGTACCGATTCCACCAAAATTTCCAATTTCATGGCCCCGGGCTACCTCGATGTGGCCATCGGTTTCAACTGGAAGAAGGATAAATCGCCCTGGAACATCACCATTTCGCCCGTAGCGGGCAATATCATCTTCGTGCTGGACGAGCAGTTGCAGGCCCGCGGCATCGCCGGGGTGCCGAAAGGCGACAAAACGAAGGGCCAGTTGGGCCCCTCGGTGCGCATCTTTTTCGACAAGGAGTTCGCCAAGAAGGTGTTCCGCTACCGTTCGGACCTCTATTCGTTCTGCAACATCCGCACCCCGCCGATCGCGCGGTGGGAGAACTCGCTGGAGATCAAGGCCACCAAGCTGTTCAGCACCAAGATCTACGGAATGTTCTACTACGACAAGTACTCGGGTACGGAAAAGCCGCAGTATAATTATTCGATCAGCGTGGGCTTGTCATACTGGATAAAAAATAAGTAAATGTATAAAAACAAGTTACAGGCGGTCGTCCTTCCCCTGCTGCTGGCCGTGGCGATCACGGCGGGCATCGGGATCGGGTTGTACGTGGGGCGCAGCGGTGCTCCGGCGGATGCGCCGCGCACGGTGCGCACGGGGGGAAGCAACGACAAACTCAGCTACACGCTCAGGCTCATCGAGCGCATGTACGTCGATCCGGTCAACATGGACTCGATCGGCGAGCATGTGATTCCGCTGCTGCTGGAAGAGCTGGATCCCCACTCGGTCTACATTCCCCTTTCGGAGATGGCGCGCGCCAACGAGACGCTGGACGGCGAGTTCGACGGCATCGGCGTGGTGTTCAACATGCTCACCGACACGGTGGTGGTGCTCAACGTGATCCCCTCGGGGCCGAGCGACATGGCGGGCATCCGCATGGGCGATAGGATCATCCGCATCGACGACTCGCTCGTGGCCGGGCAGAAGATCAACCAGAACGACATCGTCAAGATGCTGCGCGGGCCCCGCGGCACGAAGGTCGACCTGGGCGTCGAGCGGCAGGGGATCAAGGACCTGGTGCCCTTCACCGTCACGCGCGGGATCATCCCGATCAAGAGCATCGACGCCGGGTTCATCATCACCCCGGGGGTCGGCTTTTTGAAACTGTCGGCTTTTTCGAAAAATTCCTATACGGAGATGATGGCTGCCCTGTCGCGCATGCAGGCCGAGGGGATGACGCGCCTGATCTTCGATCTGCGCGGCAACAGCGGGGGCTTTTTGGACCAGGCGATCCAGATCGCCAACGAGTTCCTGCCCGCCGACCGGCTGATCGTCTACACGATGGACCGCCAGCACAAGCGCACGGAGCAGTACAGCGACGGCCGGGGGCGTTACGCCGACCTGCCGCTGGCGGTGCTGATCGACGAGAACAGCGCCTCGTCGAGCGAGATCCTCGCCGGGGCGTTGCAGGACAACGACCGCGGGACGATCATCGGCCGCCGTTCGTTCGGCAAGGGGCTGGTGCAGCAGCAGTTCGAATACCCCGACCATTCGGCCCTGCGCCTGACCATTGCGCGCTATTACACCCCGGCCGGGCGCTCGATCCAGAAGCCTTACGACAACGGCTCGGAGGATTACGCGATGGACATGGTCCACCGCTACGAGCACAATGAGTTCTTCTCGGCCGACAGCATCCGTTTTGCCGACAGCCTGCGCTACGAAACCGTTGGCGGCCGCACGGTCTACGGCGGGGGCGGTATCATGCCGGACATCTTCATGCCGATGGACACCACGGACATGACGAAATATTACCTGGAGGTATCAGGCCGCAACATCCTCTATAAGTACACGCTGGAATACTCGGACCGCCACCGCGAGCAGCTCAATGCCGTGGAGACGCTGCCCGAATTGCAGGCGTTGCTGGACGCGGACAAGAACCTGTTGCAGGATTTCATCGCCTACGCCGCGCGCAACGGCGTGCCGCCCGTGAGGGCCCAGATCGAGAAATCGAAGGCGCTGATCACGGCTCAACTGCGCGCCTACATCGGCCGCAACACGAAATTGGAGGACGCCGGATTTTATATCAATATCTATCCGGTCGACAAGGTCGTCCTAAGGGCGATCGGGGAGTTGGAGAAGTAACTGACAAAACACAAACAAGGGCGGGGATCATTTGATTCCCGCCCTTGTTTTTCAACGTCACTGCCGAGCAAGCTGAGGAATTTCAGACAGCCGGTTTGAGATGTCTCGACTAACGCTCGACATGACGAGAAAGAGCGATGGTAGCCGCAGGCGGGGGCGCGGGGGACAGAGCGGCGGCCAAAGTGCGCGAGGATGTGTGCTGGCCCGGAGCGGACGCCAATGAGGGTTGGCCCGGCGCCATTAAGCGGGAGGCTTGGGACCCGCCAGGGTTTTCGGGGGACAAAGGGCGGAAACTGGAATGGGAGGCCGGAGCGGCAGCGGAGGCGTGCGATGTGGCCTGTGCGCAATGGAATTTCCGCACGACTTCCCCGAAAATCCGTAAGCGGGTAAGCCGGGAGCGCGGCGCCTTGATCTTTTTGCTTACTTTTTCCATCAAGGGAAAAAGTAAGTCGCCCGTAGGCGATACTGGCCTTGTGCCCGTCGGCCAAAACAAAACCACAAAAAAGGGCACCCGCAAGGGGTGCCCCTACGGGTCGTCTACAAGATTTTAGTAAGAGCGGGCGAACAGGACGCGGCGCGACGAGGGCTTGCCCGTCACCATGCACTTGCCTTCCTCCTGCGGAGCGTCCATCGGGATGCAGCGGATCGTGGCTTTCGTTTCATCCTTGATGCGCTCTTCGGTCTCGGGGGTGCCGTCCCAATGGGCCAGGAAGAAGCCGCCTTTTTCATCGAGCAGGCGTTTGAATTCGTCGTACGAATCCACAGAAGTGGTCATTTCATTGCGGAAGGCGAGGGCTTTGTCGAAGATCCCCTGTTGAATATCGCCCAGCAGCGTTTCCACGCGGTCGGCGAGCCCTTCCTGCGGTACGGTTTCCTTGGCGAGCGTGTCGCGGCGCACGATCTCGATCGTACCCCCGGCCAGGTCGCGCGGACCCATCGCCAGGCGCACGGGTACGCCTTTCAGTTCATATTCCGAGAATTTGAAGCCAGAGCGGACATGGTCGCGATCGTCGATCTTCACGCTGATGCCCTTCGCGCGCATCCCGGCGGCGAGTTCTTCCAGCTTGCCGACCACTTGCGTCAACTCCTCCTCTCCCTTATAAATCGGGATCATCACCACCTGGATCGGCGCGAGGCGCGGGGGCAGCACCAGCCCGTTATTGTCCGAGTGGGCCATGATCAGCGCACCCATCAGGCGGGTCGAAACGCCCCAGGACGAGGCCCAGACGTAATCCAATTGCCCCTCTTTATTCGCGAATTGCACGTCGAACGCTTTAGCGAAGTTCTGCCCCAGGAAATGCGAAGTCCCGGCCTGCAACGCCTTGCCGTCCTGCATCAAAGCCTCGATGCAGAGCGTGTCGACCGCACCGGCGAACCGCTCGCTCTCGCTCTTGTGGCCGATGATTACCGGCACGCCCATCCAGTTCTCCGCAAAATCGGCGTAAACATGCACCATTTTGTCCGTCTCCTCGTAAGCCTCCTCGGCCGTGGCGTGGGCGGTGTGCCCCTCCTGCCAGAGGAATTCGGCCGTGCGCAGGAACAGGCGCGTGCGCATCTCCCAGCGCACCACGTTGGCCCACTGGTTGCACAGGATCGGCAGGTCGCGATAGGACTGGATCCAGTTTTTATACGTATTCCAGATGATCGTCTCCGAGGTGGGACGCACGATAAGTTCCTCTTCCAGTTTGGCCTCCGGGTCCACCACCACGCCACCCCCGTTGGGATCGTTCATCAGGCGATAGTGGGTCACCACGGCGCACTCCTTGGCGAACCCTTCCACGTGTTTGGCCTCCTTGCTCATGAACGACTTGGGGATGAACAGGGGGAAATAGGCGTTCTGGTGGCCCGTGTCCTTGAACATCTTGTCCAGGGCGGCCTGCATCTTTTCCCAGATCGCGTAGCCGTAGGGCTTGATCACCATGCAACCCCGCACGGCGGAGTTTTCGGCCAGCCCGGCCTTGACCACCAGGTCGTTGTACCATTGCGAATAATTCTCTTCCCTGCGCGTGAGGTCCTTGAGTTCCTTTGCCATTCTATTTTATTTCTAATTTCTGCCGCAAAGGTAAGTTTTTTTTCCAAATCGGGATAAATCGTTATCTTTGTTTAAGAATCGGTGCAACGAAACGGGTCGCCCGTGCATCTAAGTATAAAAGAGTAATAAAAAGAGGCTCAAAGACGTTAAACAGTAAAAACCACGCGATATGAAAACGGTAAAGGTATATTTGGCAGCGGCCCTGGGCATCATCCTGGGGAGCGGATGCTCGGCGACCTATTACTCGTCGACCAATCCCTACGCGGACGACCTCTACACGGTCCACGACACGCGCGCCATCGCACAGGCGCAGGCCGCACAGCGCCAGCGCGAGCAGGAGCAGGCCCGGGCGGCGGCTGAAGCCGTGGCCAGGGTGCGCAACGGCCAACTGGAAGGTATTCCCGACGGTTGGTCCTACAATAACAACAACAGCAACAGCAGCTCGTACGACGACATGTACTCGGACAGCTACGAAGAGTCCTACGAGCGCCGCCTGCGCGGATTCAGTTCGCCGTCGTACAACATGCCCGACAGCTACTACAGATTCCGTTACAGCAGCGCCTCGAATTACATCTCGTCCTACGACCCGGCCTTCTACAACGTGATGGTGATGGGCGACGAGGTGTGGGTCGAGCCGAAGTACGTCACCGCCATGTTCGGCACCTGGGGGCTTCCCTCGCGCGTGTCGGTGAACCTCAACTGGGGCGGGTATTACGGCTGGAACCCGTGGTACTCCTACTGGGGCGGGCCGTCCTGGGGTTGGAATTATCCCTACTACTCGTACTCTTCCTACTGGAATTACTGGGGCTCGCCCTACTGGGGGTGCTACTCGCCCTATTCTTCCTGGGGTTGGGGTTGGGGCGGATGCTACTCGCCCTATTACGGATATTACGGACACGGGGGATACTACGGCGGCGGCGGATACTATGGCGGCGGGTATTACGACCGCAACGTGACCCACCGGCCCAGTTACAGCACCTCGTCCGGCACCTACCGGGGTTATTCGGGTTCGCGCTCCTCGTACGGCTACGGCGGCTCGCGCAGCGGCAGCTACTCGGACGGCGGTTCGCGACGCCCCTCCTCCTCGGGAGGATACAGCGGCGGCAGCTACAACAGCGGCGGCTCGCGCAGCGGCAACACCCCCTCTTCGCAGGGAACCGGCGGCTGGAACCGCAGTTCCTCGCGCAGTTCGGGCGGCGGCTATTCACCGTCCTCTTCCACCCGTCCTTCGCGTAGCGGCGATTACGACAGCGGCTCCTCGTCGGGCTACGGCAGCAGCTCCCGCTCCTCAGGTAGCAGCAGTTCCCGCTCCTCGGGCAGCAGCAGCTCCTCCTCCTACGGCGGCGGCAGCTACAGCAGCGGCAGCTCCTCCTCGGGCGGCGGTTACAGCGGCGGCTCCTCCTCCTCGGGCGGCGGCAGCAGCCACAGCAGCAGCAGCTCGTCCGGCGGCGGCGGCGGCAGCAGCAGAAGGTAATCCCCTGCGCGACCTTACTACTCACTAAATGACTGTAATCATGAAACTACGCAAGATAGCATCCCTGGCAGCGGCGCTCCTGTTCGCAGGCGCGGCGGTTGCCCAAGGCAGCGGCGCCTATCTTCCCGGCGGCATGGCGGCCGGCCGGCTGATCCGCATGGCCGACTTCGCCCCCACGGACATGCTCAACTTCAGCCAGTACAACTACTCGTTCGGCACGGCGCGCAGCGCAGCCATGGGCGGGGCGTTCGTCTCGCTCGGGGCCGACCTCTCGTCGATGTCGATCAACCCGGCGGGACTGGGTATGTACCAATCCTCGGAGTTTTCCATCTCCCCCTCGCTGACCTGGACCCAAACGGCCAGCTCCTGGCCCGGCGGTTCCTATTACGCGGGCGGCGATAACAATTTCACGCGCTTCACGCTGGGCAATATCGGCATGGCCCTCAACACCATGCAGTCCTCGCACGGCATGGTCAGCTTCACCTTCGGTTTCGCGTACAACAAACTGGCGGATTACAACTACAATACCAGCATCGGACTGAACGAGCAGATGAATTCCATCACCGAGGTGATGGCGCTCCAGGTGAGGGGGATCAACCACGACCGGCTGAGCAGCGACGTGGTTCCGGAACGGAATTTCGCTCCCAATATGTGGGGCGCCGCCCTGGCCTACCAAGTCTACGGCATCGACTACCTGGCCAGCGACCCGAGCCTCTACACCTCGATGAGGCCGGAATACCCGAACGAGGTGGCGGACAATTACCTTACCGTGAATTCATTGGGCTCGATCGGCGAATACGACATCTCGGGCGGGATGAATTTCAACAACCGCGTCTACCTGGGCTTCACGCTCGGCATCCAGAGCATCTACCAGAAACAATACGCCTATTACGAAGAGAACTTCAACCATATCGAAAAGCAGGCCACGCTCCTGGATAAACAACTGGGGCTGTTCTTCTATGACCAGTACACGCGGGTATCCGGCACCGGCGTGAATTTCAAGGCGGGCATAATCGTACGCCCGATCGACGAGCTGCGCATCGGCCTGGCGATCCACACCCCGACTTTCACGGCACTCGACCGCGAGTACGGCATCGTCAATATACAGCGCAACCCGCAGAGAATAACCGCGGATTCCAAGATCATCTCGGCCAATTCGATCACCGACCAATGGGCCTGGCAGTACACCACCCCCACGCGCATCATGCTGGGCGCCTCGTACCAGTTCGGTAACGTGGCCCTGCTCTCGGCCGACTGGGAACACGCCTGGTACAACGGCATGCGCCTGGGGACCAGCAACGACTACCCGGTCGACTCCGAAACCCGCACGTACTACAAAGAGGATATCAAATACGCTTTCAAAGGCGTGGACAACCTGCGCGTCGGCCTGGAAGTGAAACCCGTTCCCATGCTCGCCCTGCGCGCCGGTTACGCTTACTACGGCAGCCCGGTCCGCGAGAACGACGACAACCATTACATCACCCCGGACAACGACGTCCCGTACTCGGTACTCGACGCCCCGGTGGCCAACCGCACCAACAGCTTCTCGCTGGGCGCCGGCGTGCGCTTCGGCGGCTTCTCGATCGACGCGGCCTACGTATACGCCAAAACCGATTACACGAAATACGCCCTCTTCTGGTACGACGGCCCGGGCAACAACGGGGTACAGATCCCTGAAGAGGATATTCCCGCCTCGGGGCCCGTGGAATCGAGTATGAAACGCGGTATCGCCACGCTGACCCTCGGGTTCAGGTTCTGATACCGGTAATCGCAGCAAGTGGTTTCACCCCCGGGGGGCGCGTCCTAATCCAAACGCGCCCCTCGTTTTTTTTGCTGCGTCGGCTGCGCATATAGCACGCCGCTTTTCGCTTATCCTTTTAGTTTTTAATCCTCACGTACGTAAAGTACGCTCCGGTGTAAAAACCAAAACGATAAGCAACCGACGCAGTCAGAGAGCGCAGAGGCCAAACGTCTTTTTGTTTGGCCTCTGCCGAACGACAAGGAGGAAAACGAATGCGTCTTTTTGCATTCGTTAACTCGAAATCGACGCACTCTATGCACAGCGAAAGTTCGGACGGTGGTTTTGCTAATACATGGGGGCGCTTCCCTCGGCATTCTGGTTCTTCAGACCGATTCGTTTTGCTGCTTGTCATTCTGAGCGCAGCGAAAAATCTTGGTCGGAACAGTTCTGATCACAGTCCGACCAAGATTTTTCGCTGCGCTCAGAATGACAAAATGATATTCCCCATGTGCCGGGGCGGCACCCCGAAAAGGATAAATTGCACTTTGTTGAAAAATCCCTATATTTGAGAAAATTTTTGTTCATGACAACTGCAACCGATTCTTCCGCCCTGGCGTTGCGCAGCAATGCCGCCTGGCTTTGGGCAGCCGTTTTTGTAGCGGGTAACCTGCTCCTGCCCAGGCTGTGCCACCTTTTCCCCGACGGAGGTAAGATGCTGCTGCCGATCATGCTCTTCACCGTCATCGCCACGGTGCGCTTCGGCGTTTGGTGCGGCCTGATCACCGCGCTGGCCTCGCCGCTGCTCAGCACGCTCTTCTTCGGTATGCCCTCGGGGACCATCCTCGCGGCCGTAATAGTCAAATCGGTCGTCATCGCGCTCGCTTTCGGCCTCTGGAAACAATATAAGGGAGGTTTCACCCTCTGGAGCCTGCTCGGCCTGGTGGTCGCCTGCCAGGCGGTATGCTTTCTGATCGAAGGCGCGCTGCTGTTCGGTTTCGCCGCCTCATGGGACAACCTGCTGATCAGCTGGCCCGGGATGCTGCTGCAATTCTTCGCCGCGATCGTGGTGGTGAAATATTGGAAATAGCATGAAAAGGCGCGATTTCCTGCGGACGATGGCCCTGGCGGGCGCCGCCTCCATCGTCGACCTGGGCGGCGTGGGCAAAGCCTTCGCCCAGACGCCCGCGTCGGGCAAAGGAGGCGACCTGGTGGCCATCATGGGCGGCGAGCCCGTGGCCATGCTCGATCGAATGCTGGCCGAGATGGGCGGCATCGCCAAATTCGTCAAACCCGGCATGAAGGTGGTCGTGAAGCCCAATATCGGCTGGGACCGCACGCCCGAACTGGCCGGATGCACGAACCCCGACCTGGTGGCCGCCCTGGTGAAGCGCTGCCTCGCGGCGGGGGCCTCCGAGGTCGAAGTGTTCGACCACACCTGCATGGATTGGACCAAGTGCTACGCCAACAGCGGCATCAAAGAGGCGGTCGAGAAGGCCGGCGGCAAGATGGTTCCCGGCAACGACGAGAGCTACTACGCCGGGGTGAAACTGCCCCGCGGCGTGAAACTCAAGCAGGCCAAGATCCATAAATCGCTCATCGATTGCGACGTCTGGTTCAACGTACCCATCCTCAAGCACCACGGCGGAGCGAAGATGACGATCTCGCTGAAAAACTACATGGGTATCGTCTGGGACCGCAAGGTCTTCCACAGCACCGACCTGCAACAGTGCATCGCCGATGTGGCCACCTACGACAAAAAACCGGCGCTGAACATCGTGGACGCCTACCGCGTACTGATGAAAAACGGGCCGCAGGGCAAAAGCGCGGACGACGTGTCGCTGACCAGGGCGCTCTTCGCCTCGGCCGACCCGGTGGCGGTCGATACCGCCGCGACCAAGTTCTTCGCGCAGGTGGCGCCCATGGAGCTCAGCGCGGTGACGCACCTGCCCGCCGCCGAGAAACTCAAGCTCGGGACGATGGATGTGGATCAACTCAACGTGAAGCGGATAAAATTGTAAGTTCGCACTTAATAAAACAGGCAGGCCGGAATCTTAAGATTCCGGCCTGCCTGTTTTATTGTTTCTTAACAAATTTGACGCCTATTACATAATAGTGCGGTATATCTTTCAGTATCTTGCTTGACATATCGGGGTCGATCTCGCTCTCACCGCAAAACCGGTATGTATTTATCCGCTCATCGTACCACGCCGAACCGAGTAAAACGAGAGGGATAAATTCATTCTCTTTAAACGCTTCTATTTTGAAAGGACGCGCATGATAAGCAAAGACCGGCTTGTCCGAATCCTTTACAGTAATTCCTTTCAATTTAAAATCAACCCTATGCATAACGAGAAAGCCCGGGATATTGAGTTGCATGACCTTGGTGGAATCGTTGCCGGAGGGGTAGAACCCAAAATTAAATTTTTCGGCATGGGCGATCGCCTGGGTCTTAGGGTCAATGACCCGCCCCTGATCGATCATCTGTTGTCGTTGGGATTCCGGAAATTCGGTCAACAGCCTCTTATTCGATACCTTAATAAGGTTTGAAGACTTGATCTGTTTCTCTGCTGAAAACTCCTTTTTGATGAACACCAGATCATATCGCTCGCCGAGCATTTCAGTCGCGTCAAAACTGAATAATTCATAGCCGGAAGCACCGAGCAAGGTCATCAGGTCGTCGAGCTCGACGTTTCTGCTTTTGATCTGCTGGCCGAAAGCGGCGCAAGAGAAGACCAGCAGGCAGGAGAGGATAAAAATTCTTTTCATAGCTATCGGATTTGCTTACGAATATACTCAATTATTTATTGAAACCCAGAGAAAAGCGGGACCGCCTGCTATATCGGATGATCGGCGCTATCCATCATTTCCTCTATATAGGCCTTCCCTTTGCGGATCAGGGACGAGATGAAAGATTCATGCGGGGGCTCGGAAACTTCCTCGGTCGGTTGCGGTTTCGGATCGGGTTTGGGGTTCGGTTTGGGCGCCTGGTTTTCGACGGGCGGTTCCGCTACGACCTGCGTGTATCCGAATCCGGTGGCGATGACGGTCAGTTCGATCTGGTCGTCCAGGTCGTCCCGGCTGCCCGCGCCCCAGATGATGTCCGAGTAGCCGCGGTCGACGTTGCTGCTGGCGTTACGCTGGATGAGGTTGAGCAGTTGGGTGTGATCCGACATGGTGTAACCGGAATTCTTGCCGTACGAGACGTTGTACAGCAGCTTCTTCGCTCCCCGGATGTCTTTGTAGTTCAGCAGGGGGGAATTCAGGGTCTGCCTGACCAGTTCTTCGATGCGGCCCTCGCCGCGCGCCCGGGCCGACCCCATCAGCGCCAGGCCGCTGTTCAGCATCACGGTGCGCACATCCTCCAGGTCGACGTTGATCCGGTCGTGGCGCGTGACCAACTCGGCGATGCTCTTGGCGGCCAGGGCCAGAATCTCGTCCGTTTTGGCAAAGGCCTCTTCGAAAGCCAGGTCGCCGTATATCTTGGTAATGTTGTCGTTATGGACGATGACCAGCGAGTCGACCTGCTCCTGCAGCTCTTCGAGCCCTTCCTGCGCCTGCCGGACGCGCTTGGGCCCCTCGTCCGCGAGCGGCAGGGAGACGATGCCGACCGTCAGGATGTCCAGCGTCTTGGCGGCCTTGGCGATCACGGCGCTCGCGCCGGTCCCCGTGCCGCCGCCCATCCCCGCGGCCAGGAAAAGCATCTTGGTGCCCTCACGCTCGAGGATGGTCGTGATCCCCGGGAGGCTCTCCATGGCGGCCCGTTTCGCCTTGTCCGGGTTATTGCCCGCCCCCAGGCCTTCGCCCAGTTGGATCTTGACGGGGATCTTGCTGTGCCGGAGGGCCTGCTTGTCCGTATTGCAGATCGCGAACACCACGTTGTCGATCCCCATCGAATACATGTAATTCACCGCGTTGCCGCCCGCACCGCCCACGCCCAGGACCATGATCTCGGAAATGGGTTTTTCAGGGAGTGCGAACGCTATGAGGTCTTGTTTTTCCATGAGTAAAAAATAATGCGTAAATAATTCACTATTCGGAGTCTGTCTGAGGCTTACCCGATAATTCGCCGGCGATGGAGACAAATACGGGCATGGCGAGGCTTGCGCCGTAATCCCCGAGTCCATTCATTCCCTGCCGTTCAAACAGATCGCAGGCATTCAGGTAGGGAGGTAGCAGCGATCTCTTGCAGGTGGCCGTCAAGGGTGGATTGCGGTTCGGGAGCGGAACAGGAAAATACGATCAGTGCAAACAGCAACACGTTGTATTTTATCATACGCTAAAAATCATCTTATTCGTGTAGCCAAAGATAGTGATTATCCGGCAAGAAATATCCTCATGCTGACCCGGCTGCCGCTTGGGGTCATTTTTTGACAGGCGGCTTTTCGGTCTCGATGTATGAATGGAACAGATCGCACTCCCGCAGCATCCGCTTGCAGGTCTCTGTCGAGGAATACTCGGTCATCAGGGCATAGGCATTGGCGCGGTAAATGCTTTTCGGGTTTTTGGATTTTTCCCACCGGCCGCCGGTCCATTTGTAGTCCGTCAGGTCGTCGCCGCTCACCCACATCCGCAAGGCCGCGCACCGCGCCTTCAGCTCGGGATCGGCGGAAAGGCTGCAGACCCGCCTGAGCAGTTTTTCCGAGGTGCGGGCCAGCCGTTTGTTATGGTCGCTCTCTTCCGTATATCCCCAACGGCCGTACTCCATCAACGCCCAGCAATCCCGGGCCGCCCGGGTCAACCCGAGCGCGTATTGGTAGGTCAGTCCGGCCTGCATCTCCCTGCTTTGGGCCGCCTGGATCAACCGGGCGAGGTCGGCCATCCGCAGCGCGTAACCGAGTTTGTACTGTGTGCGGGTATGGACCTTTTTGCGGGTGATGAACGGATCCGCGAACGGGTCGTAGGTGTAATATGCATAGACGTTCAAGGTCGTGTCGTAGCCCGGACGCACTTTCGACAAGTACTCCACCGCGTTATCGAACTGCTCGGCGCGCATGTATTTCGTCCCGATGATCTCGTTGAAATAGTCCGGGTCGTTGTAGCACTTCTTCACGCAGAAACGGTCGAATGGCGTGTCGCCCCCGTTTTGCAGCGTGCGGGCATAACCGATCACGCTTTGCACCGGCAGGGTGTCCATCAATTCGAAAATATCGGTGCAAAAATCCTCGTTCCAATTCTCCCAAGCCTCATTTCCCTTCTCCCGGCCGCGGTACGAGGCCAGCTGCCGCAGACGCTCGCTCGCCATGCCCGCCAGCAGCAACGCCTTGTCGCTGCGGCCCTCTTTCAGATAGCGGGGAACCATGACGGAGAGGGTGATCTTGCGCATCATGTCGCCGTAATAATAAAAACTGTAATTGCAGAAGGTGCGCTCCCAGTCCCGTACCTCTTGCTTCAACTCCGCGGTCAGGTTGTCGCGCATCATCCCGTCGAGCCACTCCATTTGCGGCAGTATCTTCTTTTCGAATGCCGCGGTGTAATCGCCCGTCATGGCATCCAGCATGATCCGCATGATCTTGATGCTGTTGCGGGTCAAGGGGGTCGCCCTCATCTTTTCCGCCTGCGCGAGGTATTGCGAGGCCAGGGGCGCATCGCCGTCGATCAGGGTGAGGAACGAGGCGGCGTAGGGCCACATGGCGGGATTCTCCCCGCGGTTTTCGGATGCGGCCTCCAGGGCGAAATCGCGCAGAGCCATATACCGGCCCCTGTTTTCGCGGTAGCCCTGCATGCTGCCCGAACGACCCTGGGGATCTTCGCCGTTGAAGATGTGGTTGTTGGCGTATTCTTCCGCCTCGCGGCATATCTTCTGCACCATTTCGCCGAGCTCCGAGGCCGACGGATTGTAACGGTAGAGCGTTTTGATCCGTTCCATATCGGAATTCGTTTTGGTCAGCTGCCTGGCGCACCACCAGAAACTGTCCGACACCTCCGTCGCCTGGGCGTACAGCAGGATCGCCTTCCGGTAGTCGCCCCGACGGAAATAGACGCCGCCGATATAGTCCGCGCACATCGCTTTGGCGACCGAATTGGGTAAATCCTTTATCTGCTTTTCCCACAACTCCAGGCACAGGTCGAAATCATACATCGTGAATCCCGCGCGTATCGCCTGGAGCATATAGCGGGCTTTGAACCGGCTACCCTTGTAGGCGAGGGCCTGCCCGACGATGCCTTTCATATCTTCATATTCAAGGTCTTGCTTGGTGGGATACCACCACGGATCGTTGCGGCGCATCCGCAGGTTTTCGCATTTCTTCGCCAGGATCAGGTAGCGGATGGCCTCCCGGTCGTTGTTTCGCATCAGCCACGCGGCGAACGAATTGCGGCGCAAACTGTCCCCGACCAGCACATCCCCCAGGCGCTCGAGGGCCTCGACCGGATAGCGGTATACGAGGTTGTAAATATCCCCGGCGGTCGCGGCGTCGCGGGTATATCGCCGCCACTCCTGCACGTTGGGCTCCCAGGAAGCCCTCTCTGCGTGGGGATCCCGCTCATACACCCGGAACACATAATATTCGCCGGGCGTATAAGTCGGGGAGATGCACGCCAGGGCCCGGCCTGCGCACAACAGCGACAGGCTAACGGCTATATATTTTAACGATCTCATCCGGGGTGTATTTGGAAAGGTTGGTCGAATCGAGGTGGTACGTAATGAGGGACGAGGGGTGCAGCCGCTCTTCCAGAAGGCGCTTGCACCGGATGATCTGGCCGGGGTCAGAAGATTCGAAGCGGATGATATCTCCCGCGGCGATATAATGCCCCTCCTGGTAAAAGCCGTTTTTGGCCCTGTACACATTACCGCCCCGGCATTCGAGGTTTTCGTCGTTCGGATCGACCCGGCGCAGCAACGCCTTGAACTCCGCCTCGCGGAACCATACCGCCCAGGCAAAGGTCGGATAGGCGATGTCCAACGGGACCGGATAGCCGTTCAGGTTCCTGGCGTACGGGGCGACGTCGTCCGCATTCAGGATGGAATTCTTCGTATCCCTGACCCTGACCGCGCCCGTGTTGTAGCACATGAGCACCCCTTTGTCCACCGGGGGAACCTCCATGCGCAGCTGGTGCAGGCGGATGGTCGCCGACAGGGCGATATCGTGCGTCGAGAGCATCCCCTTTACCTCGGCAAGGAATTCGAAATAGGTGTTTTGGGTCGTTTTCGTCCAGTCGCAATCGATTTGCACCTCCTTTATATCAGACACGTCATGGGTCTGCGACATGACCAGAATCCGCTCGACCATCTTCCGGGCGAAAGCGGGCCGGGGATGCTCCCTGAAGATCTCGTTGTCGATAAAAACGACGGGAATGACCTGAAGACCGGACGGCAAGGTATCCCGGAAGGCCACCGTGGCCTCGGGACGGGGCTCTTTCGCGAAATCCATGTAAACGTCGAAATACCGCAGGTAGAGCTTTTTTATATGGTTCGCTTTCAGGAAATCGCGTTCGTAACCGGATAACCTGAAAACCGTTTTCCAATAATAGACCGCGTTATCCCCCGGCGCCATTTGGCTTTCCCGGACCGGTTGTTCGACACAGGCGGATAAGCTCTGTACGATGAGGAATATCAGTATAAATCGTCTCATATCTTATTTTTAAAGGAGTATAATTTTCCCGCAACGAAGCAGGAACCTCGCCGTAATCAGTTGAATTTATGCCGATTGGATTATTTAGTCCGCCAGACTATATACGTCGTGTTCTTCGGCAGCCGCCGTGGTTCGATACCGAATTCGACCCTGTCGCCCTTCTCGTCGCGGTACCAGCCGTACGAGGCGCTGCCGACCAGATAGACCGCCTGGCTGACCCCCATGCCGGCCAGCGTCCGGGCGAAATGGTTGATCGTTACCGGCCCCTGGCAGTCGACCATCACCACGCGCCCCTCTTTGATGGCTATCGCGCGGCGGATGGATTCGTTTTCGGGATTGTTCTCTACCGCGACTCCATCCTTGACAAGGGGGTATTGGCGGAAGAAATAGCCCGCGGAATCTATCGCCTGTTGCAACAAAGGGGTTTGCTCCGCGACATCCACCGTGACCCGGTCGCCGATAATGGCGCAAAAACCTTTCTTTGCCTGCCCCCAGGCCATTTGCGTGCCTTGCAGGACGAAATCGCCGACGATCTTCTTGTTGTCCGCGCGAATGTCGGCGGCCTGGGCGACGTAGAGGATCCCGGCGTCCTGCTTGTCGGGCATCCCGACGGCAAGCGACATCCGGGCATTGACAGGCTCGAAAACGGTCAACGGCACCTCTTGCGAGAGATCTTTGAAAACGTCCACGCGCCCTTTCGTATTCAGCGTATCGGTCGTGAATCCGACGCTGTTAACGACAGGCGTAGGGACGACGGCCGTTGTCTCCGGTTCGAAATAATACTCGGGCACCTCCTCTTTTTGCGGCCATGCGAGATACAGGACGATCGCCGCCAGGAGGAGCAATCCGATCCCCGCCAGGATCCACACCCTGGCCCTGCGGGATTTGGGTTTGTTCCCTTTGGGCGCACCGAGTATGTAGACCTCGTTGTCTTTATTCTTATCCGTCATATACCGATCCTCCTGCTTTTGGTGCTCTCTTCCAATACGGTCTTCAACGCCTTCAGGGCCTCTTTCGAGGCGGTGAGGGTGAATTTGTGCCGGAAGACCATATCCGAGAGCACGATCTGTTGTTTCGACACGTTCAGGTAATAGATGTAGCTGCCGTTGATGATCAGGCTTTTACCCAAGCGTATGAAGGTCTGCGCCGCAGTCCCCAACTGCTGTTCGATGAGTTTCTCGAACGCGGCGAGGTTGAAAGAGAAAACGTGTTCCTCCTTATCGACCAGCACCATGGTGGTGTAGTTTCCGTCCGAGGAGATGTAGACGATCCTCTCGGGGGAAACCCTCACCGCTTCGTTGTTGTTGGTTACAATAAGGTGCTTTGACATTTGCAGTGGCTTGACCCTACAAAAGTAGGATTTTCCGGATAGATAATACCATCTATTTAGGGCGTTTGTATGAAATGCGGACGGGGTTGTATGAAATTGATTTACGGCGCTATGAAATCGTTTCACCGCCCATCCTGCGCGATGCGCAAACGGCGATTTACAAATCCGCAGGAAGCGTAAAACAGGCAGGCGCCGGGATAAATGATATCCGTATTTTCGCTATATTTGCCCCGAAATGGCGGAAACGGAACGGGCCAAAATAGAAAAACCCCGATAATTTTTACATTATCAGGGATTTTTCGACCCGAGCCGCAACCCAGACTCGAACTGGGGACCTCTTCATTACGAGTGAAACGCTCTACCAACTGAGCTATTGCGGCAGCAAAGGGAGTGCAAAGATGGAAATAATTCTTTAAAAAACCGCATCTTGCGGATAATTTTATACGAGGGGCTTTGAAAAACGGTAAAATACTGGTGTTTGTGCGCCGCGCGCTGGCCGTGTTGATCGGCGGGGCGATGCTGTTGCTGTTCCTGGATATCCTGCGTGTGATGCCCGAACGGCTGCATGTGCTGATGCATGTGCAGATCGTGCCGCTGATCATGGCGGGCGCCATGGGCGGGTTGGTCATCATGGCCCTCGCCGCGCTGTTGCTGGGGCGGTGGTACTGCTCGGTGCTCTGTCCGCTGGGCGTGTTGCAGGATGTGATCGGGCGCATAAAGAGCTGGTATTACCGCGCGCGCAAGAACCGCAGGGCCCTAAGGATGAAATACCGCAGGCCGTGGAACATCGTCCGCTACGGGGTGCTCCTCGTGGTGGCCCTCTTCTACATCCTCGGGCGCACCCTGCCGCTGACGGTGACCGACCCCTACTCCAACTTCGGGCGCATCGCCACCGGGCTCTTCCGTCCCGTGGCCGTGTGGATCAACAACACGCTGGCCGGATGGCTCAACGCCGCGGGCAACTACTCGCTCTATGTGATGCAGAACCTCGATATGGGTGGGGCGGTGACCATTTTCGCCGCCGTCGTGCTGGCGGTGCTCATCGTTATGGTGTGGCGCAGCGGGCGCCTGTGGTGCAATACCGTATGCCCTGTGGGGACCCTGCTGGGCTTTCTGTCGCGCTACTCGTTGGTGCGCATCCGCATCAACGAAGGGGCCTGCAACGCCTGCGGGTTGTGCGCGGCCTCCTGCAAGGCGCAGTGCATCGACTCGAAATCCGCCACCGTCGACGCCAGCCGTTGCGTGGCCTGCTTCAACTGCCTGGGCCAATGCAAGCAGGGCGCCATCTCCTACATCGGCGCCGCCCGCAGCACCCAAACCAAAGTCGACGTCCGTCCCGCGGCCGCCTGCCAGAGCCCCTGCGAAGCGACCCGCGATGCCATCGACGCCGAAGGCGCCTCGCGCCGCCGCTTCCTCAAAAGCTCGCTGCTCGCCCTGGCCGCGCTGCCCGCCATCGACCTGCTCGCCGCCGAAACGGAAGGCGAAAGCCCCGAGAACCACAAAGTGCGCAGGCACGCCCTGCCCCCCGGAGCGGTCTCCCGCGAACGTTTCGTGTCCAAGTGTACCGCCTGCCAGCTCTGCGTAAGCGCCTGCCCCACCCAGGTCCTCCAACCCGCCTACCTGGAAAACGGGATCTCCGGCATCATGCAGCCCTATATGCGCTTCAAGGTGGAAAGTTTTTGCAATTTCGAATGCCGCAAATGCCTCGAAGTGTGCCCCACGCACGCCATCCTTCCCCTGACGCTGGAAGAGAAGAAACTCACCCGGGTGGGCGTAGCCGTATTCAAAAAGAAAGATTGCATCGTCTACACCGAGCACCAGGACTGCGGGGCCTGCGCCGAGCACTGCCCCACCCAGGCCGTGCACATGATCCCCTACGAGGACGGCCTGACCATCCCGAAAGTGGACGGAAAATATTGCATCGGATGCGGCGGCTGCGAATCGATCTGCCCGGCCACCCCCCTCGCGATAGTCGTATGGGGTACGGACAAGCAGACCGTAGCCGACCCCCCGAAAAAAGACGATTTCCAGGCGGGCGAAGTAACCGATTTCGGATTCTGACATTTGTGTACCGCCCGGCACTCGGGGATACTTGTCATTCAGAGCGAAGCGAAGAATCTTGGTCGGAAGTGTTTCAGCACACAGTCCGACCAAGATTCTTCACTTCGTTCAGAATGACAAAGACCGATTATTTTTGTTTCTTATACCAAAAGCGGATTAGCGGTTTATTCTTTCCGGCCGAAGAAGCGGTCGAACAGCAGCAGACTGACGGCCGTAAGCAGTCCTATGCCACTGAATACCAGCCAGAGTGTACCGGGCGTATGGAGTTTATCCACAAAATGGACGTAGAGCGTCGCGCCGAGCACGCCGCCCACCCCGCTGCCGATCACCCCGTAGAGGAACGAGTAGCCGAGGTAAAGCGCCTTTTTGTCCTGCGGGGCGATCAGCCCGATGTAGGAGAGGAATTTGGGATGGGCGGTCATCTCGCCGAAGGTGAAGACCACGATCCCCGCGATAAAGATCCAGATGCTGGTCGAGAGCGAGAGGATCGCCATACCGGCCGTACCGAACAGGATCCCCACGACCATCGTCGGCAGCGCCTTGGTGTTCTTGACTATGCTGGACACGAATATTTGCAGGCAGATGATCACCCCGGCGTTGATCACCGTGACGTGTTCCACGTCGAAGCGCCACGAAGGATTTTCGACGAACAACGCCAGCAGCGAATTGACCGCCCGGTCGAGCGGCGCGGCGTCCACATACTCCTTGACGTACCAAAGCACCGTGTCGAACATCTGGAAATAGAGGATCCAGAACATCGAGTAGATGACGATCATCAGCACGAATTTATAATCCCGCAGCACCTGGACCGCGCCCATAAGCACTTCGCCCAGCGACTTCGTGTTGGCCGGACGGGCCGGTTCGCGGTAAAGCAGCAGGTTAAGGATCAGCAACGCACCCGTCGCGATGGCCGACATATAAAACACGTAGCTGTAACTGTAAGCCTTGAGCATGGGGACGAGGATCAGCGGGAAAAGGAACGCCCCCAGGTTGATCGTCCAGTAAAAGATCCCGAAACCGAGCGTCGAGTTGCGCTCATCGGTGCTGCGGGCGATCGTCCCGGAGATCAGCGGTTTGAAAAACCCGGCGCCGACATTCATCATCAGCAACGAGGCGAAGACCGTCTCATAGCCCGTGCTGATCCCCGACAGCCAGTACCCGAGGCTCATCACCACGAAAGCCATGGTCAATATTTTGCGGTAGCCGTACCGGTCGGCCAGCGCCCCCGAAAGGATGGGCAGCAGGTAAAGCAACGGTTTGGTGACGCTGCTGATCAGTCCCGCATTGGCCTTGGTCAGCCCCAGCCCGCCATCGCCGACGGCCGTGACCAGGTAGACCGACAACACCGACATCAGCCCATAATAAGCCCCTCGCTCGAAAAACTCCATAACGATAACCACCCAGTAGTTTTTCGGAAACGAGCGCAGCCCCGCCGTATTGGATTCAGATTTCATTATCATATTGAATGTTAAGTATATTTTATTTGCCCGGCAAAGATAGCGAATAATGCGAATTAAGGGTTGAAATAAACGTTCGTTTTATTCTGTCACTCTTTTTCGCCTGAGGGCGACTTACTTTTTGGCTCTGTTACTCCCTTCGGTCGTGATTTTCTGTCGTCGTTCGGCATAATCCAAACAAAAAGACGTTTGGCTTCTGCACTCTCTTCTAAGA
>JAVBPS010000040.1:0-7729 GCA_031549495.1 Rikenellaceae bacterium | reverse complement strand
ATCTTCCTTATATTGTAAGCGGAAGATCCCTCGTCGCTTCGCTCGCTCGGGATGACGTTAAAAAAGACGAGCGCCGGCATTCACATGCCGGCGCTCGATTTATTGGGGTGCGTGGATTATTCTACCTCATCTGAAACCAGGATGCGGCCGCAGTATTCGCAGACGATGATCTTTTTGTTCTGGCGGATGTCGAACTGGCGCTGGGGCGGGATGCGGTTGAAGCAGCCGCCGCAGGCGTCGCGCTTCACAGTCACCACGGCCAGGCCGTTGCGCACGTTCTGGCGGATACGCTTGTAGGCGTTCAGCAGGCGGGCGTCGATCTTTACCTGCGCCTTTACGGATTGCTCGTCCAGCACGGCGATCTGGGCGGCGGTCTCCTGCTCGATGCTCTCCAACTCCTGCTTTTTGTTTTGCAGGTCGATCTTGCGGTCGGTCAGGATCGCCTCGGCGTCCTCAGCCATCTTTTTCTTCACCTTCGACTCGGCGCTGTACTCTTTCAGGCGCTTGTCGCACAGCTCGATCTCCAGGCGCTGGTATTCGATCTCTTTGGACAGCGAATCGAACTCGCGGTTGTTGCGCACGTTGTTCTGCTGCTCTTCGTAGCGGATGATCAGCGCTTTGGCGTTCTCCGACTCCTCCTTGCGCTGGCGCGTCAGGGCGGCCAGGTTTTCGATCTCGGCGTTGATGTTCTCGATGCGGGTGCCCAGGCCGGCCACCTCGTCCTCCAGGTCTTGTACCTCAAGGGGAAGCTCGCCTTTGAGCTTATTGATCTCGTCGATCTTCGTGTCGATCTTCTGCAATTCGTACAGGGCGAGGATCTTTTCCTGCATCGAATAGTCGGTGGCTTCGGCCGCGCGTTTGCTTGATGTTGCCATATTTATGGTATTCAATTATTTACGAAATAGTTGACGGGGTTTACTCCGTCAACGCTCTTGCGGAGTGCAAAAGTAGGGAATTTTTTCCGAATTATCGCATATAAAAGGTCGATCGCGCAAAATTCGGTTTCATAATGGCCCGCGTCGACCACCGTGATCAGCCCGGCGGCGTCCAGGAAGTTGTTGTATTTGAAATCGGCGGCGATGTAGACGTCGGCCCCGGCGGCCACCGCGTCGGGGATGAACGAGGCGCCGGAACCACTGCTCAGGGCGATCTTCCGAACCGTGTTTTTTACGGGGGCGCTGTGTCGTAATACTTTGACGTTCAGCTTTTCGGCGACCGACGCAAGGAAATCCATGACGGGCGTGGGTTCGGGCAGCTGACCGACCATCCCGAAGCCCGTCAGGCCGTCCTTCGCGGGGCTCAGGAAGTAGCACTCGCGCAGGCCGAGCAGATCGGCCAGGCAGCGGCTCAGCCCCCCGGGGGCGGCGTCGAGGTTGGTGTGGCAGGCGTAGACGGCGATGTTGTTGCGGATCGCGGCGGCCACCACCCTTTCGACGTAGGTCGCGCCGGTGAGGCGTTTGACGGGATTGAAGATCAGCGGGTGGTGCGAGACGACCAGGTCGGCGCCCGTGCTTGCGGCCTCGTCGATCACCGCTTCGGTCACGTCGACGCACAGCAGGGCCGTGTGCACCTCGGCGTACGGGTCGCCCACGATCAGGCCCGAGTTGTCGAAGCCCTCCTGCGTGGCCAAGGGGGCGAAAGCCTCGATGGCGTCGGTTATGTTTTTTACGATCATATCCTTAGAACAGCGATTGCTGGACGAAAAACGGTTTTTCTTCGGGTTCCGCGACCGGGGCGGGGGCAGGCGAGGGGGCGCCGAAGAGCGTCGGCTCCCGGGAGGGCGGCGCGGTTTTTTCGGCGGCAGGCTTCGGGGCGGCGGCAGACGAGGGGACGGGTTCGGGCTGCTGGGCGGCAGCAGGAACAGGGTCCGGCTCAGGCTGCGGGGTGACGATAGGTTCGGGTTGCGGAGCGGGAACGGCGGCGGAAACGTCCGCAGGGGCGGGAATTTCCTGCGCCACAGGGGTCTCTTCGCGGGGTTCGGGCTGCAGCGGTTTTTCCGGCATACTCGGCGGGATGACGATGCCCTCCCCGGGGCCCAACTCCTGGCGGATCTCTTCGAGCAGCGAGCGGACGGTGAGCAGGCGCTCCATCATCTCGTTGTCGCGGCGTTCGCTGCCCCCTTTTTTCAGCGCTTTTTCCGCCCCGTCGAGGGTCATGCCTTTCTCCTTGACCAGATGGTAGATAAGTTTCAGGTTCTCCACGTCCGACGGGGTGAACATGCGGTTGCCCTTTTTGTTCTTATGGGGTTTTATGATCGAGAAACGTTTCTCCCAAAATCGTAACAACGAAGGGTTTACGTCCAGCATTTCGGACACTTCGCCCATCGAATAGAACATTTTTCTGCTTTGGTCTGCCATTGGTGGAAGGGAATGTGCCCGCAAGGTAGGAAAAATGGCGCGCTTTTACAAGAAAATATTTCTTCGTACCTTTGTGCCCCTATGTGGATAACCGGAACGGTCATAGGCGGCAACAAGATCGGGCGCAAGCTGGGCTTTCCGACCGCCAACGTCGCTGTGGACGAGCAATTGGCGGCCACGGACGGGGTTTACGCGGCGCGCATCACGGTCGGCGGACGCACGTATGACGGGATGGCCAACCTGGGCCGCAAACCCTCCGTAGGCGGGGGCGGGGCGAGGGTTTTGGAGGTCAATATTTTCGATTTTGATGAAGATATTTACGGGCTGCAGATCGAGGTCGAATTGCTCGATTTCATAAGGCCCGAGCGCCGGTTCGACTCGTTCGATGAACTGAAAGAGCAGATAACTAAAGACAAACAACAGATACTATGTACATTGACGAAAAATTGCCCTACAAAGTAGCGGACATCGCGCTGGCCGACTGGGGCCGCAAAGAGATCGAGATCGCCGAGCACGAAATGCCGGGGCTTATGTCCCTGCGCAGCAAATACGGGGTGAGCAAACCGCTCGCCGGGGCGCGCATCATGGGCTCGCTGCACATGACCATTCAGACCGCCGTGCTGATCGAAACGCTGCGCGAACTGGGTGCCGACGTGCGCTGGTGCAGTTGCAATATCTTCTCCACGCAGGACCATGCCGCCGCCGCCATCGCCGCCGCGGGGGTGCCGGTATTCGCCTGGAAGGGGGAGACGCTGCCGGAATACTGGTGGTGCACGGCGCAGGCGCTTTCGTTCCCGGGAGGTCTGGGGCCCAACCTGATCGTCGACGACGGGGGGGACGCCACGCTGCTGATCCACAAAGGTTTCGATGCGGAAAATGACGCTAAGACGCTGGATTATAAGCCGTCGAGCGTGGAAGAAGGGGTGATCCTCGATACGCTGCGCACGCTTTTGAAAGAGGATTCGCAGAAATGGCACCGTTGTGTAGCCGAGATGAAAGGCGTTTCCGAGGAGACGACCACCGGGGTGCACCGCCTTTACCAGATGCTCGACGCGGGCAAACTGCTCTTCCCGGCGATCAACGTGAACGACTCGGTGACCAAATCGAAATTCGATAACCTCTACGGCTGCCGCGAATCGCTGGCGGACGGGATCAAGCGCGCCACGGACGTGATGATCGCCGGTAAAGTGGTGGTAGTCTGCGGTTACGGCGACGTGGGCAAGGGTTGCGCCCGCAGCATGCGCGCCTACGGGGCCCGTGTGATCATCACGGAGATCGACCCGATCTGCGCTTTGCAGGCCGCCATGGAGGGCTTCGAGGTGAAACCGGTCGAGGACGCGCTGGCGGAAGGAAATATTTACGTCACCACCACGGGTAACCGCGACGTGATCACGCTGGAGCATATCCTGGGGATGAACGACCAGACGATCGTCTGCAACATCGGACACTTCGACAACGAGATCCAGATGGACCGCCTGGAGGCGCTCGCGGGCGTGGTCAAGACCAATATCAAGCCGCAGGTGGACAAATACACGCTCCCCTCGGGCCGCTCGATCTTCGTGCTGGCCGAAGGGCGCCTGGTGAACCTGGGCTGCGCGACGGGGCACCCCTCGTTCGTGATGAGCAACTCGTTCACCAACCAGACCCTCGCGCAGATCGACCTGTGGGCCACCCGTGGCTCGCGCGAGATCGACGTGACCCGCCTTCCGAAAGCGTTGGACGAGGAGGTGGCGCGGCTGCACCTGGATAACTTAGGGGTGAAGCTCACGCGCCTTACGCCCGGGCAGGCCGAGTATATCGGCGTGGATGTCGACGGGCCTTACAAAGCCGAGCATTACAGGTACTAACCTGTCACCCCGAGAATGCAAAAGGCGAATTCCCGCATTACCGTGACGTTTCATCCCATGAAAGGGCGTGAGTCTGTGCCCGTCGGACGATGAAATGGAGGGCGATACTGGCCTGCGTGCTGTGGGGATCGGCGTTCGCCGGGGCTAAGATCGGCTTCAGGTATGCCGACCCGATCTTCCTTTCGGGCCTGCGCTTCACGCTGGCCGGGCTGCTGCTCGTGCCGGTGATGCTCGTCATGAAGGCCGATTTTCGCGGGGCGTTGAAACATTGGCGTTTCATGCTCCTGTTCGCCTTCGTGCAGACTTTTCTGCAATACGGGCTTTTCTTCATGGGCCTGAATAAAGTTCCGGGCGCGATCTCATCCATCATCATCGGCGCGGGGCCCCTGTTCGTCGCCATCATGGCGCACCTGGTGCTGCAAAACGACAGGATGACGGGCCGCAAGACGGCGGCGATCATCCTCGGGCTTTCCGGCATCGCGTTCATCAGCCTTGCCAAAGGCGGCGTGGGCGCCGGCAACCCCTCCTTCTATGCCGGCGTCGGACTGCTCGTGCTGAGTAACATCATAGGCAGTTTCACGAACATTATGGTCGTGCAGAAAAAGGAGTACAACATCTCTCCCGTCGTGCTGACCTCGTTCGCCAACTTCACGGGCGGCATCATGCTGCTCGTCACGGCCTTCGTGGTCGAAAAGCCTCAGATCGGGGTCTACCCGGTGGAATTCTACGGGGCGCTGCTGTGGCTCGCCTTTATCTCCGCCGCGTCGTTCTCGCTGTGGTACGGCGAATTGCAGCGGCCGGGCGTGAAGGTGTCGGAACTCAATATGTGGAAATTCATCATCCCTGTCACGGGCAGTATTCTGAGCTGGTTGCTCGTCGCGGGCGAAAAACCCGACCTGCCCACCGTGATCGGGATCGTCGTCATCTCGCTCGCTCTCTGGCTCCAGCAAATACCGCAGGGGAAGCTGAAAAAGGCCGCATAGGCAGGGGCACACGCTTATTGCTCGTGGCCGCCCAGGAATTCGTTGCGGTAGATTTTAAGCATCAGGATGAAGCCCGAGATCATCAGCGGGCCGAAGATCACGCCCCAGAAACCGAAGAGGTTCATGCCCAGGATGATCCCGAACAGGGTCACCACCGGGTGTACGTCGGCGTATTTTTTCAGCAGCACCATGCGGATCACGTTGTCCACGTTGGCCGTGATCAGCGCGCCGTAGAGGATCAGCACAACGCCCTGCCAGATCGCCCCCGAGAACATCAGGTTGACCGCCAGCAGGATCCAGATCATCGCCGAGCCGACCACCGGGATCAGTCCCGCGAAACCGGTCAGCAGGCCCCAGATCACCGGGTCGCCCGCGCCTAACATCCAGTAACCCAGGCCCGAGATCACCGCCTGGCCGATCACGATCAACGGGATGCCCACCGCGTTGCTGACCACCATCTGGTTCACCTCGGTGCGCAGCATGCCGATGTCCTGCTTTTTCAGGGGGAGCCACTCGGTCACTTTTTCGATGTGTTCGCGGCCCTGCAGCATGAAGGTCAGCAGTACCAGCATCATGAAACCGTTCACCAGCATGCTGCCCGTGGCAGCGAAAACACCCGGCAGCCAGTTCGTGGCCGAACGGATGGCGTTATCCACCACGTCCTTAGAGAAGATGTCGTAGCCCAGTTTGTGGAGCACGAAATCGTGGATGCCGTTCACCTTGTCGATGATGATATGGGGATGGAAGTCCGCCATCTTGGAGATCACCAGGCTCACCAGGCCGCCCCCTACCCCGAAGATCACCACCACCGTGGCGAACACCAGCAGCAGCGTGGCGAAAATCTTGCGCCAGCCGCGCGCGATCAGCTTCTTATGGAAACCGCGCAGCAATAAATATAAGGTGAACGCGCCGAGCCCCGCGCTGATGAAGTATTTCAGCTCGTAGACCATCAGGCAGAGGGCCGCGACCATCAACACCACGAAGCCGACCTGGCGGATGTGCTGGTTCATTTCTTTTCCGGTAACCATAGCGTATCGTATTTATTCGGCAGTGGCTTATGCAAATATCCGGCCGTTTCAAATGAACAGCCCGTGTAACGCCCGTTTCCGGTTTGTCATTCTGAACGAAGTGAAGAATCTTGGTCAGACTGTCTCGAAATCATTCCGACCAAGATTCTTCACTTCGTTCAGAATGACAAGCAAAAAAGGGCGTTATTCCAATGCCGCGTCGCCCTCGAAATCGGGGGTGGCGAAGGCGCGAAGGTCGCCCAGCGTGAAGCGCAGGTAGGTGATCGGCAGGCCCTCGGCGAGGAATTGTTTCTCGTAGGTGGTCTTGATCGAGAGGATCTCGTCCGCGGCGCCGGTGCCGTAGATGTCCGTCTCGGCGGCCTGCATCGGCAGGGCGTTCAGAGCGATCACCGCGCGGGTGTAGTCGTGCAGGTGGCGGCTGTCGGTTTTCAGGTGCACCGGGGCGCCGGGCTTCAGGAAATCGGCGTAGGAGGCCAGGAAGGCGGGGCCGGTCAAGCGTTTTTTGATGCGGTTCTTCTTGAGTTGCGGGTCGGGGAAGGTGATCCAGATGCCGTCCACCTCGCCGGGGGCGAAGAACGAGCCGATGAATTCGATGCGGGTGCGCAGGAAGGCGGCGTTGCTCATACCCTCCTCGGTGGCGGTCTTCGCGCCGCGCCACATCCGGGCGCCCTTGATGTCCACGCCGATGAAATTCACGTCGGGGAAGCGGCGGGCCAGTTCGACCGTGTATTCGCCGCGGCCACAGCCCAGTTCCAGCACGATAGGGTTGGCGTTGCCGAAGAAATCTTCGCGCCAGCGCCCTTTCAGGGGATGGTCCTTATGAAAAATGGTTTCGAATTCGGGTTGCACCATGCACCGGAAGGTGAGGTTTTCCTGGAAACGGCGGAATTTATCTTTTCCCACTTTATTGATCTGAATGAAAAAACAGGCCTAAATATTTTCTTTGAATTCCAGTCCTACGGCCCGGATACCCTTCACGGGGGCGCCCGAACGGTGGGTGATCCGGAACGTGTATTCGCCCGGGACTTTGAAACGTACACGGGTACGATACTGCACCCAGGCTTCCAGCCGGTCTTTGGTCGTACCCTGCGGCACGTTCAGGTACAGGCCGGTCATCTCTTCGGTTTGTAACGAATCGGGAGTCAGCGTGCGGATATCGAATCCCACGTCCCGCCCGCCTGCCGGACGGTCGAAACTGACCCACAAGCGCACATCGTACTTGGTGCGCGTGTCCGGCGGGGTGAACGTGACGGTGACCTTTTCGTCCGGTCTCCAGCCCCTGGGGTTGACGTCGGCCATCTCCACGCCGTGGGGCGAGATGCAGGAAACGGCCGTCGCCAGCGCGACAAGGAACAGGATACGCTTCATCGCAGCTATTTTAGTTCGACAAACTTCTTTTCCGTCATGTCGAGCGCCAGCCGGGACATCGCAAAACAACACTTTGAGGTGTAACGGCTGGCGGTAGACATGACGGAAAAGAAGTTTGTAGAAAAAAAATATCTGCGATGAATCGT
>JAVBPS010000042.1:0-6161 GCA_031549495.1 Rikenellaceae bacterium | reverse complement strand
CGAAACATCTTGAGGGCCCTGGCGTCAGGTGCTGGGTTAGCCGTGAAATCTCTGACAAAGGGTGTGATCTGGCTGGGATAAGGCTCGACATGACGAGATACGTCGTTTAGAATGTTTCACCAACTTACTTTTCTGACTGAGCCCAAAAAAACAGGGAGGAGTCTCCCGACTGCTCCCTGTGTTGGGGATTAGATTCCCCATAACTACTAACCCAAACTTAAATAAATGAAGAAACCTTATGTCTGTTGTAAATTTATGCTCTTGCTTAAGGTAGATGCAAACCGCGTGCCAAACTTGCAAATACATGATAATTAAATATAAAACGAGGCGTGTGTTGCGGGTGTTTTTTAGTGTAGGTAATTTTCATTAACTTTACCCGTTTATTTTCCGAAGATTATTTTTATGAATTCACGAAAACTGTTCTTTGCATTGGCCTTGCTGGCCGGTTGGCATGTGCCTGCCGCGGCGCAGCCTTATGTCGCCCCGCCGCTGCTGGGCTCTGCGCCGCAGGAGTCTTTCTCGATGGTGCTGGTGCCCCAAATCCCTGCGGCGCTCGATTTCGCAGGCGAGCGGGTGCCGTTGGAGAACTATGACACGCGCGAGAGCCTGGAAAGGGAGCTGAGCGTGACGCTTTACATGCATTCGCGCTCGATGGCCACGTTGCTCAACATGCCCCGTTATCTGGCAATAATCGAGCCGATCCTGGCGCGCAACGGCATTCCCGCCGATATGAAATACCTTTGCATGGCCGAGAGCGGCCTGAATCCGAACATCGCCTCCACGGCGGGCGCCGCCGGATTGTGGCAGATCATGTCGGCGTTGGGCAAGAGCAGCGGCCTGGAGGTGGGCCCGCAGATCGACGAGCGCTACCACATCGAGAAATCGACCCAGGTGGCTTGCGACTACCTGCGCGACGGCTACAGGCGCTTCGGATCGTGGAGCCTGGCCGCCGCGGCCTATAACCTGGGCCCCGCGGGACTCGCCAAACGGATCGAAGCCCAGGGAATCAAGAACTATTACGACCTCTTCCTGCCCGAGGAGACGATGCGCTACATGTTCCGCATCCTGGCCTGGAAGTTGGTCGCCGAGAACCCCGCGCACTACGGTTTCATCATCGGCGAGTCGGATTACCACAAGCCGCTGACCAACTACAAGGAGGTCGAGGTCTCCGGCCAGAAGATCAACTGGCCCGCGGTGGCCGCCCAGCACGGCACGAGCTACAAAATGCTGCGCGAGGTGAACCACTGGATCCGCGACTACGACGCCGCGAACCCCTCGGGCAAGACTTATAAGGTAAAAGTGCCGCAGAAAAAATTCCGGACTGCCGAGTAAGGCGGACCGGATGCCCGGTTTTTGAGGGCGACCACAAGGGTCGCCCCTACGGGACTGTCAAGGTAGGGGCGACCCTTGTGGTCGCCCTCAAAAAACAACAAATGAAAGAGAAAATAATCATAACGGGCGCGCGCGTCCACAACCTGAAGAACATAGACCTGGAGATCCCCCGCGACGAGTTGGTCGTGGTGACGGGCCTGTCCGGCAGCGGCAAATCATCGCTCGCCTTCGACACGATCTACGCCGAAGGCCAGCGCCGCTACATGGAGACCCTCTCCTCCTACGCCCGCCAGTTCGTGGGCAACATGGAGCGTCCCGACGTGGACAGCATCACGGGCCTGAGTCCCGTGGTGGCGATCGAGCAGAAGACCACCAACAAAAACCCCCGCTCGACGGTCGGCACGGTCACCGAGATCAACGACTTCCTGCGCCTGCTCTACGCCCGCGCCTCGCGCGCCTACTCCCCCGCCACGGGCGAGCAGATGGTCCACTACACGGACGACCAGATCCTGACCCTGATCCTCACAGAGTACGCCGGCCGCCGGATCGCCCTGCTGGCCCCGATCGTCGTGGGCCGCAAGGGACACTACCGCGAACTGTTCGAATCGCTGATCAAAAAGGGTTTTATCTACGTGCGCGTAGACGGCGAGATGCGTGAACTGCACGCCGGGATGAAACTCGACCGCTACAAGGTACACCATATCGACCTGGTCGTCGACCGCCTCGTAGCCGAGGAAGAAGCCCGCGAGCGCCTGCTGAAAAGCCTGCGCGAAGCGATGCGCCAGGGCAAGGGCACGATGTCCGTCTACGACTACCAGGCCGACGCACAGCGCTTTTACAGCCGTCACCTGATGTGCCCCACCACGGGCCTGGCGTTCCCCGACCCGGCCCCGCACACCTTCTCGTTCAACTCGCCGCAGGGCGCATGCCCGCATTGCAACGGCCTGGGCGACGAGGCGGTCTTCGACCTAAAGAAGATCATCCCAGATAAGAAGAAAAGCATCCGCCAGGGCGCGATCGCCCCGCTCGGCAAATACGGCCAGAACCTGCTTTTCGCGATGATGGAAGCGCTCGGCCGCCAGTACGATTTCACGATCGACGATCCGGTCGAAACCCTCTCCGAAAAAGCCCTCGGCGCGATCCTCTACGGCGAATCCGAGCCGCTGAGCATCGACATGCAGCCGGTCAACTCCACCACCGGCCACCGCATGATCTCCTGGGACGGCCTTTCGGACTGGATCGAACGCCACGAGGAAGCCAACGGCGACGGCCGCACTTCAAGCTGGCGCGACGAACTGCTCGTGCGCCGCCGCTGCCACGTCTGCGGAGGTTCGCGCCTGCGTGAAGAAGCCTTGCATTTCCGCATCGGGGGCCTGAACATCGCCGAACTCTCGGCCATGAGCATCGCGTCTTTCGCCCAGTGGATCCCCACCATCGAAGAGCACATGACCGAAAAAGAGCGCACCATCGCCCGCGAGATCGTCAAGGAGATCCGCGAACGCCTGCGCTTTTTGACCGACGTGGGCCTGGGCTATCTCTCGCTGGGCCGCGCCTCACGGTCGCTCTCGGGTGGCGAGAGCCAGCGCATCCGCCTGGCCACGCAGATCGGATCGAAGCTGGTCAACGTACTTTATATATTGGACGAGCCGAGCATCGGCCTGCACCAGAAGGACAACCGCAAACTGATCACCAGCCTGAAGGGCCTGCGCGACGCGGGCAACTCGGTGATCGTCGTGGAGCACGACGAGGAGATGATCCGCAACGCCGATTTCATCGTCGACGTGGGCCCGCGCGCCGGGATGAAAGGCGGCTATATCGTCGGCGCGGGCGACCTGCAAGCCATCATGGACGCCGGGGGCATTACCGCCGATTACCTCGCCGGCCGCCGCAAAATAGAGCTCCCCGCCAAACGCCGCAAAGGCAACGGCAAGACGCTCAAAGTGATCGGCGCCCGCGGCCACAACCTGAAAAACGTCACGGCCACCTTCCCGTTGGGCGTGATGACCTGCGTGACGGGCGTGAGCGGCAGCGGAAAATCGTCGTTGGTGAGCGAAACGTTGCGTCCCGCGTTGAGCCGCCTGCTCTACCGCTCGATGGATCAACCGCTGGAGTACGATAAGATCGACGGCCTGGAACTGGTCGATAAACTGGTCGTCGTCGACCAATCGCCCATCGGCCGTACCCCGCGCAGCAACCCGGCGACCTATTCCAACGTCTTCGGCGATATCCGAAAACTCTTCGAATCGACCCCCGACGCCCAGGTGCGCGGCTTCAAGGCGGGCCGTTTCTCGTTCAACGTGAAGGGCGGCCGCTGCGAGGAGTGCCGCGGCGCGGGCGTGCAAACCATCGAGATGAACTTCCTTCCGGACGTCTACGTGCGCTGCAAGGTGTGCGGCGGCGACCGCTACAACCGCGAAACCTTGGCCGTGAAATACAAAGGCCAGAGCATCAACGACGTGCTCAATATGACCATCAACCGCGCCGTCGAATTTTTCGAAAACATCCCCTCGATCCACGCTAAACTCAAAGCGATCCAGGACGTCGGCCTGGGTTACCTGACCCTCGGCCAGCCCTGCACGACGCTCTCGGGCGGCGAAAGCCAGCGCATCAAACTCTCGTCCGAGCTCGCCAAGCGCGACACCGGCAGCACGCTCTACATCCTGGACGAACCCACCACGGGCCTCCATTTCGAAGACGTGCGCCAACTGCTGGACGTATTGGGAAAACTCGTCGACCGCGGCAACAGCATGATCATCATCGAGCACAACCTGGACGTGATCAAAGTGGCCGACCACCTGATCGACATCGGCCCCGACGGCGGCGAGGGCGGCGGCCGCATCGTGGCGACGGGTACCCCCGAACAGGTCGCCGCCGCAAAGGAGAGCTATACGGGTGAATTCCTGAAAGATCTGCTGAAGTAATTGTATAACGTCATCCCGGGCGAGCGTAGGGACGCTCCCCCTTGCCGGTGGCCGATGCATTGTTTGTCATTCTGAACGAAGTGAAGAATGACAAAAGCACCACATGGGGGAGCATATAGGTTCGTTGTTAAGGACGGCCATAGCATACTCTGCGGTCTTACTAAAAAAGTGCTAAAAAATTACGATTGCCTGTTCATCCGGCCGGGTATTTTTTCCTAATTTCGCAGTAAATCTGAAACGCATGAAAACGCCCCTCCTCCTGACCGGCCTGCTCGCCTCGGCAGCCCTGGCGGCCGCCCCGCAGCAACGCCCCAACGTGTTGATGATCCTCTCGGACGACCACAGCGTCCCCTACGCGGGATGCTACGGCAACCCCGACATAAAGACCCCGAACCTCGACCGCCTGGCCGCCGAGGGCGTGCGGTTCAACCGCTTTTACGACGCCGCCCCGCAGAGCGTGCCCTCGCGCGCGGCGATCATGACCGGGCGTAACGTGGTCGACGTGCAGATGTTGCGCTTCACGGCCCCGCTTCCCCGCGAGTATGTCACCTATCCCGAGTTGCTGCGCGCGGCGGGCTATTACGTGGGCGTGTGCGGCCGTACGTACCACCTGGACGGCTCGGCCAGCGACGCCCCGGAGAGCGTCCGGATCATCGACTCCCTGGGCCTGCGCACCTTCCCCGACCGTTACCAGTATGTGAAGACGGGCGGCGATCCCCTGGTGCTTATGCAGGCGCAGGAATTCCTGTCGCAGGTGCCCAAAGGAGCGCCTTTCTGCCTGTGGGCCAACTATTCCGACCCGCACCATCCCTGGACGGCCACCGAGTTCGAGCCCGACCCGGCCACGATCACCGTCCCATCCTATTTCCCCGATGCCCCGGCCGTCCGGGAGGGCCTCTCGCGGCACTACGGCGAGATCATGCGCCTGGATCAGAACATCGGCAAACTGATCGCCATGCTCGAAACGCGGGGCCTGCTGGACAACACGATCATCCTCTTCGCGGGCGACAACGGCGCCGCCCTGCCGCGCGGCAAGGGTTCGCTGTTCGATTGCGGCATCCACGTGCCCTGCATCGTGCGCTATCCCGCCGCGGTAAAGGCGGGGACGGTATCCGACGTGCTCCTCTCGTCGATCGACGTGGCCCCCACGATGCTCGACCTGTGCGGCGTGGAGCCCGACCCGAAAATGGAGGGCAAGAGTTTCGCCGCGGCTTTGAAGGGCGGCACGCAGGAGCTTCACGACTACGTATTCGCCGTGCGGTGTGCTCACGGTTCCGGCCTTCCCGGCAAATTCTGCAACACGTTCGACGAGGGCCGCACGGTCTTCGATAAGGACTTCAAGCTGATCTACAACGCTATATGGCAGGTGCCTTACGCCCCGGTCGACATCGCCCAGACTCCCTTCTGGACGGACCTGGAGGAACTGAACCAGGCGGGGAAGATCGACAAGCGTTTTTCGTTCATGTTCGCCCCCACGCGCCCCATGTTCCAGCTTTTCGACCTGCGCAACGACCCGGACGAACTGGTCAACCTGGCAGGCAAACCGGAGTACGCCGAAGCGGAACACCGCCTGAAGACCGCCCTGCAATGCTGGATGATCATCTACCGCGACCATCTGCCCACCCCGATTCCGGGCGGAAAAAAAGCGCCGGCTAAAGCGCAATGAAATTGTCATTCAGAGCGAAGCGAAGAATCTTGGTCGGACTGTGTTCAGCAAACTCTTCCGACCAAGATTCTTCGCTTCGCTCTGAATGACAAAGGGCAACCCTCGTGGCACGAGTGGTCGGAAGATTGTATTTAAAAGATAATCAACAAAATGCCGCAGCATTGCTGCGGCATTTTGTTGTCATGTCGAGCGCTAGTCGAGACATCTCAGACAGACGGTTTGAGATGTCTCGACTAGCGCTC
>JAVBPS010000032.1:0-5684 GCA_031549495.1 Rikenellaceae bacterium | reverse complement strand
GTTAAATTAACACATACTTTTTTGCGTTCTGGTGGTGGTTTTGCCGACAAAACAAAAACGGGGTTTTTCTGTTTTCTCAACAACCGCTCGACATGACGGAATGGTCGTAGGGATGTATATGACGGGATCTCCGCCAACTTGTTTTTAAGGTTGATCCCAAATTGTTTGAGACTCTTCACTTCGTTCAGAATGACAAAAAGGGCGCCCACAAAAGAAGCGCCCGTAAATGATTCCGACCGGAAGATCACCTCCGGTTAACGACACTAAGCCAGTAAAGCAGCGTGGCGATAGCGCTGAGCGCCGCGACCAGATAAGTCCGCGCGGCCCAGGAGAGGGCTTCACGCGCCTGGACGAGTTGGCGGTCCTCCAGCGTATGGCTGTGCCGGAGCCACTCGACCGCGCGCGCCGAGGCGTTGTATTCCACCGGCAGGGTCACGATAGAGAATACGGCCACCCCGGCCACCATCGCGATACCGATCCAGGCCAGGTAGGGCTGGTGCCCCATCCACATGAGCGCGATACCGGCCAGGATGATCCACGTGGCCCATTGCGACCCGAAGCTGATCACCGGCACCAGCGCCGAGCGCAGCCTGAGCGGCCCGTAGCCCGTAGCGTGCTGCACGGCATGCCCGCACTCGTGCGCGGCCACCGCGGCGGCCGCGACGCTGTTGCTGTTGTAGACGCTCTCGCTCAGGTTGACGGTCTTGGTCTTCGGGTTGAAATGGTCGGTCAGGTGCCCCCTTGTAGCGGTTACCTGCACGTCATAGACGCCGTTGTCGCGCAGCATCTTTTCGGCCACCTCGCGCCCGGTCATCCCGTTGGCGAAGGGCACCTTCGAATATTTGTTGAAAACCGATTGCAACCGTCCCTGCACAATCATGCCGACCACACCGATCACAATGATCAAAATCCATTCTGCTGTCATGATTCAAAAAAAACTTTAAAATTTTTCTATTTGTCATTCAGAGCGAAGCGAAGAATCTCTGACGACCATTTTGAGATTCTTCACTTCGTTCAGAATGACAAACAGGAAACTCTCTACATATTAATAAACGATTATCGGAAGAAAATATTTTAAATAAGTCCGGGCAAAGTGCGCGTTGGCCTGGCGCACCCCCCTTTACCAAAGGGGGGCAGGGGGGAATATGCCAGCGCAGCGGAACATTATACCTACCCCCGGTAGGTATAATATGCGCTCGCCTGTTGCTTGGGCGTCATAACAATCTCGTCAATATTGACATGCGCGGGCAGCGACACCGCCCACACGACCGCCTCGGCCACATCCTCGCCCGTGAGCGGGGTGACATTATCATAAACCGCCGCGGCACGCTGCTCGTCGCCATGGAAGCGCACGAGCGAGAACTCCGTTTCGGCCATGCCGGGACGGATCTCCGTCACCTTGATCCCCGAGGAGAGGAAATCGGCGCGCATGCACTGGCTCAGCGCGTGCACGGCGTGCTTCGAGGCGCAGTAGACATTTCCGTTCTCATAGGGCTGCGTGCCGGCGATCGAGCCGATGTTCACGATGTGCCCCGCCCCGCGGGCGACCATGCCCTGCGCCACTTTGCGGGTGATGTACAGCAGGCCCTTGACGTTGGTGTCGATCATCGCGTCCCAGTCGGCGGGGTCGCCTTTGTCGAGGTGTTCCAATCCGGCAGCCAGCCCGGCGTTGTTGACCAGCAGGTCGATCGAGCGGTAACCCTCGGGCAGCGCGTCGATGGCCGCCTCGGTGCGCGCCCGGTCGCGGATGTCGAAGCTCAGGGGCAGCACGTGGATGCCGAACTCTTTCTTAAGTTCTTTTTTCAGCTCGCGCAGCCGTTCGGCGCGGCGTCCCGTGACGATCAGCCGCCACCCTTCCTCGGCCAGCGCCCTTGCGATGGCTTCCCCGAAACCGGAGGTAGCCCCCGTTACCAATGCAGTCTTTTCCATAACAGTATGATTGACCCTGCAAAAATACGAAAAATTGTGCCGCCCGGCACACGGATAAATTGACTTTGCTCTAAAAACAACAAAAACGAGACTATATCATATGGTATTTGTCATTCTGAACGCAGTGAAGAACCTCAGACAGATATTTTGAGGTTCTTCACTGCGTTCAGAATGACAAATAACAACATAACAAGGAATGATTCCACGGAAAAATGCGTTACTTTGCACTTTCCAATCAAATCCCCCTGCCGTGCCCCGCTTCCGCGCCGAATGGTTCATATCCCGCCGCATCGCCTCCCGCGCCTCCTCGGAGCGTGTGGGCGTGATGACGCGCATCGCGGCCATTACGGTAGGCATCGGCATGGCCGTGATGATCGTCTCGATGGCCGTGATCACCGGATTCAGGGAAGAGATCTCGGCCAACCTGGCCGGTTTCGGCGGCCACGTGCAGGTGATCAGCACCCAGAACAGCAACGCCCTCGAAACCACCCCGATCGAGCGCGACGACGCCCTCGCCGCCCGGATCGCCGCCCTGCCCCCCTGCCGCGGGGTCTACCCCTTCGCCGTGAAGGGCGGGATCATCCGCACCGACCAGGCCATGCAGGGGGTGATGCTCAAAGGGGTGGACGGCGGCTACGACTGGTCGTTTTTCAAGCATAATCTCGTTGAGGGCGCCCTTCCCCGCGTGGCGGACAGCGTGCGCAACAAAGACATATTGATCTCGGCCTCGCTGGCCGACATGATGCTGCTCGCGGTGGATGACCGCGTCGAAATGATCTTCATCCGCGAGGGTCAGGCTCCCCGCCGCGACCGTTTCAAGGTGAGCGGCATTTATAGCACGGGCTTCGAAGAGCTGGACAAAACGGTGGTGATGACCGACCTGCGCAGCGTGCAACGCCTCAATGGCTGGGATTCGCTGCAGGTGACCGGCTACGAGGCGATGGCCGCGGACATGGAGCACATGGAGGCGCTGGACGACGGCGTGTACACCCTGCTGCTGGAGCGCATGCGCGCGGGCCACAGCGACCAAATGCTGATGACCATCGACATCGCCCGCCGCTTCCCCGGCCTGTTCGACTGGCTGAAGGCGCATAACGTCAACGCCGCGGTGATCATCACGATCATGCTCACGGTGGCGCTGCTGAACATGATCTCGGCGCTGCTGATCATCATCCTAGAGCGAACGCGCATGATCGGCACACTCAAGGCGCTGGGGATGAACAACCGCGCGCTGCAACGCATCTTCATCGTCCGCTCGGCCTGGATCGTGCTGCGCGGGATGTTCTGGGGCAACGTGGTGGGGCTGGGCGCATGCGCCATGCAGCTCATCTGGCATCCGTTCAAACTCGACCGTGTGGGCTATTTCCTCTCCGAGGTGCCGATTTCGCTGCACTGGGGCTGGTGGACGGCGCTCAACGTGGGCAGCTTCCTGCTGATCGTGCTGCTGATGGCCCTGCCGGTGATGATCATCTCGTTTATGAAACCCGATACGACCCTTAGATTCCGATGAAATCCTCTTCCGGTCCCGTAGGGGCACCCCTCGCGGGTGCCCAACAAAACAAGGGCACCCGCAAGGGGTGCCCCTACGGGATCGCTAATATTCTGAATTGACCGATGAAACCCTCCGCAGGCGAAGAACCCAAAACCGACCAGGTGCGCACGATGTTCGACCGCATCGCCCCGCGCTACGACCTGCTCAACCGCGTCCTCTCGTTCGGGGTGGACGTGCGCTGGCGCCGCCTGACGGTGAAAGCCGTCTGCCGCGACAATCCCGCGCGGGTGCTGGACGTAGCCACCGGGACGGGCGACCTGGCCCTCGGCATCGCCCGCAAACTACCGTCGGTGCAGGTCGAAGGGATCGACCTCTCGCCCGAAATGGTGCGCCTGGGGCAGCAGAAAGTAGCCAAGGCCGGACTTTCCGGCCGCATCACCCTCTCGGTAGGCGAAGCTGCCTCGCCGGGCTTTCCGGACGGCACGTTCGACGCCGTGAGCGCCGCCTTCGGGGTGCGCAACTTCGAAGACCTCGAAGCGGGCATCGGCGGTATGTCGCGCATGCTGCGCCCGGGGGGCACGATGGCCGTGCTGGAATTTTCCACCCCCCGTTCGAAAATATTCGCCGCCCTTTACCGTTTCTATTTCCACAGGGTGCTGCCCGCGATCGGGGGCGCCGTATCGGGCGACCGCGAGGCCTACCGCTACCTGCCCGGGTCGGTGGACGACTTCCCCTCGCCCGAGGCGTTCCTGGATATCCTGCGCCGCGCGGGGCTGGAAAACGGCCGGGCCCGCCGCCTTTCGCTCGGAATTGCTTACCTTTACACCGCAAAGAAGAAATAACGATGAAAAAATACCTGGCCCTGCTGGCCGCCGTCGTGCTCCTGGCCTCGTCCTGTGTGAAGCAGGAGGACGTCACGTTCACCGGCATCAAGAATTTCGACCTCCGGTCGACCTCGGCCCTCAACCTGGCCGTGGGCATCGAAAACCGCTCGGGGCATAAGCTGCACCTGGTTTCCGCCACGTTCGACGTGGAGATGAAGGGGGAAAAATTCATGGGTGTGGTACTGGCCCAGCCGGTCGAGGTGCCGCGCCATTTCCTGGGCGAGGTGCCCGTGGCCTTACGCATGAGCATGACCGACCCGCTGGCCGGACTGTCGGCGTTCAACCGCATCGCCGGCGGTAGCGACCAGATCACCGTCAGCGGCCAGATCGTCGTGAAGGCCGGCTGGACACGCAAAAAAATAACCCTGAGCCATGAACCGATCGGGCGGTTGATGTCCCGTTTCGGAATAAAGCTATAATCCTACCGATATGATCCGACAGATGATCACTTTGGCCCTGTGCCTCATTGCGGGCATCGCCTTCGCCCAGAGCCCCGAAACGTATAACGCCCATACGCAGGTCGTCGAGCACGGCTCGGCGGGACAGGCCGTACGCAGCTTGCGCAGCGGCGCGACCGTGAGCCAGATCAAAGGCTACCGCGTGCGTATCTTCTTCGACAACAGCCAGTCCGCCCGGGGCCAGGCCGCCGAGACGCTGTCCCGTTTCCGCGAACTGTACCCCGCGATCCCGGCCTACATGTCCTACGAAAATCCTTACTTCAAGGTCACCGTAGGGAACTGTACCTCAAAGGAAGAGGCCATCATCCTGAAGGGACGGATCGAGGGTAGTTTCAGCCGCGCGTTCATCACGATGGAGGATATACCCCTCTCAAAATTGACTGAGTAACAACCTTTTTAATGCATTATTAAAAAAAACGCTTGTTTTTTCCGGGTAAATGCTGTAATTTTGCCCCCGGATTTAATTAAACCCAAAAACCACTTGCATTATGAAAAAGGTTTTCTCTCTCCTTATCGTAGCCATGGCATGCGTTGCCATCTCCTGCGGAGGAAACGCCAACAAAGCCGCTGACCAGGCTGAAGCTACCGAAGTCGTTGTTGTTGAACAAACCGTCGTAGCTGACTCGACCGCTTGCTGCAACGCTGATTCGACCTGCACCAAGGGCGAAGGTGGCGAGTGCTGCAAAGAAGCTGAAAAGAAAGCTGAATAAGCGACTAACGGCAAAAAAGCTAAAGGACACCCGAGGGTGTCCTTTAGCTTTTTGCGCCTATCTATCCGGGGCGGCTGCGCATACGGCACGCCACACGGTTTTTCCTTTCGTCATGTCGAGCGCCCGGCGCGACCACTCAAACAGCCCGGCTGGTATTTCTCGGCAGGCGCTCGACAAGACGGGCCAGATAGGTGTTCGCGTGGTAACAAGG
>JAVBPS010000004.1:0-42972 GCA_031549495.1 Rikenellaceae bacterium | reverse complement strand
TGCACGCCTTCGGCCAGCGAACGCTGGCGCAGGAAGTCCATCGCTTTGGGGATGTCTACCGACATCGGGCAGCGCGAAATGCACATCTCGCACGAGGCGCAGAGCCAGATCGCCTCCGATCGGAGCAGCTCACGCTCCAGGGCCGGATCGTCCGTCTGCAGCATGCGCATCACCCCGCTCGAGGTGATGTCCATGTCCGCGGCCAACGGGCACCCCGCCGAGCACTTCCCGCACTGGTAGCAGCGCGCGGATTTTACCCCGGTAGCCGCTTCGAGCGAGGAGCTTAGCGAATTTTTCATTGTATTCATATAGTAGTCTTACTTTTTGTTCCGGATGCAAATTTGGTTAATTTATATGAGATAAACCCGTAATATTTGTTTTTTTCCTTGTCAAAATTACAATTATAACGTTACCCGGACAATTTTGGTGTAAAAAAGCAACCAAAAATCTTTTTCCGGTTGATAGACCGTTTTTTACGGTTTATATCGAATATAAATCACTGTGTTACAGTGTGTTGTTGTGTGGTAACGGTTTTTTTTAACCCGTTTTTGCATCATTCTAAAATTAAATTGTACATTTGCACTGCACATGTTTTTTTAATAGTTGGAGGAACCGGAATTTTTTTATATGTTTGTTTGATCGTTTTCCCCTTGCTTACAACGAGTTCGCAACAGGGGAGAGCGGATCGCTTGTTTTAATGCTGATTTCGAGGGCAAAGGGCCCGAAAAAAAGATTTATGGAATTTTCAACCTTTTTGCATCTATATAGTAGCGAGGGAAACATTTTTAAATCAACCAAATAAACCTAACAAAAAAAACACATGAAAACAAACACCTCGTCGAGCGCTAAAGCTTCGAATGTTTTTGCAGCACTCACCATCATCATCTGCTTCGTGATCGGTTATTGCATCTGGAAATTCGTCATGGGTAACCCCGAGAACTTCGAGAACATGGACCCCGAAAACGGCATGCCGCTTCCCGGTAACATCCTCGGTATGATCTACAAGGGCGGTTTCATCGTACCGGCTCTGATGGGTCTGCTGCTGATGGCGCTCGTTTTCTCGATCGAGCGTTTCTTCGTCCTCTCGCGCGCCGAAGGTAAGGGCAACCTCGACAAATTCGTCCAGAACGTTCGCGGTCGTGTCTCCGAAGGCCAGATCGCCGATGCCAAAGAACTTTGCGACAAGCAGAAAGGTTCGGTAGCCAACGTGATCAACGCCGCCCTCGTGAAATACGAAGAGGTTCGCGCCGAAGGTTTCGACTCGGAGAAAGCCGCCGAAATGATCGGTAAGGAGGTCGAAGAGGCCACCTCGCTGGAAATGCCGGCGCTCGAAAAGAATATGACCATCCTCGCCACGCTCGTTTCGATCGGTACGCTGCTCGGTCTGCTCGGTACCGTGTCGGGTATGATCAAGGCCTTCTCGGGTCTGGCCGTCGCCGGTACGCCCGACCAGGCCGCCCTGGCGACCGGTATCTCGGAGGCCCTCGTGAACACCGCAACCGGTATCGCTACCTCGATCGTGGCAACCATTTCGTACAACTTCTTCACCGCTAAAATCGACACGCTGACCTACTTCATCGACGAAGCCGGCGCAACGATCACCGCTACCTACCGCAAAATGAAGGGTGGTAAAAAATAATTAGGGACCAATGGCAAAAGTTAAATCAGTCAAAAAGAGCACGAAGGTGGACATGACGGCTATGTGCGACGTAGCCTTCCTCCTTCTGACCTTTTTCATCATGACTTCAACTGCGCGCCTGCCCGAACCTTATCCCGTAGACACGCCTGCATCGACGGTGCAGAGTAAGATACCCGATTCGAACATCGCTACCATTACGGTAGGTGAAGACAAGGTTTACTTCGGGATGGCAGGGAAGGAAGAGCGCATATTGATGCTCCAGAAGATGGCTGACCGGTACAAGATGACCTTTACACCCGAGCAGTACGAGAAATTCTCGCTGATCGACGGTTTCGGGGTCGACATCAAGGTACTGGACAAGCTGATCGAAATGAAGGGATCCGACCGTAACCGGGAGGGCCTTCAGCCGGGCATACCCTACGATTCGCTGAACAACCAGCTGCGCGACTGGATCCTCTGCGCGCGACTGGCGGCCAGGCAAATTTCTAACGAGGACCTCAATATAGCCATCAAGGGCGACGCCACCACGGAGTACCCGATGATCAAAAAGGTGATCGCTATTTTGCAGGACCAGAAAAAGAACAACTTCTTCCTGATTACGAGCCTGCGCGGCGATGATTTTTAACCGTTAAACTACAAAGCAAATGGCTGAATTAAATACCGCCGCCCCGAAAGGCGGAAAAGGGAAGAAAGTACGCAGCAAGAAGATGAACGCGGGGGTCGACCTGACCGCTATGGTGGACCTGGCATTCCTGCTGATCACCTTCTTTATGTTGACCACCACGCTCGCCAAACCGCAGTCGATGAATCTGGCCATGCCGGATAAATCGGGGCCGGATGACACGCAAATCGTCGTTCCCGAAACCCGTACGATGACCATCCTGCTGGGCACGAACAACAAGCTGGTGTGGTACATGGGCAAGCTGGACAATATCCTCGGCGGCCCGGACGTGACGGGCTACGGCAAGGATGGACTGCGTAAACTGCTGGTCGACAGGAACCGCCAGGTGCTGTCGGTTACGCAGGATCTGGAAAAAGGACTGATCGTGATCATCAAACCGAGCGACAAGAGCCAGTATCACAACCTGGTCGATGCGCTCGACGAGATGGCGATCTCCCAAATCGGGTCGTACGCGATCGTCGACATCTCGCCGATAGAGGTGGACTTACTACAAGAACAGGGGCTTAACTGATAATACTTACCACTATGTTGAACTCCAAGTTGGATCTGTTCCAGCAAAGCTGGATCGATACGGTCTTCGAAGGCCGTAATAAAGAGTACGGCGCGTACGATCTTCGCAAACGCGAAGCGTCGCTGACCGCAAGGGCTATGATCATCGGGGGCCTCGTGTTCTCGCTGCTGATCAGTCTTCCCGTGATCATGAAAAAGGTCAACCTTACGGGTCGTGCCACGACCATCGACAAGGTGATCGAAGTGATCGAACTCCCGCCTCCTCCCGCGCAGACGGAGGATACGTACGTGCCGCCTCCCCCTCCCGAGCAGATCAAGTCCGTGACGGAGATCAAGAAGTTCACGCCGCCTGTGGTGGGTGACGACAGCCAGGTGACTGAGGAACTTGTCCGGATGGATGACCTGAAAGACAAGATCGCGGGTACCCAGAACGTGGACGCCAGTGCGGACGGTGATGTGATGATCGACGAGACGCCTGTGGCCGTGGTCCAGGAGAAGAAGATCATCGAGGACCGTCAGGTCTACGACGTGAAGGCCGTGCAGGTGATGCCCGAGTATCCCGGCGGTATTTCGAAATTCGTGGAATTCATCGTTTACAACCTCCACGGTATCCAGCTCGAGGACGCAAGGGAACTGCGCATGCAATTCCGCTTCGTGATCGAGAAGGACGGTACCCTGACCGATATTCAAACCATCAGCGACGGGGGCTTTCCCCAGATCGCCGAGCGCGCTATCCGCGTTTTGGGTAGCAGCCAGAAATGGTCGCCCGGTGTGATCAACGGCAAGAAAGTGCGCGTTGCTTATACGGTACCCATAGTGATCCGCGCTGAAAATTTCTAAGCATGGGCTATGGCGGTAATTTCAGGCGGATGCCCCCGGGGCAGAAAGCGCTCTTCTTTGTAGGAGCGACTTTCATGCTGGTCTACTTTTTCCTGGGGGTGATCTTCCTGACGGTTACCAACCTGCCTTTTATGATGTCGCCGACACTGAAAATCGGGTTTGGCTTATTGCTTATAGCTTACTCGATTTTCAGGTTGGTGCGTCTTCTGGGCACACTTAAGGACGAACAAAGCGAGGAATGAAACGGACGATGCTGGCCGTTGCCGCGCTCCTTATCGTCGCCTGCGGTTCTTCGCCCAAGAAGAACACGGGGGAGACGACGGAAGAAGGAACGGGGAGGAAGATCGAGTATGCCGAGAACCCCACCCGCGGTACCGCCACGTTACTGGTCGACGAAACGTTCTGCCCGATGATCGAAGGGGTGGTGATGATTTTCGAGAACCAGTATAAATACGCGAGCCTGGATGTGCAGGCATGCCCCGAACAGGAAATCGTCGCGCGACTGCGCGGGGATTCTTCCCGTTTGGCGCTATTGTCCCGTCCCCTGACCGACGGGGAGAAGGCCTGGTACGAATCCCGGCAGCTTTATCCCCGCGTCACCCCGGTGGCCTTCGACGGTATCGCGCTGGTCGTAAGCCGCCAGAGCGAGGACTCGGAGATCACCACCGCCACCCTGCGGGCCATGTTGCGCGGGGAAAATACCACGCGCACCCTGGTCTTCGACAACCCGGCCTCGGGCACGGTGCGTTTTATGAAAGAAGTGGCCGGGACCGATTCGCTCAAGGGGATCTATTCCCTGCGTTCGAACCGCGATATTCTGGAATACGTAGCCTCGAATCCGAACGCCATCGGGTTCACCGGCGTGGACTGGCTCTACGAAGCCGATTCCACCCAGCAGCAATACCTCCACCGGATCAAAGTACTGGCCGTGGATGGATACAAACCGACTCAGAATGACATCGCCGAGGGGAAATATCCCTTCACGCGTCAATTATATTTGATCAACAGCCAGGGGACCGCGGGCCTCGGCATGGGTTTCGCCTCGTTCATCGCGGGCGACCTGGGCCAACGCATCGTGTTGAAGTCCGGCCTGGTGCCGGTGAAATACCCGAAACGGGAAATCGTCCTGCGAAACAAATTATAAGAGCTTGTTTAAAGTTTCTTATTCTCGTTCTTTTCGGCTCTTTTCGTCCCTGTTTAACTCGCTTTATCGTTAAATAGGGATGGCTATTCGCCTCAAAAGCGAGTTAAACGGAAACAAAAATAGCTCTCAAATAACTTCGATAAGAAAATTTAAACAAACTCTAAACCATATTCGCACACAATGAAAAAGCTCCTGATCCTGCTCGCAGCCGTCTTATTCGGCGTTACGTCTTACGCGCAGAGCCTCGATGAAGCCCAGAAAGCCATCGAAGCCGAACAGTATGAAAAAGCCCGCAACATTCTCGAGGCCCTCGTGAATAAGAATCCCGCGGACGGACAATACAACTTCCACCTGGGCGGGTTGTTCCTGACCCTGGGTGAAGACGCCCTGGCCAAGCAGGCCTTCGAAAAGGGCGTAGCCGCCGAGAAGAACGGCGTGATCAACAACATCGGCCTGGGCTGGATCCTGCTGAACGAAGGCAAGCAGGCCGAAGCCGCCGCCGCTTTCAACAAAGCGACGGAAAAGATCAAGAAAAAGGATACGGACGAGTGGCTGTACATCGCCCGCGCCTACCTGCGTTCCTACAATCCCGATTACAACAAGGCGGTCGAGTACGCCCAGAAGGCGGTCACGATCAACCCCAACCTCGCTCAGGGTTTCCTGACGTTGGGTGACGCCCAGTTCAACCTGGACAACATGAACGAGGCTTATTCCGCCTACCGTACCGCGTTCACCCTGGACAACACGCTGCTGCGCGCCAAACTCCACCTGGCCCTGATCACCAAGAACGCCCGCGCGTTCCCCGAGGCGGTCTTGGAACTGAACGAGATCATCGCCCTGAACCCCAACTACGGCCCCGTATACCGCGAACTGGCCGAGGTGCACTACCTGTGGGCCACGTTGGACGCCGACGTGCATGACGAGTACATCGCCAAGGCGCTCAAGTATTATGAGCAGTACATGACCCTGACGGACTACTCGCTCGACTCGCGCATGCGCCACGCCGACTTCCTGGTATTGGCCAAGGACTACGAGTCGCTGGAAAAAGAGGCCGCCGAGATGCAGAAGATCGACAAGGTCAACCCGCGCATCCTGCGCTACCTGGGTTACTCGGCCTACGAGAACGGCAACTACGCCGACGCCGCCAAAGCCATTTCGGACTTCCTGAAGGTGGTCGAGCCGCGCCGCGTGCTGGGCATCGACTACGTCTACCTGGCCAAATCCGAGGCGAAGATGCTCGAGGCCGACACGACCGTCGATCCTGCCAAGCTGGACAAGATGCTCACGTCGCTTTCGGAGGCCATCAAGATGGAATCCCCGCTCGACCCGGAATTCAATGAGTTGGGTGTGAAATACTATAAAGCCCAGGATTGGGGGAACGCGGCGAAGGTATTCGGCACGCTCTCCTCGCGCTCTGACGCAGGTCTTCTCGACCGGCTTTATTACGGTAACGCGATCTTCTACAACGCCGCGGGGATGGACAGCCTGGCCCAGGCCGCCTATATTCCCGAGATGATGAAGGCCGACTCGGTCTACGCGCTGGTGATCGAGGGTTCGCCCACCACGCAGGACACCTATTTCAACCGCGCCCGCCTGAACCGTTACATCCCCGGTGCGGAGGCCAAGACCGCCGAACTTTTCCAGCAATACATCGATGTGGCCACGGAGAAGGGCGAGGCCGAACTGGCTAAGCCGACGACCCGCAAGAGGATTTCGGAGGCTTACACCAGCATCGGCGCCTACTATTCGGACCTCGACGTGCCGAAAGCGATCGGTAACTTCGAAAAAGCCATTGAATTGGATTCGACGAACCAACACGCGATATATTCCCTGGAGTTTCTCAAACAGAAAAAATAGCAGCCCGCCATGGGTATCGCTGAAGTGGTGAAAGAGACCATGCTGATGATGGGATTTACGTTCCTCGTCGGCATGGCTCTCGCTTTTTTGATCAAGGCCATGATCGGCCTCTTCTTCTTTCTCGACGGGAAGGGCATCTCCGGACTGGCCACGCAATATAGGGCCATCAGCCGCAGCAACCGCATGGAGATGGCCCGTATCCGCAAGGCAGTCAAACTGATGGACGGAAGCCCGGACACCAGCCTGCTGAACTACGTCCTGGAGGACCGTAACACGGATCCGGGCCGCCAGCAGCAGAAAGACCTGGACCGCCTGGCCTCGTTCCACACCGGCGATCGGCAGGCGAAAGCGAAGAAAGACGAAGAGATGGACCGTTTATACGAATTCCACCATGGAGAAGTATGATCTGGGGAGCATATTCCAGGGGATCTCGACCCTGTTACAATCCGATCCCGTAATCATGTATTCGCGCATCGGGTTGATCCTGCTGGGTATCCTGCTGGTCTACCTGGGGCGCAAAGAGATCCTTGAACCGCTGGTGATGATCCCGATGGGATTGGGGATGGCCGCGGTGAACGCCGGGGTGCTGATCATGCCCGGGGGCGAACACGGCAACCTGTTCCTCGACCCGATGGTCACGGACGTCAACCAGCTGATCGACATCCTGCAGATCGACTTCCTGCAACCGGTCTATACCTATATGTTCAGCAACGGCCTGATCGCCTGCCTTATCTTCATGGGGATCGGCACGATGCTGGATATGAGTTTCCTGTTGGCGAAGCCCTTGCAGAGTATGCTGCTGGCGCTTTTCGCCGAGTTGGGTACCTTCGCCGTGGTGCCTATCGCCTACGCGATGGGGCTGAGCCTTCCGGACAGCGCCTCGATCGCTATGGTGGGCGGCGCCGACGGGCCCATGGTGCTCTTTACCTCGCTCAACCTCTCGAAGGATATTTTCGTGCCGATCACGGTGGTGGCCTATCTGTACCTGGGCCTCACGTACGGCGGTTATCCCTACCTGGTCAAGGCGATGGTGCCCAAAAAGTTGCGCGCCATCAAGATGGACCGTTCGAAAGAGAAGACGCGCAACTATACCCCCGCCACGAAGATTTCGCTGGCCGTGGTGATGTGCGTGGTGCTTTGCCTGCTCTTCCCGGTGGCCGCGCCGCTCTTCTTCTCGCTCTTCATGGGTGTGGTGGTCAAGGAATCGGGCCTGAAACACGTGATCGACTTCATCAGCGGGCCGATGCTTTACGGCTCGACGTTCTTCCTGGGTATCCTGCTGGGCGTGCTTTGCGACGCGCATATCCTGCTCGATCCGGTGGTGCTCAAACTGCTCGTCCTGGGTATCCTGGCCCTGCTCGTCTCGGGGATAGGCGGCATCTTGGGCGGCTACGTGATGTACTTCATCAAGAAAGGCAACTTCAACCCGGTGATCGGCATCGCCGCCGTGAGTTGCGTGCCCACGACCGCCAAGGTGGCCCAGAAACTCGTTTCGAAGGACAACCCCAGCTCGATGATCCTGCCCGAAGCGTTGGGCGCGAACATCACGGGGGTGATCACCTCGGCTATCATCGCGGGTATTTTCGTGACCGTGATCCCGATGCTCGGGTAGGGTAGCGGCCCTAAACTGATATGTGTAAACAAGCCCGGCCGAAGAATCGGCCGGGCTTGTTTGTGTAGCCTGCCTCAAATGTTTTGGACCGTAGGGGCACCCCTTGCGGGTGCCCTTTGACCGCCTGAAACGGGCACCCGCGAGGGGTGCCCCTACGGCCCCGGACACATCAGCAATGTTATTTTATCGTTAACACTGAAAGGCACAGGATAAATTTTCCATCCGATTTACATAATTTCGCATCATCAAATGAAAAACCTATAGAAAAGATGCCTTACAATCTCAGCCGTATTTTCCAGTTCTTCCTTCCGAAGGAGAGCAAATTCATGCCTCTGCTTCGCGGTCAGGTGGACGACATCCTCAAAGCCTCGGACATGCTGATCGAGTTCACGCGCACCGAAGACCAGGCCACCCGCAAGCAGATCTATACCGAGATCAAGAAGACGGAAACCCATTGCGACCGCATCACGGATGAGATCCTGGACGAATTGAACCAGACCTTCATCACCCCCTTCGACCGTGAGGACATCCACTCGCTGGCCTCGCAACTGGACGACGTGCTGGACCTGATCAACGGCTCGGCGAAACGTACGGTGCTCTACCAGCCGCGCGAGATGCCCGAGAGCATGCTGCACATGGCCCAGCACATCAAAGAGGGCGCCGAGTGCATCAGCGAGGCGATCAACGAGCTGCATAAGGTGAAGCGCGACCCGAGCGTGGTGCGCGCCTGCTGCCGCCGCCTGCACGAGATCGAGAACCGGGCCGACGACCTCTACGAAAATTTCATCATCTCGCTGTTCAGGCAGGAGACGGACGCCATCGAGTTGCTCAAGCAGGTGGAGATCATCCAACTGCTGGAAAGCGCCACGGACAAAGAGTACCGTGTGGCCGATGTCCTGAAGACGATCATCGTCAAATACGCATAGGACCGCGATGACCACTTTACTTATCGTCATTATCGTCCTGGCGCTGCTGTTCGACTACATCAACGGTTTCCACGATGCGGCCAACTCCATCGCCACCATCGTCTCGACCAAGGTGCTCACGCCATTTCTTGCGGTACTTTGGGCCGCGGCGTTCAACTTCATCGCTTACTTTATCGCCAAATACTGGATCGGCGGATTCGGCATCGCGAACACGGTCGCCAAGACCGTTTACGAGGACTTCATCACCCTGCCCGTGATCCTTTCGGGCCTGATCGCCGCCATCATCTGGAACCTGTTCACCTGGTGGAAAGGGATCCCCTCGTCCTCGTCGCACACGCTGATCGGCGGTTTCGCCGGGGCGGCCATCGCTTACGGCGGTTTTGCGGCCGTCCATTCGTCGGTGGTGCTGAAGATCGCCGCCTTCATCCTGCTGGCCCCGCTGATCGGGATGCTGATGGCCTCGGTCATCACGATCATTATCATGAACATCTGCCGCCGCGCCAACCCCCACCGCGCCGAACAATGGTTCAAGCGGTTGCAACTGGTCTCCTCGGGCCTTTTCAGCATCGGCCACGGCCTGAACGACTCGCAGAAGGTGATGGGCATCATCGCCGCCGCGCTGTTCGTGGCGGGCGGCCGTGAAGGCAGTGTCAGCGACATCATGCTCCATAACGCCTGGGTCCCCCTGGCCTGTTTCACGATGATCGCCCTGGGCACGATGTCCGGCGGCTGGCGCATCGTCAAGACAATGGGCACGAAGATCACCAAGGTAACCCCGCTGGAGGGCGTAGCCGCCGAAACCGCAGGCGCGCTGACCCTCTTTTTGACCGAAATCTGGAAGATCCCCGTAAGCACGACCCACACGATCACCGGCGCGATCGTCGGCGTGGGCGCCGTGAAGCGCATGTCCGCCGTAAGGTGGGGCGTGACGGTAAACCTGCTCTGGGCCTGGATCATCACCATCCCCGTAAGCGCCCTGCTGGCCATGGGGATCTACTACCTGGCGACCTGGATGGGGTTGTAAGCTAACCCTTCATATTTGTCATTCAGAGCGAAGCGAAGAATCTTGGTCTTGCTGTTTAGGAGCAGTTCCGACCAAGATTCTTCGCTTCGCTCTGAATGACAAGCATAGTCTCCGGCAATCCCGGGGGCTATCCTTTTTTATCCCGTCGCAAGCCCATATTTCCGGGCATAAAATACCTGAAACGGACTGATTATTGTTTTGTTTCTGTTGATGCTGTGAATCAGCCTGTTACGGCACGCGTGATGATACGATTTTTCATTGGTTCAGGGGTGTTCCGGCTTAAATTTGTAAAACAAAGTTTTACAAATTGTCTCTATGCGTTTAGCCTGGAAAATATTGGTTTGTCTGATTGCTGTTGGCGGTATATTCCTCTCGTATGCCAACGCCCAATCCGAACTCAAAGAATATGTGCTGCGATTGCCGGACGGATATGAGGTGAAAACCCTCAGCCCGTATTACAATGCAGCGTATCTTGAAATGGCTGCTATGCTCGACGGTCGGCAAGAGCTGAGCGTAAAACGAGCGGTGTTTTTAGTCGAATGGGCTTTTCTTGATGGCAAACCGGATTACACGGCTTTTTGTGATTCTATCGCATCCATAGCAAGTACGCTCAAAGACTTTATAAAGCTCAACAAACTCGACCAACATCCCCTTGGAGGAAATATTGCTGTGTTCGAGTATATGTGTAATCCAAGTCCGTTAAATGGCTTCAAAGAATACACCTATGATTTTGAAGATTTCTGGGCGAAAGAAGACCATACAAAACTATTTGTAACCAAATTGATGCATACCCGTTCGGGACAATGCCACAGTTTGCCGTTACTCTACAAAATACTCGCTAACGAGATTGGAGCCGAGGCTTATTTGGCCTATGCTCCCAATCACTCATTCATACGCCACAAAAACGAGGATGGCAGCAAGTGGATGAATGTCGAGTTGACGAACCACTCTTTGCCCAGAGAGATATTTATAATCGAGACAATGGGAATTACAGAAAAAGCTATTGAGAAAGGGACATATTTAAAACCTTGCGACGACCGTCAGATTGTAATCAATATGCTTGGTGATCTTGTTGGTGGTTATATTGACTGGTGTGATTACATAGACGGATTTGTTGAGTTATGTCTTGGGACGATTTATAAATATGATTCTGGCAACCTTCTGGCCTTGATGACCGAAAACAATTGTCTTTACAGGATCATCCCTCAATATAAAGCATTGTTGGATGAGAAAGGTCTACCGGACGATGACCATTTGAATAGGCTTATTGCTCAGTCAAAAGAGGTAATGCGCAAGATCGACGATACCGGCTATGTAGATATGCCGAAAGATCTTTACGAGGATTGGGTAAAATCGGTGCAGGATGAAATTGATCGCCGTAAAGCCAATGGATTAAGAATCAAATAACTGACATCAAAAATACAAACCATAAAACATAACGACATGAAAACAAAGATTTTATTCACCGCTTGCTTTTTCAGTTTATTCGCTGTAAATTTGGTTTACGGTCGATGGCCGAATGTAGACCCCAAGGCGGAAAGTTATTATCCGACCTCGCCGTATGCGTTCTGCCTGAATAACCCACTCAAATATGTAGACCCGAAAGGCGAGGATGTCTGGGAAATAAATGTTTTTGGGCAGATAGTGAACCGAATAGAAGATCAGACCCAAGACGCTTTTTATATGGTGAATGTGGTTGGCAAAAGGATGGATAATATCGACCCATTAGTTTTTACTCACGGCACCATTGCGTCACAAGAAACGCGGGGTTATTCAAATGGTGATGCGAAGGGGTTATATGATGTCTATCAAGTCAAAGGTGATGAAAATGCGGGTGCATTATTTAAGTTTATGGCCAATAACATCACCGGGATATCGGAGGTTGAAATCGGCCGTGCAGCTATCGGGGAGCCAGGTGAAAATGGAGTAGGTTTTATTACTACGAGTCACACGGACGGTGCGGATTATGGACAGGCAGATATCTATGGTAAAGATCTTAATGGACAAGCGATAAGAGTACTCGATCATAGCCATAGTTCTTCTCCGTACCCTAGTAGTAGTTACAAAGATGGCAGGCTTGTTGGCGATAGGGGTTTTGCTACGGATGTGTACAAAGGTCAAATGAAGCGAAATCTGCCGGAACCAACTTTTAGAATTTTTCATGTGCCATCACAACAATATTTTCCATTTTTCCCAGTAAAATGAAGATAATTTAGATGATGTTTTGCTCGTTGACAAGAAGATACAGAAGTCCCCAATGGAGAACGCTCATTTGTATTCCCTTTCTATTGGGTGGTGCCGTAATGAGTATGGCTAAACTTCCACCACCGCCAAAATATTATGCGCCCATACCGATGCACATCGTGCAATTCGGCTTGCCGGAACTCCAAATTAATAATCCGTGGTTGCTAACGGATTTAGATAATATCTTGTTAAGTGGTAAAAAGTTGAATGTTCAGGGTTATAAATATGTGCACTTATATTTAGTCGAGGAGAATGACTCGATCATATTCCATATTGGAGTATCACACCAACCAGGTGAGGCGGGCATGGGGTATTTTCGTTACAGACAATATACGTTTTTTGTTTCTGGATGCAATCCTGATAGTCTGTTCAGTCGACTTCCTTATCAAAGGATATTTGCGCGTGAAACATATGTTGATCCCGAACTTGCCCCACCTCCACCTCCGGGAGGAGGTACCCCATATTGGCGTTTGGCATATGCTGTAAATAAGTTTATCGCTTGCCCATACCCACGGCTTTCCGTTATTGAGAAGGGTATTCTGGAATAATCAAATAATGATCGATGGCGGGAATTTCCCGCCATTTTTTAATGCTATAACCAATCAATCTCCTTTTTGCGCTATCCTTTTTTTCCGCCCGTTCGCAGAGAAAAACCGCCCGTTCGCCGATTCGAGTTGCAACGGTAGCCTCGCGCGGCTATTTTCGTCGACTGAAAAACAGGATATTATCGAATAGACCGCTACCTTTTCATTTTAACCGACCCATTCACCGGCCCGTCCGCAAGGACGGCCCCAATGACCTGTTATGAAGAAAAGGCTGCTACTCCCCCTATTCCTGTTGTTCCCCTTTCTCGCCCTGCATGCTCAGACCGTAGGCAACCTGCGCCTGCCGCACGACTATTACGGCAAACTCGACCAGATCGTCGATAAAATGGGCAAGGACATGGACATCCGCTTCGTGTTCGAACGCTCGCACCTCTCGCGCTACACCACCTCCCTGACCACCTACGAGGAAAAAACGATCAACGGCTGTCTGGCCATGCTGACCAAGACCTGGGGCATGGCCACCCTGATCAATTCCGACGGCTATATTTACATCGCGAAGAATAAGGAAGCCCTGGCCGCCCTGATGGGCGATAACACGCAGAAGGGCCTCGAAATCACCGCCGAGCGCCAAGCCGAGCGCAACACCCTGGACCCCATCAAACGCAACTTTATCCTCACGGGTACCGTGGAGGACGCCACCAACGGCGAGCGCATGCCCTACGCCTCGGTCAGCGTCACCGGCACCGCGAACGCCGTCACCACCGACGCCGCGGGCCGTTTCACCCTGCAAAAAGTCCCCTCCGACACCGCCATCATCGAAGTCGCCTACATCGGCTACCTGACCCGCTACATCGAACTCACGCCCGACGCGGCGAACGATCCGATGCGCATCGAAATGGAGCCGCAGAAACAGCAGATCGCCGAAGTCTTCGTCTGGGGCCGCAAGGACGACAAGGCCCTCGAACAATCCGTCGAGGAGCAGAAGATCAAAATGGCCCCCGCCGCCCTGAAATTCCTGCCCAACATCGGCGAGCGCGACATCATGCGCTCGTTCCAACTGATGCCCGGCGTAAGCGCCTCGAACGAGAACTCCTCCGGCATGTACGTGCGCGGCGGCACCCCCGACCAGAACCTGATCCTCTACGACGGCTTCACGGTCTACTACGTCGACCACCTCCACGGCTTTTACAGCGCCTTCAACTCCAACGCCCTGAAGGACGTGCAACTCTATAAGGGCGGTTTCGAATCGAAATTCGGCGGCCGCCTGTCGAGCGTCACCGAGATCACGGGCAAGGACGGCAACAAACGCCGCCCGACATTCGGCGGCGAGGTGAGCCTGCTGAGTTTCAACCTCTTCGCCGAGGTGCCGATCGGCGAAAAGGTGACCTCCCTCTTCGCCTTCCGCCGCTCCTACCAGGGCTGGCTTTACGACCGCATTTCGGGCCAGAACTCGAAAGAATCCCAGACCGAAACCGCCGTCCCCACCGGCCCCATGGGCGGTCGCGGCCGAGTCGGACAGACCGACCCGAAATCGTACTTCTACGACATGAACGCCAAGGTGACCTGGAACGCCTCGAAGCGTGATATCTTCTCGCTGAGCTTTTTCAACGGCACGGATTACGTCGATAACACCCCCCAGTTCTCTTTCCCGGGCGGCGGCATGGGAGGCCCCCCGGGAGGAGGCGGGGGTGGTTTTTCCTCGATGGGGATGGACAACTCGGACTACTCGCGCTACGGCAACGTGGGCGCCTCGCTGCGGTGGTCGCGCAAGTGGAACGACCGCCTCACCTCGACCACCCTGGCCAGCTATTCCAACTTTTACAGCACCCGCGACGAGAGCCGCTCGATCACTTACACGAAGGACGATGTGACGCAGAACGTGAAAAGCGGCGTGATGGAGGAGAACAACCTGCGCGATCTGACCCTCTCCAACTCCTGGAAATACTCCCTGAGCGACCGCCACATCCTCGAATTCGGCCTCTTCGGCACGGGCTACGACATCGACTACTCCTACGCCCAGAGCGACACCGCCACGCTGGCCCGCAAGCAGGACGATGCCGTGCTGGCCGGGCTGTTCCTGCAGGATAAAATGCGCCTGGCGGGCGGCAAGTGGATCGTCACCCCCGGCCTGCGCGCCACCTACTTCTCGAACACTTCGAAACTATACGCCGAACCGCGCCTCTCGTCGAGCTACGCCTTCACTCCGCGCCTGTCGGTCAACGCCGCCACGGGCCTGTTCTACCAATTCGCCAACCGCGTGGTGCGCGAGGACGTGATGTCGGGCAACAGCGACTTCTGGATCCTTTCCAATAAAGACGACATCCCCGTCAGCCGCTCGGCCCACATGAACCTCGGGGTGAGCTACAACCTGCCCGACTACCTGCTGAGCGTCGAAGGGTACTACAAACGCAACTACGACATCTCGGAATACACCCTGCGTTTCCAGCGCCAACCCGGTGGCGGCGGCCCCGGCGGCTTCGGCGGCGGCAACCAATCCGCGAACACCGAGACGGACGAACAATTCTTCACCGGCAACGGCTACGCCACCGGCGTGGAGTTCCTTGCCCAGAAAAAAGCGGGTAAATTCAGCGGTTGGGTGAGCTACACGATCGGCGAGGTGAAGAACCGTTTCCCCGACCAGAGCGACAAATATTTCTACGCCTACCAGGACGTGACGCACGAATTCAAAGCCGTGGCCGTCTACAAATTCGGCAACTTCGACTTCTCGGCCACCTGGATCTACTCCACGGGCCGCCCCTACACGGCCCCGCTGGGCGCCTACACGCTCACGCTGGTCGACGGCAGCGAGTCCTCCTACTACGCCGTGAGCGACAAGAACACCTATCGCTTGCCGGACTACCACCGCCTCGACCTGGCCGCTTCCTTCCGCTTCGACCTGTTCAAAAGCGTAGGCCGCCCCAACTCGGTCAGCTTCTCGCTCTTCAACGCCTACAACCGCAAGAACGTGAGCGCCAAGAAATTCCAGATCGTGGACGGTACGATCCTCGAAAGCAATATCAACTACCTGAGCATCACCCCTAACGTCACGCTCAGCCTTAAATTCTGATCCCCCATGCGCCTTATACCTTTTTTCGCCTGCCTCGCCCTTTGCGCCTGCCAGCCCACGCTGGTGGCCGAATTCCAGGACAAAGCCGTCGTCGAGTCGTACCTCTACGCCAATAACTCCCCCACGGTCAAAGTGAGCAAACTGATCGCCCTGCGCAGCGACGTGAGCTATTCCTCCGAGAACGTCGATGCCCTTCAGATGACCGTAACGGACGAAACCGCCGAGCGCACCTACACCCTGCAACCGCAGGGCGACGGCCTCTACGCCAACGCCTCGCTGAAAGTCACCGAGGGCCACACCTACACCCTCACGCTCCCCTACAACGGCGAGCAGGTCACCGCCACGACCACCATCCCCCCCAAACCGCAGGGCATGACCCTCTCTGCTGCCGTTATGGAAATCCCCCAGCGCCCCAACATGGCGATGGCGGCGAACGCCTCCCGCGCCGACAGCGGCTGGGAACCCATCACCGTGACCTGGGACAACGCCGCCGGCGATTATTACATCATCGTGGCCGAATGCATCGAGAGTAGCCCCACCTCCATCTACACGATCTCGGACGACGACGACATCCCCCGCCCCATGTTCCGCACCGAACCCACCACGGCCGCCGAGAGCCAACTCTCGATGCAGAGTTTTTCGTATTACGGCCGCCACAACGTGATCCTGGTGCGCATGCAGCCCGAGTATCTGCTGCTTTACAAAAGCACCGGCAACACCATCGCCGAGATCCACGCCAACATCGAAAACGGCTACGGCATCTTCACCGGAGTCAACGCGGACACCCTCCAAATCAACGTCAAAGCCGTCTCAATGGGCTTTTAATCTTCTATGCTTTGTCATTCTGAACGCAGTGGTGCCGCCCGGCACTCGGGGGATATTTGTCATTCTGAACGCAGTGAAGAATCTCAGACAGCCTTTCTGAGATTCTTCACTGCGTTCAGAATGACAACTTGTATGTAGGGGCACCCCTTGCGGGTGCCCTAAAAACGTCATCCCGAACGAATGTGAGGGAACTACCTTATATACAGAATAAGCGGTAGTTCCCTCACATTCGTTCGGGATGACGTGACGGGCCGATGGCCCGGATCTCTACAAATTCGCAAGCGTAAAATCCACCATCCGCTGCCGGATATGGTTGCGCCCCCCCGGCAGCATGCTGTGATTGCAATCCGGATAGACCTCGAAGTCGAACTGCTTGCCCGCCCGCATCAGCGCCGAGGCCATCTCATAACTGTTCTGCGGATGGACATTATCATCCGACGACCCATGGATCATCAGCAGTTTGCAATCGAGCGCAGCCGCATGCGTCAGGGGTGAATTATCGTCATACCCCGCCGGATTCTCCTGCGGCAACCCGTTATAGATCTCCGTGTAGATCGTATCATAATACCGCCACGAGGTCACGGAAGCCACCGCGATCGCCATCTTAAAGATCCCCGGCCCCTGCGTGGCGCAGTTGAGCGCCATGAACCCGCCATAGCTCCATCCGTAGATCCCGATGCGCGAAGCGTCCGCCCAGGGCTGCGCCCCGATCCAGCGCGCCGCGGCCAACTGATCCTGGACTTCCAGTTTCCCGAGCTGCCCATAGGTGCATTTGCGGAAAGCCGCCCCGCGCCCCCCCGTCCCGCGCCCGTCGACGCACACCACCACATAGCCGTACTGCACCATCACATCCTCCCAATCCACCTTCCAGCGGTCGAGCACCTCCTGCGACCCCGGCCCGCTGTACTGCGTCATCAGCACGGGATAACGCCGCGAAGGGTCGAACCCGGCAGGCTTGACCATATACCCGTTGAGGTCGGTCCCGTCCACCGTCTTAAACGTAAAAAACTCTTTCGCAGGCAACAGCACCTCGCGTGTATAAGCCGCCAACGCCGCATTATCCTCGATCGTGCGTACCTGCGTCCCATCCACCCCGCGGTTAACGGTCACCCGCAGCGGGGTGGTCGAATTGGAAAAATAACTGAGGAAATAGTGCATATACCGCCCCGGCTCGATCTTATAAACCCCTTTTCCGGTCGTCAGCCGCTTAGCCTCGCGCCCGTCCAGCCGCACACTCCAAAGCTCGCGCTGCATGGGCGTATCCCCCACGGTGAGGTAATACGCCCGCTCCGTGGTGATCTCCACGAGCGAAAGCACCTCCTTGCCCTTCGTAACCGCGTTTTTAAGCGAATATTTCCCGTTGCGCCGCTCATAAAGATAGAGTTGCCGGCTCCCCGACGACTCATTCATCACGACCATGCGCCCCCCGGCCAGAAAGGTCGCCGTCCGCTCGTCCGGCCGCTCGATATAAGTCGAAGAATTTTCCTCATACGCCGTGCGCCCCCCGATGACCACCTGGAACCGGTTCTGCTTACGGTTGACGCAGAAAAGCCACAATTCCCCCTCGGGCGTAAATCCCAGCCGGGGTACGTAAAGCCCGCGCGTGTCGACATTGGCCCGCGCCGTAACGTTCTTTTCCAGGTCGCACATCCACGCCTGGACATCGGAATTCTCTTCGCCCGCCTTCGGGTATTTGTAGGTGTACGCCTCGGGATAAAGTTGCCCCCGGTAGCGCAGCAGCGTGTATTGCCTGACCCGGCTCTCATCGAAGCGCAGCCAGGCGATTCGATGGCCGTCGGGCGAGAAACAGAATGCGCGCAGCATCCCGTATTCCTCCTCATAAACCCAGTCGGGCAGCCCGTTGATCACCGAATTGCGCGCACCGTCCTCCGTAATGCGCCGCACCGTAAAACTCTCCAGATCGACCACATAAAGGTCGTTGTCGCGCACGAACGCCACCTTCGTCCCATCGGGCGAGAAAGCCGGTTGCTGCTCGCCCCCCTCGGCCGAAAGCGGCGTGATCGTCCCCGCCAACCGGTCATGAAGCAGCCAATCGGCGGCCATCGAATGGCGGTAGATTTTGCGCACATTGGTCGCCAAAAGCACCTTGCGCTCATTGGGGCTGAAAATATACTCCTTGAATTCCACCCGCGGATTCTGCTCCGCTCCGTCGAAGACGACCATATCCACCCCGCCGTCCGAATACCGGAAAGCGGTGATGCGCGTACTGTCCTGCACCGCGTAATGCTCCCCGCCGTTCATCGGATGCACCCCGGTGAGGGTCTGCTGGCGGAATTTCCCTTCCGCAATATCGTCGTACGTGAAACGCGGCGTAACCCCGTGCGCGGCGACGGCGCACAACACGAGGGCGATTGCAAAAATATTTGAGCGATTGAACATGTTTTTGTCGTGTTGAATCTTTTTCGTCATGTCGAGCGTAAGTCGAGACATCTCAAACCGGTCGATCTGAGATGCCTCGACTTACGCTCGACATGACGAAAAGACATTCTTTTTATTATCGGATATGATTGGCGTTCAAAAAGCGGATATAAGCCTGCCGGTTGCGCTCATGCCCCGCCAGGTCGGGCGAAAAACGGTGATACCCCGAAAAATCGGGCGCCGCGCAGAAATAGAGGTAATTATGATGCTCATAATCGAGCACCCCGTCGAGCGCCCGGATCGAAGGCATGCAGATCGGCCCCGGCGGCAACCCCTTGTACATGTAGGTATTATAAGGCGAATCCGTCAGCTTATGCTTGTCCAGCACGCGCTTCAGCGAAAAATCCCCCGCCGCGAATTTCAGCGTCGGGTCGGCCTGCAAAGGCATCCCGATCCGCAGCCGGTTGACATAAACCCCCGCCACACGCGCCATCTCATCATTCTTCTTGGTCTCCTCATAGACGATCGAGGCGAGCACCGAAACCTGCAAAGGCGTAAGATTAATCGCCGCCGCCTTCGCCCGCCGCTCCTCGTTCCAGAACCGATCGTACTCCTTCTTCATCCGGTCGCAAACGTTCCTGGCCGTCGAATTCCAATAGACCTCATACGTATTGGGGATGAACATCGCAATGAACGTATGCGGCTCGAAACCATATTCTTTCGTAAACGAAGGATCGGTAAAAGCCGCCAGCAGCGTCACCGAATCCGTCTCCACGCAGCGCGAAACCGCCCCCGCCAGCCGGTCGATGGTGCGCGCATTGCTGAACGTGAGCCGCACCGGCGTCTGCAACCCGCGGCGCAGCATCTGCACCACCTGCCGGTAGCTCATCCCCTCCTTGAGCACATACCGCCCCGGCTTGACCCCCTCGTTGAGCCCATACCCGCGCGCCACCCGGTCGAACCGCCTGACATTCGCCACCCTATGCCCGTCGCGGCCCAGCGAATCGAGCAGCGTGGCATAGGTGGCCCCCGTGGGCACATAAAGATTATTCCCCATATAGACGGCCTTGCCCCCCGGAACCATCCGGAAAACGATGAACAACGCAACACCGATGATAACCAGCAGGGCGATCGCCCAGCCCGCGCGGCGGACAGCTTTCGACATAAGAACCATTTTGTTTTTTAACGTTTGCAAATATAAGGAAAATCCTTATCTTTGCATCCTCGGGTAAGTCTTATACGACCAGCTCCTGCCGAAATTCCCCAGGGTCGGAAGACAGCAAGGATAGGTGGTTGTAGCGGTGCGATATGAGTAGCTTACCCGATTTTTTTTTGGTTTTCGGTGCTGATGACGGCTGCGCGCATAGCACGCCGCTTTTCACTTATCCTTTGGATTTTTAATCCTCACGTACAAAAGTACGCTCCGGTTAAAAATTCAAACGATAAGCAAAAATCGACGCACTCTGCGCACAGCGAAAGTTCGGATGGTGGTTACGCTGATCACAGGCGCGCTCCCGACGGTCGAAGGCAGCACTATATAAACGTGATTCCCGTTCCGTAGGGGCACCCCTTGCGGGTGCCCAAAAAACAGCAAGAAATGATCATTAGGATCTACCCCGTCAATCCCAACGAAAAACAGATCTCCCAGGCAGTCAAATGCCTGGAGGAGGGCGGCGTGATCATCTATCCCACCGACAGCGTTTACGGCTTCGCCTGTTCGCTGCACAGCCAGCGCGGGGTCGAGAAATTCAAATCCATCACGGGCAAACAACCCGGTACGCTGGCCATCGTCTGCGAAGACCTGAGCCGCGTGGCCGAGTACGCGAAGGTCGATAACTCGACCTTCAAACTGCTCAAACGCAACCTTCCCGGCCCCTTTACCTTCGTGCTGAACCCCTCGTCGCGCGTGCCGGACAAGGCGCTGGGCAAGCGCAAGACCATCGGTGTGCGCATTCCCGCCAACGGCATTCCGCTGGCGATCGTGGCGGCCCTGGATGCGCCGCTGCTCACCACCTCGGTCAAGGACCCCGACGAGGTGATCGAATACACGACCGACCCCGAACTGATCCATGAACGCTACGAAAACGCGGTGGACCTGGTGATCGACGGCGGCTACGGCGACAACAACCCGACCACGCTGGTCGACCTGGCCGGCGACGAGCCGGAGATCTTACGCGAAGGCAAAGGAGAACTCATACTATGAAACAAGGACTTTTAGGCAGCGCGATAGTCGCCGGCGTGGTGATGGGCGTGGCGATCTTCATGGTGCGCATGATGAGCATCGCACTCAAATGGGAGCTCCACGGACAGGCGGGCCAGGGCTGGATCGTCTATGCGATCTTCGTGGCCGGTTCGATCATCTTCGGCCGCAAATACGCCGCCGACCAGGGCGACGCGGGCCTGACTTATGGCGCAGGCCTCGGTTTCATCGTGCTTTCGATGCTTTTCGTGGGCGTGATCACGGGCCTGGGCGAGGTGATTGCCCAAAAGATGATCGCCCCGCAGTATTTCACCGCGTTATTGGACAAAAAAATGGCGTTGGCTGAACAAGCCGTAGCGGCCAACCCCATCCTTAAAAACAATCCTGCGGAGATGGAAAAAGGTGTGGCGATCACCCGCCTGTTGTTCAGCCATCCCGCCTCGATATTTTTCGGTGTATTATTGCTGCGTTTGATTTGCGGCACGTTCGTGGGCCTGTTCACCGCCGTGTTCGTCAAACGCCCGGCCGATCCTTTCCATACCGATACGCACGATGAGTACGAAGCCTGACATATCCGTTGTCGTCCCGCTGCTGGACGAGAGCGAATCGCTGCCCGAGTTGGCCGCGTGGGTCGCCCGCGTGCTGGACGCCGAAAACCTTCGCTGGGAAATGGTGATGGTCGACGACGGCAGCAAGGACGATTCCTGGGCAATCATAAAAAGCCTCGCCGAAGCCGACCCGCGCATCCGCGGCATCCGTTTCGCGCGCAACTACGGCAAATCCGCCGCCCTCTATTGCGGTTTCGAAGCGGCCCGGGGCGCGGTCGTCGCCACGTTGGACGCCGATTTGCAGGACTCGCCCGACGAACTGCCCGCCCTCTACCGCATGATCACCGAAGAAGGGTATGATCTGGTCTCCGGCTGGAAGAAAAAACGTCACGACCCCGCGGGCAAACGCCTGCCGAGCAAGCTGTTCAACGCCACGGCGCGCCGCGTATCGGGCATCAAGCTGCACGATTTCAACAGCGGCATCAAAGCCTACCGCCGCGAAGTGGTCAAAAGCATCGAGGTCTACGGCGAGATGCACCGCTACGTGCCGATCCTGGCCCACCGCGCGGGGTTCCGCAAGATCGGCGAAAAGGTGGTCGAGCACTACCCCCGCAAATACGGACGCACGAAATTCGGCCTGGAACGCATGCTTCGCGGCTATCTGGATCTGATCTCGGTGATGTTCCTCTCGCGCTACGGCCGCAGCCCGTTCTACTTTTTCGGCGGCATGGGCAGCCTGATGTTCCTCGCCGGGGGCCTGATGACCATCTGGGTGATCGCCGAAAAATTATACAAGCAGGCCCACTACATCGACACGCGCTCCGTGACCGATCAACCCTTGTTCTTCCTGGCCCTGCTGGCCGTGGTGCTGGGCGCGCAACTCTTCCTGGCGGGTTTCCTGGGCGAGTTGATCCTGCGCAACGCCCCCGACCGCAACCGCTATAACATCGACGAACGAATCAGCGACTTATGATCCAGAGGATTCAAAGTATATACCTGCTGCTTGCCGCCGGCCTGATGACGGCGGTGCTTTTCCTGCCGCTGGCCGTGATGGGTGGCGGCGAGGACGCGGCCCGGCTGACCGCCAACGGGCTTTCGACCGGCACGGTTGAAAGCATGTCGGTGCTCACGCCCGCCCCGCTTGCGATGATCCTGCTGGCCCTTTGCGCCGCGCTGCCGCTGGTGACGATCTTTTTGTTTAAGAAACGCCGGTTGCAGATGACCCTGTGCCGCATCGAGATGGTGCTGCTGCTCGTGGCGCAACTCACGGTGGCCTACATGCTCTGGCAGGCGCGCGGCATGGTCGAAGCGTTGGGCGTGGAACCGATGAATTTCGCCCTGACGGACGTATTCCCCCTTGTGGCCCTCATTTTCACCTGGCTGGCCCTGCGCGGCATCCGGCGCGACGAAGAGCTGGTCCGCTCACTCGACCGCATCCGGTAATTAACGTCATCCCGACAGAGCGAAGCGACGAGGGGTCTACCACTTATAAGGTAGATTCCTCGTCGCTTCGCTCTGTCGGGATGACGTGCGCACGTTGGCGGAATGTAGGGGCACCCCTCGCGGGTGCCCTTCTCATTGGGTGCCCCTACAACCGTTCCCAGATTACTTCACCCTCGCCCCCGTCCGGTCGATGCGGAATTCCTCGCCGCCGATCCTCACCGGCGCGACCCCGCCCGAAAACGACGAAGCCTCATCATAGATGAACCCGATCGCCTCACGCCCCGTGGCATCGAGGAACCCGAATTTATCCCCCTTCTGCGCCAGCAACAACCCTTCGCGCCAGGACCCGAGCCAGTCATAGCAGAGCGCCGTGAGCGCCTTCCCGTCGCGGTCATACAACCCGCACCGCCCGTAGAGCGCCACCGAGGCCACCCCCTGCTCCGCGTCCCATTCCTGGCACTCCAACGGCGCAGGCAACACCTGCCTGCCCTTGCTGTCGATCAGCGTCCCCGTGCCGTCCACCGCGACCAGGGCGCGCCCTGCCGTAAAATCCTCGGCATATTCGAACCGCCGCCCGTAAGCCTGCCCGCCTTGCGCGTCGCGGTAGATCCACAGCCCATCCACATCCTGCGCCAGGGTAGGGGGCGCATCCTCCGTTCCCGGATAATCCGGCATCGTCCGCCACTCCGACCCCAGGTTCATCACCGGGGCGGGCAGCATCGCCGCCGACATCTCCCGCCCGCACAACGCCCCCAGCAAATCATCCAGCTCCCCGCGCGCGATAAACCCTTGCCGCAAGGCCGCCGCGAGCGTGTATAATTCCGGGCAAGGCTGCCCCGGCCCCGCCTCGCAGATCGCCTCGGCCAAATGGTGTGCGCCCTCGGGTAAAAAGGCCATCGCCTGCCGCAGCGTGCGGTAGATGGCCGGATCGCACGCAATCACATAAAGCGCCATTCCCAGACGCGCCAACGCCATGTTATCCGCCTCGAGCCCGAGCGTCCCCACCGCGGCCTGCGCATAGTCGTAATTGAGCAGCACGGGCCCGCCGTCCACGGCGACATGGATATTGGCCCCTTTGATATTGCGGTGCACGATCCCGGCTTGCGCAAGCCACGCCGACATCCGGGCGATCCCTTTGAGCAGCGTCCCCACGGCGGGGGAATCTTCCCGGTCGCAGCACCCGAGCAGGAAAGCGTGCATACCCCGCCCCTCGGGCACATGCTGGACGACCACATCCTCGATGCACGTCCGTCCCGAAGGCGAGATGGCGACCATTTCGGCCTCCAGATAGCGGTAATCGCCCGTGAAAGCGCGCTCCTCCTGCCGCCCGATGGCTTCCGCGATGCCCCGTGCCCGCTGGCGGATCTGCTCGTCGCCCGAGAGGAAACACTTGAGTTTATACGCCCGGCCGTTGCAAACGACCGGAAAAACCACGCTATGCCTGCGGACGGTGAACAAAACCCGCCCGTCGGCCCCGCGCACGGGATAAACGCCGTCGAGCACCTTGAACCGCCCGATGGGATTGGAAACGCTTTCCAGAAAACTATTTAAAGTGGGTATCATATCATCAGGTTAACGCTCAGAGAGCCGATATTCAACATGGCAACCAATTCAGTCACAGGAGTATTGTAACTCACCCCCCGGAAAGGCGCCTGCCCGCCGCGCCCGTTCCGCGCCTCGATCACCATCTGCTCATAAGGCGCCGGCATCACGCTGGACATATCGTAAAGCAGCCGCGCGTTACGCTCCACGGGCAGTTCTTCGGGCGTGCAGGGGAAGATCACCCGCGGCGCAGCCTCTTCGCCCGTGATATGGATATTGATCAGCAGCACATTGCCGTCCGAAGTAGATAGCCCCGTGATGGCCCCGGCGCTGTGCATTAACTGTTCGCGCCCTCCGTCGGAGGCCTCGCCATCCGAGATATTGATCACCACGGGCGGATAGGACTCCGCGTTCTCCGGTCGTGCGCACCAGCCCGCAAGGTACGCGCGGGTCTTTTCGAAAGCCTCTAACATGGGTGTGCCGCCCGAGGCGTCCGGTTCGATCCAGAGCGTCTCGTCGATCGTGCACAGGACGCTGTTGCCGCCCGGCAGCACCCGCTCCTGCAGGTAGCTGCGCGTGGGCCGCCCCATCACGCAGAGCTCCGAGGGACTTACCGGCCGCTGTCCTAACAGCCAGTTGACCCCGTCGCCCGAGTAGCCGGCCACGCCGAGGCGGAAATAGTCGCGCACCCCCTCCTCGCGGCGGCAGCGGTTGACCAATTCCGAGATGAATTCATTGACCACCCGGGCCACATATTCCGCTTTCGTCAGCGTTTCTGCGCCTACGGTCACTTTCTGGGACATCGACCCCGACCGGTCGATCAGCACGGCCAGCAGCAGGGGATTTTTTCTTGTAATGGGAGCGTTATACATAGTTGTGAGAGATTGGTCGTTAAAATCTGAAATCATTCGGCGTTTTTGTCATTCTGAACGAAGTGAAGAATCTTGGTCGGAACAATTCCGGCACAGCCCGACCAAGATTCTTCACTTCGTTCAGAATAACAAAACTATCCCGGTACACGCGCCATCGCCTCGCGCAACCCGTCCAGCCGCGGCGAGGAACTTTGCAGCATCGCAGCCAGGCGGTGCAATCCCGGCCGTTCGGCTTTCCACCGCTCCAAAAGCGCAGTATAAAGCGCCGAGCGCCCCGCGAGGATCTCCTCGGGATGCAGGACGACGCACTCGCCGCCCTTTCGCGCGGGATAGTGCGCCGGATCCTCGGCCAACGCGTGCAGCGCCACGGCGATCAGCGCGATGGGGTAATCGTCCAAATGCCGGTCATACATCGCCGCGTCGCGCGCCGGGTGCCGGTACCCGGGCGTGCCGATCTCCCCCGAGGGACGATCTGCCAGCGCCGGGATGAACATCGCGTCATAGTCGACGAGCGTCATGCGGTCGTCGGCGCCGACGATGATATTCTCCGGTTTCAGGTCGCCATGCGCCCAGGGCGCATCCAGCAGCGCCCGCGCCAACTCCCCGAACCCGGCGGCCAGCACTCCGAGCCGCGCCCGGTCCCCCGCCAGCGCCGCCATGCGCATCTCATTCTCCAGCGTACGCCCCTCGACCCAGGGTGCGAGGGTCACATCGCAATACGTCCCGCATCCCGCCTGGTCATAGACGTACAACTCCCCCGGCAAATACTCCGCCCGCGTGAGCGGCCAATCCGCATGCCCGCGGACATACCCGTAAATCTCCGCTCCGCAACGCGGCGGATGGATATAGCACTTGAGCGCCAACTCGCCCCCCCCGGCCACGATGTGGAAAATGGCCGCGCTGCGCCCCGTACACACCCGCACCCGCCCGTAAGGATCGCGCAAAGCCACGAAATCCCCGAGCGAGCGTGCCAGGCCCGTGGGGTCGGATACGCTGCGGATAAATTGACTTATAGTAGGCACCTTTGGGAAAGGGGCAGTAGTTATTCAAAAAAGAGCCCCCGGCGTATATAGCATCTCACCTCTATACACAAACCCTTTCAGGCGCAAACCGGGGGCTTAGTCCAGTTGCGCCGAAAAGGATTTAGGTGGAGAGGTGAGATATCACAAAGATAAGAATTTATTATGAAGTTCCCGATCTGGTTTTCCGCGATTTGCTCACGATAGCTGTTTTTTGTCATTCAGAGCGAAGCGAAGAATCTTGGTCGGGCTGTGCTGCTGCAAACACTTCCGACCAAGATTCTTCGCTTCGCTCTGAATGACAAATATTCCCTTTGTTCGGCGGCATTTGTAATGCCGCCGATGAACAAACGCGAATTTAAAATTCGCGAAACACAGCAAGCGGCATTACAAATGCCGCTTAACCCGGAGATATCTACCGAATGTTACCCGGTTCGTTCATGATCTCATTCTGGCGGTTGATACTTTCCAGGTGGATCGCTTCGAGGACGGTGCGCACGAATTCCTCACTCAACCCGAGCTTTTCGGACTGCGTGACCGCCTTCTCCACGATGCTCGACCAGCGCCCGCCCTGCAGGATGGCCACATCGTTCTGCTTCTTCACCTCGCCGATCCGCTCGGCCAGCCTCATGCGCCGGCTGAGCAGGTCGAACACCTCCTCGTCGATCTGGTCGATCTGCCCGCGAAGCCCCTCCAGCGCGTCGACATACTCCGGATTGTCGGTCGAGCCCGCCCGCCAGCGGATCGAGGCCAGCAACGTGGCCAGGTCGTCGGGAAGCAGCTGCTGCGCCGCATCGCTCCAGGCCTTGTCGGGACTGCAATGGCTCTCGATGATCAGCCCGTCGAACTGCAGGTCGGCCGCCTTCTGGGCCACCTCGCGCAGCCATTCGCGCCGCCCGCAGATATGCGAGGGGTCGCAGATCATCATCACCTCCGGCATGCGCGAGCGCATCTCGATCGCCAGGTGCCACATCGGCGTGTTGCGGTACTTGTTGCTGCCGAAATAGGAGAATCCGCGATGGATCAGCCCGATATTCTCATGCGCGAGCCCCGCGTTTTCCAGCCGCGCCACCGCCCCGGCCCAAAGGTCGAGATCGGGATTCATCGGGTTTTTGACCAGCACCGGCACCTGCGTCCCTTTCAGCGCGTCGGCGATCTCCTGCACACTGAACGGGTTGCCCGTCGTGCGCGCCCCGATCCAGAGGATGTCCGCGCCGAATTCCAGCGCGCTCTCCACATGCTTGGCCGTCGCCACCTCCACGCCGAACGGCAGCCCGGTCATCTGTTTCGCCCGCGCCATCCAGGCGAGGCCCTTCAGCCCCGACCCTTCGAACTGCCCGGGCCGCGTACGCGGTTTCCAGACCCCCGCCCGCAAAATATCCACGCCGCCCGTGGCGGCCAATGCGGTACAAGTCGCGAGCGTCTGTTCTTCCGTTTCGGCGCTGCAAGGCCCTGAAATGATCAGGGGCCGTTTTTTATCCAATGCAAACATAAGAATTATGAATTATGGATTATGAATTATGAATTATGGATTTTGAAAAGCCTTTCTTCCGGCAGGCAATTCATAATTCATAATCCATAATTCATAATTTATTTAAGGATTCGTTTAATCGTATTCGCTTTTTCGAGCATCTCGCAGAGCCCCTTGTCGTCGTCGCGCTCGATCATGCGCTGCATGATGCGCAGTTGGTGGATATGCTCGCGCAGCACGTCCAGCACGTTGTATTTGTTGATCATGAAGATCGGCACCCACATGCGCGGCGAACTCTTCGCCAGCCGCACCGTGCTCTCGAAACCCCCCGCCGCCAGGTCGAAGATCGTATCCTCCTCGCGCTCCTTTTCCAGCACGGTGAGCGCCAGCGCGAAGGCCGACACGTGCGAAATGTGCGACACGTAGGCGCAGTGGGTGTCCTGCTCCTCGGCGCTCATGTGCTTGACTTTCATGCCTAAACGGGTGTAAATATCTTCGACCAGCCGCCGCGCGTCCTCGTCCGAGCGTTCCCGCTCGCAGATCACCGCCGCGCGTCCCGTAAAACCGGTGTCCACGGCCGCCGCGGGACCGCTGCGCTCGGTGCCCCACATGGGGTGGGTGGCGACCAGGCGTCCGCGCCGGGCATGCTGCGAGACGATCTCGCACAGCTCGGCCTTCACCGAGCCCATGTCCATGACCACCTGGCCGGTGACCTTGTTGAGCACCTTGACGGCCACCACGGGGATCGTGTCGACCGGGGTGGCGATCACCACCAGTTCGCAGGCCGCCACCGCCTCGTCCAGCGTCCCCGCCCGGTCGATAATGCCCAGCCTGAGCGCCTCATCGACGTTAGATTGCGAAGCGTCCACGCCCCAGACCTCCGAGGCGATGCCCAATTTTTTCAGGCTCAGGGCGAATGATCCCCCGATAAGCCCCGTCCCTATAATCGCTACTTTCATATCTCTATTCTACTATTATTCCGAACCCGTAGGGGCACCCCTCGCGGGTGCCCTAAATCTGATCCCCTTTCCGGTAAACCCCGTAAACATGCAACCCCTCGGCCGCAAGCGCCAGTTTCCCTAACACGCGCAGGTACTCATCCATGTCGTCGAACTCCACATCGACATGGAACAGGTAGTGCCACGGCTCGCTGGGAATCGGATAGGACTGCAATTTACTCATATTTATCTTCGACTCTTCCATCTGCCGCAGCACATTCAGCAGCGCCCCATGCTCGTTGTAGGTCCGGAAGTAGAGCGAAGCCTTGTCAGCCCCCTCGGGCAGGGCGCCCGTAGCGCGGCGCAGCACGCAGAAACGCGTGTGATTGTTCTTGATGGTATGGATATCCGGCGCGATGATCTCCAGCCCGTAAAGCTCCGCAGCCCGGATACCCGCCACGGCAGCCACATTTCGCTGCCCGCTCTCGGCGATCTGCTTGGCGCACAGGGCCGTATCGCCCCCCTCGACCAGCCGCCAGGGATGCTCGTCCAGGTAATCCATGCACTGCAGCAGCGCCATCGGATGCGAGCGCACCTCCTCGATCTCCTCCAACCGCACCCCCGGCAGGGCCACCAACTGCTGCCTTACATGCAGATAAACCTCCCCGCAAACCTGCAACTTGCTGTTCTGAAGGATGCTGTAATTGGCGATGATGCTCCCCGCGATCGAATTCTCGACGGCCATCACCCCGTAATCCGCTTCGCCCGTTTCCACGGCTTTAGCCACCTGGCGGAAGGTCGCGCAGGGCACGATTTGGGCGTCCAGCCCGAAATAATGCTCCGCGACGATCTGGTGAAAACACCCCTCATAGCCTTGTATGGCCACTTTTAACTGCTCTTCTTTCATTCCGTTGTTTTAAAAAGAAAAACCCGGCGCCTTGTTCTCAGGACGCCGGGTTCGTATCATTTATGCTTGATTACGCGTTATGCAAAGTCTACCCCGGCCATCCTTTTAAAGTAATAGCTAAAAAAGTAACCGAAATAGAACGTGTTGCTCATAGTGAGTTGTTAAATACGGGGCAAATGTAGGAATAATTTCGACAGATTGTTATTTTTTCGGGAAAAATTTCGGCAATCTTTCTTTTTTAGCCGTTTTGTCATTCTGAACGCAGTGAAGAATCTTGGTCGGACTGTGTGCTGCAAATAATGGCTCAATGTATAACCTCCGGATCATCCGGCCGCAAAAGCCCTGCGCAATTTGCGTTTGAACGAGTTTTCCGGTATGAACCGCCGCCACCGGATCAGCGTCCGCACCCGGGGCGTCCGGATATCCCAATAGTCCAGTTGCTCTTTCAGGTAAGCCATATCCTGCCTGCGTTTGGTCATCACCGACCCGGCGAAATAGCCCAGGTAATTGGGCACCGCCTGGCGGAAAATGTCCCGGTTTCCGGTCTCTTTTTCCATCTCCCGGAATACGGCCAGCACCCGCCGCGTCTCCCTGCGGTCGTGGGCCGACGCCGCCTGCTGATGGAAACGGTAAAGCGACAGGGCCCGGCCGATCCCCCGCAGCACGTACCCCCGTTGCAGGAGCGTGATCCACATGACGAAGTCGTCGATATTATCCAGGTTGCGAAATCCCCCCACGGCAAGCAACGCCTCGCGGCGGGCCACCACCGAGAGCACATAGATCGTGTTGCGCGTGAGGATCCGCTGCCATCCCTCCTCGCCTTGATAGACGCCCGGGACGCACGACTGGTAGGTCATCTCTTCCGGCCTGCCGGTCTGTTCATCGCGTTCGAACAGGTAAATGTCGGTGAACAGCAGATCCTGCCCCCCGTTTGCAAATTCCCCTACGCTGACCTCCAGCTTTTCCGGCAGCCAGAGGTCGTCCTGGTCGAGGAAGGCGACCAGCTCCCCCCGCGCTTCGGCGAGGCCCCGGTTGCGCGCCGCCGCCTGCCGCTGGTTGGGCTGGTAAAAATAGCGGATGCGCGGGTCGGCGGCGGCATACTGCTGCGCTATGGCCGCCGTGGAATCGGTCGACCCGTCATCCACGATGATCTGCTCCCAGTTGTCATAACGCTGGGCGAGTACACTCTCTATCGTGCGGCGCAGGAACCGCTCGCCGTTGTAAGCCGGGGTGATGATCGAAACCAGGGGGCGGTAGGTCATGTCTGTTTTCTCTGGTAAAGGAGGAACAAAGGTACGAAATATTTCTTTGCTGCTTCCGAGCCCGTAGGGGCAACCCTCGCGGGTGCCCTTATCACGTCATCCCGGGCAAGATATGAGAATGTTCTTCGTCATGTCGAGCGCATGCCTATAAATCTCACACTGTCTTTGTGAGTGGACACCCCTGGCCCACCCCATGACGCCCCCCCTCATTTATCGGGATGAGGAAGTGAACGGGCCCGGCGGATGATCCGCCGGGCCCGTAATCGTGTATTGTCGTGGGAAAATTATTTCTTCCGCTCCGGGCGCAGCGAGCGCACCGTCGCCCCGGATTGCCACATTTCGCTCTCGCGCAGCTCTTTGAGCTCAGCGTCGAGTTTTTCGCGGTAGTCGGGTTTGGAGTTGCTGTCGATCGAACGCTGGGCCTCGTTCCCGGCGGCCACCTCGGCGTAAAGTTTCTGGAACACCGGCAGCGACGCGTCGCGGAAAGGCTTCCACCAGTCCAACGCACCGCGCTGTGCGGTGGTCGAGCAGTTGGCGTACATCCAGTCCATCCCGTTCTCGGCCACGAGCGGCATGAGGCTCTGCGTAAGCTCCTCGACCGTCTCGTTGAACGCTTCCGAGGGAGTGTGCCCGTTCTCGCGCAGCACCTGGTACTGGGCGGCGAAGATGCCCTGGATGGCGCCCATCAGCGTGCCGCGCTCACCCGTCAGGTCGGAATAAACCTCCTTCTTGAAATCGGTCTCGAACAGGTAGCCCGACCCTACGCCGATCCCCAGCGCGATCACACGTTCCCAGGCGCGCCCGGTGGCGTCCTGGAAGATGGCGAACGACGAGTTCAGCCCGCGCCCTTCGAGGAACAGGCGGCGCAGCGAGGTGCCCGACCCCTTCGGGGCGACCAGGATCACGTCCACATCGGCGGGGGGAATGATCCCCGTGCGCTCCTTGTACGTCACGGCGAACCCGTGCGAGAAGTAGAGCGCCTTGCCCGGCGTGAGGTTTCTCTTGATCACGGGCCACATCTCGATCTGGGCGGCGTCCGAAAGCAGGTATTGGATGATGGTCGCGCGCTGGCACGCCTCTTCGATCTCGAAGAGCGTCTCGCCCGGCACCCAGCCGTCGGCCACGGCCTTGTCCCACGTCTTGGAATTCTTGCGCTGGCCGATGATCACGTTGAAGCCGTTGTCCTTCAGGTTGAGCGACTGGCCGGGGCCCTGCACGCCGTAACCGATGACGGCGATCGTTTCTTTTGCAAGTACCTGTTGCGCTTTTGCCAGGGGGAATTCGTCACGTGTGACCACGTTTTCCTCTACGCCCCCGAAATTCATTTTTGCCATGTTATTCTTGTTTGAAGTTGTTTTATAACTATTTAACCACAAAGGGCACAAAAAAGATTTTGACACAAAAGGAACACAAAAATTAGACTTCGGAAAAACTCATTGTGTCTTTTTTGTGTTAAGATCTTTTTTGTGTCCTTTGTGGTGAAAAAAAAATCATTTATCAAAGATGGAAGGCGCATCCGGCAGCATGACCACGCTTCCGGACCGCGTAAACCCTTCCAGTAAGTCCTCAGATTCCAATTCCGCGCGTAAAGTCTCGATCTCCTCGCGCGTCCCGGTCTTTTCGAGCACCACATAGCGCATATTGATCTCGATCACGCGCATCTTCCACCGCGCGGTAATCTCTTCGATATGATCGCGTTTGTCAAGATGGACGGTCGAAATCTTATAAAGCGCGATCTCCTGCGAGATCAGCTGCGCCGCATCGTAATACCCGACCTCCAGCACGTCGATGATGTTGCGGATCTGCTTGACGGTCTTGTCCATAACCTCGTCCGTGGTGATGGCCGAGATGACGAACATACTGATCCCGCGGATGGCCGACTCGCTCACTTTGAGCGACTCGATATTGATCTTGCGGCGCAGGTAGCTGGCCGTGATACGGTTCAGCACGCCGACCTGGTTCTCGGTGAAAGCCACCACGATATATTCCCTATTCATCTTCGTTGTATATTTGGTACGACAACGACGCCCCCGCGGGTACCATCGGGAAGACGTTCTCTTCTTTCTTGACCATGACCTCCAGCAGGTACGACCCTTCGGCCGAAGCCATGCGCCGCAGGGCCGCTTCCAACTCAGAGGCGTTCTCGACCCGCTCCGAAGGAATGCGGTAGGCCTTCGCCACAAGGGCGAAATCCGGGTCTTCCAACTCCGTGAACGAGTAACGCTTATTGAAGAAAAGCTGCTGCCACTGCCGCACCATCCCCAGGTAAGAGTTGTTGAGCACGAGGATCTTGACCCCCACCTTGCTCTGCATGATCGTCCCGAGTTCCTGGATGGTCATCTGCAACCCTCCGTCGCCTAAGACGGCCACGACCTCGCGGTCAGGCACACCCAGCTTAGCCCCGATGGCCGCCGGCAACCCGAATCCCATCGTCCCCAGTCCGCCCGAGGTGATGAAGCTGCGCGTGCGCTTAAAACGCGAGTAACGCGCCGCGAACATCTGGTTCTGCCCCACGTCCGTCACGATCACCGCCTCGCCGTTTTCCACCTCGGCAAGCGTTTGCAGCGTCCCCGCCATCGTAATATACTCCCCGGCGGGCGCGATGCTGTGCCGCACCACATATTCATATTCATTGGCGCGCTCCTGCACCGCCAACTCCATCCAATCGGCCCGCTCGCGGTATTTCAGCCCCACCATCATCGCCTCAAGCGCATCTTTGGCGTCGGCGTGGACGGGCAGGTCGACCCGCAGGTTCTTGCCCGGCTCGGCAGCGTCGATATCCACATGAATGATCTTCGCCCCCAGTGCGTAATGGCGCACATCGCCCGTCACGCGGTCCGAGAAACGCATCCCGACCGCGATGATCAGATCGCTCTGCTGCGTCATGGCGTTGGCGGCGAAATTGCCGTGCATCCCCAGGTTGCCCACGAAGAGCGGATGGTCGTTCGGCACGGCCGAGATCCCCATCAGCGTGGTCCCCATCGGGATATTCCCCGCCTCGGCGAAGCGGATCAGCGCCTCTTCCGCCCCGGCGATCTTGATCCCCTGGCCCACTAAGATCAGCGGCCTGTCCGCCGCGTTGACCATATCCACCGCCCGCGCGACATCGGCCGCGTTGACCGTAGGATGGGGATTGTAAGACCGTACTTCAAGGCACGGTTTATAAGCGTAATCGAACATTTCGACCTGCGCGTTCTTCGCGATGTCGACCACCACCGGCCCGGGCCGTCCCGAGCGGGCGATGTAGAACGCGCGCGCAATGGCATAAGGGATTTCCGACGCCGTCGTGACCTGGTAGTTCCATTTGGTCACCGGCATCGTGATGCTGATCATATCGGCCTCCTGGAAGGCGTCGGTGCCCAGCAGCGCCGCAGGCACCTGCCCGGTGATGCAGACCAGCGGCGTGGAGTCGATCATCGCGTCCGTAATGCCGGTCACCAGGTTGGTCGCCCCGGGGCCCGAGGTGGCCATGCAGACCCCCACGCGGCCCGTCGCGCGGGCGTAACCCTGCGCCGCGTGCGCCGCACCCTGCTCGTGGCGGGTGAGGATATGGGTGATCCGGTCGCGGTAATCGTAAAGCGTGTCATATATCGGGATCACCTGTCCGCCCGGATATCCGAACATCAGGTCGACCCCTTCTTCGATGAGCGAAAGCATCAAGGCTTCCGCACCCGTTACTTTTCTCTTGTTTGACATGGTTGTATATGGTTTTGAAAAAAGTGCAAAATAATGTTGTCGCGTTTAAGGATTTATTACGCGCCCGGGCCTGAAAATGGTCTGTGGAGTGGGTTATTCGCCGATGATGCGCACGGCGCCCTGGTCTGCCGAAGATACCATCGATGCGTAGGCCTGGAGCGCGCGGCTCACGACTCGCTGACGGTCGGCGGGGCGGTAAATTCGTACGGCCTCCCTTCTGCCCTGTAGCTCGCCTTCCGTCAGAAGCACGTTTATTTCGCGTTTGGGAATATCGATCACGATGCGGTCGCCGTCCTGTAGTAGCGCGATCTCGCCCCCTGCCGCCGCCTCGGGCGAGCAATGGCCGATGGATAGCCCCGAGGTCCCCCCCGAAAAACGCCCGTCGGTAAGCAGCGCGCACTGTTTGTCGAGCTTGACGCTCTTCAGGTACGAGGTGGGATAGAGCATCTCCTGCATCCCCGGCCCGCCCTTGGGCCCCTCGTAGCGGATCACCACCACGTCGCCCGCCTGCACTCGTCCGCCCAGGATCCCGGCCGCGGCCTGCTCCTGCGATTCGAACACGCGCGCCGTCCCTTCGAAACGCAGGATCGAAGCGTCGACCCCCGCCGTCTTGACGATGCACCCCTTGCGGGCGATATTGCCCAGCAGCACGGCCAGTCCGCCGTCCTTCGAATAGGCATGCTCCACGTTGCGGATGCAACCCGCGGCACGATCCGTGTCCGGTGCGGGGAAATAGCACTCCTGCGACCCTAAGGTAATATTGAATACGCCTCCGGGCGCCACGAGGGCCCGTTTTTGTGCCTTCGCCGTAGCCGCACAACTCATAATATCGTTTTTGGCGAGCGCCTGCGCAAGGGTAGGGTAGTCCACCCGCCCGACAGACAGGTCGAGCAATCCTGCCCGGCCTAACTCGCCTAAAATAGATAGGATCCCGCCCGCCCGGGCCACATCCTCGATATGGTATTGCGCCGTATTGGGCGCGACTTTGCAAAGCACGGGCACCCGGCGCGAAAGCGCGTCGATGTCCTGCATGTTGAACTCCACCTCCGCCTCGCGTGCGATAGCCAGCAGGTGCAGCACCGTGTTCGAAGAGCCCCCCATCGCGATGTCGAGCGACATGGCGTTCAGGAAGGCCTGGCGCGTGGCGATCGAGCGCGGCAAAACGCTCTCGTCGTCCTCGAAATAGTAGCGGTTGGCCGCATCGACCACCAACCGCGCGGCGTCGCGGAACAATTCCGTACGCAGCGCATGGGTGGCGAGCAGGGTCCCGTTGCCCGGGAGCGCCATGCCGAGCGCCTCGGCCAGGCAGTTCATCGAGTTGGCGGTGAACATTCCCGAGCAGGACCCGCAAGTCGGGCAGGCTCCCTGTGAAATTTTCTCCAATTCTTCATCCGAGACGCCCTCGTCGGCCCCCTTGACCATCACGTCGATCAGGTCGTAGGCTTTTCCGTCGACCACCCCGGCCTCCATCGGCCCCCCGGAGACGAACACCGCGGGAATGTTGAGGCGCATGGCGGCCATCAGCATGCCTGGCGTCACCTTGTCGCAGTTCGAAATGCAGATCATCGCATCCGCGCGATGCGCCTGCACCATATATTCCACGCTGTCGGCGATCACCTCGCGCGAGGGGAGCGAATAGAGCATCCCTTCGTGGCCCATGGCGATGCCGTCGTCGATGGCGATCGTGTCGAATTCCGCCGCGAAACACCCCTCGGCCTCGATCCACTTTTTGATTTGCTGCCCGATTTCATGCAGGTGGACGTGGCCCGGAACGAACTGCGTAAAGGAGTTGACAATGGCGATCACCGGGCGTCCCATCTGCTCGTCTTTCATCCCATTGGCCCGCCAGAGGCTGCGCGCCCCGGCCATTTTTCGTCCTTTTATGCTTGTGTCGCTCCTTAACGGTCTCATTATTTTTCGTATCTTTGTCGCGGAATACCCGTTTTGTTTTCGTCATGTCGACCGGAGCGCAGCGCAGTGGAGACATCTCAGACAGACAGTTTTAGATATCTCCACTGCGCTGCGCTCCGGTCGATAGGACGGGAAAAAATCGACTGATGTTAATTTTACCCGGCAAAGGTAAAAATTTTTACAATAAAATAAAAAATTTTATGAACTCCGCGTATAAACCTTTCGTCGAAAAACTGATCGAACTCTGTATCGCCGAGGACATCGGCGACGGCGACCACACCTCGCTGGCGACCATTCCGGCCGACGCGCGAGGCCGTATGAAGCTGCTGGTCAAACAGGAAGGTATCATCGCCGGCATCGAGATCGCCCGGATGGTGCTCGAAAGGTTAGACCCCACGGTGCTCTTCGAACAAAAGATCGAAGACGGCGCGCACGTGAAGCCCGGCGACGTGGCCTTTTATATCGAGGGCGCCGAGCGCTCCCTGCTGCAGGGCGAGCGCATCCTGCTGAATATCATGCAGCGCATGAGCGGCGTGGCGACCCAAACGGCAGTCTACGTCGATTGCGTGAAAGGTACGAAATGCCGCATCCTGGACACGCGCAAAACCACTCCCGGCATGCGCGTACTCGACAAAATGGCTGTGAAATTAGGCGGCGGCGAGAATCACCGCATGGGCCTGTTCGACATGATCCTGATCAAGGACAACCACGAGGATTTCGCCGGAGGCGTCTACGCCGCGATCACCCGCTGCCGCGAATACCTGCGCGCAACGGGCCGCAGCCTGCCGATCGAGGTCGAGGTACGCTCTTTGGAGGACATCGACGAGGTGTTCCGCGCGGGCGGCGCCGACCGCATCATGCTGGACAACTTCACCCCCGAGCTCACCCGCACCGCCGTGGCGAAGATCGCCGGCCGCGCCGAGATCGAATCCTCCGGCGGCATTACCCTGGCAAACTTGCGCGACTATGCCGAATGCGGCGTGGACTGCATCTCCGTCGGTGCCCTGACCCACCAGATCAAAAGCCTGGATATGAGTCTGAAGGCCGTCTAACGGACCTTTGGCCGGTCCCGTAGGGGCACCCCTCGCGGGTGCCCTTTTTGCACCTGTTTACCATGGCCCCGGGATGACGTAAAAGGGCACCCACAAGGGGCACCCCTACATCAAATAAGAATCTTACTCCCGCCCATACGCCGGGAATTTCCCATACTCGGGAATATCGCGGCAGTTGCGCTTGTCCGTGATCACCCCGCCATCGAGCACCACCAGCCCATTCTTGGCCCGCAGCAGACTCTTAAGCGTCACATCGTCCATGTTATAATAGGGCACCGGCATCCCGTTGACCAGCATCCCCGCCCCCTCTTCCAGTGCCACGGGAGTCACCGCGATCACGCGCCAGCCCTCATTCTGCGCCTCCCGGGCGGCCATATCGAGCGCCCGCGCACACGCCGCATCCAGCTTATCCGGATCCGAAACGCACAGCAGCATCAGCACGCCCGGCCGGTCGATCAGCTCCAGCGTCACATCCGCCCCCGCATCCAGGATGGCGAAACTGCCCGCCGCCGCCGCTTTCGTCGTTTCCGGCACGATCGTATCGACATATTCCCAGCGCGAAGCATCATACCAGGTGGTATCCGACATCGAGAATTCGACCACCTGCCCGCTCTGCATATCACGGTAGACCAGCTTCGTTTCATCCCCGCTTCCCATGCCGCCCTTCAGCGCCTGCGGCAGATCCACCCCCTTCTTGTAAGGCAGGAAATCGACCAGCGGTAAATGCCTCAGTCCATAAATACTTATACAACAAGGAATCGCGATGAACACCGCCGTCCAAAACAGGTCCATCTTCACCCACGGCTTCGGCGTAACGACCCAGACGTTGACCGCCACCACGATGCTCAGCGGGAAAAGCAGCAGCGCGTTCTTATAAAACGTCCCCCAGTTGCTCAGCTTGACCGCCTCGCCGAAGCAACCGCAGTCCGCCACCGGATTCGTAAGTGCGATGTAAAGCGTGAGCAGCGTAAAGAAGAACATCCCCACCGCGACGAGCGTCCCCGAAATGCGCGGCCAGATCCCGAAGACGAGCAGCAGTCCCAGGGCCGCCTCCCCGGTCGAGAGCATTACCGAGAACAGCGTCTCGGTCCCGCGCAGGAAATCGAGCCCGAAAGCGTTGTAATATTCGCCGAACTGGATGGCCGTCCCCATCGGGTCGACCCCTTTGGCCAGCCCCGAGAATACGAAAAGCAGCCCTAACAGCACCCTGCAAAGGCTCACCAATATGCGTTTTGCCTTCATTCGTGGCATAAGATCATTGTTTTTTACCTGTTCTTTTCGTCATGTCGAGCGTTAGTCGAGACATCTCAAACAGCCTCTTTGAGATGTCTCGACTAACGCTCGACATGACGAAGAAACCTTATCTATGCACAAAAGCACGTTACAACAATTTATCCAATTCCCCCCGGATCATCCCGAAGATCTCATCCGGCGAGCACATCGCCCCACCGCCCCCCGTGCAATCCACCACCCGCAGGTCCGCCTGCGTGGCCGAAAGCTCCATATAAACCTCCCGCACGCGCCGTTGCAGCCAGAGCGACCCCTCGTGAATATCCTCCGCACCGTTCAGGTAGTCGCGGTCGTCCCCCTTGCGCGCCCCCGTAAGTTTGCGCTCGGTAAACGAAAAAGGCACATCTAAAAAGATCGTCGCCTCGGGCTTCGGCAGCGCGTTATACCCGAATTCGAACTCCAGGATCCACTGTTTCAACGCCTCACGCCGCTCCCCGTCGAACTTTGCGCATTGGAAAGCGATATTCGAATAGACATACCGGTCGAGGATCACCGTTTTCCCTTCGGCCAGCCACCCCCGGATCATCCCTTTGACATCATTGCGGTCGCCCGCATAGAGCAGCGCCACCAGATAGGGATCGACCTGGGCCACCGACCCGAACTCCCCGCGCAGGAAACGCGCGATCAACTCGCCATAAAAAGGCGCGTCGAAACGCGGAAAATGGAGGTATTCGTAGGCGATCCCGCGCGAGTCGAGATACGCTTTGAGCAGGCCGACCTGGGTCGATTTCCCCGCCCCGTCCAATCCTTCGATGCCGATAAACATAAATGAATTATGGGTTATGAATTATGAATTATGAATTGAAAAAATGAAAGGTACCTCTTCCGTCAGGCCATTCATAATTCATAATCCATAATTCATAATTCTCTTTATCTTCTTAGCATTCTCAGCGCCCTTTCCACCCCATCCGCAAGCGCATCTATTTCTTCTACTGTATTATACATCGCCATCGAGGCGCGGCACATGCTGTCCACCCCGAACTGCCGCATCAGCGGCTCGGCGCAATGCGTCCCGGTCCGTATGGCGATCCCCAGCTTGTCGAGGATCATTCCGATGTCGTAGGGGTGCGCCCCCTCGGCCGTGAACGAGACGATGCTGCATTTGCCCGGCTGGTCGCCGTAGATACGCACCCCGTCGATGGCCAGCAGCCGCCGCGTGGCCCGCTCCAACAGCGCCTCTTCGTGGGCCGCCACTGCATGCCGGTCCAGCGAAGATACGTATTTTATCGCTTCGCCCAAACCGATCGCCCCCACATAATTAGCCGTCCCCGCTTCGAAGCGTAGCGGCAGCTCGGCATAGGTGGTGCGTTCGAAGCTCACCGTGCCGACCATATCGCCCCCGCCCATGAACGGCGGCAGCTTTTCGAGCCATTCGCGCTTGCCGTAAAGTACGCCGATGCCCGTCGGTCCGAACAATTTATGCCCCGAAAAAGCGTAAAAATCGCAATCCATCTTCTGCACGTCGACCCCGCCGTGCACGATCCCCTGGCAGCCGTCCACCAGCACCGGAATGTCGTACCCGTAAGCCGTTTTCGTGATCAAATCGAGCGTAGGCCGCGTTCCGAGCACATTCGAAGCCTGCGTGACGGCGATCAGCCGTGTCCGCTCGTCGATCAGCCCCGGTAACTTTTCTTCTTCCAACCGCCCGTGCTCATCGAAGGGCAGTACGCGCAGTTCCGCCCCCTGCCTATCGCAGACCAGCTGCCACGGCACGATGTTCGAATGGTGCTCCATGGCCGTGATGACCACATTGTCGCCCGGGCGGATGAATCGCTCGCCGTAGGTAAATGCGACCGTATTGATCGCCGCCGTCGCCCCGGCCGTGAAGATGATCTCCTCGCGCGAGGAGGCGTTGATGAACCGGCGCACCTCTTCGCGCGCGGCCTCGTACGCCTCGGTGCACTGCTCGCTCAGGTAGTGCACCCCGCGGTGGACATTGGCGTTGAGCGTGAAATAAATCTCATCCATGCGCTCGATCACCGCGCGCGGTTTCTGCGCCGTGGCCCCGCTGTCGAGATAGATCAACGGGCGGCCATGCACCTGCCGCGAAAGGATCGGGAAATCTTCCCGTATTTCGTATGGATCGAACGGGGTCATAATTGCGCTATCTTATTCTGTACCAATTCGTCGATCAGCCTGCGGCCATAGCCCTCGCGCTGCGTGACGTCGGTAATAAACCCTTCCAGTTGCAGCCGCCGCGCCGTTTGCAGGTCGATCCCGCGCTGGCGCATGTAGTAGACCGCCTCGGCGTCCAACTGCCCCACGGTAGCCCCGTGGCTGCACTTTACGTCATCGGCGTAAATTTCCAATTGCGGGCGGGTATAGATCTTCGCTCCCTGGCTGAGCTCGATATTGCGGCTCTGTTGCAGCGCCTCGGTTTTTTGAGCGCCCGGCGCCACATACACCCGTCCGGTGAACGACCCCACGGCCTGCCCGGCTACCACGCCCTTGACCGACTCGCGGCTGATGCATTCCGGGGCCAGATGGTCCACATGCAGGTAAAAATCCTTGCGCTCCGTCGCGGTGGAAATATGCAGCCCCGCCAGTCGTGTTTCAGCCAGCACACCCGCAAGCGAAATTTTATAACTCACCCGCGCCGCCTGGGCCGAAAGGCAAACGGCCGTAATATCCGTCCGGCTCTGAGCCTCTTGCCGCACGAAACCGCCATGCAGCAGCGTGCTCTTCGCATTCAGGCAGGAAAACTCCGTAATTTCCAGCAGTGCCCCATCCCCGGCGACGATCTCGCCGACATGGTTCGCCAGCACCGCCGCCCCGCCGTCGCCGCGATGAGCGACCAACAGTTGCGCCGCCGACCCTTTTCCGGCCACCACGAGCAGCCGCGAAAAACAGGCCACCGCCTCACGAGCCGAAACATACCCGAAATCGAGCACGAAAGGCTTCTCCGCCCGCACCCCCTCGGGGATATGGACGAAAACCCCGTCCTGCGCGAAAGCGGTGTTCAGCCCCGCCGTGGGATGCGCCGCGGTATCCGCCGCCGACCCGTAATATTGCGCGACGATCTCCTCGTACTGCGTCGCCGCCGCCCGCAAGCTGCCATAAACGACCCCGTCCTCTTCCGTATGCAATTCACTGTCCGTGAATCCGTTATAGACTGCCACCCGGTAACAGGGCCCCTCATCGAGCGTCCCCCCGCAAAGCGGCACCCCCGCATGGGGTGGGGGAGTGAAATAGTATTCCCAATCGCGCGAGTACAACTCCGCAATATCCGTCAGATGGTAGCGCTCGTCCCCCTTTCCGGGCAACGACCCGAGCCGCAACTCCTCGATAAAGGGGTTGCGCCGCCGGTTGATCGCCGCCGGAAACCCCTCGCCGATCAGCTCCAGGTTCGACAGGTACAACTCCACCACCTTATGTTCCACGCTGCGCGCCATCTTACAATACGATTAACGGTCTGATATTTCCTCTCTTTTTCGTCATGTCGAGCGTCAGTCGCGTCCTCTCAAACCCGCAGGCTGAGATGTGTCGACGGACGCGCGACAAGACGGGTAAGAAGAGGGGTTTAAAGG
>JAVBPS010000045.1:0-13073 GCA_031549495.1 Rikenellaceae bacterium | reverse complement strand
TACCAAAAAAACAATAAACCCCCACCCGCGGCGGCCCCCGAACGGCGGGCGCCCCCACGCCCGCTAGGGGCCTAATTCTTTCCCCCTTCGGTTATTTTCGCCCCGCCGGGGGATGGGGGCCGGGTGCGCTCCCAAAGGTTTGCACGTATATAGCTCTCGGAGTGGGGATAATCTCATAAAAATCACGTTAATTATTATCTTTCAATCCGAAGATCAGGCTGTAATTTTCCCTGGGAAAGCCCGGTTTCGAAAGGCCGACCGTCGACTGATCGTCCGGGTGGATGAATAGCTCCACCGGCATCTGATTCCAGGTAATAGTCGAGCATAAACGCCTGCGTCCCGTCGCGGCGGATAAAACTGATGTGGCGCTCGGGTTCGGCGACCGGCGCGACATCCTCGATGAAATACCCCGCATTGGCGTAGGCTTTGTCGCCGATCCGTTGGGGCTTCTTTTCCGCGGTATAATATTCATACGGCCCATCCGTGTTTTGGACGAAAAACATCCCGTTGACCACGAACGAGGGTTCCCGCCCGAATCCATTCCCGAACAGGATCTTTCCGTCCGTCCCGATCAGTCCCCAACAGTCGTCCGATTCGGCCTTGAAGGGCAGATGGGTGATCCGTGATTTCGTTGCGGCCGCAACCCCATGGGATCAGCAGCCCACAGAGCAGGGCAAAGGTTCTTTTTATGTGTTTCATGGTTAAGTTATACATATTGAATGATTTAACATCGGTGTAGGGCACAAGAAAAGCGTGGAACTGAAGTCCATTTTGTTTAGAGGTATCGCCAGACACCCGGTAGCAAATAAACAACAGCCCACGCCGAATATATCGTACGTAACGTACGGATACACCTCAGCAGGAACGTCTGCGTTTATCCTTGCTACTTTAGTCAACTGGCGATTTCCTAAACAAAGGATGAAACTCACGTTTCTTCAATATGTCCGCAGCGGCCTCTCACGGGCCGTTACATCTGCAAATATAGGCAATTATTTTCCGAAACGCGCAGTCGCACGGGCTGTTGTTATTTGCTGCGGGCAAAGATCGGGGGTGGCTGTGCCGGAGGGCGGCACACTGTGGGAGCGTAAAAAAGAATGGTCGCCGGCAACGAACGCCCCGGTTAACCCATCCTGATCACACCGCAATTTTGCCGGCGATTATTTCACATTCCGATACAAATTACTACTTTTGCTCCGCAGGCGCCGCGATCCGAAGATCCCTGTCACACAACGGGATCGGGGACCGCGGGCGGGATTATGTGTGCAAATCGCATGGGTGCCGCATGCCATTATTTTTTTAATCGACTGACAGTCAGTGTATTGTCAGCCCGCATTCTATTGTGATTCTATTTTTCCGACCATGAACATGAACCCCGAGAACGAAGCGCCCAAAGAGCGAGCGTTGAATTTCCTGGAAGAGATCATCGAAGCGGACATCGCCCGAGGGCAGACGCGCGTCCATACCCGGTTCCCGCCGGAGCCCAACGGCTACCTGCATATCGGGCACGCCAAAAGCATCTGCCTGAATTTCGGGCTGGCCAAGCGCTACAACGGGCTTTGCAACCTGCGCTTCGACGACACGAATCCCGTCAAAGAGGATGTCGAGTACGTCGATTCGATCAAGGAGGACGTGCGCTGGCTGGGATTCCAATGGGCGGGCGAATATTACGCCTCGGACTACTTCGAGCAGCTCTACGAATGGGCTGTTTTGCTGATCAACAAAGGATTGGCTTATGTAGACGACCAGACCCAGGAAGAGATCCGCACCTCGCGCGGGACGGTGACCGTCCCCGGTACGCCGAGTCCCTGGCGCGAGCGTAGCGTAGAGGAAAACCTGCGCCTTTTCGCCGCCATGCGGGCGGGTGAGTTCGCCGATGGAGCGAAAGTGCTGCGAGCGAAGATCGACATGGGACACTCCAATATGCTCATGCGCGACCCGATCCTCTACCGAATCCTGCATACCGAACACCACCGCACGGGCGATAAATGGTGCATCTACCCGATGTACGATTACGCGCACGGCGAGTGTGATTCGATCGAGCGGATCACCCATTCGATCTGCACGCTCGAGTTCGACGTGCACCGGCCGCTGTACGACTGGTTCATCGAACAATTGGGCATTTTTCCGAGCCATCAGTACGAATTTGCGCGCCTGAACCTCACCTATACGATGATGAGCAAGCGCAAATTGCTGCAATTAGTGCAAAATAAAGCCGTTTCGGGCTGGGACGATCCGCGCATGCCGACCATTTGCGCACTGCGCCGGAGGGGCTACACGCCCGAGTCGGTGCGCGCATTTGCCGAACGCGTAGGGGTTGCGAAACGGGACAATGTGATCGATTTGGGTCTTCTGGAATTCTGTGTGCGCGAGGATTTGAACCGGATCGCCGAGCGCCGGATGGCCGTCGTCAACCCCCTGAAAGTGGTGATCACGAATTTCCCGGAGGGCAAAACAGAGTACATTTCCTGCATAAATAATCCCGAAAATCCCGATTCAGGTAGCCGGGAAGTGCCTTTTTCGCGCGAAATTTTCATCGATCGAGACGATTTCATGGAAATTCCGCCGAAAAAATTCTTCCGGCTCACGCCCGGCGGAGAGGTTCGGCTGCGCTACGGATACCTCATTAAGTGCGAGGAAGTCGTCAAAGATGCCGCAGGAGAGATCATCGAATTGCGCTGCACTTACGATCCCGAGTCGAAAGGCGGGAGCTCTTCTGATGGACGAAAGGTAAAAGGAGTGATTCATTGGGTCTCCGCACCGCACGCCATCGAAGCCGAATTACGCCTCTACGACGTGCTTTTTACCCGCGAAAATCCGGACGATATCGAAGAAGGGAAGACCTTCACAGACTACCTGAACCCCGAATCGCTCGTAACCAAGAAGGCGCTACTGGAACCCGCGCTCGCCTCAGTGCAGGCCGGCGACAAATTCCAGTTCGAGCGCGTGGGGTATTTCACTCCGGACTACGATTCAAAACCGGGTGCACTGGTCTTCAACCGAACCGTCGGGCTGAAAGACTCCTGGGCAAAGATCGCCGAAAAGTAATCCCCGGTAATTCACAAGCAAAAGGAAGGAGCGCCCGACTGCGGGCGCTCCTTCCTTTTTGACACAAATTTATCCGCTATCAACAACCGAATCGGCCCGAAAGATAAGTTAGTGGCGTTAATCCATAAATGTCCATGCGCCCTTTTTCAAACCAATCCCAACAATCAACCAAAGAGACTGCCCCCAGATTGTTCCACGTGGAACACATAAGGACGCCGCCGATCTTCGGCCGCCAGTCAACTTGTTCCACGTGGAACATTTTACCGACCAAAGTACACCAGCAGCACATTGATGTCCGCGGGAGACACGCCGGGGATGCGGGAAGCCTGGCCTATCGTGGCAGGGCGAATGCGGGAAAGTTTTTGCCGGGCTTCGATGGAAAGCGACGACAGAGAGTTAAAATCGAAGTCGGGACGGATGCGGATGTTTTCCAGGCGGTGCATCTTGTCGGCTACGTAACGCTCGCGCTCGATGTAGCCCTTGTACTTCACCTGGATCTCGACCTCCTCAATCACCTCATCGGTGAATTCTTCCGACGCCAAAAAGGAGGAAAGAGAGGGAAGAGCTGCGGAAAGGCTTCGAATTGTCACTTCGTTACGCAAAAGCACGTCATATAGTTTGCGTCCTTGCGTCAAAGGAGCTGAATTTAACAATTCTAAATAGTCCCGTAAATCGATCGGCGCGACACTCTCCCGGTGGAGGTATGAAATAAGCGATTCTACGAGCGATTTTTTTTGCTCGAATTCGCGCACTCTCTTCCCTGTTGCCAGACCGATCCGCTCACCGATGGGAGTCAACCGCAGGTCGGCGTTGTCCTGCCGGAGCAGAATGCGGTACTCGGCGCGGGAGGTGAACATGCGGTACGGCTCGTCGACCCCCTTGGTCACCAGGTCGTCGATCAGCACGCCGATATATGCCTCGTCGCGGCGGAGCACCAGCGGCTCCTGTCCGGTGAGCGCGAGGTGGGCGTTGATCCCGGCCATCAGTCCCTGGGCGGCCGCCTCCTCGTAACCGGTGGTGCCGTTGACCTGACCGGCGAACCAGAGGTTGCGAACCAGCTTGGTCTCCAGGGTGTGGGTGAGCTGCGTCGGGGGGAAGTAGTCGTACTCGATGGCGTAGCCGGGACGGAAGAGCTGGATGTCCTCGAAGCCGCGCAGTTTGGAGAGCGCTTCGAACTGCACTTGCCAGGGAAGCGACGACGAGAAACCGTTCAGATAGTACTCCGCACAGTCACGGCCCTCGGGTTCCAGGAAAAGTTGGTGGGTATCCTTGTCGGCGAAGGTGCGCAGCTTGTCCTCGATGCTCGGGCAGTAGCGCGGGCCGATCCCCTGGATGGTGCCGTTGAACAGGGGGGAATCGGCGAAACCGGTGCGCAAAATGTCATGTACCTCGGGGGTCGTGTAGACCAGAAAACAGGGCAATTGGTGACGAATCGGTTCAATTTCTGTCAAAAATGAGAATTTTGACGGATTTTCGTCGCCATATTGGGCCTCTAAAAGCTCAAAATTGATCGTTCTTGCATCTAATCGCGCGGGAGTGCCGGTTTTCATGCGGCCGGTCTCGAAGCCGGCGGCAGCCAGTTGTTCGGTGATCCCGGCGACGGCTGCGTCGCCGTGGCGTCCGCCGGATGCGCTATTGCGGCCCACGTGCATCAGCCCGCCGAGGAAGGTCCCGACGGTCAGGATCACCGCACGCGAACGGAACTCGACACCCAGGCGGGTGCGCACTCCCCTCGCCTCGCCGTTCTCCAAAAGGAGCTGGGAGACAGTATCTTGCCAAATATAGAGATTCGTCGTCGTTTCCAGTTTTTGAAGCCAAAGCGTGGAAAACAACGCCTTGTCGCACTGCGCGCGCGGGCTCCACATGGCGGGGCCTTTCGAGCGGTTGAGCATGCGGAACTGGAGGGTGCTGCGGTCGGTGATGATGCCCATCTGCCCGCCCAGGGCGTCGATTTCGCGGACGATCTGTCCTTTCGCGACGCCGCCCACGGCCGGGTTGCAGGACATTTGGGCGAATTTCGTCATGTCCATCGTGATGAGCAGCACCGAGGAACCCAGGTTGGCGGCGGCCGTCGCGGCTTCGCAGCCGGCGTGGCCTCCTCCGATCACTATGATGTCGTATTGGGTTCTCATTCTTTATTGCAATGCAAATTTTCCACCATAAACGGCACTTTCGTTATTCTGAGTGGGCCTGAACACAGTCCGACCAGGATTCTTCACTTCGTTCAGAATGACAAGAAAGGACGGCGCCATGGGGAAGGACAAGTTGGAGATTATTGTTTTTCAGGAAAGTAAGGATAAATAAAAATCTTCTTTCCCCCTCATAACCTGTTGCTGTTCATCGGTTTTATCTCCGTATCCACACAGGTGCAACACTCCGTGGACGATCACCCGCCGCAACTCATGGGTGAAGGTTACGCCGTAGGACGCGGCGTTGTCGCGAACCGTGTCGACACTGATGTATAGTTCGCCCGCGACGGTATCCGCAGTAGAATCGTCGAAGGTGATGATGTCGGTAAAATAGTCGTGACCGAGGTAGGTGCGGTTCATCTCCAACAGGGCGGCGTCCGAACAGAAAATGACGTTGACCGTCCCCGGGCGGCGCCCTTCACGCGCGATGGCATCCTGCAGCCAGGCGCTCACTACGCGTCTGCCTTTCAGGGGGTTACGAATGTCCTGTTCAAAATATTTTACAGACATAAAAAACTAAATATCAAGGCATTAGCCATTGTTCCGGATTCAGGTTGGACGACTCTTTCCACACTTCGAAATGGAGCGAGTAGTCCTCGCTGTTGCCACTCGACGAGAGGCGGCCGAGGGACTGGTTGAGCGCCACCTTGTCGCCCACGCGGACCGACACGGACGAAAGGTTCGAATAGACGGTCAGGTAGCTGCCGTGGCGCACCATCACGTTATTGTTAAGCCCCTGGTAAAAGAAGATGTTGGCCACCGTACCTTCGAAGACGCAGAAGACCTCGGCGCCCTTGCTTCCGGCGATGTTAACACCTTTATTATCAACGGTTATCCCACGTTGCGTGGGGTGTGCGTGCAAACCATAGGGGTCGATGATCACCCCGCCGCGCACGGGCCAGGGAAGGCGTCCTTTGTTCTGGTCAAAACGGCCCGTAAGTTCCGTCGCCACACGCAGTTGCTCGGCCGATAGGGTCGCCTTGCCGGACTTCTTGTTCTCGGCCGCCACCATGCGGGCGATCTCCTGCTGGGCGCGGGCGATCTGGGCCCGCTTATCGGCGATCTGACGCGAGATCTTGCTCTCCTGGGTCTTCAGGCTGGCCAGGGTTTTTTCGTATTGTTTCACATCCACGGCCAGCGAGGCGAGCTCCTGGTCGTGGGCCTTCTTCGTCTTGTCGAGCTCCGAGAGTTTCATATCCACCTCGGCGATATGGGTGTTGATCACTCCCGAGAGGGAGTCGATCTGATAGGCTTTGCGCTCGCGCATGGCGTTGTAGCGGCGCATGTAGTCGATGCGGCGCGTGAGGTCGTCGAAATCCTTCGAGGCGAACAACAGGGCCAGGTAGTTGCTCAGCAGGTAGTTCTTGTACGATTCGCGGATCATGTCGGCATATTCCGCGCGCAACCGATTCTGCTCTTTATTTAACTTACCCACAGACGATTGGCTTTCATTCAGATCCGCGTCCAGCAGGCCGATCTGCTGCTCGAGGGCGGAGACCACACGGCGGCGAGAGGTGACGCGGCCCTGGGTTAGTTTCAGTTCGCGCTGGCCCGAGGCCTGGTCCTTGCGGGTCTCGTTCAGCAGGGCCGTGTTTCGTTTGATATCTTCTTCCGCCTGCCGGATCTCGCGGTTCAGGGCATCGAGGCTCTTTTTCTGGGCCGAAACCTGCACGGCACAAGAGAGCAGCAGGCAGACAAGCAGGATCGTGATCTTTCTCATTTCCCTTCGACTTTTTTGAGGCGCTCGTTGATTTTGTCGGCGTCGTAGCCCTGCTCAAGGGCTTTTTTCCAATAGACCGATGCCATGAAATACTCCCCCAGTTCGTAGAGGATGTCGCCGTAATGGCAGTAAAGCTCGGGATTGTCGTGCGCATCGAGCGCCACGGCTTGTTGCATCACCTTCTTCGCCTCGGCCAGCTGGCCCGATTTGAACAGCGCCCAGGCATAAGTGTCCAGGTAGGTCGGGTTGCCCGGAGAAAGCTCCGTGGCGCGCTTACCCATCGCCACCGACTGCTCCAGGTCGCGGCCATTGGGGCCGTCGGTCGAGAGGTAATAACTGAAATTATTGAGCACCATCTCGTTATCTGGCGAGCGTTTCAGGGCTTTTTTATAATAGCCGTAGCTGCGTTTGCCCTCGCCGCGCTTGTGGTATTCATCGCCGATCACGCCCAGGATCACGCTGTATGTCGAGTCCGTCCGGGCGTATTTGAGCGCTTTCTTGTACGCCTCCATCGCTTCGTCCGAACGGTCCATGTAAGAGAACACCCCACCCTGCCGGACATAAAGGTCCACATCGTCCGGGAAACGCGCCAGCGCCAACGCAGAATATTTCGCCACGGAATCGGGACGCTTCAGGTAGCCCTCGATGTCCATCACCGTGTTGTAGATCGACACGGGAACGCCGGGGTCTTTCAGGTGGCTCTTATAGAACACCAACGCCTGCTCGATACCGCTCGAACCGATCAATGTTTCGCCATACAGGTCGATCACGTCGAAATCCTTCGGGTATTTGATCAGCAGGGTCGATATCAATTCTTTGATCTGGAAGAAATTATCATTATAGAACGTGCGGTTGTTCTTCAACTCGTTCACAAAGGTGAGTTTCTCTTTGAGCGGCATATTGTCCAGCGCGACCATCCGCCGGGCGGTCGAAAAGAAGGAGGGCCAGTCGCCCTTGCTGCGGTAGTAGGCGGTCAGCGCCGAGAGCGTTTCCACATCCGTGGAATCCAGCGCCAAGGCCTGCTTGTAGGTGGCCTGGGCCAGTGAATCCTTGTTCGTGCGGGCATAGAGCGAGGCCAACACGCGGTAGTTTTCCGGGTTCCACGGGTATTCGACAATCATGTTGCGGCTCTCGGCGATGGCTTTGTCGTAAAGGCTCACGTCGATCAGAAGGCGCCTTTTAAGGTCCGTGAGCTCCTCGATGCGGCCCAGCTTATACTCGGCCGAGTCGAGCACCGATATGGCCGTAAAGGGCTGCTTAAGCTCGCTGTACAGGGCGGCCAGCATGCGGTAGTTATCCGGCTCGTACGGGGCCAGGCGCGTCAGGTCGCTGTAAATTTCGAACGCCTTGTTGTATTGCTGGGTTACGATGTACAGGCGGCCCAGCTGGGCTTGGTACCAGACGTTGGCCGTGTCCAGCCGGCAGGCGTTCAGGCTGTACGGGATCGCTTTCGCGGGGGCCTCGGGGGCGTACAGGGAGGCCAGCTCATAATACGAGGGGGCGTGCGTCGAGTCCAGGGCGAGCACGCGGCGGAAGATCGTCGCGGCGTACGCAGGGTCGGGGTCGAGCAGGCTGGCTTTGATCCCTTCGGTATAGAGATATGTGGCTCGCAGGGCGGGGGAAAGGGCTTCCTTCTCCTGCCGGGCATGGCGCGTCGTGGCGCAGGAGAGCAAGGCTGCCAGCGCGACACATATTGCACATATCTGTTTGGCTATGTTCAGAATGACAAATATTTTCGTATGACCGGTGATGCTAAATCACCGACTCGAACTGCTGTAAAAAGCGGACGTCGTTTTCGAAGTAGAGGCGCAGGTCGCGCACGCCGAATTTGAGCATCGAGATGCGCTCGACGCCCATGCCGAAGGCGAAACCGCTGTGTTTTTCCGGGTCTATCCCGCAAGCCGTCAGCACATTGGGATCGACCATACCGCACCCCATGATCTCCAGCCAGCCCGTGCCCTTGCAGACATTGCAGCCCTTGCCGCCGCACAGGTTGCAGGATACATCCACCTCGGCCGAAGGTTCGGTGAAGGGGAAGTACGAGGGACGCATGCGGATCTGCGTGCCGGGGCCGAAGCATTCGCGGGCGAAATAGAGGATCGACTGCTTCATGTCGGCGAACGACACGCCCTCGTCTATATATAAACCTTCCACCTGGTGGAAAATGCAATGCGCGCGGTACGAGACCGCCTCGTTGCGGAACACGCGCCCCGGGCAGATCACGCGGATCGGCGGTCGCTGCGTCTCCATCGTGCGCACCTGGATCGAGCTGGTGTGGGTACGCAGCAGAATCTCGGGGCCGATGAAAAAGGTGTCCTGCATGTCGCGGGCGGGGTGCTCGGGCGGGAAGTTGAGCGCCGAGAAGACGTGCCAGTCGTCCTCGATCTCGGGGCCGTCGGCCACCGTGTAACCCAGGCGGGTGAAGATGTCGACGATCTGGTTGCGCACGATTGAGATCGGGTGACGCGTGCCGGGACGCTCCGCGCTACCCGGGCGGGTCATATCCTCCACAGCGACGGCGGCCTGGGCGGAACTTCCCGCACTGGCTTTCATCGCGTTGATCTTCTCCTGGGCGGTGGTTTTGAGCTGGTTGATCAGCTGGCCCAGTTCGCGTTTCTGCTCCGCGGCGACCGTCTTGAACTCTTCCAGGATGTCGTTCAGCTCTCCCTTTTTACCCAGTATTTTAATGCGGAATTCTTCGATCTCGGCTTCGGTGCGCGGAACGAATTCCTCCACGCGGCGCAACAATTCGTTTATTTTTCCTTTCATCGTGCAGATTGACGTCTATTTTAGCTAATTTTGGGGCATATTATCTGGCAAAGTTACGAATAATTTCCAACATAACATGCCCCGGAAAATCCTATTCATCTTCCTTTTTAGCGTTGCCTGCCTTGCCTCCCACGCGCAGAAGGTCGGCCTGGTGCTCAGCGGCGGCGGGGCTAAAGGCCTCTACCACATCGGTGTGATCCGCGCCCTGGAAGAGAACGGCATCCCCATCGACTACATCTCAGGCACCTCCATGGGCTCGATCATCGGCGGCCTCTACGCCATCGGCATGACCCCCGAGCGGATGCAGCGCGAATTCACCGACCCGAAGATCGCCAACTGGCTCTCCGGGAAAATAGACCCCGAATACAGCTATTATTTCAAAAAAATGCAGAAGGACGCGGCCATGATCACGCTGCGTTTCGACCGCAACGAAAACAAGAAATTCTCGCCCGCCATCCCCGGCGGACTCGTCCCGTCGAGCCAGATCGACATGGCCTTCATCGAATATGTCTCCTCCGCCACCGTCGCCTGCCAGGGCGATTTCGACAAGCTGTTCATCCCCTTCCGCTGCGTGGCCACCGACGCCACCCACCACCGCGAGATGGTCTACCGCCGCGGCGACCTGGGTGAGGCCATCCGCTCATCGATGACCATCCCGTTCGTATTCAAACCGATACAGAACGATAGTATGGTGCTTTTCGACGGCGGTCTGTTCAATAACTTCCCCTGGCAGGTGCTCCAGCAGGATTTCGAGCCCGACATCCTGATCGGCAGCAAATGCGTCGAAAGCTCTCTCAATCCCGACCAGGGCACCTCGCTGATGGACCAGGTGTTCGCCGTGACCATGCTCCACACCGACTACACGCTGCCCGAGCAGAACGGCATCATGATCGAGCGGATACTCAACGTCTCCACCCTCGATTTTTCCAAGGCCGCCCAGGTGATCCAGTCCGGCTACGACGATGCCATAGCCAAAATGGACGAGATCAAAGCGCGCATCGCCCGCCGCACAGACCCGGCCGAAACCGCCGCCCGACGCGAACGGTTCCGCGCCAACTTCCCCCCGCTCATCTTCGGATCGTACGAGATCGACGGCCTGAATCCCAAACAGACCTCCTACGTGCGCAAGCAGCTCCGCCTCGACCGCAAGACCTCCGGTTACACCATGGACCAGTTCCGCTCCGCCTACTTTAAAACCCTATCCGAAGGCGAGATCGAATCCGACTACCCGCAAGTGAAATTCAACCCCGCGTCCGGCCTGTTCGACATGAAGCTCTCCATGTACACCAAACCCAGCTTCCGCATCAAGATCGGCGGTAACATCTCCTCCACAGCACTCAACCAAGCCTATATAGGTCTGGAATACCGCAATATGGCTAAAAGCGCCCATATCTACACCCTGGACGCCTACGTCAGCCCCTTCTACGTCTCCGCCGCCGCCGCCGCACGCAACGACTTCTTCATCGGGGGATTCCCTTGCTACACCCAGTTCGGGGGCTCCTACAACTATTACAACTACTTCCGCAGCGACTACGGAATGCTCTCCAAATTCAGCGACCTCACGTACGCCAAATACGAAGACTCCTACCTGAAAGGCGTCATCGGTATGCCCCTCAGCCGACACTCCGTATTCAACATCCAGGGCCACGCCGCCATCGACAACTACCGCTACTCCCAGGACACCAAACCCTACGAACGCGGCGACATCCTCGACCGCACCAACTTCCGGTTCATCGGAGCCAAAGCCGAAATCGACCGCAGCGACATCAACTACTACCTCTACCCCACCCGCGGAATCAAACAATCCATCTCCGCCATCTTCATCGGAGGCGACGAACGATTCTTCCCCGGAACCAGCGGCGCCATAGTCAACCAACCCGTCGAATCCGTCCACCGCTACTGGTTCGGAGGCCAATTCGTCCGCGAACACTACTTCCCCGTCCGCCCCATAAAATGGTTCTCCTGGGGCTACCTGTTCAACCTCACCTACACCACCCACCCCACATTCCTCAACCAATACGCCACCAACACCACCGCCCCCGCATTCACCCCAACCCCCCACAGCAAAATAGTCTACATGAAGGAATTCCGCGCCTCCTCATTCGCAGGAGCCGGCCTGATCCCCATATTCGAATTCACCCCAAACTTCTACCTCCGCCCCAGCGTCTACGCCTTCCTGCCCGACAACTTCAACCAAACAAAAATGGACGTCAAAAGCAGCCTAAGATACATCTTCGACGCCTCCCTGGTCTACCAAACACTAATAGGCCCCATAAGCCTCTCATTATCAAAATACGACACCTCCAAAAACAACCTCTTCATAACCTTCAACTTCGGCCTGACCATATTCAACCAAAAGGGATTGTTCTATTAATGGCCTCTAATCGCCGCTTTTTGGAAAAAGCGGCACCAAAAACTTTTCTGAAAACTGCGTTTTCTGATATTTAGTTTATTCGGACTTAGTAGAAGTCTTTAGATAGAAAGAGCCCCGGTGATTGCTTGCGGAATGTGGCAAGCGTCTCACCGGGGCTCTTTCTATCTAAAGACTTCTTTTAAAATCTCCCGAGCAAACTCAATCATTGGATACGAAGTATCCACAAAAGTTTTGGGGCGCCTTTTGAAAAAGGCGCGATTGCAGGCTATAAATCGAGCATTGCTTTGATTGCTTGTTGGGCTTGGGTGAGGGTGGGTTGGGGGATGGTTATTTGGGGGGATTCGTGTTTTAGGGTTAGGTATATTTTTTCCAGGGTGGGGAGTTTCATGTATTGGCAGTTGTTGCAGGCGCACGCTTGGTCGGTGGGAGGGGCTGGGATGAATTGTTTTTGGGGGGTTTGTTTTTGCATTTGGTGGAGGATGCCGGGTTCGGTGGCTATGATGTATTGGTTTGTTTGGTCGGTTTGGGCGTATTGGAGGAGGGCGGCGGTGCTTCCTATGAAGTCGGCGAGTAGCAGGATGGGGGCTTTGCACTCGGGGTGGGCGAGGAGTTTGGCTTGGGGGTATTGTTTCTTTAGGGCTATGATGGCTTCCAGGGAGAATTCTTCGTGGACGTGGCAGGCTCCCTGCCAGAGGAGGATGTTTTGGCGGCCGGTTACTTTTTGGATGTAGGCTCCCAGGTTTCTATCGGGGGCGAAGATGAGGGGTTGGTCCGGGGGGAATGATTCGACTACCCGCAGGGCGTTGGAGGAGGTACAACAGATGTCGGTGAGGGCTTTTATTGCGGCGGAGGTGTTGACGTATGTGATGACTTTATGGTCGGGGTGGGCCTGGGTGAATTGCTTGAATTCTTCGGGGGGGCACGCTTCGGCCCGGGGGCAGCGGGCGCCCACGTGAGGGCTGTGGGCGGTTGGATC
>JAVBPS010000087.1:0-47670 GCA_031549495.1 Rikenellaceae bacterium | reverse complement strand
GTTCATCACTCCGGCCACCGACCGGGAGATGCCCTCGGCGTTGTTCATGGCGATGCGCTTGGGTACAAGCTCGCCGAAGATCAGCGTCAGGTAGGTCACCGCGACCACGATCACCGTGGTCGAGATGCCCAGGGCGTAGGGCGCCAGCGCGGGGATGCCGTCGATCACCGAGGCCAGGTCGCGGGCGAACGCCTCGCCCGAGTAGAGGCCCGTGAGGATGCCGATCAGTGTGATGCCGATCTGTACGGTGGAGAGGAAACGGTCGGGTTGGCCGGCCAGCCTGAGGGCCGTCCGGGCGCTGCGGCTGCCCTTTTTCGCGTCGGCTTCGAGCCGCGGCTTGCGTGCCGAGATCAGGGCGATCTCCGACATGGAGAACAGCCCGTTGAGCAGGATCAGACCCAGTATGATGATGATTTCCATAAGCGATGGCTTTACACCCCGGTGCAAAGATAGCGATTTAGTCCCGATGGCCGAAATTTTCTGCCGCGCGGCCTCTCCCTTTTTCGGGGTTTGAGTCGTTACTTGTCTTTCTCCGTGAACAGGATCATGCGCAGGCCGAGGCGGTTGCCGATATCGATCACCCGCACCACGCTTTGCAGGTCGAGGCCCAGGTCGGCCTGCAGCAACACGCTCGGGCGCTCGGCTTCTTCGATGCCCTCGGTCAGGGATCGCAGGGCGGGCTCGATTTCCTGGAATGAAATCTGTTGATCGTTAAGGTAATAGTGGTTGTCGCGCGTGATGCTCAGGTTGATGTTCTTCTTTTCGGTCACCTGTTTCGAGGTGGACGACTTGGGCAGCATCACCCGGATAGCCATCGGGGTGACCATCGTCGAGATGATCAGGAAGAAGAGCATCAGAAAGAACATGATGTCGTTCAGCGACGCCGTGTAGACTTCCGCTCCCCGTTTTTGTGTCCGCTCGATTTTCATGGCCCCTCTATTCGGTTTTCGGGGTGCTTCCCGTGGTCAGGGCCTTGAGGGCCATGTTGGCGCCGCGGTCCAGGGTGAGCACTATGCGGTCGATGCGCCGGTTGAGCACGTAGTAGGCGCAATAGGCCATGATCCCCTCCAGCAGACCCACGGCCGAGCAGATCATCTTCTGGTAGAGGCCGTCCGAGATGCTCGAAATGCTCAGCTCGTTGGTCATCGAGACGTCCATGAAGATGGTGATCACCCCGAAGATCGTCCCCAGGAAGCCGAGCATCGGCGCGATCGAGGCGATCAGCGCCAGATAGCCCACTGGGGCTTCCATGCGGGCGATGGCTCCCCGCGCCTCGATCTGCATATCTTCCTCGATCTTTTCCTCGGGTTGGTCGCGGTTTTGGATCCCGGCGCGGATCACCCCGGCCAGCGACGAGTTGCTCCGTTTGGTCAGCCCGAGCGCCTTGTCATATTGTCCCTCGCGTACCAGCGCGATCACGTCCGAGAACCACACGCGGTCGCCCGAGTTCATCTTGCGCAGCGAAAACCACGAGTCGCTCGCCACAAAAGCCATCACGGCGAAAAGGATCAGCAGCGGGACCATCACCCATCCCCCCTTCATCAGCAGGCCGAAAATACTGATGTTCTCCGGTGTGGCAACGGCGGCCGCTTCGGGCAACGCCTGCAAAAATATCGTCAGTGCAGTCATAAAATGTTTGATTGAAGCCCCAAAATTATTAAATTTTTTGAATATGGGGGCAGGAATAATTATGAATTATGGATTATGAATTATGAATTAGTTTAGGAAGGGACTGCCGGCAGGTAATTCATAATCCATAATTCATAATTCATAATCCAGGAAAAACTATTACCTTAGTACTCCGAACCCACTTAAATCGTCGATCATGGATTACCGTTTTCTGTCGGCCGTAGGCCTTGCGGGCGTGTTGTGCCCCGCCCACGGCGACGCCCGCCCCAAAGAAGAGCGCCCCAACGTGGTCATTATCTACGCCGACGACCTCGGCTACTCGGATCTGAGTTGCTACGGCGAGAAACGCTGGACGACCGCCAATCTTGACGCACTGGCGCAAAACGGCGTGCGTTTTACCGATTTCTATTCTGCCTCGCCCGTGAGCAGTCCCTCGCGTGCGGGCCTGATGACCGGCCGTTACCCGGTGCGCATGGGTATCTGCGGCGTCTTCTTCCCCGACAGCTATACCGGCATGCCCCAGAGCGAGGTGACCATCGCCGAAGTGCTGCGCGAGCGCGGCTACCGCACCTCGATCGTCGGGAAATGGCACCTCGGCCACCGGGATCAATACCTCCCCCTGCAACAGGGCTTCGACGAATATTTCGGCATCCCGTACAGCAACGACATGACCGCGACGGTCTACCTGCGCGGCAACCAGGTCGAAGAGTTCCACGTCGACCAACGCTACATGACGCGCAAATATACCGAGGAGGCCACGGATTTCATTCGCCGCAGCGCCGATGAACCGTTCTTTCTCTATCTGGCGCACAACATGATGCACGTGCCGATCTTCTGCTCGCCCGAGTTCGACGGCCGGTCCGGCGCGGGGCTTTACGGCGACGCGATGCTCGAATTCGACTGGAGCGTGGGTCAGGTGATGGAGGCGCTGCGCAAGGCGGGCGTGGAGGAGAACACGATCGTCATTTTTTCCAGCGACAACGGCCCCTGGCTGAAGGAGGGCCCGCTGGGCGGCACGGCCGAGCCCCTGCGCGAGGGTAAGGGCACGGACTACGACGGCGGGGTGCGCGTCCCCTGCATCGCCTACTGGAAGGGTAAATTCCCCGCGAAGACCGAATCTTCGGTGGCCTGCATGCTCGACTGGATGCCTACGATCGCCCGTCTGTGCGGCGGCCAAACCCCCGATGTGCGCCTCGACGGCTGCGACATCTCGGGCGTGCTGACCGGCCAGGGCGAGCGGGCCAACCAGGATTACGCCTATTTCCGCCATAACCGCGAGGTGACCGGCCTGCGCTCGGGCGACTGGAAACTGGAACTTCCCCTTGCGGCCATCAAGGGCAATTTCTGGCGTCCCTCGACCGCCGCGCGCGACACCGTGCTGGTCAACCTGCGCGAGGACGGCGGCGAGACGACCAACCTCTACCATAAGAACCCCGAAAAAGCGCGCGAGATGGTGGCCAAACTGAACGCCTACGTGGCGAATTTCGGCCCGGTGCCCCCTCCCCTGGTGATGAACGGCAACAACCAGCAGAAAGAGCTCAGCGCCATGCGTGAAAAAGCGATCAAAGATGCCCAGAAGAAAGGCGTCAAGAGCCGCGAGGACGAGGTCGTCGGCTTCAAATAGGGGCCGCCGCACGCGCAACAGGCCACCTTTACACATCCTTTTGCGTTCTCCTTTTTTCGTCATGTCGAGCGCCAGTCGAGACATCTCAGACCGTTTGTTTGAGGTGTCTCGACTGGCGCTCGACATGACCAGAAGGATGTTGGAAGCGATAAAATAACGTCATCCCGAACGCGTCCGGGATGACGTTTAATGATTAAATCTGGATTGAATAGATCAGTCTATGTACTTATATCCAACGCCCTTGATCGTAGTGATATGCCCGGATCCGATCTTTTCCCGCAATTTGCGGATATGCACGTCGATCGTCCTGTCGCCCACGATCACGTCGTCGCCCCAGACCGCGGAGAAGATCTCCTCGCGCGAGAAGACCTTATCGGGTTTCGAGTGAAGCAACTTCAAGAGGTTGAACTCCTTGCGGGGCATGAAAATGTCCTCCCCGTCCTTGACCACCATGTGGCGCACGATGTCGATCAGGAGCCCCTGTCCGGGCGCGGCCTCCTCGCCCGCCCGTTTGAGCAGCGCACGGATGCGGCTCATGAGGACCTTTATTTTGATCGGCTTGGGGATGTAGTCGTCGCCCCCGGCGTCGAATCCCTCGATCTGGCGGTCGTCCTCGCCGCGCGCGGTGAGGAAGGCGATCAGCGGCGAGGGCGTGTGGGCGGCTTCGCGGATGCGGCGGCACGCCTCGTAACCGTCCATGCGGGGCATCATCACGTCCATCAGGATCAGGTGGGGCAGCAACTCGGCGGCACGGGCCACGGCCTGCTCGCCGTCGGCGGCCGTTTCCACCCGGTACCCCTCTTTGCGCAGGTTATAGCCCATGAATTCCAGGATGTCGGGCTCGTCGTCGACTAACAGTATGCGGTAAGGATTCATTCGGAATATACGGTTTTGTGTTGCAAAGTAAGGAATTTAATCATTACGAAAAGGTTAATAAATGGTTAATTCCGTTTTTTGCGGGGATGGGTTGGCGGTTTGGTAAAAAAAACATACATTTGTAGTTTAGAAAGGCTGTATAAACGCCACAGCCGTTAAATCCTACGCGATGGCTACGAAGAAATCGACCCTTGATGCCCAGGAGCATGTCGGCGCTGCCGAAGAACAGACGATCCAGACCGCTGAAACGAGCGTGAAAAAACCTGCCGCCAAACGCACGGCCAAGCCTAAAGCGACCGAAGCCGAAGCGCCCGCTGCCGAAGAGGCCGCCAAACCCGCCGCCCGCAAACGTGCGGTGAAGAAGGAGGCTGCCGAAGCGGAAGCGCCCGCTGTGGAAGAGGCTGCCAAACCCGCGCCCCGGAAACGCACGGTGAAAAAAGCTGAGCCGGAAGAGGCCGCCGAAGCGCCTGTCGAAGAGGCCGCCCCCAAGAAAAGGGCGACCAAAAAGGCCGCTGCCGAGGAGCCTGCCGCCGTTCCCGAGGCCCCCGAAGTCGCGCCTGCGGCTGCCGGGATGGCTGCGCCTGCGGCTGAAACCGCCGCGCCCACACCGCAAGCCGCCGCTGAGTCCGTCGATTTCTCGGACGAGGACGCCGCCCTGGCTGCCGAAGCCCCGGAATTCGACCTGGGCGATGAGCACGAGCAGGAAGAGGTGCAGGAGGGTAGCGAGGATCTGCTGGGCAAGACGAAGCAGGAACTGGTCGATCTGATGTCCTCGCTGCTGGAAAGCAAGCCCGTGCAGACGCTGCGCCGCGACGTGGAAGCCATCAAGATCGCGTTCTATAAACTGCACCGCGCCGAGGTCGAAGCCTTGCGCAAGGCCTTCGTCGAGGCCGGGGGGGTGGAGGAGGAGTTCGCCGCCGCCGCCGACTACGCCGAGTCGCGCCTCAAGGAGCTTTTCTCCGAATACCGCCGCCGCCGCGACGAATTCCTCGCCACGCTGGAACACAAGAAAGAAGACAACCTGAAAGTCAAGCTGCGCATCATCGAGGACCTCAAGGAACTGATCAATAGCAGCGAGACGATCAACCATACCTTCAACGCCTTCCGCGAGTTGCAACAGCGCTGGAGGGATACCGGCCCGGTGCCCTTGGCCAACAACAAGGACCTCTGGGAGACCTACAACCTGCACGTGGAGAATTTCTACGGCTTCATCAAGATCAACAAGGAACTTCGCGACCTCGACCTGCGTAAGAACTACGAGAGCAAACTCGCCCTGTGCGAGGAGGCCGAAGCGCTGATCCTGGAGCCGTCGGTGGTCAACGCCTTCCACAAGTTGCAGAAGCTGCACGAGCAGTGGAGGGAGACCGGCCCCGTGGCGAACGAATATAAGGAGACTCTCTGGGAGCGTTTCCGCGAAGCCAGCTCGCGCATCAACAAGACCCACCAGGATCATTTCGAAGGGGTTAAGGACGAGCAGAAGCGCAACCTGGAGCTCAAAACGCAGCTTTGCGTACGGGTCGAGGAGCTGGCCGAGCGCCCGATGACCTCGCGCAAGGAGTGGAACCGCGCTTCGGACGAACTGATCGAGGTGCAGAAAGTGTGGAAAACCTTAGGCTTCGCCCCCAAAAAGGACAACACGAAGGTCTACGAGCGTTTCCGCAAAGCCTGCGACCGCTTCTTCGAACTCAAACGCGGCATCTACATGCAGATGAAGGGCGAAATGGACCTGAACCTGCAACTCAAACAGGAGATCTGCGCCCAGGCCGAAGCGTTGGCCGGCAGCGAGGAGTGGAAGAAAGGGACGGACGAACTGATCGCCATGCAGAAACGCTGGAAAGAGATCGGCCCGGTGCCCCGCCGCTACTCGGACGCCATCTGGAAGCGTTTCCGCGCCGCGTGCGACGATTTCTTCAACCGCAAATCCTCGCACTTCTCGTCGGTCGACTCGGAGCACGACACCAACCTGCGTCTCAAACAGGAGTTGCTCTCCGAGATCGAAGCCGCCGGGACGGACGGGCTGACCTTCGACGACATCAAGGCCTTCCAACGCCGCTGGAGCGAGATCGGTTTCGTGCCCATCCGCCATAAGGACTCGATTCAGAAGCAGTATAAACGACTGATGGATAATTTGTTCGCCGCCATCCGCGGCAGCGAGGGCGCCCGGCAGATGGACCGTTTCCGCGACCGCGTGGTTGGCCTGAAAACCTCGGGCGACAAACGCCTGCGCTTCGAACGCGAGCGCCTTTATAATAAGGTCAAGCAGTTGGAGGCCGACATCGCCCTGCTGGAGAACAACATCGGCTTCTTTGCCAAATCGAAGAACGCCGAGTCGATGATCCGCGACGTGAACGAGAAGATCCGCCAGGCCCGCGAAGAGATGGCCGCGACGATCGAAAAAGTAAACCTGATCGACGCGGAGAATGAAAACGCCTAAACGCATGCCGCTCTGAACGAAGTGAAGAATCCCGAAAGGACCCGCAAAGTCTGCCCGGGATTCTTCACTTCGTTCAGAATGACAGTAATCCATAATCCATAATTCATAATTCATAATTCAATGCCAAGCATCACCGCCAAGCCTAAGTACATCTTCGTCACGGGAGGCGTCGCCTCTTCCTTGGGCAAAGGCATCATTTCCGCCTCGATCGCCAAACTGCTGCAAGCCCGGGGCTACTCCGTGACCATCCAGAAAATGGACCCCTACATCAACATCGACCCCGGTACGCTCAACCCGTACGAGCACGGCGAATGTTATGTGACCGAAGACGGCGGGGAGACGGACCTCGACCTGGGCCACTACGAGCGTTTCACCTCGATCCGCACCACGCGTGACAACAACGTCACCTCGGGGCGCATCTACCGCAGCGTGATCGAGAAGGAGCGCCGCGGCGAGTACCTGGGCAAAACGGTTCAGGTGATCCCGCACATCACGGACGAGATCAAACGGCGCATCAAGTTGTTGGCTACGAGCAAGAAATCCGAGATCATCATCACCGAGATCGGCGGCACGGTGGGCGACATGGAGTCGCTGCCGCACCTGGAGGCCGTGCGCCAGATGCGCTACGAGCTGGGCCCGCAGAACACGCTGATCGTCCACCTCACGCTGATCCCCTTCATGGCCGCTTCGGGCGAGCTGAAGACCAAACCCACGCAGCATTCGGTCAAAACGATGCTGGAGAACGGGTTGCAGCCCGACATCCTGGTGCTGCGCACCGAGCGCAAACTCTCGCAGGAGATCAAGCGCAAGGTGGCCCTGTTCTGCAACGTGGACGCCAACGCGGTGATGGAGTCGATCGACGTGCCGACCATTTACGAGGTGCCCCTGAAGATGCTGGAACAAGGTCTCGACGTGGTCGCACTGGGTAAACTGAACCTGCCGGTGAAGAGCGAGCCGGACCTGAAAAAATGGACGGCGTTTGTGGACGTGGTCAAACATTCGAAGCAGACGGTCGACATCGGCCTGGTGGGTAAATACACCGAACTTCCGGACGCCTACAAGTCGATCGTCGAGTCGTTCATCCACGGCGGCGCCGCCAACGGGGTGAAGGTCAAGCTGCACTATATCAACGCCGAGAAGATCACGGCCGACAACGTGGCCACGATCCTGCGACCGATGTGCGGCGTGCTGGTCGCCCCCGGCTTCGGCCACCGCGGCGTGGAGGGCAAGATCGCCGCCGTGCGGTATGCCCGCGAGAATAACGTGCCCTTTATGGGGATCTGCCTGGGGATGCAGTGCGCGGTGATCGAATTCGCCCGTAACGTGCTGGGCCTCACGGACGCCAACTCCTCGGAGATGGAGAACACCAGCAATCCGGTGATCGACCTGATGGAGCAGCAGAAGGGCGTGATGGAGAAGGGTGGCACGATGCGCCTGGGCGGTTACCCCTGCACCGTGGAGAAAGGCTCGAAAAGCTACGCGGCCTACGGCGCGGAGAGCATCGTGGAACGCCATCGCCACCGCTACGAGTTCAATAACGAATATATGGATCGCTACGAGCAGGCCGGTATGCATTGCGTCGGCGTGAACCCCGATTCGGGCCTGGTCGAGATCGTGGAGATCAAGGATCATCCCTGGTTCGTGGGGGTACAGTTCCATCCCGAATACAAGAGCACCGTGCAGGAGCCGCACCCGCTGTTCGCCGCCTTCGTGAAGGCTTCGATGGGGTATTGCGCCTCGCGCACCGATAAGAAATAGAACGCATTGCCTGTATGGCAAAGTAGGGGCGGCCGCCATAGCCGCCCCTATGGTACGAAATAACGAAACCGCAAAAATGGATAAAAACACCGTCACCGGATTAGCCCTCATTGCCGCCATAATGCTCGGCTTTTTCTGGTTTACCGACAACAAACAGAAAGAAGCCCGCAAGGAGCGCGCCCACGCCGACTCCGTCTACCGCGCCACGCACCCCGTGACGGCGGCGCCCGATTCGGCTTTCACGCAACAAACCCCGCAACTGACCCAGGCGGCCGCCACGGCCACCGCCGACTCCGTCCTTTCGGGCCAGATCGGTTACAGCCTCGTGGAGTCGATGAAGGGCGAGGAGCAGTTCTACACGCTGGAAAACAAGCTGGTCAAACTGACCTTCTCGAACCTCGGCGGACGCGTCGCCGCGGCCGAGTTGAAGGAATATAAGAGCTACGCGGGCGAGCCGTTGGTGCTTTTCGGCAGCAACCCCGCCGATTCGAAATTCGACCTGGCGTTCTACATCCGCAACGCCTACGGCGACGCCCCGGTCAACACCAGTAAGCACTATTTCACCACCACGGCCGATGCCGTGACGGTGGCTACGGACGGCGAACGGAGCCTCTCGATGCGCCTTCCGGTCGACTCGGCCGCCTATGTGGAGTTCCTCTACACGCTCGGCGAAGAGTCTTATAAGGTCGACATGAAGGTCAACTTCGTGGGGATGCAGAGCCACCTGGCCAATCAGGGCGACGTACAGATCCTCTGGGAAAACGTAAGCAACCAGAACGAAAAGGGCTTCGAGAACGAGAACAACTACACCGACCTGCAATATAAATATCCGGGCGAAACGAACCTGGAGAAATTAGGCATGTCCAAAAGCAGCCGCGACGAGCAGGACGCCCACAAGATCAAATGGGTGGCCTTCAAGCAGCAGTTCTTCTCCTCGATCCTCGTGGCCGGTGAGGCGTTCGAAGGCGGCACCCTGCATTACGACACCTACCTGCCCGGCACGGGGCACGTCAAGAAGTTCTCGGCCAAGCTCTCCATGCCGTTCAACTTCCAGGTCGGCTCGTACGATTTGAGCTACTACTTCGGTCCCAATAAATACTCTGTACTCAAAAAACAGGACGAGGGTTTCGAAAAACTCGTGCCGCTCGGCTGGGGCATCTTCGGCTGGATCAACCGCTTCATCGTCATCCCGGTGTTCGACCTGCTGAGCCGCTCGATCGCCAGTTTCGGGCTGATCATCCTGCTGCTGACGATCTTCATCAAGATCATCATCGCGCCGATGACCTACAAGAGTTACATCTCGATGGCCAAGATGCGCCTGCTGAAGCCCGAGATCGACGAGATCGGCAAGAAATACCCCAAGCAGGACGAGGCGATGAAGAAACAGCAGGCCACGATGGAGCTCTACAAGCGCGCCGGGGTGAGCCCGATGGGCGGCTGCGTGCCGCTGCTGATCCAGATGCCGATCCTGATCGCCATGTTCCGCTTCTTCCCGGCGGCTATCGAGTTGCGCCAGGAGGCGTTCCTGTGGGCGGACGATCTTTCGTCTTATGACAGCATCCTGAACCTGCCGTTCAATATCCCCTTCTATGGCGACCACGTCAGTTTGTTCACCCTGCTGATGGCCGTGATGATGTATTTCTCGGCGCGCATGACCACGGCGCAGACCGCCGCGGGGCCGCAGATGGCCGGGATGAAGTTCATGTCGTTGTACCTGATGCCGCTGATGATGATGATGTGGTTCAACAACTACGCCAGCGGTCTGAGCTACTATTACAGCGTCTCGACGCTGATCACCATCGGACAGACCTACGCCTTCCGGTATGCGGTGGATGATAAGAAACTGCACGCCCAGATGAAGGCCAACGCCAAGAAGCCCAAGAAGAAGAGCAAATGGACCGAGCGCTACGAGCAGATACTCAAAGACCAGCAGGCGCAGCAGAAAGCTGTCGCCGCGCAGCGGGCAAAGAAGAAATAATCTGATTTGATTGCAGGAATGGCCGGAGATTATCCGGCCATTCTTTGTTTAGAGATACTAAACGAAGAAGGTAAGATAAAAGGAACTGTTGTAAAATTCTATTTTGCCTCTGTTAAGCGGCATTTGTAATGCCGCTTGCTCAATCCCGCGAATTTTAAATTCGCGCTTGTTCACCGACGGCATTACAAATGCCGCCGAACAGAGGCTACCACCGCTTTTCCCATCATGTCGAGACATCTAAAACAATCTGTCTGAGATGTCTCGACTGACGCTCGACATGACGAAGAGAAAACGGTCCCGTAGGGGCACCCCCTTGCGGGTGCCCTAAACGTCATCCCGACCCGACGCTCGCAGCGAGCGTCGGGTCGGGATGACGTTAATTTTATTCTGTCAGCTCAATGGCTACTGCCCGATCGTGACGCGCATGGCGTTGTTACCCATGACCGGGGAGTTATTGTTGAAATACTCGATCAGCAGCTTCGATAGCATGATCCCGGTGGGCTCGCCCGTGCCTGCGGCGCTGAAATTATAGGCCGTGGCGACATAGTCCGACATGGCTACCTTGTACGTCCCGTCGGCGCCGATGCGGGCCGGGGTTTTGATCGCCACGTCGGTGCCCTCGCCTTTAGCGTCGGTCACCACGCGGTAGGTGAAGCCCGAGGGGTAGAGGTCGGCCTGGTGACCCTCTTTGCCGGCGGAGTTGAACTTATTGAGAATGATCTCTTTGATCTGCGCCGGGGTCATCCGCACGATGTGTATCGAGTTGCCGAAAGGCTCCATCGTGTAGATGTCCACCAGGCGGACGTCGCCTTTCGGCAGCGAATCGACGCGGATGCCGCCCCAGTTCTGGAGGGCCATGTCGGCGCCGGTGGTGCGGCGGACCAGGTCGGTGACCAGGTTCATCACGCCCGATTTGTCGAGGTCCATGCCCAGTGTGCCGACCACCTCGTTCAGTTCGGGGCGGTTCTTATACCCTTCGATCATCTCCACATACTGCGGGTCGACGGGCAGGGTATCGAGTTTTACCAGCCGGGTGTCGATCCCGGCGAGCTTTTTGCCCTTCATCCGCAGCTCGATCACATTGGCATATTGCAGGCGGCTTCCGGCCTGGGTGACGACCGCGTTGCCGATCTTGTCGTTGTCCGGCGCGACGGTATGGGAGTGCCCGCCGACGATCAGGTCCAGCTCGGGCATCTGTACGGCCAGCACCGAGTCCAGGTCGTAGCCGATATGCGTCACGGCGGCCAGTACGTCGCAATCCTGGCGCAGGTACTTGTATTTGAGCGCCGTGGCGACCGGATGCGAGAATTTCAGCGGCCCGAAGTTATGCTGGAAACCGTCGGGATAGCCGCCCCGCGCGGTGGTGATCAGACCGATAAAACCGACTTTGATGCCGTCCACATCGAAGATCATGTACGGCTCGGGCTGGGGCAGTACGGAGCCGTTCGCGTCGAGGTTGGCGCAAATGTAAGGGAATTCGGTCTCCTGTACCCGCTTGGCGAGCACCTCGAGGCCGAAATCGAATTCATGGTTGCCGTAGGTGGCCAGGTCGAAGCCGAGCGTGTTCTCCAGTTCCACGATGGGATAGCCCCGCTCCGAGGTCAGATCCACGTAAGGATTGCCGGTCCAGCGGTCGCCGCAGTCGATGAGCAACACCCTTTCGGCGCCCTGCCCGCGGTACTGTTCCACAAGCGTGGCCAGGCAGGGAAAACGGTCTATACCCCCGTGAACGTCGTTCACGGCGATAACGGTGATCGTCGTTTCGCGTCCGCCGCCGCATGCCGCGGCCAGCAGTGCGAAGGCGAAAATGCATACACAGGGAATCAAAACTCTGGCTCTCATCGGATTGTCTCTTAAATTTCACAAATTTAGGTATTTTTCGTATCTTTAACCGCATATTTGCATAAATAAACCAATACGGATTCATCAAAAACCAAACGGCTATGCCTGATACGGTAGTTAAAGTGATCTGCGAGAATAACGGGACGCAACTGTTTGTCAACATGGGTGTTTCGCTCTCCGATGTGGCGGGAATGCTCTCCCTGCCGGGGGAATACCCGTTCCTGGCGGCTTTCGTGAACAACAGCCTCAAGGAACTCGGCTATAAAATATACGATCCTGTTTCCGTGCGTTTTATCGACGTCACGGATCCCGAGGGGATGCGCGTGTACCAGCGTACGCTCTTTTTTACCATGAATAAGGCTGTGCACGACATCTTCCCCGCGAACCGTTTCCGGATCAAACACTCTGTGTCGAAAGGGTTCTATTGCGAGATCGACGGCATGGAGGACATCCCGCAGTCCGACGTGGACCGCATTGCGGCGCGGATGCACGAACTGGTCGGGCAGGACGTCCCCATCGTGCGGGAAAAGGTGCTCTCGTCCGAGGCGCAGGCGTTGTACGAAAAGCGCGGCCTGCACGACAAGGTGGCCCTGCTGCGCAGCCGTCCGCACTTGTACGTGACGCTCTACAACCTGGTCGACATGGTGGGCAATTTCTTCGGGGCGCTAGCCCCTTCGACGCGCCTGCTGCACCTGTTCGACGTGCGCAAGTACTACAACGGCCTCTACCTGGCCGTGCCGAAGCGCAGCAGCCCGCGCGAGTTGGAGATGATGGTCGACCAGAACAAGATGTTCGACATCTTCAGGGAATATAAGGACTGGGTCGACGTGATGGGCGTGTCGAACATCGGATCGCTCACTACCAAGGCCTTAGAAGGCCACAGCAGCGAACTGATCAAGGTCGCCGAGGCGTTCCACGAGAAGAAACTGGGCAGCATCGCCGACGATATAAAGAAAGCCAACGCCGAGCGCGGCGCCCGCCTGGTGCTGATCTCGGGCCCCTCGTCGAGCGGCAAGACCACCTTCGCCAAACGCCTGGGCATCCAGATGCGCATCCTGGGCCTGAACCCGGTGCTCATCTCGCTGGACGACTACTTCGTCGAGCGCGACCGCACCCCTCGCGACGCGAACGGCGAATACGACTACGAAGCGCTCGAAGCACTCGACCTGGAGGCCTTCAACAACGACCTGAAAACGCTGCTCTCGGGCGGCAGCGTCGACGTGCCGCGCTACGACTTCATCACCGGCAAGCGGCAGTACCACGACAAGCCCCTGCAATTGGACGAGCGTTCGGTGCTGGTGGTCGAGGGCATCCACGGCCTGAACCCGCAACTGACCGGCGAGATCGACGACGCGTTTAAATTCAAGATATACATCTCGGCCTTCACCTCCATCTCTATGGACGACCTCTCGCGTATATCGACCACCGACAACCGCCTGCTGCGCCGCATCGTGCGCGACTACAACACCCGCGGCAGCGACGCCTCGGCCACCCTGCACCGCTGGGAGAGCGTGCGCCGCGGCGAGGATCGGCACATCTTCCCCTACCAGGAAAACTGCGACGTGATGTTCAACAGCTCGCTCTTCTACGAGATCTCGGTGCTGCGCAGCTTCGTCGAGCCGATGCTCCACGAGGTGCCCGACACGATCCCCGAGTACGGCGAAGCCAAACGCCTGCTGAAATTCATCGACAACTTCACGCACATCGCCCCGGACGAAATCCCGCCCACGTCGATCCTGCGCGAATTCATCGGCGGGAGTAGTTTTAAATATTAGTATGCCGGGAAACGAACCGGGGGGCCTGCAGGCCCCCCGGTTCGTTTTTAGAGATATAAAAATATGGATAAAAATGATGCTGTAACGGCCCGGAAATAAAGATTATATCATGGGACCGCGGCAAAACCCGCCCCCGAAAACAGGAAAAAAGTTTCGGGTTTTTATCGAAAATCCGTATTTTTAACAGAACCCAAAATGTTAAAATAATGAAAAAGAGCGTATTGTTGTTGGTGATGGTATTTTGTGTTGGGGTATTCGCTGCTTCGGGACAGTCCAGAAGTACTTTCTATGCGGAGGGAAGTATGGTTTTCGGGGAAATATTTGATGCTTTCGGCGCTAATCTGGCATTGGCCAATGTAGCGTACACGTACGAAATCGTCCCCCGGTTCCGCATAGGCGCGGGTGCGGGGATCGGGACGGCAAATGTCGATAATCTGGTGGACGGCCGGATGTCGAAGGTCGCATACGCCGCATTCGCCCGTTTCAAATACAATTTCTGGGGAAAGCCCTCGTCGATGTTCTGCCAGTTGGACGGCGGATATAACTGGGCTGATTTCACAAATCCATGGAACAGCAAAAAAATCGATCTGGGGCCGTTCTTCACTCCTTCGATCGGGTATGATTTTTCTATCGGTAAAGGGCAGAAAATATCTTTAACGACCGGATTCCAGATTCAATCTACCCGGTATAATGAGACGTACATATACAGTTCCAACTATTATTACGGTATCCCTGCATCCGAAATCGAGGATTGGTATGTCGGTGTGAAACTGGCTGTGGGCTACAGTTTCTAACCCGGGCTGCAGATAAAAAATCTTATTTCAATTTTACGGTCTGTCCCGTCTTTGCGCTCTTGCGCGCCGCGTCGAGGATCTCCACCACGATCAGGTTATTTTCCAGTGACGACAGGTCCGCAGGGCTTACTTTCACACGCCCCTGCACCACCTCGTTCAGATAGGAGAAAGAATCCGTAAGCCCCGGCGCAAGGGGCGTGGCCTGCTTTTCGGTGAATTTACCCCTCGCTTTGCGCGTGGTATAACGCATGTCGGTTTGGTTGTCGACCATGATCGCCCCCTCGGTGCCGTAGACGTGCATATCTTTGCGCGGGTAGGTCCAACTCCATGACGGCATCACCACCACGTCGCAATCCCCGTACGTGAGCACGATGATCGCGTCGTCTGTTGAAATTCATCGACAACTTCACGCACATCGCCCCGGACGAAATCCCGCCCACGTCGATCCTGCGCGAATTCATCGGCGGTAGTAGTTTTAAATACTGATGGCTGCAAAGACCATAAAACGAACCGGGGTGGCTTCACTGCCGCCCCGGTTCGTCTCTGTTTTGTCATTCAGAGCGAAGCGAAGAATCTTGGTCTGAATTGCTGCGGCACAGCCCGACCAAGATTCTTCGCTTCGCTCTGAATGACAAGCTATACTTTATCGTTTAGGAATGTCCAGAGAGGGTTGAACTGCGCTATAAGCTCTTCTTTTTTCTTCCTGCTCCAGCCCTTGATCTGTTTTTCCCGGGCAATAGCATCTTCAATCCGTCCGAAATGCTCCCAATACACCAGCCCGAAGGTATTGTATTTGCCGGTAAACGGTTGGTCTTTATCCGATTTTTCCACATGTTCGGCCAGGCGACGCTTAAGATCATTCGTAACACCGGTATAAAGCACCGTCCGCCGCGGATTGGAAGGATGTAAACGTAATAATTGTGCAGGCCTGTCGGTTTCATTATTTTCCGGTTTTGTCATTCAGAGCGAAGCGAAGAATCTTGGTCGGAAGTGTTCTGTACACAGCCTGACCAAGATTCTTCGCTTCGCTCTGAATGACAAATATGTCCTATATGGATATATCGAGTATCTCGAAATGGATCACCCCTGCGGGCACGGTCACTTCGACTTTTTCTCCCTTCTTTTTGCCCAGCAGAGCGCGCCCGATCGGCGTGCTGGTGGAGAGCTTGCCCTCCTTCAGGTTGGCTTCGTTTTCGGAGACGAGCGTGTAGACCACCTCCTTGTTGGTGGCCAGGTTGCGCAGCGTGACGCGGTTGAGTATCTGTACTTTGCTGGTGTCGATCTTCGATTCGTCGATGATGCGGGCGGCGGCCAGGGTGCTTTCCAGCTTGGCGATGCGCATCTCGAGCATGCCCTGGGCCTCCTTGGCGGCGTCGTACTCGGCGTTCTCCGAGAGGTCGCCCTTGTCGCGCGCTTCGGCGATCATGGCGGATATGGCGGGGCGTTCGACGCCGCGCATCTGGTCGAGTTCGGCCTTCAGTTTTTCGTAACCGCTTTCGGTCAGGTAAACGATCTCTTTTGACATGGGTGTGAATATTAAACCAAAAAAAGAATCCTGCCGCTTTTGAGCGGACAGAACCCTTGCACTAAAAACAAAGATAGACCTTATTTTTTTAATCTCCAACTTTTTCATCTCATTTTTTAGGCACGTAATTTGGTTAAATAATGTTATATTTGTCTTTATGTTTCTCACTGCCCTGATAGCGTTTGCGAGCGTGCGCCATGTGATTCTGGTGCTTTATGTGGCGTTGGTGGTGGTGGTGATCGCCCTGCTGATCCATGACAAACGCGATCCGGTGAAGGCCCTGGCGTGGATCATGGTGGTGGCGGCGCTCCCCGTGGTGGGAATGATCATCTATACCGTTTTCGGCCGCAACCACCGCAAGGCGAAGATATTCAACCGCAAACGCCTGGAGGACATCGAACAACTCGGCGCCCTCTCGCGCACCCAACTCGAACATATAAGCAATGACTCAGAGGAGGAGAACATGCTCCCCTGCATCCGCCAAAACCGCGACATCATCACCCTGCTGCTCAACAGCAACAAGGCCTTGCTGGCGATGCACAACCGCGTGCGCATCCTCAATAACGGCCGCAGCACCTTCGCCGCCATCCTCGAAGCGCTGCGCAACGCCAAATCCTCGATCCACCTCGAATATTACATCTTCGAAAACGACCGGGTGGGTGAAAAAGTGGGCCGCATCCTGATGGAAAAGGCGCGCAAGGGGGTCGAGGTGCGCTTCATCTACGACGACGTGGGCAGTTGGAGCCTCTCGCAGCAATACGTGCGCAAGCTGCGCGCGGCTGGGGTTAAAACGGGCTGCTTCATGCCCGTCACCTTTCCCTGGCTGACCAGCCACGTGAACTACCGCAACCACCGCAAGATCATCGTCGTGGACGGCCAGGTGGCCTTCACCGGCGGGATCAACATCGCCGAGCGCTACCTGCGCGGCAACCACCTGGGCCGCTGGCGCGACACCCACCTGCGGCTGGAAGGCGAGTCGGTGCGCATGTTGCAGGGGATCTTCACGGTCGACTGGAACTTCGTGTCGGGCGAGATGCTTCCCTTCAATGACGTTTACATGCCCGAAAATACCGTCGAGGAGGTTTCGCCCATGCAGATTGCCTCGTCCGGCCCCGATTCCGACTGGGCCACGATCATGCAGGCGTTTTTCTCGGCGATCACCAAGGCCGAGAAACACATCTATATCTCGACCCCCTATTTCCTGCCGAACCAGGCCGTGCTCACGGCGCTCAAAGTGGCGGCCCTGAGCGGCATCGACGTGCGGGTGATGATCCCCAGCCGCTCGGACAGCAAGGTCGTCTACTGGGCCACGCGTTCCTACATCGGTGAGTTGATTGACGCCGGAATCAAAATTTACATGTACCGCCGCGGCTTCAACCATTCGAAACTGATCATGATCGACGGCACGTTCTCTTCGGTCGGCACGGCCAATATGGACATCCGCTCGTTCGAGGACAACTTCGAGGTCTCGGCGATCATGTACGACGAGCAGATCGCCCAGCAACTGGAAACGCAGTTCCTGCGGGACCTCGAGGGGTCGAAGCAGGTGACGCGCGAGTTGTGGGACAGCCGCTCGGCGCTGCATAGCGTCTATGAATCCCTGGCGCGGCTGTTCAGCCCGTTGCTTTAATAAAACCTGTTTGTCATTCAGAGCGAAGCGAAGAATCTTGGTCGGAATTGTTTCTGCACAGCTCGACCAAGATTCTTCGCTTCGCTCTGAATGACAAAGTAAGTTTCAAAGAAATATTATTGGGTGTGCACGGAGCGGTTTTTTCGATTACTTTTGCCGCCATAAATTCCGCGCACCATGTGGCTCTCCCTCGCCTTCATATCCGCTTTCCTGCTGGGTCTCTATGACGTGGCCAAGAAGCACGCGCTGCACCAGAACGCGGTGTTGCCCGTGCTGCTGCTCAATACGCTCTTCTCTTCGCTGGTTTTCCTGCCCTTCATCCTGCTCTCGGCCTTCGCGCCGCAGACCTTGGAGGGGCATCCCGCGCTTTTCGTGCCCGGGGCGGATTTGCAGGCGCACCTGCTGATCCTGCTCAAGTCGGCCATCGTGCTTACGTCATGGATCTTCGGCTATTTCGGGATGAAGCACCTGCCGCTGACGATCGTCGGGCCGATCAATGCCACGCGGCCTGTGATGGTGCTACTGGGGGCGATGCTGCTCTTCGGCGAAAGGCTCAACGTGCTGCAATGGACCGGCGTGCTGTTGGGTGTGATCTCGTTCTTCATGCTGAGCCGCTCGGGGAAAAAGGAGGGGATCGACTTTGGCAGCAACCGCTGGATCGTTTTCATCGTGCTGGCCGCCGTGGCGGGGGCCGTGAGCGGACTCTACGACAAATACCTGATGCGCAGCCTGAGCCCGATGCTCGTGCAGTCGTGGTACAACGTCTATCAACTGGGGATGATGGGCACGATCATCCTGCTGCTGTGGTGGCCCTCGCGCCAGAGGACCACGCCTTTCACCTGGCGGTGGAGTATCCCGCTCATCTCGCTGTTGCTGTGCGCGGCGGATTTCGCCTATTTCTATTCGCTCAGCCTGCCCGGGTCGATGATCTCCGTGGTTTCGATGATCCGCCGCGGGAGCGTGGTCGTCTCATTCGGCTTCGGGGCGATGCTGTTCCATGAAAAGAACCTGCGCAGCAAGGCGCTGGACCTGGCGCTGGTGCTTATCGGCATGTTATTCCTCTATTTCGGAAGCAAATAAAAAACGTCATCCCGAACACATGCGTTCGGGATGACGTTTTTTATTGTTCCCAGCGAGAAAGCATGAGGTGTGTACCCGGGATTAGCGTAACTACCTATCGAACTTTCGCTGTGCGCAGCCACGCCAAGCGTCGCAAGGACTAAAGGCTGTCGCCGAAATCGCGGCGGAATTTCGCCATCATCTTCTCAGGCCAGTCCGAGGTGGCTTCGAGCCCACCCATAAAAAAGCGCAGCACGGGCGGTTCATAGGTAAATTTCAGCCCCCCGATCATGCGGCGGTTATCCCACAGCCACTGCATGCGGTCCACCACATATTTCAATTGCGAAAGCGTGAACACGCGCCGCGGCACGGCCAGACGCAACAATTCCGCATCGGCCAGAATCTCCACGCCATGCTCATCGCGCACCGAAGAGATCGTCCCGCGCTCCATCCCGCGCACCCCCGAAGCGAGGTAGAACGCCGCGGCCAGCGCGCCGGCAGGATATTCGCTCTGGGGCAGGTGGTCGCAGAAACTCATCGCATCGACGTGCGCCCCTAAGACACCCGGAGGCGTGACCATCGGGATCCCGCGCCGGTCGAGCTCCTCGACCACATATTTAATGAACGACGGGCTCTGTGAGATCATCCCCTCGTCGAGCGTTTCATACAGACCCACAGCCATCGCCTCGATCTCGCGCACGGAGATCCCCCCGTAAGTAAGGAACCCCTCATAAAGCGGGATCAACGCCTCCATTTTGGAGTACAGCTCACGCCGGTTGGTGCAGATACCCCCCCCGCGCGAAGAGGAAAGTTTGCGCGCCGAGAAGTAAACCAGGTCGGCCAGGTTGGTCATCATCTTGAGGATGTCGCCCATCGTGTTCTCCTTCCACGCCTCCTCGCGCTGCTTGACCAGGTAAGCGTTCTCACCCAGCAGCGACGCGTCCAACACCAGCATGATCCCGTACTTATCCGCGATGCGGCGCACGTCCATCATGTTGGAGATCGAGAAGGGCTGCCCCCCGATCAGGTTGGTGGAGGCCTCCATGCGGATGAACGGTATATTCTCCTTGCCGTGCTTTTTGATGCACGTCTCAAGTTTTTCGATGTCCATGTTGCCCTTGAACGGGTTGGTCGACTTGATCTCCAGCGCGCCGTCCGTGAGCAGTTCCTCGATCTTCCCGCCGTTCTCCATGATATGGGCCAGGGCGGTGGTGAAGTGGTAGTTCATCGGGATGACGTTGCCCGGTTTGATGAAGGTGCGGCAGATGACGTTCTCCGCGGCGCGCCCCTGGTGGACGGGCAGCAGGTATTTCTTGCCCAGCACATCCTCCACGGCCTTTTGCAGGCGGATGAAACTCTGCGATCCGGCGTAGGCGTCGTCGGCCTGGAACATGGCGGCCACCTGGTTGTCACTCATGGCGTTGGTGCCGCTGTCGGTGAGCATATCCAGGTAAACGTCCTTCGTGTTCAGGCGGAAGGTGTTGAACCCGGCCTCTTTGATCGCTTCGAAACGGCGCTCCACAGGCACCAGATGGAGTTTCTGAACCACCCTCACCTTATGGAATTCGAGCGGAATGTTCTCGGAAGAATAAAATTTTACGTCAGCCATTTTTATAGTTAGTTTTGTTAAAATTGCAACGGAATGCACAAAGTTAAACTTTTTATCTAAAATTATTCACCCCCTCCATAATATTTTGGATGCGGGGCGATTTTATCTTATTTTTGTCGACGGCCGTCGCAAGGCCATTTAAATCCTCATGGAACGGATGGAGAAAAAGATCGCCTTTTACCACGAATATTTCCCCTGGGGCGGAGCGGAGCGGATCACGATGGATATCGCCGCCTATATCGCCCCGCACGGCTACGAAGTTTTGATCTTCACCCGCGGCTTTCATCCGGAGCGGACGGACGGCGCGCACTCCAATATCCGGGTGATCGCCCTGCCGGACGGCGACAACCCCCACTCGGTGGAGAATGCGGATTGCCTGATCGGCCATATCCGCCGCGAGGGGATCGGCCTGTTCGTGCTGCCGGTCTACAACCTGCAGACCATCGGGTACATCAAAAGCAGCCTGCCGGGGCTGAAGTTCGTCTTCGCGCAGCACGGCGTGCCCTTCTGGGAGGTGCAGAACAAGGAAGGGCTGGTTCGCGCCCGCGCGCGCCGCTCGCTGGGCGGCCGCCTGAAATGGATCTTCATCGACTATCTGAAATACGTCGTGCTGCGTTCGCACGAGACCCGCTTTCTGAAATTTTACCAGGAAAATTACCGCCTTGCGGACGCCTATACGGTGCTGTGCGAGGGGTATAAGCGCGAATTGGCCGGGATGCTGAAACTCGACCCCGGGCAGAACAAGATCGTGGTGATCCCCAACAGCGAGAGGCCGGTGGCGCATCCCAACCTGGATAAGAAACGGCAGTTGCTCTACGTGGGCCGGATGACCTATTCGGACAAGCGCGTGGACCGGCTGCTGGATATTTGGGGTAAGGTCTGCGGACAGGCCCCCGGCTGGGAACTGGTGATCGTCGGCGACGGCGGGGAGTATGAAAACCTGGAACGCAAAGCCGCCTCGATGGGGTTGGAACGGTTGCGTTTCGAAGGTTACCAAACGGATGTGGAACGCTATTACCGTGATGCGGCGATCCTGTGCCTGACCTCGACCTTCGAGGCGTGGGGCCTTTGCCTGACCGAGGCGCAGGCCAACGGGGTGGTGCCCATCGCCTTCGGCTGCTCGGATGGGGTGAAGTATATCCTCTCGCCCGATGGGGTGAACGGGGTGGTCGTGCCGCCGTTCGATATGGAAAAATACGCGGCGTCGCTGCTGGAACTGATGCGCGACGACGAACGCCGCGCCCGGATGCAGCGCAATGTGCTGCTAAAAGTCGCCGATTACTCCCCGGAGAGGGTAGGGCGCATGTGGCTCGACTTGTTCGAGTCGTTGCTGATAGGCGATTAAGTTTGTCTTTCCGAGCCCATTCGGCTACGCTCTGGGGTGCCGCCCGGCACTCGGGTATATTTTGTCATTCTGAACGAAGTGAAGAATCTTGGTCGGAACTGTTCTGTACACAGCCCGACCAAGATTCTTCACTTCGTTCAGAATGACAAATATTTCCCGGATGCCAGACAGCGTCCGGGGATATTTGTTACGACTGCATTTTCTTCTGCTTGCGTTTGCGGCACAGGCGGGCGACGCCCCACCACCCGGCGGCGATCATCAGGATGAACGGCCAGATATGGATCAGCCCGATGCAGAACCAAAGCAAGGCGTCCCAACCCGATTTGACCGCCCCGACGAGCTTGGTGCCGAAGCCGAAATTGCTGCTGCCCTGCTCGTAGAAACTGATCGACAGGGTGCTGTAAGCGACCTGGTCGGTGAGATAACGCAGACGTCCCTCGACGGACTCGATCTCCGTGCGCAGGCTGCCGATCTCGCGCTCGATCGAGAGGATCTCGTCGACCTTTCCGGCGCGTTTGAGCAGCTCCTTGTAACGCTCTTCCAGCTCTTTTTTGGTCTTCACGCGCGCGGCCACGTCGATGTACTCCTCCGTCACATCCCGGGCACGGACGGTTTTATCGTCTATTTTGCCCGCGTTGGCCGAAACGGCATCCAGCAGTTTCTCGAAATGCTGCGCCGGAACGCGCACTTCGAGATAATAGTTGGTCTTCCCGTCATACTGCGACACGTTGTCCGCCGACAGGTAGCCGTTGCAATCCGCAACCGTCTTGAGGATGAACTCGCGCGTTTTCGCGGGCGAGGAACTTTGGAAAGTAATATCTCCCCGTTTGATGATCTTGCGCGGAGTAACCTCATTGGCGGAAAATTGCGTCGGCTCCGCTCCTTTCTCCATCGGGGCCATCTGCCCGTAATCGGCCGACTCAGCGGCAACCATGTCCGCGGAAACACCGCCACTCCCACAGCCATACCCCGCCATCAGCGCGGCCACGGCCAGAAACATAAAGACTCTTTTCATCGTTTTGTAATTTTATGAATTAGCCCCTTTATTATCAGATTGTCGGTTAAATACCTACCCTTTAGTGCCGCTACTATCGTCTCTATAAATATCTCTTTTTTTCGTCATGTCGAGCGTTAGTCGAGACATCTCAAAGCATCAGTCTGAGATGTCTCGACTAACGCTCGACATGACGAAACGCGAATTTCATTTACCATAATGACAAGCAGACCATATTACTCCTTTTAGAACGGATACCCCACGGCGATACTGAGCGCCGTATTCCCCAACCGGAAGTTATGTATCCACCGCTCTCCGGGCGGCATGTTGGGATCATGCAGCCGGATACCCCAGTCCGCGCGCACCACGAGCATCGAAATGTCCACCCGCAGGCCGACCCCGGTATTGAATCCCAGCTGTTTATAGAACGTCTTCCCGTTGAACACCGCGTCGGGCGAATAATCCCCCTGCCCGATGTACCACACATTACCCGTATCGAAGAACACCGCCCCGCGCAGGATGCTCCAGAGCGGGAAACGCGCTTCGAGGTTCAGTTCCAACCGCATATTCCCCAACTGGCTGGGATAGAGCACCGAATCGGGCTTCAGCTCGCCGCCCGGTCCGAGGGTGCGCGCCGCCCAGCCGCGCATGCTGTTGCTTCCCCCGGCGTAGAAGAGGCGGTCGTAGGGGATGGAGGTCGAGCGCGAGTTGCCGTAGGAGATCCCGCCCCCGGCATAGAAACGCCAGACCAGATTCATCTTCTCCCCGACGGGAATGTTATTCGTGACGGCCATGTCCGCGCGGGCGTACTGCGCGAACTGGATCCCCAGGATGCGGTAGTAATCCTCGCCCGAGCGCGGCGATCCGAACATCGAGCAGATCCCGTCCAGCAGGTTGCCCGAGGTCTCGGCGTTCAGGCGGAAATTGAGGCCGTTGCCGCGCAGGTTGCGCATCGGGTTATTGTAGACGAACGACCCGGAGATGCCGGCGATCAGCTGCGAGCGGTAGCTGTTGATCAGGTATTGGTTTTGCAGGTTCTTCAGGAACGTCGAGTCGATGTAATTCATCTTCACCAGCCCCACGTCGATCGGCTTGACGGTGAACGACGTGTAGCGGTTGCCCGCCCAGCTGTACCCCCACCCGGCGCTCGACAGCACACGGCTGTAATAGGGTCGGCGCTGCGCGTTGATCGACAGTTCGAGTTTCGAGCGCGGGCTGCCGACCCGTTCCATGGCCCGTATGCGGAAGGGGAACAGGAAGCGCGGGAAGGTGATCGAGGTGTTGCCCCCGAATTCGAACGCCGCGCGCTTACCCTTCACGCGCATGAAGTCGTAGCTGCCCGTGAAGTTGAGGTCGAACTGCTCCACCCCCCGGAAAAGGCTGCGGTTGCGGTAGCCGACCGTGGCCGAGATCCCGAAGTAGTCCGAGGTGAACGTCCCCTCCAACCCCAGGTTATACCCCTGGCGCAGCGAGGGAGTGCAATAAATGTTGCAGATCAGGTACCGCTCGGGCACCTGCTCGTCCACGCCGTTCGCCCCGATGAACGTCACGAAACTGCGCGTGGAGTCCGGCGCCTCGGTAAAGACGATGCGCGCCGAGCGGTAGTAGCCCAGCCGCATCAGGTTGCCGTAAGTCTTCGATTCCTCCGCTGCGCTGTATATCTGGTTGGGCTGCAGGGTGATCAGGTGGTGCAGCACCTCTTTCTTGACCCGCAGCTTATGCCCGTAGATGATATTCATCCCGCGGTATTCCATCGTGTCGGGATGGTGCATGTAGGTCGAGTCGGTGGCCGCGCGCGTGGCGTCGTAATCCGGATAGACGTTCACGCTCAGCAGGCGGTAGACGGCGTTATTGTCCAGGATGGGCGCCCCTTCCTCGTCGTAATCGGAGAGGAACTGCCGCACCTCGACCGTCACATCGACCCGCCGGTCGCCCACCGTGGAGTCGGCCCGGTAGCGGATGTTGTTGACGCTGAACGTATAATAGCCGTGGTCATGGAGATAGTCCTTGATGCGTGTGCGTTCGCGGTCCAGCACGCCCGAGTCGAACGGCGCGCCCGTGTGCAGCAGCGTTTTGGTGCTGTCGCGCATCACGATCGGCTCCAGCAGGCGGTCCTTGAAATCGTAACTGATCTTCCCGATGCGGTAAGGCTCCCCCTGCCGGATCGTGTAGGTGACTTTGGCTTTTTGTTTCGCCGTGTCGACGGCATACCCGGCCGTCCCGTCGAAATAGCCGCGCGAACGGACGTAGCGGCCGATATATTCGGTCGAAACGTTCATGCTGGCCGTATCGAAGATCACCGGCGGAGTGCCCATCCCGCGCCATAGGCGCGCCCACCAGGTCTTGCTCTCGGGGTCGACCATGTTGTAAAGGCCGACGGTCAGGTTGGTGCCCAGAAAACGCTTGGCGGGATTCTGCTGGATATAACGCTCCACGTCGCTCTCGGTGATGCGCTCCTTTTTGGGCGCATTCTTGTCTTGCGCGACGGTGGTGGACATCAGCACGTACTTGTCCTTCGGGGTGAAACGCGTGACGCTGCACGACGCCATGGTGAGCCCTAAAAGGGCCGCCAGCACGATCTTTGCGCAGCGCCTTCCCATGCCCGGCTACTGGTTAAAGAACCCCTGCGCGCGCAGGATTTCGAAATATTTCCGCGAAAAGAGCAGGTTGTCCTCGCCCCGGTAGCGCCTCTCGGTGAAGATGCGCGCCAGATTCGGAAGGCCGTTCTGTTCGATGAGCGAGGCGGTCAGCTCCGAATTTTCCTTCTCTGCCCAGAGCGCGTCGATCGCCTCCGGGGTATAGTCGCGGTAGGTCTCGCGGTGGACGACCGCTTCCAGCGGCAGCCGGTCGGTCATCGGCTGTTCACCGTCCGGGTAGCCCAGCGCCATCGTGGTCACGGGGATCACCCCCGCCGGTATTTCCAGCACCTCGGCGATGCGGTCGGCCGTGTAGGTGGTCGTGCCCAGGAAGCAGGTCCCCAACCCGTGCGCTTCGGCCTGCAGCTGCACGTTGGCCGAGGCGAGGATGGTGTCGATCACCGAGTTGACGAACCAGACGAAATTATCGTACCGCGGCTCGGCCCCCCGCTGGCGGCACCATGCGCTGAAACGGCGCACGTCGGCGCAGAACGTGATCACCACGGGGGCCTGCGTGACCATCCCCTGATTGAAATGCAGCGGCAGCAGCGCCTCTTTCAGGGCTGCGTCCGTAGTGACGATCATGCTGTACATCTGCATGTTGCCGGTGTTGGCGGCCCTCGCCCCCGCGGCGAGTATTTCGTCCAATATATGGGCGGGAACCGCCTCTTCGGTGAACCTGCGCACCGAACGGTGGTTTTCTATCTCACGTATCATCGTTATTTTACCGTTATCTGGTGAAACAAAAGTAGGCAAATTCGCACGGAATTGAAAAAAAATAGTTAAAATTGCACGACCGTCCGAATGTTAAACCATAAAACGACCTATTTTTCCACCGGCAATGAAACAGGCTAAAGAAATCCGGCCCATCCGGGGCGGGGACGATTCGATCAAAAAGCCCATGAAACTCGAGCCCATCAAGAAAAGCGGCAAGGAGCGCCACCAGATATACGGCGACCTGGACGACGAGGAGATGGAGCTCGACAGTTACCGAAAAAGGGAATCCGTACTCGACTATTACGACGACCAGGAAGAATAGGAGATGACCCGCCAGGGTCGGGCAAAATAAATAAAGGCTGCTTTAAAAGCAGCCTTTTCTATTTGGGGATATGGCTAAAACAGCTGATGCAGTGCGTTAAAATAAACGTTCTTTTAATTTGGGCACCCACGAGGGGTGCCCCTACACGTTCGGTCGGCCTGTTTGAGATGTCTCGGCTTGCGCTCGACATGACGCGCACAGAGCGGTGGTAGCCGAAGGCGGGGGTGGGGTGGCCTGGAGCGGACGCCAAAGCGCGTTGGCCTGGCGCCATTAAGCGGGAGGCTTGGGACCCGCCAGGGTTTTCGGGGGACAAAGGGCGGAAACTGGAGCGGGAGGCCGGAGCGGCAGCGGAGGCGTGCGATGTGGCCTTGCGCGCAGCGGAATTTCCGTACGACTCTCCCGAAAACCCGTAAGCGGGTAAGCCGGGAGCGCGGCGCCTTGACTTTTTTGCCTACTTTTTTGGTCAAGCAAAAAAGTACGGTCGCCCGTAGGCGATACAGGCCCTGCGCCCGTCGGCCAAAAAAGAACATTTATTTCAACACATCAGAGCTCAAAAAAGCCGCTGCGTTTTTACGCAGCGGCTTCAAATTTGAATCCCCGGACCTTACTCGGCCGATTCCTGTGCGGGTTCGCCCTGGGGAGCGGTCGTCTGGCTGGGCAGGGCCTGCTGCTGCGCCGGAGCCGTATTCTCGATACCTTTCTCGATGGCGCTCTTGCTGGTGGCGATCTGGCCGGAGGGCATGGCCATGGTGGCGGCCAGCGAGAGGATCACGATGGCGATAGCCAGGCCCCAGGTGAATTTCTCGAGGAAATCGGAGGTCTGCCTTACGCCCATGACCTGGTTCGAGGCGCCGAAGTTGGCGGCCATGCCGCTTTTGGGGCTCTGCGCGAGCACCGTGAGCACGAGCAGCAGGCTCGCGATAAGGATCAGGATGATGAAGAAAATATACATTATCAGTAATTTATAATTGTTTACAAAGCTACATCTTCGCGTTTATCCGCTCGATAATCTCGGCAAAATAAACACTTTTTTTCGGATATAGCAAACTTAATTTTTCATAAGCCTCTTTCGCCTGCGGCCAATGGCCCTGCCGCATGTAGATCTCGGCCAGTTCCTCGGTCACGTTATCCGGTACGCCGAACACTTCCGGCACCACTGCGGGAACCTCCGGCCGCGGGCCGCTCTCCAACTCGGCGACGATTTCCGCGGCGATTCCGGTCGAGGCCGGTTCCTCGGGCGGGGTGATGCGGTGCTCGCCCACGGCGAGGAACTGCTCGATGATGCGCTCCTGCTCGGAGGGGCGTTCCAGGTCGGCCGCCGAGACGGCGTAAAGCCCCTGCGCGGGCAGCGGCGCAAGCGAAAGGTGGAGCGCCAGCAGCGGATCCTGCCCGCGTCCGACGGTATATTCGCCCCCGGCCATGCCGCGCACCACGCGGGCGGTCATGAACCACGGGTAGGAAGCCAGCAGCGCGTCCAGTTCCTCGGGCGAGGGGAGCGGACCGGTGCCGCGCGAGATGATGTATTCCTTGAAATTATCCATAATCCTTACCAGTTAGAGACAGCAGCGTTAAAAATATCCTCGACCAGGATCTCGACCAGTTGCGGGATCAGCGTCGGCTCGGCGCTTTGCAGCAGTTGCGTGCTCGGGTAGTCGAGGTAGGCCGAGAAGGTCCGGTTGTTGAAGTTCCATTGCGGGTCGATGGCGTTCGTGAATCGCACGCGCACGGTGACCGTCAGGCGGTTCTGGGCCGCGCCCTGCACGCCGCTCGCATCGCTGGTGATGGACGAGGGGGTGGAGGTGTAGTTGGTGATTTCGCCCTCCATGTGCAGGTCGCCGTTCTCGTTGACCTGGCGCAGGCGCGCCTGGCGGATGAAACGCTCCTGCAAGGCGTCCGTGAGCGTGGCGCTCAGGATCGGGGCGACCATCGTGGCGTTGTTCGGGAAGTAAGTGACCGAGAAGGTCTTGGCCAGGGGCGATATGGAAGCCCCCGACAGCGAGTACTTCACCGAGCACCCCCCGAAAAGCAGGAACAGGGCCGCCACACAGCCCGCTATGCCGATTCTGTTAAAATTCATCGATGCCTAATTCTTTGATTTTACGGTAGAGCGTGCGCTCCGAGATGAACAGATCGCGCGCAGCCTCCTTGCGTTTTCCGCCGTGGCGGCGCAGCGCTTTGACGATCGCCTCGCGCTGGGCCTGCTCCTTGGTCATCGCGCCCTGGGACTCGTCCTGCACCTCCTCGGTGTCGGCGAACAGCGGTTCGTCCTGCTGTACCGGGAGCGGTGCGGGCGGCGTGGAGGAATAACTGCTCGGCAGCAACCCGGCGATGCCTTTCGGGGCCGCCACGCCCCGGCCGACGGCTTCGGCGAGCATTCCTTTGAGCTCATGGATCTCCGAACGCATATCGAAAAGCAGCTTGTAGAGGATCTCGCGGTCGCTGTTGTAATTCGATTCGGCGCGCACGGGGATATTATGCTGCGAGGCCGTGACCGCCGGCAGGTATTTGACCATGATCGCCCCGGTGATCTCGCGCGTGGATTCCACGGCGGAGATCTGCTCGGCGACATTTTTCAGCTGGCGGATATTGCCCGGCCAGTAATAGGCCTCCAATTCCCTGCGCGCGTCCTGGTCGAGCGCCACGGCAGGCATGCGGTATTGCAGCGCCACATCCGAGGCGAACTTACGGAACAATAAATAAATATCCTCGCGGCGCTGGCGCAGGGCCGGCACCTGGATGGGTACGGTATTCAGGCGGTAATAAAGGTCTTTGCGGAAACGCCCCGAATCGGTGGCCTGCTGCAAATCGACGTTGGTCGCCGCGATGACCCGCACATTGGTCTTCTGCACTTTCGACGACCCGACCCGGATGAACTCGCCCGTCTGCAGCACGCGCAGCAGGCGCACCTGGGTGGAGTGGGGCAGTTCGGCCACCTCGTCCAGGAAGATCGTCCCCCCGTTGGCCTCCTCGAAATAGCCTTTGCGGGCCTCGGAAGCGCCCGTGAAGGCCCCTTTCTCGTGACCGAAAAGCTCCGAGTCGATCGTCCCCTCGGGGATGGCGCCGCAGTTGACGGCGATCAGCTTGCTGTGCTTGCGGGCGCTGTAGGCGTGGATTACCTGCGGGAAGAACTCCTTGCCCACGCCGCTCTCGCCCGAGACCATCACCGTCAGATCGGTCGGGGCCACGCGCACGGCCACTTCCAGGGCTTCGTTAAGCTCCGGGGAGTTGCCGATGATGCCGAAACGCTGTTTGACGGACTGTATCTCGCTCATGAGTTTTATGGAAAGGGAAAATCCTTACAAAATTAGCAATAAAAACTGAAATACCTCATATTCCGCCCGGCGAAAATAACCCGGATCATTATTCGTTATTCTGTTTCGTGTTTGTCATTCTGAACGCAGTGAAGAATCTTGGTCGGGCTGTGGGCAGAACCATTCCGACCAAGATTCTTCACTGCGTTCAGAATGACAAAACGCCATATAATCGGCGAACGCCAGGAAAACCTCCTACACAATTCCGCCAAAATTCACTACCTTTGCCATTCATTCAGATCAAAGTGGCATTCAAAATAAGCAAACACGCGAAATGGGCCGTCATCGGCCACGGCAGCTGGGCCACGGCCCTGGTGAAGATCATCCTGGGCGGCGAGCGCTCGCTGCACTGGTACGTGCGCAATCCCGAGGTGATGGCGCACATCCGCGACCACGGCTATAACCCGCGCTACCTGAGCGACGTGCATTTCGATACCCGCCGCCCCGAGGTGTCCGACGACCTGAACCACGTGGTGCGCCACGCCAACGTGATCGTGCTGGCCGCTCCCTCGGCCTTCCTGAAAACCACGCTGGAGACGCTCACCGAGCCGCTGCACGACAAATTCGTCATCTCGGCCATCAAGGGCATCATCACCCCCGAGCACATCACCGTGGCCGAGTACATGAACCAGGCCTACGGCGTGCCTATGGAACAAATAGGCATCCTGACCGGCCCCTGCCACGCCGAGGAGGTGGCCCTGGGCCGTCTCTCCTACCTGACGATGGTCTGCGTCGAGGAGCACAACTCGCGCCAACTGGCCTCGCGCCTCGCCTCGGACTACATCCGCGTCAGCTGCTCGACCGATATATACGGCGTGGAATACGCCTCGGTGATCAAAAATATCTACGCCATCGCCGTGGGCATCGCCGTCGGGCTGGGCTACGGCGACAATTTCCTGGCGGTGCTGATCTCCAACGCCAACACCGAGATGGATCGTTTTCTGGGCCAGGCCTTCCCGCTGGAGGGCCGCAACGTCTCGGCCTCGGCTTATTTAGGAGACCTGCTGGTGACCTCCTATTCGCAATTCAGCCGCAACCGCACGCTCGGCATGATGATTGGTAAAGGCTATTCCGTGCGCAATGCCCAGATCGAAATGAAAATGGTCGCCGAAGGATACTACGCCGCCGAGTGCATCACGCAGATCAGCCGCCGCTTCGGGATCAGCATGCCGATCTCCGAGATGGTCTACAACATCCTCTACAACAACGCCGTGGCGGGGGACGAAATGAAAACGTTAACTGAAAAACTGATATGATGGAAAAATTGAACGTACTCGTTTCCAAGGCTGCGGCATCCGCCTCGGCCGCAGAGATCAAAGCGATGGAGGGCGCGGCCCAGGCCGCCAACGAACTGCTGCATAACGGCAAAGGTGCCGGAAACGATGTCCTGGGCTGGGTGAATCTGCCCTCGTCGATCACCCCGGAGGAACTCTCGTCGATCAAAGAGGCCGCCGCTGTGCTGCGCTCCTCGGCCGAAGTGGTCGTGGTGGTCGGCATCGGGGGTTCGTACCTCGGCGCGAAGGCCGTGCTGGAAGCCCTTTCGGACAGCTTCGCCTCGCTGCACAAGAGCCGCCGCGACCCGGTGGTCGTCTTCGCCGGGCAGAACCTGAGCGAGGATTATACCTGTGAATTGCTGGAAGCTCTCAAAGAATACTCCTTCGGCGTGGTGGTGATCTCCAAATCGGGCACCACGACCGAGCCCGCCGTCGCCTTCCGCCTGCTGAAAGCCGAGGTCGAGAAGCGTTACGGCAAGACCGAGGCCGCCCGCCGCATCGTGGCCGTCACGGACGCCGCCCGCGGTGCCCTTAAAAGCCTGGCGATGGGCCACGGCTACCGCTCGTTCGTCATTCCGGACAACGTGGGAGGCCGTTTCTCGGTGCTCACCCCCGTGGGCCTGCTGCCGCTGGCCGTGGCTGGTGTGGACGTGGAGGAATTCGTGCGCGGCGCGGCCGATATGGAGGCCGCAACCGCCCCTTCCGTGCCGTTTGACAAAAACCCCGCCGCCCAATACGCCGCCGTACGGAATGTGCTGTACCGCAAAGGTTTCAAGATTGAGATCCTGGCCAGCTACGAGCCGAAACTGCAATACATCGCCGAGTGGTGGAAACAGCTCTACGGCGAGAGCGAGGGCAAGGAGAACAAAGGCATCTTCCCCGCCAGCGTAACCCTGACGGCCGACCTTCACTCGATGGGCCAATACATCCAGGAGGGCGAGCGCACCCTCTTCGAAACGGTCATCTCGGTCGGCAAGAGCGCCCACATGGTGCATATCGAAGCCGAAGCCGAGAACCTCGACGGCCTGAACTTCCTGGCCGGCAAGCGCATCGGCGAGGTGAACCGCATGGCCGAGCTGGGCACGATGCTGGCCCACGTCGACGGCGGGGTGCCCAACCTGAAGATCGAACTGCCCGAGATCAACGCCTACTGGATCGGCGCGCTGCTCTACTTCTTCGAAAAAGCATGCGGCATCAGCGGCTACATCCTGGGCGTCAACCCGTTCGACCAGCCGGGCGTGGAGGCCTACAAGAAAAACATGTTCGCCCTGCTCGACAAACCGGGCTTCGAAAAAGAGGGCGAAGAGCTTCGTAAAAGGCTGTAAACCATATTTTGAACCGGAGGGCGGCCCCTGAGCGGGCCGCCCTTTCTGTTTTTGTCATTCTGAACACAGCCCGACCAAGATTCTTCACTTCGTTCAGAATGACAAAATATTCCCCGAGTGCCGGGCGGCACCACTTCGTTCAGAATGACAAACATTCCCATTTGGCCCGCCTTTTGCGACCATTCGGATAAAATAGGCCGCGCCCGTAGGGGCACCCCTTGCGGGTGCCCTCAAGAAAAGGGCACCCGCAAGGGGTGCCCCTACAAACGACATAGATCATGGTCAGTAAAGAGAATCAGAAACGCCGCAAAGTCCTCACGATAGTAGCCCTCGCCACGGGTGTCGTAGTCATCGCCGTCGTGGTGACCGCATCGCTCTATCTGGGCAAGGCGAAGCAATTCGCCCTGAAAAAACTCACCGACGCCGTGCAGCAGCACATGGGCGCGGTCTACCGTTTCGACGTGGAGGACATGCACGTGCGCCTGCTGGGCGGCGAGGTATGGGTGACGGGGGTGAGCGTGATGCCGGACAGCGTGGTGCTGGACAGCCTGACGCGCGCCGGGGCCGCGCCGCACGCGCTCTACTCCGTGCGCACGGATGCCATCCGCGTCTACGTGAACCATCCTTACCGCAACCTGCGCCGGGATATACTGGACATCCGGCGGCTGGAAGTGGTGCGTCCCCGCGTGGAGATACTACGCGACAGCACCGTCCGCCAACCTGCCGTGAACCGCCCCCAGGAGTTCCGCTCTCCCTTCAAAAATATCACCGTCCACAGCATCGGCATCCGTGACGGGTCGTTCTCCTATGACCGGCCGCGCGGTGAAGATACCGTGCGCCACCGCCTGGAGGGGATCGCCCTGAGGGTCGAAAAACTGGTGATCGATTCCGTGCTCAACCTGCGCGAATTCCGCCTTCCGGCGCTGGATAATGTCCGCGCCGAGGTGGTCAACACGTTCCATTCCCCCGTGGGCGAGGCCCTGCGGCTGAAGATCCGGCATGCGGCGGTCGACCTGGCCGCCCGCCGCCTGACGCTCGATTCGCTGGAACTGCTGCCCGTCTACGAAAAACGGGATTTTACCCGCCTGACGCGCAAGAAAACGGACTGGATCTGCGTGCGCATCCCGCAACTCACCCTGGCCGGGCTGGATTTCCGCCGACTGACTGCCCGCGAGGCCTTCACCGCCGACACGCTGGCCATCCGGGGCCTCGAAGTGGAGAGCTACAAGAACCGCCAGACCCCCGTCCCGCCACGCGAGAAACCGCTCTTCCACCGCATGCTGCAACAGGCCGGAATGCCCGTCGCGATCGGCACGGTGCTCGTCACCGATGCCCGCGCCACCTACGAGGAACTGCCCGTGAAGGGAGATGAACCCGGCATGATCTTCCTTTCGAATATCGACGCCCGCATCGACTCGCTGACCAACGTCCCGGGCAGCAGCGACTATTACACGCTCACGGCCACCGCCGCCCTGATGGGTCGCGGCGCGCTCAAGCTCGACCTGCGATTCCCGGTCGAAGAGCAAAACCAACACTTCGAAGTGCGGGGCACGTTACACGAGGTCGACATCGAGCAGTTCAACCCGATGATCCGCCCGCTGGCTCACATGAGCGTACGTTCGGGCCGCGTGAATCGCCTCGACTTTACGGCCGGGGGGAACGATCTGCATGGCGCGGTCGAGATGCGTTTCCAATACGACAGCCTGAAAGTGGAGGTGCTCAACAAAGCGGGCCTGCGCTCCTGGGGCGGCACGATGCTGGTGAACGACCTCGTCCTTGCAGCTTCAAACCCGCTTCCCGGCAAAGAGATCCGCACCGTCCACGCCACGGCCGAGCGCGACCCCTACCGCTCCCACATCAATTACCTGTGGCGCATCTGCTTCGCCGGGATCAAGGAATCCGCCGGCCTGACCGAGAAGAAACAGGCGCAATTCACCCAAATAAAATCGCAGATCGAGCAGATCAAAGAGAACTTCGCCCGCCTGAAACGCCAGCGCAAGGAGAAAAATTAACGTCATCCCGACGGAGCGAAGCAACGAGGGATCTACCACTTATATACGGTAGATCCCTCGTTGCTTCGCTCCGTCGGGATGACGCGCGTACGTTGGCACTATTGTTCGTGGCGTGTGGCGGCATGTAGGGGCACCCCTCGCGGGTGCCCGGATCCGGAAACAAATAAGGGCACCCGCGAGGGGTGCCCCTACGAGGACGTCAACAACGTCGCTTATTGCAGTTTAACGACCTCATACCCTTCCGAAACAGGCTGGTAGTAAGTCCCGTTATAGTACATATATTTCTGCCCGTTGACCGTTTTGGTCTCCGACCCGTCGGGCAGGTTCTTGACCGTCGCGCCCACGGGAGGAGCGACCACGATATAGGAATCGGACGCCTGCCGCAGGTAGAACGCCCCGCCGTAGTAGAAATACTTCTGCCCGTTGACCGCCACGGCCACATAGCCGCCCGGCAGCGCGGAAACCACGGCCCCCACGGGTGCGGGCACCACCTGATACCCGTTGTCGACCTGTACGTAATATTCGCCGTTGTCGTAATGATAGCTCTGGTCGGCTACCGTGACGATGATGGCGGTGGTGGCGAGGGTCGCGACCACGAAGCCCACCGGATGCCAGTACGGTCCCCACGCATAGGGCACGTAAGGATGCCAGTAGTAGGGATGGATAGGCACCACCGGAACGGGCACGGGTACCACGGGCCTCGGATAGGGGTAGTAAGGATAGGGCCTGGGCGGGGGCGGGGGCACCGGACGCGGCACCGGATGCGGAGGGGGAGGCATCGGACGCGGCTCGGGATGCGGAGGTACCGGACGCGGTTCGGGATGCGGGACGGGACGGGGCATCGGATGCGGTGCCGGATGGGGCATCGGATGGGGGCCCATCCGCCGCTGTGCCTCCAGGGCCGTGGGGGCGGCCACGAGCATCGCCCCTGCGAACAGCAGCGCCGCGGCCGGCCATTTCATTTTTGCATTCATAACAGTATATTTTATAGTTATTACGATTCTGTTTTGTAGGTAAAAAGCATACGGCGTGCCAAAAGGACTATTTCTTCTCCTGCGGCTTCATTGCGTCCAGTCTCTTCTCGATGCGGTCGAGCCGTTCGACGATCCCGTCCAGTTTGGTTCCGCTCTGCGCGTTGAGCAGCATTTTTTTTGCCTGGCGCGTGGTCATGAAAAGTTTGATGGCGATGATCGTGACAATCAACAGAATGCCAAGGATGTGGTAATTCTGCATCAGGTATCTGAGTACTCCTTCCATACTATGCCGTAAGTTTTAGCCGTTTGGTCTTCAAGCGAACAAATTCCTTACCACGTTTGCGGATCGGGGTCGAACGACTAAAAAATAATTCGTACCTTTGTCGAATACTTGTGCCGAAAGATGGGTGCCATGCTGAAATTCCTTTTCTTTTTCCTTCTGATCGTCTACCTGTTCGCTTTGGCAGGTAAGTTGTTACTCAAGGGCTTTGTGAACCGCCGCACGCGCGAGTTCGCCGAGCGTTACGCCGACGCCCAGCGCCAGCAACAGAAGCAACAACGCCAGCAACGCCACCGCGAGGGCGAAGTGACCGTGGAAAGGATCGAAGTGAAGGAGAAGCAGGTCAGCCGCAAGGTAGGCGAATACGTCGAATACGAGGAGATCGAACAGATCAAAGAAGAACAGAAATAACAGAAACACGGAATATCCCACTCATGCGTGTTTGTCATTCTGAGCGAAGCGAAGAATCTCAAAACGGCTCTCTGAGGTTCTTCGCTTCGCTCAGAATGACAAACAGGAATTCAGAATAAATATAGAGCGGCCGGTAAGGGCCGACACCACAAAGACTTATGAAGTTTCTCGAACTATTAGGAAATTATATCGTTTTGATGTCCAAAGTCTTCTCGCGACCCGAGAAGACCAGTATCTACCGTCGCCGCATCGTTGCGGAGATGGAAGCGCTGGGGATGAACTCCATCGGCATCGTGGCGATCATTTCCGCGTTCATGGGGGCTGTGGTGACCCTGCAGATGTCGATCAACCTCCAGTCGCCCTTCATCCCGCAGGCGCTGATCGGCTACGCCACGCGCGAGACGATGATCCTCGAATTCTCCTCGACGGTCGTGGCGCTGATCCTGGCCGGAAAGGTGGGGTCGAACATCGCCTCCGAGATCGGCACCATGCGCATCACCGAGCAGATCGACGCGCTGGAGATCATGGGGGTCAACTCGGCCAGCTACCTGATCCTGCCGAAGATCATCGCCACCGTCTTCTTTTTCCCGTTCCTCACGATCCTGGCCATCGTCATCGGCTGCACGGGAGGTTATTTCATCGCCATCGCCACCGGCATCATGAACCCCGACACATACATCGACGGCCTGCGGATGGATTTCAAGGTTTTCTCGATCACCTACTCGCTCATCAAAAGCTCCGTGTTCGCCTTCCTGATCACCTCGATCTCGGGTTACTACGGCTATTTCGCCCGCGGCAACTCGTTGGAAGTGGGCCGCGCCAGCACGAAAGCGGTGGTGGTGAGCTGCGTGATGATCCTCATATTCAACCTGATACTTACTCAATTGCTGCTGATATAGATGATCCGGGCCGAACACATATACAAATCCTTCGACGACAAGGAGGTGCTGCACGACATCAGCGTGTCGTTCGCCAAGGGCAAGACCAACCTGATCATCGGCCGCAGCGGCTCGGGCAAGACCGTGCTGCTCAAATGCCTGGTCGGCCTGCATAAAGTGACCAGGGGCCATATCTATTACGATAAGATCAACTTCACCCGTCTGGGCTTCCGCGAACGCAAGGAGATCCGCCGCGATATGGGCATGATCTTTCAGGGCGGGGCGCTGCTGGACTCCTCGACCGTCGAGGAGAACGTGCGCCTGCCGCTCGACCTGTTCACCCAGCAGAGCCCGAAAGAGAAACTCGACCGGGTGAATTTTTGCCTGAACCGCGTGAAGCTGCAGGACGCCAACAGCCTCTACCCCGCGGAGTTGAGCGGCGGGATGATCAAACGCGTGGCCATCGCCCGTGCCATCGTGATGAATCCGCAATACCTCTTCTGCGACGAGCCCAACTCGGGCCTCGACCCGGTGACGAGCGTGGTGATCGACGAGCTGATCCACGAGATCACCCACGAGTACGACATGACCACCATCATCAACACCCACGACATGAACTCCGTGATGGAGATCGGCGAAAAGGTGGTCTTCATCCACGAAGGCAGCAAATGGTGGGAGGGCGACAAGGACGACATCATGACGGCCGACAACGAGGAGTTGAACCATTTCATCTTCGCCTCATCGCTGGCGCAGCGTGCCCGCGAGGCGTCGAAGAAATAGTGATATACGTAATTAGGAAAGGCCGGCGCATCGATGCGCCGGCCTTTGTCATAAGTAAATGTTCCTTTTTGTAGGGCACCCGCGAGGGGTGCCCCTACGGAACCTCGCCGTCGGTAGCCAAAGGCGGGGGCGCGGTGGGCAGAGCGGCGGCCAAAGCGCGCTGGCCCGGCGCCATGAAGCGGGAGGCTTTTTGTTGCCGAACAAAGAGACGTTCGGCTTCCTCCTCCTTGTTCGGCATAACCCAAGCAAAAAGACGCTTGGCTTCTGCACTCACTGCGTTCGTCGGGTGGGACCCGCCAGGGTTTTCGGGGGACAAAGGGCGGAAACTGGAACTGTGGAAGCGCAGCGTGTGTGGTGAGCCCTGTGCGGCGCGGGGGCCTTGCGCTCGTGGAATTTCCGGCCGACTCCCCCGAAAACCCGTAAGCGGGTAAGCCGGGAGCGCGGCGCCTTGATTTTTTTGCTTACTTTTTTGATCAAGCAAAAAAGTAAGTCGCCCGTAGGCGATACAGGCCCTGTGCTCGTCGGCCAAAAAAGAACGTTTATTTGCCTCTAATTCATAAAACAAACATCCCGGACATTTGTCCGGGATGCCTGATCTGTTTCAGCCGTCAGCGTATTACTTGCGCTTCACCTCGACCGTTTCATATCCTTCGACGATGTCGCCGACCTTGATGTCGTTGAACGATTCGATGTTCAGGCCACACTCCATGCCGCTCGACACCTCTTTCACGTCGTCCTTGAAACGTTTGAGCGAACCGAGCTTCCCGGTATAGATCACGATACCGTCGCGGATCACGCGGATCGGCGTGTTGCGCGAGAGTTTGCCTTCGCGCACGATACACCCGGCCACGGTGCCGACCTTGGTGATCTTGAACGTTTCCAAAACCTCGATCGAGCAGACGATCTCCTCCTTCATCACCGGGGCGAGCATCCCCTCGATGGCGTCCTTGATGTCGTTGATCGCGTCGTAGATGATCGAGTAGAGGCGGATCTCGATCTCCTCCTTCTCGGCCAGCTTGCGCGCCGAGGCCGACGGGCGGACCTGGAAGCCGACGATCACCGCGTTCGAAGCGGCGGCCAGCAGCACGTCCGACTCGGAGATCTGGCCCACGGCCTTGTGGATCACGTTCACCTGTACCTCATCTTTGCTCAGTTTAAGCAGCGAGTCGGTCATGGCCTCGATCGAGCCGTCCACGTCGCCCTTGATGATGATGTTGAGCTCCTTGAAGTTGCCGATGGCGATGCGGCGGCCGATCTCGTCCAGCGTGACGTGCTTCTGGGTCTTCAGGCCCTGGATGCGCTGCAGCTGTTCGCGTTTGTTGGCCACCTCGCGCGCCGAGCGGTCGTCCTCCATCACGTTGAAGGTGTCACCCGCAGCCGGAGCGCCGTTCAGGCCGAGGATCTGCACCGGGGTCGCCGGGCCCGCCTCGGTCACTTTCACACCGTGCTCGTTGAACATCGCCTTCACGCGGCCCGAGTAGATCCCCGACACGACGATGTCGCCCACGCGGAGCGTCCCGTTCTGCACGAGCATCGTGGAGACGAAACCGCGCCCCTTGTCGAGCGTCGACTCGATCACCGCACCCGAGGCGTTTTTGTTCGGGTTGGCTTTCAGGTCGAGGAATTCGGCCTCCAGCAGCACTTTTTCGAGCAGTTTGTCGAGGTTGATGCCCGCCTTGGCCGACACCTCCTGCGACTGGTATTTACCGCCCCAATCCTCCACCAGGTAGTTCATGGCCGAAAGTTGCTCCTTGATCTTCTCGGGGTTGGCGTTGGGCTTGTCTATCTTGTTGATCGCGAATACCATCGGTACGCCCGCGGCCGAAGCGTGGTTGATCGCCTCGGTCGTCTGCGGCATCACGCTGTCGTCCGCCGCGACGATGATGATCGCCACGTCGGTCATCTTGGCCCCGCGGGCACGCATGGCCGTAAACGCCTCGTGGCCCGGGGTATCGAGGAACGTGATGCGCCGCCCGCCCAGTTTGACGCTGTACGCGCCGATGTGCTGCGTGATCCCGCCCGCCTCGCCGGCGATGACGTTCGCTTTACGGATGTTGTCCAGCAGCGAGGTCTTACCGTGGTCGACGTGTCCCATGACCGTCACCACGGGCGGGCGCGGCAGCAGGTTCTCTTCCGCATCCGCCTCCTCGTCGTCGATAGCCTCCTGGATGTCGACCGACACGAAGTCGATCTTGAAGCCGAACTCCTCGGCCACGATGACCAGGGCCTCGGCGTCGAGACGCTGGTTGATCGACACCATCAGCCCGAGGTTCATGCAGGCCATGATGACCTCCGTGACGGGCACGCCCATCATGGTAGCCAACTCGCTGACCGTTACGAACTCCGTGACCTGCAGGGTGCTGCTTTCCATTTGAGCGCGCTCCATCTCCTCGCCGCGGCGTGCCGCCCCGGCGTCGCGTTTGTCGCGGCGGTATTTGGCGCTCTTGCTCTTGGCCCCTTTGGACGTCAGGCGCATCAGGGTCTCCTTGACCTGTTTCTGTACGTCCTCTTCGCTTACTTCGGGGCGGACGACGGGTTTCGGCCCTTTGACCTTACCGCGCTTGTCGCCGCCGCGCTGGGCGTTGGCGCCGCCGCCCTGGCCCGAACGCTGTTGCTGTCCGCCGGGTGCCGCGGGTTTGGTTACGTCGACGCGGTCTTTGGTGATGCGCTTGCGTTTCTCGCGCTTGCCGTGGTCGCCGCCGCCGTTGCCCTTCTTTTCGAGGGTGCTCACGTCGATCTTGCCCAGCACCACGGGACCCGAAAGTTTCGTGGCGTCCGGGGCGCGGAAGATATCCGCGGCGCTTTCGGCGCGGCGTTCATCGTATGTTTTCTCCTGAATAACGGGGTCGGGATGCTTTTCAGCTACCGGCGCGGGCGTTGCCACAGGGGCCGGAGCCACCTTCGCAGGCGCCGGCGCCGGTTTAGCCGCCGGGGCGGGTTGCGCGGGCCTGGGCGCCGCTGCCGGAGCAGGCGCGGGCTTGGTCGCGGGTGCCGGAGCGGGTGCTGCCGGAGCCGCCGCCACGGGCGCTGCGGGCGCAGGGGCCGGTTTGGCCTCCACGGGCGCGGGCGTCGGGGCCGGTTTCGGCGCTGCGGGAGCCGCCTCGGGCTTGGGTGCAACGGGCGCCACGGGCTCGGCGGCCACAGCAGGCGCGGGTGCGGCCGCCGGAGCGGCAGCGACAGGTGCCGGTGCCGGAGCGGGTGCCGCCGGTTTGGGCTTACCCGCATCCAGGTCGATCTTGCCCAGCACTTTGGGCAGCCGGTCCGCGACCTCGTCCTTCGCGCTGATCACGCCGCTCTTGATGACCACCTCGTCCTCGTCTTCCTCCTTCGGGGACTCCTTGCGTTTCTCTAACGACACGGTCTCCTGGCGGAAGTTGATCTTCTCGCGGATGTTCACCCTTTCCCCGGCGCGGTTGCCCCCGAACTCTTTTTCCAGCACGGCAAAAACCTCCGGCTCGACGAGCGTGTTGGGGCTCCCGTCGATCTTGATGCCTTTTTTGGCCAGGAAGTCCACGATCGTCCCGACGCCGACCGTAAATTCCCTCGCCACCTGTGTAAGCCTCAATTTCCTTTCTGACATATCTATTCCTTTTCTCGTTACGTACAAATTATGAATTATGAATTATGGATTATGAATTATGAATGGGTTTCCGGCAGGTAATTCATAATTCATAATCCATAATTCATAATTACTCAAATTCCGATTTGAGTATGGACACGACCTCGTTGATCGTCTCCTCTTCCAGGTCGGTACGCTTGGCCAACTCGGCCACGCTGTTCTCCAGCACGCTCTTGGCGGTGTCGAAACCGACGCTCTTGAGCTGGTCGATGATCCACTGGTCGATCTCGTCCGAGAACTCGTCCAGGTCGACGTCCTCCTCTTCCACTTCGCGGTACACGTCGATGTCGTAGCCGGTGAGCATGCTCGCCAGGCGGATGTTCAGGCCGCCCTTACCGATCGCCAGCGACACCTCGCTCGGCTTGAGGTGGATCGAGGCGGTCTTCTTATCCTCGTCCAGCGTGATCGAGGAGATCTTGGCTGGATTCAGGGCGCGCTGGATGAGCAGCTGCGTATTGTTGGTCCAGTTGACCACGTCGATATTTTCGTTCTTCAACTCCTTAACCACCGCATAGATGCGCGACCCCTTCATGCCGACGCAGGCGCCCACCGGATCGATACGGTCGTCGTACGATTCCACGGCCACCTTGGCCCGCTCGCCCGGGATACGGACGATCTTCTTGATGGTGATCAGCCCGTCGAAAATTTCCGGAACCTCCAGTTCGAAGAGCCTTTCGAGGAACTCCGGCGCCGTGCGCGAGAGGATGATCACGGGCGAGTTGTTGCGCATCTCGACCTGCTTGACGATGGCGCGGATCGCGTCGCCCTTGCGGTAGAAGTCGCTGGGGATCTGCTCCGCTTTGGGCAGGATCAGCTCGTTGTCCTCGTCGTCCAGCACGAGCACCTCTTTTTTCCACACCTGGTACACCTCGCCGGTGATGATGTCGCCGACTTTCTCGCTGTATTTCTGGTAAAGGTTGGCCTTTTCCAGGTCCATGATCCTCGAAGCGAGGTTCTGGCGCAGCGAGAGCACCGAGCGGCGCCCGAACGAGGCGAGTTTGATCTCGTCGGCCACCTCTTCGCCCACTTCGTACGTGGGGTCGATCTTGTGCGCTTCGGTGAGCGAGATCTGCTGGTTGGGGTTCTCCACCTGGCCGTCCTCGACGATGGTGCGGTTGCGCCAGATCTCCAGGTCGCCCTTCTCGGCGTTGATGATCACGTCGAAATTTTCGTCCGTTTCGTACGTCTTGATCAGCAGGTGGCGGAAAACGTCTTCCAGCACGCCGATCATCGTGCTGCGGTCGATGTTCTTAAGCTCTTTGAACTCAGCGAAATTGCTGATGAGATTCAGGTTGTCCATTGCGGGTTTATGTTTTTACTTATTTGAAATCGAGGTATTCGACCGTGGATTTTATCTCGTCCAGCGGGTATGTTTTCGTCGTGTCGACCGTCTTTTTCTTCTTCGTCCCCTCGACGGCCACGCGCTCGGGATAGGTGAGCGTGAGGCTCTGCTCGTCCGCCGCGTCGAGGCGCGCCGTGATCTTCACGCCGCTTTTGAGTACCACCTCCACGCTGCCGCCGATCAGTTTTTTATACTGGCGCAGTAGGCGCAACGGCTGCCCGATCCCTGCCGAAGCGACCGTCAGCTCGAAATCCTCCGCGTCGCGGTCAAACTGAGCTTCGATGGCGCGGCTGAGCGTCACGCAGGCGTCGATATCCACGCTACGGTCCGAATCGATGGTCACCTCCACCTCGTTGGCGGGCGAAACCGCGATCCCGACCAGGAACATATCCGTCCCGGCCAGCTCGCGCCCGACGATGGTTTCGATTTTTTTCGTGTCTATCATGTTGACTATCGGTGTTTTATACGAAAACAGGGGACTGCCCGTCCCCTATTCCCTCGCTTTACACCCTGCAAATATAGTGATTTTTTGCATAAAACATCCTATTTATGCGTTTTTTTATACGCCAGCGCTCTCTGGCACGAATTTTATCACGATCCATTTATGACCGTTTAACCGTTCCCCGTTATGATGAAAAAAATTCTACCGATCCTTTTGATGATCGTCCCTCTGCTGGCCGTCGCCCAGGCAGACAAGCAAGTTTCGTCGAACCGTTTCGGGACGGGGTATATGTCCGACAGCCTGACGACCGTCGAATATTCCCCGAACCAGCCCGGCATGATCAAGATCTCGGTCAGCGCCGGATACTCCCTGCTTTTCCCGTCCGATCAGAATCGATCGGTCGGAGGATACAGCCTCCTGTTCGACCTGCATGGTTTCCGTTCGCCCCTGCACCGTTTCGGCGGCGGCTTCCAGGTGATGTATAACGCGTATAACTGCACCGACGACGATCCCGCGAAGATCGACGGCCGGATCCAGTCCTTCATGTTCGCAGGCTCGGTGATGTGGCGTTTTTTCAACCGGAATAACTCGGGCGCTTTCACCGTGGGCGGCTCGCTGGGTATCGGCGGCAGCGACTACCCGCAGGACGATTCCCTGAATCTGAACCTGGCCGGCTCGCTGGGCCTGGGATACGACATCCGGCTAAAGAATTACACCTATCTCTGCCCGAAAGTGAGCGTTTCCGCGATGCCGCTTGCCGGCAGGAACCAGTTTTTCGCCCTCAATGTGACCGCGGGGGTCAGGTTTTAATCGTGTGTTTGTCATTCAGAGCGAAGCGAAGAATCTTGGCCGGAATAGTTCATTATCTGAACACGGCCCGGCCAAGATTCTTCGCTTCGCTCTGAATGACAAACTAAAATTCTCCGAGTGCCGGGCGGCACCGCTTCGCTCTGAATGACAAAAGAAGTGTCCCCGACTGCAACAGCCGGGGACACCTCAATTTTTATGTCGTAAAAACTTTAGTCGATATCCTCCCCCTCTTTGGAGGCGTTGAAAGGCTTGAGGATCCCCCGCTTCGATTCGCGGATGAAATTGACGATCAGATCCCTTTCCGGGCTCTCAGGCACCTGGGCCAGCACCATGTCGCAGGCTTTGCCGTAGGAGTAGCCGCTCTGGAAGATGATGCGGAAGATGTCCTGGATCTGGCCGACCTGCTCGGAGGTGAACCCCCTGCGGCGCAGCCCGATGAAATTGGCGCCCACGAACGACATGGGCTGGTGCGCGGCCTTCACGTAGGGCGGCACGTCTTTGCTCACGAGCGACCCGCCGCTGATCATGGCATGCTCGCCGATGCGCGTGAACTGGTGCACGGCGCTCGCGCCGCCGATGATCGCCCAGTCGCCCACCTCCACCTCGCCGCCCAGCAGCACGTTGTTCACGATCACGCAGCAGTTGCCCACCACGCAGTCATGCCCCACATGCGCGCAGGCCATGATAAGCGTATGGTGGCCCACTTTGGTGACCCCTTTGGCCGCGGTGCCGCGGTTGACGGTCGCCCCCTCGCGCACGGTGGAATATTCGCCGATCTCCACGGTGGAGTACTCACCCTTGAATTTCAGGTCCTGGGGAACGCCGCCGATCACGGCCGTGGGATGGATCTTGCACCCTTTACCCAGGCGCGAGCCTTCGAGCACCACGGCGTGCGGCCCGATCCAGCACTCGTCGCCGATCACGGTGTCCGCGCCGACGTACGCAAAAGCGTCGATGGTGACGTTTTCCCCTATTTTAGCGTCGGGGTGGACGTATGCGAGCTTATTGATCATGAGAATTATGGATTATGAATTATGAATTATGAATTGAAGATTTCGGAATACCTGACCGGCAGGCAGTTCATAATCCATAATTCATAATTCATAATTCGAAAGTTACACTTTCGTCTTGGCCACCTGCGCCATCAGCTGCGCCTCGATGGCCAGCTGTCCGCCCACGTATCCTTTGGCGTCCATCCGCACGATGCCGCGGCGGATCGGCTCGGCCAACACCAGCTCGAACTGCAGCGTATCGCCGGGAACCACCTTGCGCTTGAATTTCACCCCGTCGATCTTCATGAAGTCGGTCGAATAATTCTCCGGATCGGGAATGCTGTGCAGCGCCAGGATCCCCCCGCACTGCGCCATCGCCTCGACCATCAGCACGCCCGGCATGACCGGTTCGTCGGGGAAGTGGCCCACGAAGAACGGCTCGTTCATCGTCACGTTCTTGATCCCCGCCACGCTCTGCGAGTCGATATGAATGATGCGATCCACCAGCAGGAAGGGCGGGCGGTGGGGCAGCAGCCGCTTGATCTGGTTGATGTCGTAGACGGGCGTAGCCAGCGGGTCGTAATCGTGCAGCGGACGGTTCACGTCGCGCCGCATGTTCTTTTTGAGCATCTTGACCGTCTCCGTGTTGGCCAGGTGGCCGGGGCGCGTGGCCACGATGCGTCCTTTGATGCGCACGCCCAGCAGGGCCATGTCGCCCAGGATGTCGAGCAGTTTATGGCGCGCCGCCTCGTTCACGAAACGCAGGTCCAGGTTGTTCAGGTACCCGCGCGAGTTGACCGAGATATCCTCCTTGTTGAACACTTTCTTGAGGTGTTCCAGCTCGCCGTTCACCGTGGGGTGTTCGACGATCACGATGGCGTTGTCCAGGTCGCCGCCCTTGATCAGGTTGGCGTTGAGCAGCGGCTCCAACTCATGCAGGAAGACGAACGTGCGGCACGGGGCGATCTGCGTGGCGAAATCGTCGCCGGGCCCGAACGTGGCGTACTGGCAACCGAGCACCCGGGAGTTATAGTCGATATGGACCGTCACGCCGAACTCCTCGTCCGGGTAGATGTCGATCTCCACGCCCTTTTCCGGTATGGTATAGGACGTTTTCTCGTGTATTTTGTAATATTGCCGTCCCGCGTGCTGCTCTTCGAGCCCCGTTTCGGCGATCTTGCGGGCGTATTCGCGGGCCGAGCCGTCCATGATCGGCACCTCGGGGGCGTCGATTTCGACCAGGGCGTTGTCCACCCCGGAGGTCCACAGGGCGGCCATGATGTGCTCGACGGTCGAGATGCGCGCCGTGCCTTTGGTGAGGGTCGTACCGCGCGCCGTATCGGTCACGTAGTCGCCCAGGGCCTCGACTTCGGGCTGGCCTTCCAGGTCCACGCGGCGGAATATGATCCCTGTGTTCGCAGCCGCGGGATTGACTTTCATGGTAACGTTAAGACCGGTGTGCAGCCCTATGCCGGTAAAGGTCACGGGAGCTTTGAGCGTCTTTTGATTGCAGTCCATAAGGAGTATAGAGATATATCAGATTTTCAAATTTGAGCACAAAGGTATTAATTTTTTGCAAAGAATAGTGTACTTTTGCGTCAGATTATGGATTCGATGCCTGTTGAAGATAGAAATACGCCCGTTCGTCCGCCGAGGATCGACCTGCCTTTCCGCAAGGGCCCGTCCGATCCGGGCGAGTGGGCTTACGAGCACCGTGTGGGCCTGTGCGTGACGGTGATCGCCTACCTGCTGGCGGCCATCGTGTTCGTGTCGGCGAAGATCGTCATCGGCGGGCGCATCCAGCCCGAGATCGTCTACGTCGACCTGGTTCAGGAGCTTCCTATACCCGAGATACCCGAAGAGGATAAAAAGTTGCATCCGATAGACGATTTTTCGCAAGTGGGCAACCGCGTGTCGAATGAAAACGCCTCCGCGGGTGGCGGCGGCAGCGGCGGGGGCCTGAACGCCTCCCTGCGCGACGACCGCGGCGCCTCGGCCCAATCCATCTACGACGAGGCTTCGGCCGTGCAGCAACGCTCGGCCGCCAACCGCCGCGCCTACGAGCAGGGCCTGGGCGAAGAGCAGGCCATGTCCGAGCGCCGCCCCTCGTCGAACGTGGGCGCCCAGCGCAGCGGCGACGTGAAGACCCAGGGCCGCGTGGCGGTCTCCTTCTCCTTGTCGAACCCGATACGCTACTCGGACGAGCTGTTCATCCCGGCCTACATGTGCGAGGCCGGGGGCGAGATCATCGTCTCGATCACCGTCAACCGCAATGGCGACGTGATCGCCGCCTCGCCCCGCAAGGCCTCGGCCTCGGTCGACGAGTGCATCACCACCACGGCCGTGAACGCCGCCCTGCAATCCCGTTTCAACGTCGACCCCCGCGCCCCGGACAAGCAGCAGGGGACGATCACCTATATTTTCATGCCGCAGTAGACGGTTATTCCCGGAAAACCCTATATTTGCGTTGAAATGAACGTTCTTTTTATTCTGTCACTCTTTTTCGGCTGAGGCCGACTTACTTTTTGGCTTGACCCAAAAAGTAAGCAAAAAGGTCACGCGCCGCGCTCCCGGCTTACCCGCTTACGGATTTTTTGGGAAGTCGGCCGGAAATTCCATTGCGCACAGGCCACATCGCACGCCTCCGCTCTGCTCCGGCCTCCCATTCCAGTT
>JAVBPS010000102.1:0-22678 GCA_031549495.1 Rikenellaceae bacterium | reverse complement strand
CCTCGCCCGGGATGACGTTTATTTTAGTTTGCGCTTATGATATTTGTCATTCTGAACGCCAGTGAAGAATCTCAAACAGGCTGTCTGAGATTCTTCACTGCGCTGCCGAATGACAAAGACAACATCTCTAACTGCTCGCGGAGTTGCGGCGGAATTCGTCCGGGGTGAGGCCGTAGTGTTCGCGGAACAGGCGGTGGAAGGTGTTGCGCGAGTCGATGCCGCAGATGATGGCGACCGTCTCGACCGTGTATTTCTCCGCCGATCCGACCAGCAGCTGGCGGGCGTAGTTCAGGCGCAGGGCGTTGATGTATTCGGTGAAGGTGGCCCCGTAATGGGTGCGGATCACCTCGTGCAGGTATTTTTCGTTGGTGCCCAGCATCTCGGCCAGGCTGCGGCGACTGAGCGAGGGGTCGGTGTAGACCGTCGGGTCTTTCATCAGCTCGCGCAGTTTCTCGTAGAGGTCGGCGTGCGCCTCTTTCGGGGCGGCGGGCTGATCCTGGGGTTGCAGCAGGCGCAGTTTGCGCAGCTCCTCCTCCCTGCTTTCCAGCTCGGCGGCCAGGCGATCCTGCTCTTCCAGGCGGCGCACCAGGCCGCGGTTCTTGTCGTGGACCTTTTTGGTGTAGCGCATCCAGATCAGCAGCAGCGCCACCAGCAGGGCGATGATCCCCGCGGCGAGCCACAGGTAGTTTTCCCGGGCCTGCTTCTGCGCTTCGAGTTTGTCCACCTCGTATTGGGTGCGCAGGTCGTCCAGCGCGGTCAGGTTTTCGAGGCTGCGGATCGAGTCGTTCTGGACGACCATCAGTTCGAACGCGTCCGACGCGCGGCGGTAATCGCCCGCCTTTTTGGCTACCTGGGCCAGGTTGGTCAGCGTGTAATGGGCGTCCATTTCGGCGCCTTCGGCCAGTTGGTTCCGGTAATGCCGCTCGATCGCTTCCAGGGCGCGGGGGAAATCCCCTTTGGCCTTGTATATCTTCCACTCGACGTTGTTTATCGTCCTTTGCCCCTTGGACAACGCGGCCCACGGGGATTTTTTCATCAGGGCCAGGTATTTTTCGGCAGGTTCGGGTCGGCCCAGCCCCAGGTACGCCGTGGCGAACTGGTTGTACAGATTGAACTGCTGCGAGGTAAAATCCAATTTACCAGGCATTTTCATCCCCTCTTCCAGAACCTTTTCCGCATCGGCGCACCGCTGCACCGCCTCTTCGTACCGCTCCTGCTCGAAGAGCACCATGCACAGGTCGCGGGTGGTGTTGAGGATGAAACCGTGTCTGTTATCCCCTTCGAAATAACCCAATGCCTCGCGGTATGCGTCCGCGGCTTCGTCCAGTTTGGTCATGCCGTGCGACACTATCCCGATAGCGGACAGCGCCAGACCGATGCCGTTGTTCTGGCTATGCTCTTTGGCGAACCGGTACATTTTGTTCGCTTCGGCCAGCGCCTCGTCCATATTCCCGTTGAACATCAGGATGTTCACCCAACTGTTGTGGCAGAAGAAACGGAAATCCCACTGCCGGGTACGAGCCAAAAAATCGAGGTCTCGGTCGATGACCCGGCGAAGGCTGTCCGCCATGCCGTGGTTGCCGAAGAACGCTACCCTTCTGACGATCAATGTGCCTTCCATGACCGTGTCGCCCGTGTTTCGCGCCTCGCTGATCGATTCGTTTATGAATTCCCGCAGTTCGTCCGTCTCCCCCAGGGCGTTGTACAGCGCGATGATCTTCGTGCAGGTGAAGCGCCGGTGCTCCTTTTTGACCTCAGGCATGGCTCGTTTCAGGGAGTCGATCTGGTGGCGGATGGCGGCGGGATCGTCCGCGGACCGGGCCGGAGTTATACCTATAAATAAAATGCAAGCCAGGGTGACTGCGAAGGTTTTCGCGGCGGAAAGATTCATTTTCAAGGAAATTTGGGTAGGTAAATATAGCGATTCTTTCGGCAAAAAACGGAACCCCCGGTTGAAAAATTCCGGTTCTGTTACAAACGCTTTCCGGGTGGGCGCGGGACGAAATGCGGTATTCTGCGAAAAAATTCGTAAACTTGCCGTGGAATTTCCCTGCGGGGGACGGCTTTAAGCTGGATTAACTACGTGAATCACAAATAATTAAGCGTAAAATTTATGGCAGAAGACCAAAAAATTCTCGACCTGAGGCAACGTAAGGAGAAACTCTATTACGGAGGCGGGATGAAGGCCATCGAAAAACAGAAGGCCATGGGTAAGATGACCGCCCGCGAGCGCATCATCGCCCTGCTGGACGAAGACACCTTCATGGAGTACGACATCTTCGTACAGCACGACAACAAAGATTTCGGGATGCAGGACAAGGAGCTCCCGGGCGACGGGGTGATCATCGGCACCGGGACGGTGTGCGGACAGCCCGTGGCCGTCTTCGCGCAGGACTTCACCGTGGCCGGCGGTTCGCTCGGCTTCATGCACGCCCGCAAGATCACCAAGATCATGGACTATGCCCTCAACATGCGCATGCCCCTGATCGGGATCAACGACTCGGGCGGCGCCCGTATCCAGGAGGGTGTGAACGCCCTGGCCGGTTACGGCGAGATCTTTTTCAGAAATACCCTTTCCAGCGGCGTGATCCCGCAGATCTCCGTGATCCTCGGCCCGTGCGCCGGCGGCGCGGTCTACTCGCCCGCCCTAACCGACTTCGTGTTCGTGGTGGAGAACATTTCGAAGATGTTCATCACCGGGCCCGAGGTGATCAAGACCGTGCTCGGCGAAGAAATTTCGCAGGAGGAGCTGGGCGGCGCGCGCGTGCACGCTGAAACCACCGGCAACGCGCACTTCTTCGCCAAGAGCGAGGAGGAGTGCTTCCTGCAGATCCGCCAACTGGTCTCGATGCTCCCGGCCAGCAACAGCAAGAAGGCCGAAAAGCAGGAGCCGATGCTTCCCGCGGCCAAATATGACATCGCCAAGATCGTCCCCAACGATCCGACCATTCCCTACGACGTGCGCGACGTGATCCGCTCGATCGTGGACGACAGCGAGTTCCTGGAGGTGATGGAGCTGTTCGCCGCCAACATCGTCATCGGCTTCGGCCGTGTGAACGGCGAGACGGTCGGTTTCGTGGCCAACCAGCCCCTGGTGCTGGCGGGCGTGCTGGATTGCGACTCGGCCGACAAAGCCGCCCGCTTCATCCGCTTCTGCGACTGCTTCAACATTCCGATCATCACGCTGGAAGACCTGCCGGGCTACCTGCCGGGGATCGACCAGGAGCACGCCGGGGTGATCCGCCACGGCGCCAAGATGCTCTACGCCTACAGCGAGGCCACGGTGCCCAAAGTGACCGTGATCCTGCGCAAAGCCTACGGCGGCGGTTACATCGCCATGGGTTCGCGCCACCTGCGTTCGGACTTCGTCTTCGCGTGGCCCCAGGCCGAGATCGCGGTGATGGGCCCCGAGGGCGCCGCCAACATCATCTTCAAAAAGGAGATCACCGAAGCGGCCGACCCCAACGCCATGCGCAAGGAGAAGATCCAGGAGTACAAGGACAAATTCGCCAACCCCTACGTGGCTGCCGCGAAGGGGTATATCGACGCCGTGATCTCGCCCGACGAGACCTGCGCCGCCATCGCCCACGCCCTGAAGGTCGCCGCCACCAAGAACGTCGGCCATCCCAAGAAGAAACACGGCCTTCCCCCGTTCTAACAGCTACGGTCATGGAAGATAAGAAATTCGAAATCCTGGAGACGGAGAACGGCGGGTTCAGCACTACGTTGAATAAAATGTACTGCAACCGCAAGCCGTGGCAGCCCGCCAACCCCAAGCATATCCTTTCGTTCATGCCGGGGATGGTCGTGCGCTTCGAAGTCAAACCGGGCGACAAGGTAAAGAAGGGCGACCTGCTGGCCTTGTTCAAGGCGATGAAGATGGATAATAAGATCCTCGCACCGGCGGACGGCGTGGTTAAAGCGCTTTGTGTCGAACCGGGGGTGAACATCGCTAAGAATGTTTTGCTGATCGAGATGCAATAGCATCGGATGATATTGAAAAAAATGCCGGGGTTGCGACAACCCCGGCATTTTTTGTATATTTCGGACGTGAAACCGCTGAATGAAATAGCGCGTGTTGCCAGAGAGAACAAAAGGCTGGTTTTGGATTTCGACGAAACGATGGTCCAATACCGGTTGACCCTGATGTTTATGGGTGCCGGATTGATTTGGCTCGCGTTCAGGCTTTTTGTGGATTCTGACACCTCGTTTTCTGACTTGGATATATGGGTTATGTCGGTATCCCTCGGGATGGGGTGGATCCTGTTCGCGATCAATCAGAAGTTGCTCAGGGACGGATTACGGTTTATGGAGGTCGGCGTACAACTTTCTCCCGAGTCGTTCCGTTATATTATGGGTAAGATCGTGAAGTATTATGAATTGGGAGTGATACGCGCGCAGGACGATATTATCGTGCTCAGTTCGGGGGGAGCGTTTTCCCGACAGCGCATCACCGTGGTGCACATGCAAAACCGCGTGCTGATCAATAGCATAACCTTGCCGCACGAGAAGCAATGCCCCGTGCCACTGTTCGGGCAGACCAACCGCGACAACGAGACCCGGATAAAAGAAGAGTTGGAAGATTTTGCCATCGGGGATTCCCATTTATGCCCGGAACTCCGTCACAAAAACGCATAAGATGAATTATATTTGCATGAAATCACACGCATCCGCAATGAAATGGTTTTCCTTAATATTCGTGTTGCCGCTCCTGCTGGGCGGGTGTTCGTTGGGGGACAATGAGCCCCAGATGAGCAACAGCGACGCGCTGAGCGATATGGTCTATTGGGAGGTCGCCACCGCGGGCGGGATCAAGAAATTCCAACTGGCGACGGCTTACAAGGGCGATGTGATGGTCCTTTATGAATATAATATAAAGTACGCCTATACGGACGCCAGCTTGAACACGCAGAACATCGACCTCTATAAGATGAGCCTGCAGGGACTAAAAGAGTTCTCCGGCAATAGCGCCGCCGTGACGCTGGATACCGGCAGCAGCAACGCTTACTCCACCGGATCGCTCCGCGTCACGCTGCTCTCCGCCACTGCGGTGAAGATCGCGTTTTCACTGACCGGAAAGAATGGGGTGGCGGATGTGGATATGGAGCTGGACGGCTACCGGCCCGGGTCGTAATCGCTCTTCTTCCGCAAACCAATAACGTCATCCCGATCCGACGCTCGCAGCGAGCGTCGGATCGGGAGGACGTTTAATTTGGGTCAGTCCGGGAAACAGGTTGGTAAACCTTACAAGCGAAGCATTCCCGTCATGTCGAGCGTAAGTCGAGACATCTCAGACCGCCTGTTCGCGATGTCTCGACTTACGCTCGACATGACGAAATGGGCATATGGATATTATTTTTATTTTTTCAGTATTATGTATTGCATAGTATTAAAATTATTATAATCTTTGCACCGTGAATGAATCCTAATACCCTTTATAAAATGAAAAAGACAGTCAATGTGAACATCGCTTCCCAGGCTTTCACGCTCGACGACGACGCTTACGCCGCGCTGAAGGATTACCTGGACGACATCTCTTCGCGCCTGGAGGTCCCCGACCGGGCTGAGGTGCTGGAGGACGTCGAAGGGCGTGTGGCCGATATTTTCCGCGAGAACCTCACCATGCAGGGGCAGGTGGTCAGCGCCGTGCTGGTGCGCAAGGCGATGGCGATCATCGGCCGTGCCGACTGCTTCGGCGAGCGGGCCGCGGGTACGCCCCCGCCCTACCCCCAGGCGCAGCGCCCGGAGCAGCCGCGCCGCCTGCGTCTCTACCGCTCGCGTCACGACAGGGTGATCGGCGGGGTGTGCGCCGGGCTGGCCGACTATTTCGACCTCGATCCCACGTTGGTGCGGATCGCGACGGTGGTCCTGGCTTTCGCCACCGCGTCGCTGGCTTTCTGGGGCTACCTGATCTGCTGGATCGTGATCCCGAAGGAGCCTTTTGACGGAACGGGTGAACGCAATTACAGATAAAAGGCCATGAACATAGACAATATAAAGGCGCAGATGCGCAAAGGCACGCTGGAATATTGCATCCTGGCGATCCTTTCGCGCTCGGACGCCTACACGTCGGAGATCATCGCCGAGCTCAAGACGGCCGAGATGATCGTGGTCGAGGGGACGCTCTACCCCCTGCTGATGCGCCAGAAGAACCAGGGCCTGCTCACCTACCGCTGGGAAGAGTCCACGCAGGGACCCCCGCGCAAATATTACAGCCTCACCCCGGCCGGGCGCCGCTTTTTGGAGCAGATCGACGTGGCGTGGCGCGAGTTGGTCGGGCAGATCGAATGGATCCGCAACGGTAAACAGGAGGACGTGCAATGAGAGAGATCGAAAAAGTGAGTATCTCGGGCATCTCCTTTATGCTCGAACACGACGCCTACGAGGCGCTGGACCAATACCTCGCCCGCCTGCGCGCGGCGTATGCCTCCAACCCCGACAGCGGCGAGATCATCGCCGACATCGAGGCGCGCGTGGCCGAGATCATCCTCACCAAACAGGAGCCGGGCAGCGTGGTCTCGCTGGCTACCGTGCAGGACGTTATCGACCGCCTGGGCTTGCCCGAGGAGGCGCCCGCCGAAGCGCCCGTGAATCCCGAAAAAACCTTCCCGCGCCGCCTTTACCGCAACATGGACGGGGCGAAATTGGGCGGGGTGTGCAATGGGCTGGGGACCTTTTTCGACGTCGATCCGGTGTGGGTGCGCCTGGTGCTTTTTGCGCCGCTGATCCTGCTGATCATTACGGCTCCGGCCGGATGGGGCGGGCTTTCGGCCATGCTGGGTACGACGGTCGGCGTGGTGCCGCTCATCTACCTGGTGCTTTGGTTCGTCGTGCCTTCCGCGCGCACGCCGCGCCAGAAACTGGAGATGCGGGGCGAACGGATCACCGCGTCGTCCATTGAGAATAATTTTCGCGAGTCGGCCCCGCGCAATGCGAATGCGCAGCGCTCGGCTTCGGTTTGGGCGGAGATCATCTATGTGATCGGGCGCATCGCGCTGCTGGGCATCAAGGCTGTGGCGATGGTCATGGCGTTGGGGCTGGTCGTTGCGGCGGTGGTGATGGTGGTGGTGATCGGGGCGGCCATTTTCGCGGCCGACAAGATGATGCTCAGCCATATGACCCTGGCGGAATGTTTGCCCGCGCTGTCGGGGATCGCGCCCGAGTGGTATGTGGCGGTGACGCTGCTGGTGGCGCTGCTGCCCGTGGTGATGCTGGCCCTGCTGCTCTTCGGGTTGATCTTCGACCGCCGGGTCGGGGGTAAAATGCTCTCCGTGCTGGGCGGTATCTGGCTGATCATTACCGTCTATTGGGGGATCGTGACCATCCGCAACGTGCAGCAGATCACCGACCGGGCACGCACGCTCACCGAAGCGAAGCACGAATCCGTCTGCCGCGTACCCGCCGCTCCGGTCTGCACCCCGGAAGAGTGCGAGTGTCCGCAAGATTCCCTGAACAACTGCAAACCCTGTAATCAATCCTGCCATGGAAATCATCAATAAAAATCCGAAATATCCTTCCGAGCGCGGCCGTAACGTGTTCATCGGCCTGGTGCTCATCGCCGCCGGCGTGGTGTGGCTGCTCTACAACACGGGCGTGGTCGACGCGCGCTTCTTCGACATTATCTTCTCGTGGCAGATGCTGCTGGTGGTCATCGGCGGGTACCTGCTCTGCCTGCGCAATTGGGTCGCGGGGGGCGTGGTGGCCGGGGTCGGCCTGGTGTTCCTGGCGGGCGATATGCTCGACTGGCAGATCTCCTTCAGTAAAGTGGTGCTGCCCGTGCTGCTGATCGTCGCGGGGGCGTCGGTGCTGTTCTATCGTCGCAAATAAAATTCCGGCGCGTTATTTGACGGAAACCTCTCCTGCAAGGGGGAGGTTTCCTTATTTATTAAAAAATTTACATAACTTTGCGGCGACTAATAGTGAAAGAGCCATGACGAACATCAAATGTGTGGGTATTCTCACCTCCGGGGGCGATTCCCCGGCCATGAACGCAGCCATCCGCGCCGTGACGCGCGCAGCCATATACAACGGTTTCGAAGTGAAAGGGATCATGCGCGGTTACCGTGGCCTGGTGACGGGCGAGATCGTCCCTTTCAAAACGCAGAACGTGAGCAACATCATCCAGCAGGGAGGCACCATCCTGAAGACCGCCCGCTGCCAGGAATTCCTCACCCCCGAGGGACGCAAGACCGCCTACGACAACATGAAAAAGGAGGGTATCGACGCCCTGGTGGTGATCGGGGGCGACGGTTCGCTCTCGGGCGCGCGCCTTTTCGCCGCCGAGTACGACATTCCGATCGTCGGCCTGCCGGGCACCATCGACAACGACCTCTACGGCACCGACACCACCATCGGTTACGACACCGCCCTGAACACGATCATGGAGGCGGTCGACAAGATCCGCGACACGGCCACCTCGCATGAGCGCCTCTTTTTTATCGAGGTGATGGGCCGCAACGCCGGCTTCCTGACGCTGAACGGCGCGCTGGCCACCGGCGCCGAGGCCGCCATCATCCCGGAGATCGCCACCGAGGTCGACCAGTTGGCCGAGCTGATCAGCCACGGGTTCCGCAAGTCGAAGAACAGCAGCATCGTGCTCGTGGCCGAGAGCGAGATCACGGGCGGGGCGATGGGGATGGCCGAGCGTGTGCGCAAGGAGTTTCCGCAGTATGACGTGCGGGTGACTATCCTGGGCCACATCCAGCGCGGGGGGTCGCCCACGGCCGCCGACCGCATCCTGGCCAGCCGCATGGGCGAGGCCGCGATCAACGCCCTGATGGACGGGCAGCGCAACGTGATGGTCGGAGTGAGGAATAATGAGATCGTCTATGTGCCTTTCTCGCAGGCTATTCGCGATGATAAGCCGATCGACCGGAATTTGCTGAATACGATTAAAATATTGTCGATATAGCCCGGAATGATTCCGGGCCTGTAGGGGCACCCCTTGCGGGTGCCCTTTTTTGTACCAGATCGAAATGGGCACCCGCATGGGGTGCCCCTACAATCGAGCCAACGTGTTCACGTCATCCCGAGCGAGCGAAGCGACGAGGGATCTTCCCCTTATATGAAGGAAAATTCCTCGTCGCTTCGCTCGGGATGACGGGTATTACTGTTTCTTCGAAACTTTGTAAATAATCTCGCCCCCGGGCAGGGCGTACAATTTTACCTCGGCCTGCGGGAGCGTTTTCACGAAATCCTCGCACGCCACTTCGAAGCCCGCTTCGCGCAGGCGGTCGGCGTAGTCGCGGCCGTAGGTGCGCAGGTGGTCGTACTGGCCGAAGGCGGCGGCGCGGCCCTCGCGGGTGGTGATCGATGGGTCTTCGTAGGTCACGGCGAGGGAGGGGTCGACGGGGGCCTGGATGATGCCCCAGCCGCCGGGTTTCAGTACGCGGTGTAATTCGCGCATCGCCAGGCGGTCGTCGTCCACGTGTTCCATGATGTGGTTGCAGAAGATCACGTCGAAATGGTCGTCCTCGAAAGGGATCGCCTGCACGTCCATCTTCACGCGCGCCAGGGGCGAGCAGAGGTCGGCCGTGATGTAATTTTCGCCCAGATGCTTTTCGAATTTTTTTATGAAACACGCCTCGGGGGCCACGTGCAAAAGCAGCGGGCGCGAGGTGTAAAAATCGGTACGCCGCCGCAGGTAAAGCTCCATCAGCCGGTGGCGTTCCAGGGCCAGGCAGCCGGGGCAGAGGGCGTTCTCCCGCGGGACTTCGTACCCGTACGGCAGGAACCTGCGGTAGTGCCGCCCGCAGAGGGGGCACTCCACGCCCCGGCCCGCGTAGGCCAGTCCCGCCACCCGCGTCGCGGCGGGCGCCAGGCGTTGCATGACCCCCCGGGGGAGGTGGCGCAGGAAGAACCGGATGATCTTTTTCATTTTATTCGGGGCTCACCACAAAGGACGCAAAAAAGATTTTAGCACAAAAGGAACACAATGAGTTTGTCCGAAGCCTAATCTTGTGTCTTTTTTGTGCTAAAATCTTTTTTGTGTTCTTTGTGGTGAAAAAATTACCAGCCTAACAGGTAAGCGAACACCAGCGGGGCGACGATCGTAGCGTCCGACTCGATGATGAACTTCGGCGTGTCGACGTCCAGTTTTCCCCAGGTGATCTTCTCGTTGGGCACGGCGCCCGAGTACGACCCGTAGGAGGTCGTCGAGTCGGAGATCTGGCAGAAGTAGGCCCAGAACGGCACGTCCTCCCACTCCAGGTCCTGGTACATCATCGGCACCACGCAGATCGGGAAGTCGCCCGAGATGCCGCCGCCGATCTGGAAGAATCCCACGCCGCGGCCGCCCGAGTTGGCGCGGTACCATTCCGTGAGGTAGATCATGTATTCGATGCCGGATTTCATGGTCGAGGCCTTCACTTCGCCCTTGATCACGTACGAGGTGAAGATGTTGCCCATCGTGCTGTCCTCCCAGCCGGGGACGATGATCGGCAGGTTCTTTTCGGCCGCGGCCAGCATCCAGCTGTTCTTCGGGTCGATCTCGTAGTACTGTTCCAGCACGCCGCTCAGCAGCATTTTGTACATGTACTGGTGCGGCAGGTAGCGCTCGCCCTTCGCGTCGGCGTCCTTCCATATCTTGGAGATGTGGCCCTGCAGGCGGCGGAAGGCCTCTTCCTCGGGGATGCAGGTGTCCGTGACGCGGTTCAGATGCTTGTCCAGCAGCTCTTTTTCCTGCTGGGGCGTGAGGTCGCGGTAGTGGGGCACGCGCTTGTAGTGCGAGTGGGCCACCAGGTTCATGATGTCCTCTTCGAGGTTGGCGCCCGTGCAGGTGATGATGTGCACCTTGTCCTGGCGGATCATTTCCGCCAGCGAGATGCCCAGTTCGGCGGTCGACATCGCGCCCCCGAGGGTGACCATCATTTTACCGCCTTCGGTGAGGTGGGTTTCGTAACCTTTCGCGGCGTCCACCAGCGCGGCGGCGTTGAAATGGCGGTAGTGGTGGGTGATGAATTGTGAAACGGGACCCTTCATTTTTAATTATGAATTATGGATTATGAATTATGGATTCGGCTTGCTGCGGGCAAAGGTGCCGCCCGGCATACGGGGAATTAACTTTGTCCGGGCAAAGATAAACAAAATTCCGATAGCGGGCCGTAGGGGCAACCCTTGCGGTTGCCCTCTTGTTCAGGCGAAAAGGGCGACCACGAGGGTCGCCCCTACATTTTCGCGAAGAATTGCCAGAGGTTGTCGGCGGGGACGGGGGCCGTGACGTCGACCTCGCGGGGCGGGGTGCCGGGGGGGACGACGGGGTGGGCAAAGCGCACGCGGCGCGAGTGCAGGCAGATGCCGCCGCCGGGGTTCGAACGGGCGGCGCCGTATTTCAGGTCGCCTTTGATCGTGCAGCCGATGGCGGCGAGTTGGGCGCGGATCTGGTGGTGGCGGCCGGTGATCAGCTCTACTTCCAGCAGGTGGTAACGGTCGGAGGAGGCCACCAGGCGGTAGTGCAGGCGGGCTTCCTTGCTATCTTTCTGGGGTTTATCGAAGGCGCGCGAGGTGTTGCTTTTCGGGTTGCGCACGATGTGGTGGATCAGCAGGCCCTCCTTTTGTTCGGGGGCCTGTTCGGTGATCGCCCAGTAGGTTTTCGAGATCCGCCGCTCCTTGATCATCTCGTTCAGCCGCACGAGGGCCTTGCTCGTTTTGGCGAAGATCACCGCGCCGCTTACGGGACGGTCCACGCGGTGCACCACGCCCAGGAAGGCCTCGCCGGGCTTGTTCTGGCGCACGCGCAGGAAATCCTTGATGTCGTTTTCCAGGGCGGGGCCGCCCGAGGGGTCGGGTTGTACCAGCTCGCCCGCGCGTTTGTTGACCACCAGCAGGTGGTTATCTTCGTAGAGGATCTCTTCGGGGTTGAACATTTTTTTGGATGGTTATTCTGGGTTTTTCGTCATGTCGAGCGTTAGTCGAGACATCTCAAAAAGGCTGTCTGAGATGTCTCGACTAACGCTCGACATGACGAAAAAAAATTACAGTTCGAACAGGAAGGGCAGCAGCGCTTTGGCCGCCGGGACGACCGTGGCGCTGTCGCGGCCGGTCATGATCACGCGGATGGGCGAGCCCTGCCGTTTTTCGGTGTCGGCGAGCACCTGGCGGCACAGGCCGCACGGGTAGCACTCGCGCTGGTCGGGGTCCGAGGCGATCGCCAGGGCGACGATCGCATCTTCGGGCGCGTGGGCCTGGTGGTGGAAGAGCAGGCTGCGCTCGGCGCACACCCCGGCGGGGAAAACCTCGCTCTCCTGGTTGCTGCCCGTGACGATGCGTCCGCTGGCGAGCAGGGCCGCGGCACCCACCTGGAAATGGGAATAGGGAGCGTAAGCGGTTTTACAGGCGTCTTTAGCGGCTTGCACGAGTTCACGCTCGGCGGCTTTCATCCCGCAGAGGGTGTCGTATTTTTCGTAGTCGAAACTGAATTTTTGTTCCATGATATTGGTTTTTTAACCACAAAGGACACAAAAAAGACACAATGTGTCTGTCTGAAGTCTATTTTTTGTGTTCCTTTTGTGTGAGAATCTTTTTTGTGTCCTTTGTGGTTAAATTTCATAATCGTACAGCCCGCAACATATGCCGTTTGCCGAGCGCGCCGGGGAGCCTTTCGACCGTGTACCCCGCCGCGCGCAGGGCGCGTTTCACCTCGCCTTTGGCGCAGTAGGTGACCAGGATCCCGCCGGTGGCGGTGCAGGCGTACAACTTTTCGAAGACCTGCGGCGACCACAGCTGCGGTTGCGTGTCGGGGGCGAAGGCGTCCATGTAGAGCAGATCAAAGGTAGTACCAAATGACATCCCGGCCAAATCCGCCGCTATCTTTTTCAGCGTGAAGCCCTCCGTAAGCAAGACCCGCTCGCCCCACGGGGCGCGGTGGAGGGCCCCGAAAAGCGGGTCGGAGGCGTACTCCATCGCGCTCCAGACCTCTTCTTCGACGGGGTAGAGCTCCACGGCCGTGTAGTCGACCGGGACGGCGGCCCGGATGGCGTAGCGCGCCGTGAGCAGCCCGTTCAGGCCGCTGCCCAGGCCGATCTCCAGGATGCGCAGGGGGCGCGTGGCGATCGTTTCGACGGCTGCGCGCAGGCCCGCGTCGATAAAGACGTGCTCGGACTCGCCCACCGCCCCGCGCACGGAGTGGTACGTTTCGCCAAAAAGGGGATGGCGCAGCGTCTGCGTGCCATCCCCCGTGGGTTCTATCGTCGCGCGGCGTGCCACCTTTACAGGGAGAACCGGACCGTTACCGACGCCTCGATCTTGATCTTGTTGAATTCGAACGTGGGTGTGGCCACTTCGGTCACTGCACGTGACTTGTAGAGCATCATGCCGTTGGCCGCGGGGGCGGTGTCGTAGGCGCTGCTGTTGTCGTAGTTCTGGATGAAGATCAGCTTGCCGATGTTGCGGTTGCCGATGGGCATGTCGGCCGCCTTGACCATGGCCGTGGCGCGGCTTTTGGCCGTCACGACGGCTTCGGCCAGCAACTCTTCGTAGACCTCCTTGTATTTCGAATAGCGCGTACTGAGCATGTTCACGTTCTGGATGCCCGCGGCGTCCAGTTCGCGGAAGACGGGCATCACCTGTTGGTCGCTCACCTTGAGGGTGTACTCTTTCGTGACGCGGCCTTCGTTCTTCTTGAGCAGGAAACTTTTCAGGTCGGACGAAACGTCCTTCACCTTCAGTTCCTTGTCGGCGTCGACGCCCGCTTTTTTCAGGGCGGCGTAGAGCTGTTTTTCCAGCTGGTCGATCGTGTATTTGCCCTTGGTGTCGTTCTGGTCGAGGATGATTTGCAGGAATATTTCGTCGGGGGTGACCTCGCGCGAGGCGCGGGTGTTCAATTCGATGTAGTCGCGTTCCTGGACCTGTCCTTGTGCTACGGCGCCGAAACTCAGGGCGAGGGCGGCGAGGGCTAAAATGATCTTTTTCATAATTCGGTGATATTTGATTTCAATAATTAGATACAAAAGTAGCGATAATTCCATAAACCTATCCCCTTTTGTCATTCCGAGCGTAAGTCGAGGAATCACAGACAGCCATTTTGAGATTCCTCGACTTACGCTCGGAATGACGGGGAGGGCCCAAGGGATATCCCGTAGACCTACTCCTCGGGCGGAGCGAGTAACTTCGCATCTTCGGGAGTCATCTCTCTCGTGATCAGCTCGTAATCGACCCGGGGGATGAAGATATAACTGCGCGTTTTGCCTGCCGCCGCCTCGGACATCGTCCCGGCGAAGGCCGGATGGATGTCTGCAAGAATGATGCCGCTGCGCCCGCCCCGGCCCTGCACCACGGTGGGGTATTTGACTTTGAGTACCACGCTCGGGCCGTATTTGCCGTTCACGGCGGCGGTGGCGATGGGGGTGTCGGGCCAGACGGTCTGCCCGGGCTGCACGAACGGTGCGTCCACGCCGCGGTAGGCGGCCCAGGAGCCGTCCCGGTGCTGGACGACGATCTGCACGCCGCGCAGGGCGGGTTGTTGGCGGATCGGCTCGACGCTCACCACGATGCCGCGGCGCACGGCGAAAACGGTGTCGTCCGGCGCGAGGCGGAACAGATGGGCGGGGCCGCCGCTTTCATAAATGACCGAGTAGACGGCGTCGCGTTTGCTTGCGGAAAAGGGCAGGCGGTAGAGGATCGAGGTGTCTACCGCGCCCCAGGCGTTGCCCAGGGCCGATTCGGCTTTGAATTTTGCATTTTCGGGGGCGGCGGGCAATGTGAGGAAACGACGGGCGCCGGAAACGGTGTCGCCGTAGACCTTTGCGGGTGCGTCTTTTTCCGCCGGGAAGCGTACCATCACCGACCAGACGCCCGGGGAGGGTGTGCGGGCGTCCAAATAGTATTCCCCCGCCGGGCCGCGGGAAGCGCCGATCCGTACGGTTTGCGCCGTGGCGGATAGGGCCGCCAATGCGGCGGAAAGGATCAGGATGGCGGAACAACAGGGCTTCATGGGCGGTTATTTTTGGACCGGCATGACTTCGGGGAGCCTCGCCTTGCCCTTCGGGGTCTGGAAGACGGGGCTGAAGTAACGGGATTCGAACTTTCCGGGGTCCTGTTCGGTCACCGAGACATAGCGCAGGTAGAGCGTCAGGGAACCCGAACCCGCGGTCACGGTCGTGACGGGGGCGCCCGAGGCTACCGCGTCGCCCTCGTTGAAGGGAATGGACTCACGGGATGAGCCCGCCGGATAGACCACTTCCGAACCGTCGGCATGCTGTACGTTGATGCCGTACGTCCCGTTGGAAGAGGATTTTAATATGCCTGTCACACGCCCTTCGCGGATGGCGTAGACCGTGTCGCCCGGGTGCATCCCAAAGCGCAGGGCGATGGACGGGGAGGTGGCCGAACGGTAAGCCCCGGATTTCACGTTCCGGGTTTCGGGCCGGAAGGGCAGGCGGTAGACGTAGTTCGTGTCGGGCGGCGAGACGGCGTTCCCCGGCCGGTAAACGGAGGAGAAATTAGCCCAATAGCGCTTGCCGGGATCGGTCGGCGCCACGCTCAACAGGCGGCGGCTCACCGTAACGGTGTCGAGCAGGTACTGCGGCATCGGGTAATTATCCACATCGCGGAAAGAAACCGTTACGGAGTGCACGATCTCCCGGGTCGCCACCTCGGCAAACAAGACGAATACCCCGCCCGGATCGAGGAACGAGAAGACCTTTACGGGTCTGGGCGGCGAGGTGGATGCGGAGGCCGCCGCAGCCGCCGGGCGCGGCGACGGGGTGGGCGGGGTGTCCGCTGTCGGAGCGGCGGGCGGGGTGGGTTGTGCAGCTTGTGCGGGTTGCGCGGGGGTGGGCGGGGCCGCCGCTACGGCTGACGCGGCCGCGGCGGCCACCGCCGCCACGTTCTTTGACCCGACGGTGCGCGGGTAGCCCTCGGCGAGGTATTTCTTCTTTTCCCGGGCGTTCATCTCTTTGGTCACCAGCGAAGGGTTCGCGACCGCCTGGTAGGCCTTATTCGCCGCGAGGCGGGTATCGCCCTCCGCGGTGGCGAAAGCCGGGTTGTAGAAATCGCGCTTGAAGCTCGCTTTCGCGCCGCTGTGGTCGACGCGCAGGTTGTCTATGGTGAAATGGAGCGTATATTCCACCTCGTCTTTGCTGCCGATCAGCCCCAGCGGCATGCCGGGGTAGACCACGTCGCCCTTTTCGACCAGCATGCCGCCGTATTCCATGCGCGAGTAGGTGGCGAACGTGTTGTCGGGGTGTTGCACGATCAGGTAGTTGACCTGTGCCACGGGGTAGATGATCTGCCTGGGGAACTCGTTGACCACATAGACCACCGTGCCTTTGCGCGCGGCCCGGACCGTGTCGCCGCGCTGCATGTCGAAAGCCAGCGAAACGAACCCCTCGGTGCGCTCGTTCTTGAGGAATTCCATGATCTCCCGGGCGTAGCCGCAACGGATCCCTTTGCGGTGGGTCGAATAAGGCAGCGCGTAGACGAACGAGGTGTCCGGGCGGTCCCGGCCCGCAAGCCCCCAGATATAGGTGTACTCACCGTCCAGGTCGGCCGGGGCGTCGGGGTTCTCGGGTTTGATGCGCAACACCTCGCCGCTCCCGTAGACCGGACGGACTTCGTAGGAGCCGACCCGGTAGTTGGTCACGTTCGAGAAATTGACGAGCACCGAGTAGATGCCCGGGACATGGACGTCCGCCTTGATGATGTATTCGCCGTTGGGGCCGCATTCCGCCGTGAGGGTCATCTCGTCCCGCGTCTTCTGGGCGGATGCCGCAGCGCAGAGGATCAGGGCGGCCAGGGAAAGGAAGAGGTTTTTCATGGGGGGCGTTTTTATCGGGCCGGGTCGTCGGGGGGGACCAGGCGCGCGTAACCTTTTTCAGTCCGGAAGATGGGGTTGAAATAGCGGTATTCCAACTTTCCCGGCTCGGTTTCGGACGCGGCCGTGTATTTCAGGACGATGGACAAAAAACCCGAGCTGCTGCCCACCGTGCCCAGGGGATCGCCCTCCGCCACCCGGTCGCCCGGGGCGACCGACAGGCCGTCGCGCCGGATGCCGGCGGAATAGGTCGCGTCCGAACCGTCGGCATGCTGGACGACGAGCAGGCAGGAGGGAGAAGATGCCGACTCGATCACGGCGACGACCAGCCCCTCGCGTACGGCGTGGATCGTGTCGCCCTTGCTCATCATGAAGCGGATCTGTTTGGCGTCGCCGGCTGTCCGGAAAGCCCCGAAATTCAAATCGCGGTTTTCGGGCCGGAAGGGCAGGCGGTAATCATGCGTCGTGTCGGCCGCGACGGTAGCCATTCCCCACCGGTAGGTGGAACTGAAATTGGCCGCCCCGTGTTTTCCCGGATCGGTCAGGCGGACGCTCAGCAGGCGGCGGCTGGCGGAAAGGGTGTCGATGAAATAGGCCGGCAGCGGGTAGTTGTCCACATCCCGGAAGGCGATCGCCACCGAATAAACGCCCACGGGATCCGTCATCTGGGCGTCGATGGCGTACGTTCCGTCCGGGCCGCGGAATGGGGTCAGTCTTATGTTTCGGGGAGCGGGGGAGGGTGCCGTCGTGGCGGGTTTGGCCGCCGGGGCGGTCGTCGTCGTCCGCGCCGGTCGCGCCGGGGGAGGCGGGGCCGCGGCGGCCTCTGCGACCACCTGCGCCACGTTCTTCGATCCGGTGGTGCCCGGGTAGCCCGAGGCGAGGAAGTTCTTCTTCTCGCGGGCGTTCATCTCTTTGGTCACCACCGCTTCGGGCAGCACGGCGGCGTAGGACTTATTCATGTCGAGTTTGGTCGTCCCTTCGGCCGTGGCGAAGACCGGGTTGTAGTAGACGACCTCGAAACGGGCCTGGTTGCCGCTGTTGTCGACGCGCAGGTTACGGATGTTGAAATAGAAATCGTAACTGTCTCCCCCCTTCACCGAACCCACGATGGCCAGCGGCATGCCGGGGTAGACCACATCGCCTTTGCTGACCAGCATGCCGCCGTATTCGATCGAGTAGTAGTAGGCGAACGTGTTGTCGGCGTGTTGTACCACCACCTGGTTGGTGCGGTTATTGGGATAGATGATCTGGCTGGGATATTCATCCCTGACCTCCACCACGGTGCCTTTGCGGGCGGCGAAGATGGTGTCGCCACGCTGAACGTTGAAGATCAACGAGATCCATCCTCTCGTGCGCTCGTTGGTGAACCGGTCTTTCACGTTGCGGGTGAAACCGTACCGCACGTCTTTCTTGTGGGTCGAATAGGGCAGCGTGTAGACGAACGTAGAGTCGGTGCGGTCCCTGCCCGCGACGCCCGGGGTCACGGTATAAGTGTAACTCAGGCTTCCCCCTGCGTTGGGGTTTTCGCGTTTGATGCGCATCACCTCGCCGCTCGCGTAGACCGGGCGGACTTCGTATCCGCTCACGTGGTAGTTCATCACCTCGGTGAAATTGATGAGTACCGTGTAGGTGCCCGGGATGAAGACCTCCGCCCGGATGATCCGGTCGCCGTTGTCGGCGTATTCACTGCGGAGCTCCAGCGGTTTGGTTTGGGCGGAAGCCGCCGCGCAGAAGACGAGGGCGGCGAGCAGGGGGACGATATTTTTCATGGCCGTAATGGTTCGTTACGGCGAATATATGAAAAATATTCGGAACCATCTCATTATTACCATTGGGCGGGCAAGGGTGTGTTGGCCTGGCGCACCCCCCTTTATTGTTAACGAACGAAAAAAGACTCGTTCGTTTTCCTCCTTGTCGCTCGGCATAACCCAAACAAAAAGACGTTTGGCTTCTGCTCTCACTGACTGCGTCGGTTGCCCAAAGGGGGGCAGGGCAGCGCAGCGGAACGGATTAAGATGAGTTAAAAACTCATCTTAATCCCTGCGCAACAAAGTCACCACATTTTCAACGTGATGCGTATGCGGGAACATGTCCACGGGCTGCACGTGCGCGACCGCGTATTTTTCGTCCAGCAGGGCGATGTCGCGCGCCTGGGTGGCGGGGTTGCAGCTCACGTAGACGATCCTTCGGGGGGCGGCTTCCAGCAGCGTGAGGGCCACGTCCTCGTGGATGCCGGCGCGCGGGGGGTCGAGCACCACCACGTCCGGGGCGCCGTTCGCCTCGATGAAGGGGCCTTTGAGCAGGTCTTTCATGTCGCCGGCGTAGAAGGCGGTGTTCGTAATGCCGTTCAGGTCGGCGTTCACCCGCGCGTCCTCGATCGCCTCGGGGACGTACTCGATGCCGACCACTTTGGCGCACTGTGAGGCGACGAAATTGGCGATCGTGCCGGTGCCGGTGTAGAGGTCGTATAGTGTTTCATCTCCTTTTAAATCAGCCTGTTCGCGCACCACTTTGTAGAGCTCGTAGGCCTGCGCGGAGTTGGTCTGGTAGAAGGATTTGGGGCCGATCTTGAAGCGCAGGCCCTCCATTTCTTCGAAGATGTGGTCGCGACCGGAGTGGAGCAGGATCTGCTGGTCGGCGTAGGAGTCGTTCAGCTTGGCGTTGACCACGTACATCAGCGAGGTGATGGCGGGGAATTTTTCGCGCAGGTGGTCGAGTAATGCGAGATTTGCGGGTTCGAATTCGCCCGAGAAGATGACGATCACCATCACTTCGCCCGTGGAGGCGGTGCGGATCACGATGTTGCGCACGAGGCCCGTGTGCTGGCGGGCGTCTAAGAACGTGTAGCCGTTTTCGATGCAAAACGCCTTGGTCGCCAGGCGGATGGCGTTCGACGGATCGGGCTGCAGCCAGCACTTTTTGATGTCCAGGATCTTGTCGAACATACCCGGGATATGGAAGCCGAGGGCTTCGCCGGCCACGATCTCGTCCCCGGCGGCGATCTCCTCGCGCGTCATCCAGCGGCGGTTGGCGAAGGTGTATTCCAGCTTGTTGCGGTAGAATTCCGTCTGTGCCGAGCCGAGGATGGGGCTGATTTCCGGCAGGGCGACCTTACCGATGCGGGTGAGCTGGTCGACGACCTGCTGCTGCTTGAATTTCAGTTGCTCGGCGTAGGGGAGGTGCTGCCATTTGCAGCCGCCGCAGGTGCCGAAATGTTCGCAGAAAGGCTCCGTGCGCAGGGGCGAACGGTGGACGAAATGGACGATACGCGCCTCCATGAAGCGGCGTTTCTTGCTGAACACCTGCACGTCGACCACGTCGCCCGGGACGGCCATCTGCACGAAGACCACCTGGTCGTTCACCCTGCCCAGGGCGTTGCCCTCGGCGGCCAGGCCGGTTATTTCGAGGCCCTCGATAAAGGGGAGGTTGTATTTGTTTTTTCTTGCCATAAGCGGTTAAATATCGGCACTTCCGCGGAAAGAGAAGTGTTTTTGCATTAAATAGCTGTAAACAACGGTTACGATGGTCGTTAGCGCCTGTGACGGTGTGGCCCAGATATGGCACATCTCGACGAAGAATTTCATGCAGACGTAGTAGAGCGCCAGCGATCCGGCCACCGAGAGCAGGTAACGGAAAAATTGCGTGCCGCGGCCGAGGGGGGAGTGCTTGAAGGCGACGTGCTTGTTGAGCCAGAATCCCGTAAAGGTGATGATCGGAAAGACGATCACCCCGGCGGCGATGTGGGGCGAGATGACGATGTGGCGATCGAACCAGTCGCCTGGGAAATCCCAGAATCCCAGGTCGAGGTTTTGCCGGCCGAGGATGTAGTGGTAGGTGACGTAGTATAATAACAGGTTGAGGCCCATGTTCAGCCCCCCGCATGCGGCATAACGGAACGTCTGGAGCGGCAGGACCGCCTTTACGGGCGGGATGTAGAACCAGTCGATGATCGTGGTGAGCAGTTTCGAGAGTTTCATATCGTTCGTTGCTGTCATTCTGAACGCAGTGAAGAATCTTGGTCTGAATGGCTGCGGCACAGTCCGACCAAGATTCTTCACTGCGTTCAGAATGACAAAGGCATCATATTCATTTTTTAATCTCCTCCAGGCGCGCCTGCAGGGCGTACATGCGGTCGCGGTGGATGACGGCGGCACCGAAATCGAGCGCTTCGGAGGCGGCAAGCATCTGCGTGCGTTCACTCTCGATCTGCTCTTCCAGGCCCTCGGCGGTCTTGTATTGCTCCTGCACGTCGGCGGCAGCGGAATAGGTGGCGGAGAGCGAATAAGATACGGCGGTTTCAACCGGAGCGGGCGCGGCGGTGTTGCGGCGGGCGGGGTTGGGGACCATGCCGTGCGCCAGATTGTACTCCGACTGGCGGCGGCGGCGGTCGTTGCTCTCCTCGATCGCCTGGCGCATCGAGTCGGTCACCTTGTCGGCGAACAGGATCACCGTGCCGTCCGTGTGGCGCGCGGCGCGGCCCGCGGTCTGGGTGAGGGAGCGGGTGTTGCGCAAAAAACCCTCTTTGTCGGCGTCCATGATCGCCACCAACGAAACTTCCGGAAGGTCGAGGCCCTCGCGCAGCAGGTTCACGCCGATCAGCACGTCGAACAGTCCGGCGCGCAGGTCTTCCAGGATCTTGGCGCGTTCGAGGGTCTCCACATCCGAGTGGATGTAGCGGCTGCGCACGCCGTGGCGGTCGAAGTATTTCGAGAGTTCCTCGGCCATGCGTTTGGTGAGGGTCACCACGAGGCATTTCTCGTCGCGCGCGGCCCGCACGGCGATCTGTTCCATCAGTTCGTCTATCTGGTCGTCCGTCGGGCGGATCACCATCGGCGGGTCCAGCAGGCCCGTGGGGCGGATGATCTGCTCGACGACCACGCCTTCGGACTTGGTCAGTTCGTAGTCGCCGGGGGTGGCGCTCACGTATAGGGTCTGCCCCGAAAGGGCTTCGAATTCGGAAAAGGTCAGGGGCCGGTTGTCGATCGCGGCGGGGAGGCGGAAGCCGTATTCCACCAGGTTTTCCTTGCGCGCGCGGTCGCCGCCCCACATGGCGCGCACCTGGGGCAGGGTGACGTGGCTCTCGTCGACCACCAGCAGGTAATCCTCCGGGAAATAGTCCAGCAGGCAGAAGGGGCGGCTGCCGGGGGGGCGGCCGTCGAAATAGCGCGAATAGTTCTCGATGCCGGAGCAGTAGCCCAGCTCCTTGATCATCTCCAGGTCGTATTCCGTGCGCCGTTTGATCTGGTCGGCTTCCTTTCGGCGGCCCAGCTTTTCGAAATGCTCGATCTGCTTGCCCAGGTCGATCTGAATTTGGGCCACGGCGGCGTTGATCCGCTCGCGGGTGGTCACAAAGAGGTTGGCGGGATAGATGGTCACCGTGTCGAGTTGTTCGATCCGGCGGCCCGAGGCGGGGTCGATGCGCACGATCTCCTCGATCCGGTCGTAGCAAAAACCGATCCGGTAGCAGGAGTCGCCGAAGGCCATGCAGACGTCCAGCACCTCGCCGCTCAGGCGGAAGGTGGCGGGGAGCAATTCGCTCTCGCTGCGGGTGTAAAGTGCTTCGACCAAGGCGTAGAGCAGTTTTTGCATCGAAAGCGACTGGCCCTGTTCGAGCCGGATGGCGAGTTGATGAAAATCGTCCGGGTTGCCGATGCCGTAGAGGCACGAGACGCTCGACACGACGATCACGTCGCGGCGGCCCGACAGCAGCGAGGCGGTCGTGTGCAGGCGCAACTTTTCGATCTCTTCGTTGATCGAGAGGTCTTTTTCGATGTAAGTGTCGCTCTTCGGCAGGTAGGCCTCGGGCTGGTAGTAATCGTAATAGGAGACGAAATATTCGACCGCGTTCTCGGGAAAGAACTGTTTGAATTCGTTGTAGAGCTGGTAGGCAAGCGTCTTATTATGAGAGAGTACCAGGGTGGGGCGTTG
>JAVBPS010000057.1:0-16469 GCA_031549495.1 Rikenellaceae bacterium | reverse complement strand
ATAAGACGCGCCTGAATTACCTCAATTTCCCGCTGCTGGTCAAAGTATACCTTGTCGGTCAGGAGCTGAGCCTCGACCTGGGGCCCCAGATCGGGTTGCTGCTTGCGGCTTATAACAAGAGCAGTTTCACCTCGCCCATGAGCAGCGACGAAGTCACCTCCAAAGAGAACGTGACGGATGATTTCCACACCGTAGACGTTTCCTTCGCAGCCGGCCTGACCTATAACATCGACAAGTATTTCATCCAGGGACGCTACAATCTCGGCCTGACGGACGCCACGAAAGATGCCGGCGACGGCCGGAAGCATAAAAATAACGTATTCCAGCTCGGCGCAGGCATCCGGTTTTAGCCTGACGCACACCCCGAAAACGATCCCGGCGCATAGTCCGGGATCGTTTTTCTTTAAACATTTCCATAATTCAGGGAAAAGCATTACCTTTGTCCCGATTTTGTTTCTTTTGTGGAAAGATTTGGCCGATTGCAACCACATTAAAAAAGTGCTAAAGCAGCGTTTTTGCATTGCATTTTATTCGACCTGTCCTTCCATTTTAAGAAAAGCGTTTAACCTTTAAACCTTTATTAAAATGGGATTTTTATTTACATCGGAATCGGTGTCCGAGGGGCACCCCGATAAAGTTTCAGACCAGATCTCGGACGCGATCCTCGACGAATTCCTGCGTCAGGACGAGAACTCCAAAGTAGCCTGCGAAACCCTCTGCACCACCGGCCTTGTGGTCGTGGCGGGCGAGGTGCGTTCGGATGCCTACGTGGACATCCAAAAAACCACCCGCTCGGTGATCGAGCGCATCGGCTACACCAAGTCCGATTACAAATTCGACGCCGGTTCGTGCGGCATCCTCTCGGCGATCCATGAGCAGTCGCAGGACATCAACCAGGGCGTGGTGCGCGAGACCGCCGACGAGCAGGGCGCGGGCGACCAGGGGATGATGTTCGGCTACGCGTGCAACGAGACGCGCGAGTACATGCCCGCAACGCTCATCCTTTCGCACGTGATCCTCAAGGAGTTGGCCGTCATCCGCCGTGAGAACAACGAGATGCCCTACCTGCGTCCCGACGCCAAGAGCCAGGTGACGATCGAGTACGACGACTGCGGCAAGGCTTTAAGCGTACACACCATCGTGGTCTCCACGCAGCATGACGAGTTCATCCTGCCCAGCGGCACGGTGAGCGAGAAAGAGGCCGAGCGCCTGATGGGCGAGCGCATCAAGCGCGACGTGCGCGAGATCCTCATTCCGCGCGTGAAAGCGCGCCTGGAACGCGCGGGCGACCACCTGGCCGCGCTGATCGGCGAGCAGTACATCCTGCATGTGAACCCCACGGGCAAATTCGTGATCGGCGGGCCGCACGGTGACTCGGGCCTCACGGGGCGCAAGATCATCGTGGACACCTACGGCGGCCGCGGGGCGCATGGCGGGGGGGCTTTCTCCGGGAAAGACTCCTCGAAGGTAGACCGTTCCGCGGCCTATGCCGCGCGCCATATCGCCAAAAATATGGTGGCGGCCGGGGTGGCCGACCAGATCCTCGTGCAGGTTTCCTATGCGATCGGGATCGCCAAACCGCTCAGTATCTTCGTGGATACTTACGGCACTTCGAAAGTGAAGATCTCGGACGGGCAGATCGCCGACAAGGTGGCCGCCCATTTCGACCTGCGGCCGGCGGCGATCGTGCGGCGTTTCGGGTTGAAAAACCCGATCTTCGAGGCTACGGCTTCCTACGGGCATTTCGGCAACCGGCCCTACACGGAAGAAAAGAGCCTCGTGCGCGACGGCAAGGAGGTGACCCGTCCGATCGAGTTCTTCGGCTGGGAGAAATTGGACGAGGTGGAGAACCTGAAAAAACTGTTTTTCGCATAACCACTTTTGTCATTCTGAACGAAGTGAAGAATCTTGGTCAGGCTGTGTTCAAAACACTTCCGACCAAGATTCTTTTGTTAACGAACGAAAAAAGATTCGTTCGTTTTCCTCCTTGCCGTTCGGCATAACCCAAACAAAAAGACGTTTGGCTTCTGCACTCTCTGACTGCGTCGGTTCACTTCGTTCAGAATGACAAACACGCACAAACCGATAAAATCATCAATAATTCAATAAAAGACGACCAACCCGCGCAACATTCCGCCCGTTCGTTGCATCTGAAAGGAAACCTGATCTTAATATGAAAAAAATCCTTGTATCCCTTTGCTTCGCGATGATCCTCGGCGGGGTTTGCGCACAGGTGCACGACAATGTGACCGGCCGCCAGTTCTACGCCGAATTCGGCGGGCCCGGCGTGATCTTCTCGGCCAACTTCGACAGCCGCTTTACCGGCAACACCGGCCTGGGACTGGGCTACCGCATCGGCATGGGATTCGGGGTGACGAGCGAGGACGTGCCGGACTCGTGGGATTCCCGCACGCGTACCTACATAACCGTCCCGCTGGGCCTGAACTATGTCTTCGGCAAGACCCGTTCGCCCCACGCCTTCGAAATAGGGGCCGGGCTGACCCTGCTGACCAAGAGAACGAGCGTCTATAACTATTGGGACGACCGCTCGGAAGGCAACGTGATCGGCCATTTCGCATTCATGTACCGCCTCAAGCCCGTCGGCGGCGGATTCACCTGGCGCATCGGCTTCACCCCCATCATCGGCACCGCAGGCAATATCATGCCCTCCGGATGCGTAGGCATCGGTTACTCGTTTTAAGCGACGGCTTGTAGGGGCACCTGCGGGTGCCCTTCTTCTTTGGGCACCCGCAAGGGGCGCCCCTACAAGACCGCACATCCATTTTTTCGCAACGGACACAATATGACGGCTGCAACGGCCGTTACCATTAAAGAGTTTTTGCAGGCGCGCCTGCGGGGACTCTTTAATTTCATTTATTAACCGGAAGTTTTGCATGATTTTAGCTATACCTTTTTTAATCTTCAAATAAATTTTTAAGACAATGAAAAGGATCGCATTATTTTTAAGCACATTGGCCGCGTCGGCATTGGCCGGCGGCCTGGTTTCGTATTATGTGGTGCGGCACAACGCGCCTAAAACAGCCTTCGTGGAGTACGCGGGCCCCAAAGCAGGATCGCAATTCACCGCATACCAGCGCGACAACTACCCCGACCTGACGTACGCGGCGGAAAACGCCGTGAAGGCCGTGGTCAACATCGAAAAGACCGAGGAGGTCTCCCGTACCAGCCGTTCGCGCGGCGGTTACGACCCCTTCTTCGAGTTCTTCGGCATCCCGCAGGGATACGGCGAGCAGCAGAACGGAGCGCCGCAGGAGCGGCGTTCGGGCGGCTCGGGCGTGATCATCTCCACGGACGGCTACATCGTCACGAACAACCACGTGATCGAGAACGCGTCGAAGCTCAAGGTGAAACTCAACGACGGGCGCACCTTTACGGCCAAACTGATCGGCGCCGACCCCACCACGGACGTGGCCCTGGTGAAGATCGACGCCTCGGACCTGCCGACCTTGCCGTTCGGCGATTCGGACGCGCTGCGCCTGGGCGAGTGGGTGCTGGCCATCGGCAGCCCCTTCGACCTGCAATCGACCGTCACGGCGGGGATCGTGAGCGCCAAGGCGCGTAACCTGGACGTCATTCCGACCCAATTCCGCATCGAGTCGTTCATCCAGACCGACGCCGCCGTCAACCCCGGCAACAGCGGGGGGGCCCTGGTGAACGTGAAAGGCGAGCTGGTGGGGATCAACACCGTCATCAAGTCGCCCACGGGCAGCTACGCCGGCTATTCGTTCGCCATTCCCGAGGCGATCGTCAAGAAAGTGGTGATGGACCTGAAGGAGTACGGTATCGTGCAGCGCGCCATGCTGGGCATTGAATTCCAGGAGGTGAACGAGGATTTCATCGAGCGTGAAGGCAAGGAAAAAGGGATCACCGAGCAGGGCGGCGTCTATGTGGCCAAGGTCATTCCGGACGGCGCAGCCCAAGCCGCCGGGATCAAAGTGGGCGACGTGATAACACAGATAGACAACGTCAAAATAGACAACTCCGCGACCCTTCTGGAGCAGATCGGACGCCACCGCCCGAACGACAATATTAAAATAATTGCAAAAAGAGGCAAAGAAACGAAACAATTCGATGTCGTTTTGCGTAATAAGGCTGGAAAGGCAGAGTTGTTGAAGAGCGACTATGTGGATGCGGCCGATGCATTGGGCGGAACCTTCGCTGAGGTAAGCGACAAGGGACGCAAGGAACTGAAGATCGACGGCGGATTGGTGGTGACCTCGATCAAGGAGGGCGGCATCCTGAGCAAGGCGCGCGTGCGGAAAGGCTACGTCATAACCCATATCAACGACCGGGCGATCAACTCGATCTCCGACCTTTCGAAAATTACCACCAAAATCACATCCATAGACGGTGTGTATCCCGACGGCCGGGCGGCAAGTTATTCGCTCGTGGAATAGTTAGCCCCGTAGCCGGGCGGGATCGAACGAATAAAAATCCGCCCGGCGGCGGACTAACAATTTATCGGTGCTTGTGAAAGTATCCGGAAAGGAAGAAAATGAGACAATTAAAGATCACAAAATCGATCACCAACCGCGAAAGCGCTTCGTTGGACAAGTACCTCCAGGAGATCGGCAAGGAAGACCTGATCACCGTCGAGGAGGAGGTGGAACTGGCGCAACGCATCCGCAAGGGAGACCAGGAAGCGCTGGAAAAACTCACCAAAGCCAACCTGCGTTTCGTGGTGTCGGTGGCCAAGCAGTATCAAAACCAGGGATTGAGCCTTCCCGACCTGATCAACGAGGGCAACCTGGGGCTGATCAAGGCCGCCGAGAAGTTCGATGAGACGCGCGGCTTCAAATTCATCTCGTACGCCGTGTGGTGGATCCGCCAGTCGATCCTGCCGGCGTTGGCCGAGCAGTCGCGCATCGTGCGCCTGCCGCTCAACCAGGTAGGGTCGCTCAACAAGATCAACAAGGCTTTCGCACGCTTCGAGCAGGAGCACGAACGCACCCCCTCGCCCGAGGAGCTGGCCAAGGCGCTCGACCTGCCGCATGAGAAGGTCACCGACACGCTGCGCGTTTCGGGCCGCCACGTCTCCGTGGACGCTCCGTTTGCCGACGGGGAGGACAACTCGCTGCTGGACGTGCTGGTCAACGCCGACTCGCCCAACGCGGACCGGGGGCTGATCAATGAATCGCTCGGAACCGAGGTGGAGCGGGCTTTGGCGACGCTCACCGACCGCGAGAAGGATATTATCAAGTATTTCTTCGGGATCGGGTGCTCGGAAATGACCCTGGAGGAGATCGGCGAGAAGTTCGGGCTGACGCGTGAGCGCGTGCGCCAGATCAAGGAAAAAGCGATCCGGCGCCTCAGGCACTCTTCGCGCAGCAAGCTGCTGAAATCTTATCTCGGGTAATTTTTCAGCGAGAACACGCAGAAACGCTTCCCCCTCAAAAGGGAAGCGTTCTTTTTTGGGCCGGGTTGTCATTCTTCACTGCGTTCAGAATGACAAAACTGCATCGAAGGAAGACAACCGGCAGTCTTACGACAATGTCCGCAACCGATAGCCGCATCCGGATAATTTACAATAAATTTTTCGCATTCATGCTTGACATACGCAATATAATGCGTATTTTGGGGTTCTTTATGAAGAATGCCGGGATCCGGCATTGCCGATCCACCCGACTACCGTACACTTAACCCATCCGCTCTTCGATGAAATATCTTCTGACTGCGACACTCCTTTGGTTGCTATGGGGGTGCGAACGAGAGTATTCCCCGCAGAGCGGGCTGATGCGCGAATTCCACAGCGTCCCTGTGGTCAACTCCCTGCTCGGCTCGGGCGAGACGGTGGATGTCTCCCTGGCGTGGAGTCGCCCCGCGGAGAGCACAAAAGAGTATGAAGCGATCGCCGACGCGCAGGTCGAACTGAAACAGGACGGCCAGATCGTCTTTACCGGCCGCAGCAACCTGCTCGGGCGGGTAAGAACAGGCGTGACCGCCCGCAAGGGTTCCGTTTACGACATCACCGTACGCATCCAGGGGCATCCCGACGTCACCGCTTCGACGACCGTTCCCGGATCGTCGTCCGTGACGGCGACCGGCCGGCTGAAAGGCACCGAGATACATCACTCTTACGGGCTGGTGGATGTCAGCGCCCTGGAGGCCTATCCCGGCGTGCGGGCGCTGTGGGTGTCGCTGATCGCCATCTATGACAACATAGAATGGATGAACCGTTACAGCCTGTACACCAATTGCCCGTTCGTCGACCAGGTCAACGCGGCGCGGGACGGAATGGACGCGGAGCTCAAAGAAAGCAATATGTCTTTCGACCAGGGGTTCCTGCGCCTGCCCCGATCCGGATTCGGGCAGATCATCCCTTTCACGTTCTCCTCGGATGTCTTCCCGGCCAGGGTCGCTTACGACGAAAACTATCAACCCCTGAACACATCCTATGTAGTCCAGTTGGCCGTCTGCGTGCTGACCCCCAGCGACGAATACGACCGCTACATGCGCTCGGCCTACAAAATGGGCCAGACGATCGGTTACGGCTCGCCGATGCAGGAGGGCACCGAGAGCGTCTATACCAACGTCAGCAACGGGCTCGGCATATTCGCCGGATACCACAGGAGCGACTTTACGATGGACGTGCATAATCCGTTCAGGCCATGAGGGCGGCGCTCTTCATCGTGCTCTGCTGCGCCGTGATCGGCGTGCGGGCCCAGCAACGCAAATCGACCGTCAGCGGATACGTGCGCGATGGGTCGACGGGGGAAGTGCTCGCGGGTGCGGTGATCGCCGCGGGCGACGGCGCGGCCCGTACCGTGGCCAATCCATCGGGATATTTTTCCCTGCAGTTGCCGTCTGGCCGCCACGTGCTCGACTGCTCCTGTCCCGGCTACCAGTCGGCCACGGCCCGGGTCGGCCAGGACACATTGCTCAGTTTCAGCCTTATCCCCGTGCAGGTCGCGCTGGAAAGCGTGGTCGTCGAAGCCAACAACGGCAATCCCGTCCGGGTGAACGACCTGGGCAACGTGGGCATCTCCATGCAGCAGCTCAAATACGTGCCCCTGTTCCTCGGCGAGCGGGACGTGATCAAGTTCATGCAGATGCTGCCCGGGGTCTCGGCCGGGCGCGAGGGCTCCTCGCAGCTCAACGTGCGGGGCGGCGGGGGCGACCAGACGCTGCTCATGCTGGACGAGGTGCCCATCTTCAACCAGAACCATGCCTTCGGCGTGGTCTCCATCTTCAACGGCGACGCGCTGAGCGGGGCCGAGCTTTACAAGGGCTACATCCCGGCCCGTTACGGGGGGCGCCTTTCGTCCGTGGCGGCGATCACGATGCGCGACGGCAACAAATACGAGCATCACCAGGCCCTGACGATCGGCACGCTCACGGCGGGGCTGCTGGCCGAAGGACCGTTGAAACGCGGTAAGGGGTCGTACCTGTTCTCCGCGCGCGGGTTCATCCCCGGCCTGCTGCTGCCCGTGGCGTGGGAGGTGCTGGACAAAGACCTGAAGGTGAATTACGGTTTCTATGACATCACGGCCAAGGTCAATTATGAGCTCGGGCAGCGCAACAGCCTGTTCGCCAGCTTCTACACCGGGCGCGACCGCTTCAGCGTCAAGGAGGTGTCGGCCTACGACGACCGGCAGACCGGCAAGCGGATCATCACCTCCGAGAACGGCATGGGCTACGACTGGGGCAACCTGTCGGGGTCGCTCAGGCTGAACACGATCCTCGGGCACAACGCTTTTATGAATAATTCGCTCTATTTCTCGCGTTTGTCGAACGGGGCGGACAGTTTCTTTAAGGACCGCGAGGTGGGCGGACGCATGCACTCCGACGTGAATTCGGCGCTTTATGAGGCTGGCGTGCGCTCCTCGGTGGAACAGCGTTTCGGCACGGCGCACAAGGTCAATTACGGCCTCAACGCTTCCATGCAGCATTTTACCCCGCAGACCACCGTCTACGAGCGCAACCACGAACGCACCCGACGCAGTTTCGATCCCCAGCGCCTGTACAGCGCGGCGCTGTTCGCGGAAGATCGCATCACCACGGGAATATGGACCGTCGACCTGGGGGCCCGCATGGCGTTATATTCGCGGGACAGCGATCCGGTGGCGGTTTTCGAACCGCGCCTGGGGGTTGCGGCGGCCCTGGACCGGGATCATTCGGTCTGGCTGTCGCTCACGCGTTCCACACAGCCGCTGTTCGCCGTGACGAAGATGGATAACGGGCTGCCCATCGATTTCTGGCTGCCCTATACCGATAAGATCGAATCGGCCTGGCAAGTAAGCACCGGGTGGCGGACCTCGGCCATCAAAAATCTGACGCTGACCGTGGAGGGGTATTACAAGCGGATGGATAACCTGACGCTGATCCAGGCGGTGGACGATTACCTGCTGGAAGAGGCCGACCCGTTGCCGGCGAGCGGGTATGCCTGGGGCCTGGAATTACTGGCGCAGTATAACCTGCCCCGGTTTTCGGTCACGGGGGCCTATACCTATTCCCGTTCGATGCGCCGGGCGGAGGGGGTGACGTTCCCGTACCTGTACGACACGCCGCATGATGTGAATATTTTTGCCTCCTACACGACCCTTAAACGCGATGACCGCCGACATACCCTCTCGCTGAACGTGGGATACCGCACCGGGCTGCCCTACTCGATCGCGGCCGCGTCCTATCCGGGCGCCGGGGCGCCATTCCCGTTCAGCCCGGGGGAGGAGGTCATTTACGACACCCCGCGCTACCCCAACACCCGCATGCCCGATTTTTTCCGCACCGACCTGAGCTTCATCATGGAACGGCAGCGGCGCAGCGGCGTGCGGACCTGGCAGTTCTCGATCCTCAACGCGACCAACCATTTCAATCCGATCATGATCTATCCGTCGGAGCGGTCGTCCACCGGTTACCGGGCTGCCAACCTCATTCCCTTCATGCCGTCGTTCTCTTATCGCAGAACCTTCTGAGCGGCACCGCCTGGGTTAAGTCGGCATTTGTAATGCCGCTTGCCTTGTCCCGCGAATTTCAAATTCGCGTTTGTTCATCGACGGCATTACAAATGCCGCCGAACAGGGGTTTGTCATTCTGAACGCAGTGAAGAATCTTGGTCGGATCTGTTCACAAACAGTCTGACCAAGATTCTTCACTGCGTTCAGAATGACAAAACAAATTTGCTACGGATATTCGTAAATTCTAAAGCGTGGCTCGGTCTCGCCGCGATCGTAAGACCACAGGGTCGCGTAATCCGACACGTGCTCGCCCATTTCGTGCATCTGGCGCAGGTAGGCGGCCAGGGATTTGCTTTCGGTGATGTAGACCTCGCCCATCGCGTCGATCACGGGGCTGTGGCGACGGCCGGCGTCGTGCTCGAAGCGCAGGATGCGGCGGCCGTCCGGGGTCACCCCGGCGGTGGTGAAGGTCATGCTCTTGCCGATACCGGGCAGGTTGAGCACGTTGCGGTCGGTCGACAGGAACGGCAGGCCGTGGCGCCGCATGAAGGCCGGAAGGGCGCGGCGCAGGTGTTGCGGGCGGGTGAGCAGCTCGGCGAGTTGCTCTTCCTGCCCCGGGGGCATCAGCCCGTAGGGTTTTTCCTCCGAGGCCTCCTGCATCGAGCGGGCGTTGGGGGCGAACAGAGCGTAATTCTCGCCGAAACCTTTCACGGAAAACGTATAATAACAGACCACCCCCTCTTTCGAGAGGATGCGGCGCAGGCGGGCCGTGTGGCCACGGCGCGAGGCGGCGGCGGTGAAGACCAGTTGGTTGGTGACCAGCCACCCGGCCGAGAGGATCGCGTGGATGGCGCGTTGCGCCTCGGGGGTCATCTCCAGGGGCGATTCGAAATGGGTCTGGATGAAGAATTGGGTGATGCCCAGTTTCTCGCCCCGCTCGCGCACGTCGCGCAGGATGGCGATCAGCTCGTCGTTCATGCGCATCGGCAGGTAGGCCGGAAGGCGCGACCCCAACCGGATGCGGTCGATCGTCGCGCGACGCTCTCCCTCGGGCAGCGAGGCGTTCGCGGCGCGCTTGCGGGCGGCCATGCGCAGCACCGCTTCCAGGATGTTGCGCAGGGTGGCGTTCTGGCTCATCAGCGCGTCGCCGCCGGTGATCAATATATCGCGCAGGTCCGCGTCGTATTCGAAGTAGCGCATCAGGCGGCGCAGTTTGGCATCCCAATGTTCGTTGGGGCGCAGGGCGTTGAATTCGAAGTTCAGCCGCTTGTTCTGGAAGTCGTACATCCGCTGGCAGGGGGCGCACAATCCCCCGCAGGCACGGCCCATCGAGTCGGGGATCATGATCGCCACCTCGGGATAGCGGCGGTGGATGTTGTTCCCCTCGGGGAGCACCCAGCCCGCGGCGTTCGGCTGGCCGCCGACTACCTGATCCTCCTTTTCCCAGGCGCGGATCTCGCCATAGGCGTCGACCAGCTGCTGGGAGTAGATCACGTAGTTGCGGATGGTCTTGTCATCGTAGGCGCGCCCGCTCGTGTCCAGCAGCGAGGCGTAATAGGGAGTCAGAAAGAAGGGCATCTCCTTCTGGCGCGCCTCGTACAGGCGGCGCATCACCTCGGGCGGCAGGGAATAGTCGAGGTATTTGTTCAGTTCGCGCGGCGAGCGGATCGCCAGAGAGAGGTGGAAGCGGAAATCGCCCCACCACTCGTCGACCAACGCCCGTTTTTCTTCCCGCGTGGCGCCCTCGGGGAAATAAAAACGTTGGTGCTCGCCCGGTTTGCGCAGTTCCAGGCGTTCCACGAGCAGTTCGCAGATGCGTTCGCGGTTGCGCTGGCGGATGCGCACGATCCCCTCGTCCAGGCCCGATTCCCACCGGCGCGACCATTGCACCACCTTTTCGCGCGAGGGGGGCAGCGGACGGTAGCCGTCGAGGGCGCGAAGCAGGTAGATGATATCCAGCAGGAAATCGGCGCCCGCGGGACGTTCGCCGCGCAGGGCGGTGTGCAACACTTCCAGCGTATCGAGCCTCACCGATTCGCCCGTGGAGAGGTCGGTGACCGTCTCACCCTCGCTGCGCACCATTTGCAGCAGCCGCGCGGCCGCACGGGCCACCGCTTCGTCAGGCCTTTGCCGCAGGGCCCGCTCGGCGTAAGCCTCCAACCACTCGGTGAACCCCGCGGGGCGCGAATGGAGCAGCGCCGCCAGGTAAACGTCTTCGAATTCCTTCGCAAAAAGAGTCGTGAGCTCCTCGGCCCCGAGCCTTAACATATCTATATCCCGTCCCATTGTCATTTTAGCTGAAAAGGCAAAATAGTAAAAATTTCGCGGAAAACCAAATGAACCAAACTGCGAAACGAGTGAAAAACCCTATAATATCCTAAATAGGTGGGATCAGAACACGATTGTTATTTTATTGTGAAGTTTTTCCGCAGGGCGGTCAAGACCTTTGTTCGGCGGCATTTGTAATGCCGCCGAACAAAGGCGAATTTCAAATTCGCGCAACAGGACAAGCGGCATTACAAATGCCGCTTAACCACGGAAAATAGTTTGTCATTCAGAATGACAAACAGGAAAATCGTTTAATATTTGAGGAAGATCGCGCCGTTGGGCTGCACGGTGGCCGGGTGGTTGACCGGGAACGGCTTACCCGCCCAGACGTCGTAGAGCGTGTATTTCTTTTTGGCGTCCAGGCCGAGAGAGGCGAGCGTGGGGCGCACCTCGACGCTCTTGTCCGCGTTGCGGTTGAAGATGCCGATCCAGCCGTGCACGCCGTCTTTGGCGGGGGTGTGCCAGATTTCGACCTTATCCGCGTCGCTGACCAGGTGGCCCATCACGCCGTTGCGGTTACAGGCGATCATGTCGCGGTCGGTGATCAGGCGCAGTGAAAAATCGTCCAGCGTCAGCAGGTCGCCCCCCATCATCAGCGGCGAGGCGGCCAGTGCGCGCATCGTGATAAAGGTGTACATCTCATCGTGCGTGAACTCGCTCCATCGGGTGTAGCCGTGCCCCGTGAAGAGCGCATCGGATTTCGATTTCTTCCCGCCCTGGCCGGGGAGGTAACCGGGCAGGGTCTCGGGCTGCGGCGAGAGGAGCTGCAACTGGCCGAAGGGGATCATGTCCATGTCGATCCAGAAGCCGGGACGCTCCTGGCCCTGCCACTTGCGCCAGGCGGCGAAGCACTCATCGAGGCCCTTCTGGTTGTCCCAGATATCGTGCGTCACGCGCAGCATGTTGCCCAGGCGGAAAAAGTCGATGGCGGCCGGGTCGATCTTTCCGCCCGGGCTGAGGCTCAGCACGATGGGGCGGCCGCACTGCGCGATGGCCTTGGCCACGGCCTCCACTTCCAGCGGGAAGGGGACGATGTCGTCGTATTTGATGAAGTCGACGCCCCAGCCGGCAAGCTCGTTGACGATGCTGTTATAGTACTCCTGGGCGCCGGGTTTGCGCATGTCCACGCCGTAGTTCTGCGGGCACCACGAGCAGACGCTCGTCGTGTCGGCGATGTCGCGGGCGCGGTATTGGGTGCCTTTAACCAGCGTGTTGCGGCGCACGGCCTCGCGCGGGATGCCGCGCATCAGGTGCAGGCCGAATTTCATGCCATGCCCGTGCACGCGGTCGATCAACTCGCGCAGACCGTAGGGGAACGAGCGATGCGAAGGTTGCAGGATGCCGTATTCGTTGATATTGACCACCTCGGCGTGTTTTCCGCCCTTCGAGATGCGGGTTCCGGGATAGACCTCGAACTCGCCGAACCATCCGGCGTCGATCACGAAATATTCGTAGCCGAAAGGTTTGAGCATCACGGCCATCTTGTCGGCCGTGGCCATGGCGGCCTCGTGGTAGAGGTAGACGCCGTAGCTGTCGAAACTGTTCCAGCCCATCGGCGGGGTGGAAGCGACAGGGGTCGCAGCGCGCAACGGAAAAATTCCGAGAACGAAAACGGCCAGCGCAAGGCAGAAGGCTTTTGGATTCATAAAATACGGGGATTTATTTTTTCAGTTACTCCGGGATTATGCAAAAATAGGCATCTTTCGCATGAATAAGTTATCCCGCAGTCTAAAAAAATGTCCGCCCGCATTGGTTATAACCGGGATTGAAAAAAGCAGTCGGTTCGCTTCGCTCTGAATGACAAATGATGCCGTCAACGGGTCGTCCACCGGCTGACCGCCCGGCGCAGGTCGGGCGGCGAGATGGGCTTGGTCAAAAAGTCGTTGCAGCCCACGCTGAGGGCCAGTTCGCGGTCGCTGTCGTAGGCGAAGGCGGTCAGCGCCACGATCGGCACCGTGGCGTTCTCGCGGCGCAGGACGCTCGTCGCCTCGATGCCGTCCATGCCGGGCATCTTCATGTCCATCAGGATCAGGTCGGGCGCCTCGGCGCGGAAGCACTCGATCACCTCGTTGCCCGTGCGCGCGCGCTGCAGGCGATACTCTTTTTTGAGCAGGGTCTCGATCAGCAGGTAGTTGCTGTCGATGTCCTCGGCCACCAGGATCAGCGGTTTATGGTCGCCGTCGACCGTCTTTTCCGGCTGGGGCGCGGACGTTTTACCGTCGGCGGGGGCATCCTGCTGCGCTCCGGGTTCGGGCGTGCAGGGGTGCGTGAACCAGAAGCAGGAACCTTTCCCTTCCGTGGAATCGACCCCGATCGCGCCGCCCATCCTTTCGACCAGGCTCTGGCAGATCGACAGACCGAGACCCGTGCCCTGGGCGAAGGAGTCGAGTTTCACGAAACGGGAGAAGACCTCACCCTGTTTTTCGGCGGCGATGCCCTTGCCGGTATCGGTGACGCTGAGGCGAAGCTGGCCGTCGTCCGTTATGCCGTACGAGAGGGTGATGGAACCTGCGGGGGTAAATTTGATGGCGTTGGTCATAAAGTTGGAGATCACTTGGGTCATACGATTTTTGTCGCCGGTGACGAAAAGTTGCGGCAGCTGGGGATCGAAACGCAGCTCGACCCCGGCAGGGGCCTTGAGCGAGAAGGTGTTGACCACCTCGCGGCAGAGTTGGCGCACGTCCACGCGTCCCGAGGTGAATTCCATCGTACCGGCCTCGATCTTCGAAATGTCGAGGATGTCGGAGATGAGTTGAAGCAGCATTTCGCTGTTCTCCTGCACGATACCCCGGTACGCCTGGCGCTGCGCGGCATCCTCCAGGTCGGCCAGCAGGCTCGAAAAGCCGACGATGGCGTTGAGCGGGGTTCGGATCTCGTGGCTCATGTTGGCCAGGAAAGCCGATTTGAGGCGGTCGGAGGTCTCCGCCTTGTCGCGCGCCTCGATCAGGTTCCGTTCGGTCTGCTTGAGGGCCGTGATGTCGTAGTTCACGCAGACCATCCCGATCTTCTGCTCCTCGGGGGCGTAGTCGCGCACCATGATGTTCAGGCGCGTCCAGCGGTGGCTGCCGTCGGGCTGCATCACCCGCACGTCGTGGCGCAGGTGTTTGGCCTGACCCTGTTTGACCTGGGCGAAGAACTCTTTCGTGGCCACCTTATCCTCGGGCACGACGTTATTCAGCACGCCCACCACCTGCGAGAGCGGGATGCCCGGTTTCTCGCCGAAGTTGCGGTACCAACTGTCCAGGGCCGTGCCCTCGCGCGTGTAGGCGTCGAAGCTGGCGTATCCCACCTGGGCGTATTCGCCGATCAGCGAGGTCATCTCGCGGAACGCCTCGATCTGCTGGTGGGCGGTGGTGATATCCGTATTGTCGATATTGATGAACAGGTAGTTGATGAATTCGCCGCGCGAGTTGAACAGGGGCGTGGCGATGGTCACCAGGTAAATTTTCCGATCCCGCCGGGTGTCGTAATAGTCGCCCACGATCGAAAAATCGTAGTTGAGATTGAATTCGACCTGCTCGTGGCGGCGCAGTTTTTCCTTGACCTCGTCGGGGATGTTGGGGTTGTCGAAGACGTTCACGCCCAGCGCGTCGTCCTTCGAGCCGAGGCCGAAGATCTCGCACTCCTTGTCGTTCATGTCCACCAGGAAGCCTCCCGGGTCGTAGATCTCGATGCCCACGGGCAGGCTCTGGTAGATGTTGCGCAGTTGGCCTTCGCTCTTTTCGAGCAGCAACTGGGTCCTGTACAGGTCGGTCACATCGGTGAACAGCACGGACGCCTCGCCCGGGATCGGCGCGAAGATCACCGCCTGGCAGTGCCGGTCCAAAGCGTCGATCGTGAAGTTGAGCGTCAGCTCTTCCCCCGTACCCACCGATTGCAGCAACTGATCGAGCCTGCTGTCGGCCATGCCTTCGGCCATGCAGCGCGTTTCGGAGGCCAGACGGCCCTTCAGGGCGTCCAGATCAAATCCCAGGATGCGCGATGCGGCCGGGTTGGCGTCCAGGTAGGTGTAATCGAAACCGTCCCCGACTTTTCCGTTGAGCCTCACGTTCACGTATCCGGACGGCATGTATTCGTACAGGTTGCGGATGTTCTGCTGCTCCTGGCGCATCTTCTTCTCCGAGGCGTGGAATTGCAGGCAGATCCCGATCACCCCGACGATCGAGGTGAACAGGTGCGACTCCTCGCTGCTCCACTCGCGCTGCTGCTCGGAGTCCATCGCGATATAGCCCCAGATCCGGTCGACGCCCACCAACGGGGCGGCGATCATCGAGCGCGTGCGGTAGGCGGCGAACATCTGTTTCTCGACGCTCGCCATCGCGGGCAACTCCTCCAGGTCGTTCACGATCACCGGCAGGCGCGAAAGCATCCGCCCGCTCAGCCAGGGGGTGATGCCGATCGGGGACTCGGTCCTATCGGACATCTCGGGCGCCTGGCCGTCGCAGACCGTGCAGGTACAGCGCTGGGTCTGTTTGGCGTGGTCGTATTCGAACATGCCGATGTGACTGCAACCGAACTGCGCGAGGATCTGCTGCAGCGAGGCGCGGATCACGGGCGAGATATCGTCCAGGCCGAGGAAGGCCAGCAGCGAGGTGTAGATGCTGCTCTGGTTGCCGGCCATCACGTCCATCTGCTGCTCGATCTGCTCGTGGGTCTGTTGGCGGGAGCGTTTGATGATCTGCATCGTCCCCCAGGCCGTCATGCCGCCGTCTTCGCCCTTGCGGAGCTCGACCAGCTTGGAACGCACCCAGACCTCGTCGCCGTCGATCATAAGGGGGTAGACGGATTCGTAGCCGACACCCCGCAGGATGCCCCCGAAATTTTCCGCCGCTATCGTCCGGTAATCGGGACGGATCAACGCCAGGTAGTCGTTAAAAGAGATCACGCCCGACCCCAGGCCGAGGCTTTCGGCCAGCAGCGGGGAATATTCGTTGGTCCTGGTTTCGAAATCGACCGTCCACCACCCCATCTGCATACTGTCCAGCATCTGCCGCAGCTGCGTGGCGTCGGGGGTAAATTGAGAACTATTCATATAGAATATATGGGATACGTATAATTCAAGTAACCACTTGTTTAAACGGCAAATTTATACATTTATTTCATATTACGGACAAGCGGCGCCCGGTCGACCCCCATTTAAGCGCCGAAGCCGCCCGGTTCGGCCAGTAGAGCGGGGACCACGGGCCACGAGAAAAATCGGGAGGAGCGATGAAACGGATCCGGGAC
>JAVBPS010000073.1:0-14114 GCA_031549495.1 Rikenellaceae bacterium | reverse complement strand
TAGCCGAGACATCTCAAACCGGCTGTCTGAGATGTCTCGGCTAACGCTCGACATGACGGGAATGCCTCGCTTGTAATTTTCACCAACCTGTTTCTCGGACTGACCCTCTTTTTGTTCGTCTTTGCCGAACAACGAAGAGGGTGTCTCAACAGCGAGACACCCTCTTCCTATTCGGACTCCCCCCGGAGAAAGTTTTCAAATACGCGATTCTCAGAGGGGTCTAATTCCGTTTTGAGACAAATTCAACTTAAAGGCGGCGAGGCGAGGCTACAAATTACGGATTTTCTTTTCCCAGGCCCAGGCGGATTTCAGGGTCTCTTCCAGGGTGTGTTGGGCTTTCCAGCCGAGTTCCCGGTTGGCGTAGGTGGTGTCGGCCCAGATGGCTTGGATGTCTCCGGGGCGGCGGGCTACTATTTTGTAGGGGACTTTTACTTGGTTTACCTTTTCGAAGGTTTTGATCAGGTCCAGGACGGATGTTCCGTTGCCGGTTCCTACGTTGAAGATTTCGTAATCGGCTTTGCTACGGCCTTCCAGCATGCGGGCCATGGCGGCTACGTGGGCGCGGGCGAGGTCTACCACGTCGATGTAGTCGCGCACGCCGGAGCCGTCGGGGGTGTCGTAGTCGTCGCCGTAGACGCTCAGTTCTTTACGCAGGCCGGCGGCGGTTTGGGTGATGTAGGGGACCAGGTTGAGGGGGACTCCTTTGGGGAGTTCGCCGATCAGGGCGGAGGGGTGGGCTCCGAGGGGGTTGAAGTCACGGAGGGCGAGGCCGCGCAGGTTTTGGTAGGCGGCTACGCTGTCGCGCAGGATATCTTCGCAGATCTGTTTGGTGTTGCCGTAGGGGGACATGGCGGGCAGGCGGGGGGAGAGTTCGGTCACGGGGAGTTCGTCGGGCTGGCCGTAGACGGTGCAGGAGGATGAAAAGACGATGTTTTCGACTCCGGCCGTGCGCATAGCTTCGAGCAGGGTGACCAATGAGCCTACGTTGTTGCCGTAGTAGGCGAGGGGTTGGCCGACGGATTCGCCGACGGCTTTGAAGGCGGCGAAGTGGATGACGGCGGCTATTTTATAGTCGGCGAAGAGTTTATCCATGGCGGCGCGGTCGCAGCAGTCGGCCTGCACGAAGGGGACATCCACGCCGGTGATCTTGCGTACGCCGTCGACGGCGGAGAGTTCGGCGTTCGAGAGGTCGTCCACGATGACTACGTCGTAGCCTGCGGCGATGAGTTCCACGGTGGTGTGGGAGCCGATGTATCCGGCGCCCCCGGTCACTAAAATGGTCTTTTTCATGTCCTATTTATTTAATGTTGTCAATTCGTGCAAACAGTGCGTTTGCCTGGTGCACCCCCCTGTTCCAAAGGGGGGCAGGGGGGAATATGCCAGCGCAGCGGAACGAATACGAGTATTAACGAAAATTTGAAATTTTCGTTAATACTTATACTTCATCCATTTAAACAATTCGCCCCAGGTCGGTTTTTTGCCGTACATGAAGATCCCGACGCGGTAGATCTTTCCGGCGAGCCAGACCATCGCGATGAACGAGGCGTAGAGCAGCGCCACCGAGAGGGCCAGCTCCCAGAAGGGCACACCGTAGGGGATGCGGGCCATCATAATGACGGGTGAGGTGAGCGGGATAAGCGAGAACCAGAAGGCCAGTCGTCCGTCCGGGTCGCGCATCACGTTCATCAGCACGACGATGGCCAGGATGAGCGGAATGGTGATGGGCAGCTGCAGCTGCTGGGTGTCGGCCGCGTCGTCCACCGCGCTGCCGATGGCGGCGAACATGGCGGCGTAGAGCAGGTAGCCGCCGATGAAGAAGACCACGAACCCGCCGAACACCTTCAGCAGGAATCCCAGGTCGGTGACACTACGCAGCATGGCCGCCATATCGGGATCCAGGCTGCCCATTCCCTGGGCCATCCCTTCGGTCATGCCCGCCATCGCTTCGGCACCGGCCGACAGGTCGGGGGCGAAGAGTTGCAGGGCGGCGGTCCCCACAGTGAACAGGAAGACCATCCAGATGGCGAACTGGGTGATCGCCACCGCGGCGATGCCGAGGATCTTGCCCATCATCAGTTCGAAGGGGCGTACGGAGGAGACGATGATCTCCATCACGCGCGAGCTTTTCTCCTCGATCACGCCCTGCATGACCATCGCCCCGTAGATGAAGACGAACATGTAGATCATAAAGCCGAGCAGGTAGGCCGCCCCGAAGGAGACCATGCTGGACGACTCTTTTTCCTCGCCCCCCTCGTAGAGCTGCATGGTCTGGATGGAGACGTTGGTCTTCACCTCGGCCATGATCTGCGGAAGGTTTTCGATGTTGTAGCCCAGCAGTTTCCGCTCTTCGATGATGTTCGATATCTGGCCCGCGATGGCGCCTTCGATCTCCATCGTGGAGGGCTCGTAAGTATAGAGGCTTACGTTCTTCGGATTGGACATGATGTCGCTGCCGATCACCAGGATGCCGAAGACGCCTTCGTGTTTTTCGGTTTTCAGCTCGTCGTAGCTCCTCTCGCTCGGCGTGAAGACCAGGCGGCCCTGGTCCTGCAGTTTCGGGGCGATGATCCCACTGCGATCCACCACGAGCATCTCCTTGCGGGTGTCGCTGCCGATGGTGCTCATCGCTACCGTGCCCACGATCAGGCCCACCAGCAGCAGGGGCATCAGGATGGTGGTGATGATGAAACTCTTCTTGCGTACGCGGGTATTGAATTCCCGCCCTATGATGATCCCTATCTTTCCCATGGCCTTACATCTGTTGGCCCGAAACGGCCTTTATGAAAATATCGTTCATCGAGGGGATGATCTCCGAGAAGGAGCGGATCCCGACCGTCTGGTTGACCGCCGCGATCACCCCGCGCACCGCCTCGTCCCGGGGGATGTGCACCTTCATCGTGCGGTTCACCAGGCCCTCGCTTACGTCGCTCAATATCTGGCATTTTCCGTCGAGGGCCGTGCGCAGGGCCGCATCGTCGCCGCGGAAGTCGATCTGGAAGATGTTGCCGCCGTGGCGGTGGCGGATCTCTTCGAGGGGGCCGGTGAGGATATTTTTGGATTTATTGATCAGCGTGATGTGGTCGCAGATCTCTTCGACCGAGGACATGTTGTGGGTCGAGAAGATCACCGTCGAGCCTTCATTGCGCAGGGCCAGGATCTCCTCTTTGAGCAGGTTGGCGTTGATCGGGTCGAAGCCGCTGAACGGCTCGTCGAAGATCAGCAGCTCGGGTTTATGCAACACCGTGATGATGAACTGCACCTTCTGGGCCATCCCCTTGCTCAATTCCTCGACTTTTTTGTCCCACCACTCCTTGATGTCCATCTTGATGAACCAGGCTTTCAGGCGCGTGGTGGCCTCTTTGCGCGAGAGGCCCTTCAGGCGGGCGAAATAGATCGCCTGCTCGCCGACCTTCATTTTTTTATACAGGCCGCGCTCCTCGGGCAGGTATCCGATGCGGTAGATGTCGGCGGGCTCCAGGGGGCGGCCGTCGAACCACACCGCGCCGCTGTCGGGGGCGGTGATGCGGTTGATGATGCGGATCAGGGTCGTTTTTCCCGCGCCGTTGGGGCCCAGAAGGCCGTAGACCGAGCCGCGCGGGATCGAGAGCGAGACGTCGTCCAGGGCGGTATGCGCGGCATAGCGTTTGGTGACGTGCTCGACTTTGAGGATATCCATGAAAGCGGGTATTGGATTTAAACTGCGGCAAAGTTATCAATTTTTCGTAGTTTTGCCTACGCGAAACAGAGCGAAACCTTGCTTGTCATTCTGAGCGAAGTGAAGAATCTTGGTCAGAATTGTTCTGTACACAGCCCGGCCAAGATTCTTCGCTTCGCTCAGAATGACAAACCAGCAAAATAATTTCACACAATCTTAATATGTTATATCCTCTGAAATTCAAGCCGCTCCTCAAAGAGCGCATCTGGGGCGGGGAGATGCTCGCCCGCCTGAAAAAGAACGCGAAAGCCGCCGGGAAGAAGATCGGCGAGAGCTGGGAACTCTCCGGCGTGCCGGGCGACGTGTCGGTCGTCTCGAACGGCCTGCTCAAAGGCAACAGCCTGGCGGAGTTGCTGGAAGTCTACATGGGCGACCTGGCGGGCGAAAAAGTGTTCGAACAGTTCGGCGAGATGTTCCCGCTGCTCGTCAAACTGATCGACGCGCGCGACGTGCTCTCGATCCAGGTGCACCCCGACGACAAGCTGGCCCTGGAGCGCCATAACTCCTACGGCAAGACCGAAATGTGGTATGTCGTGGAGGCCGATCAGGACGCGGCGCTTTATGTGGGATTCCGCGAGCAAACCTCCCAGGAGCAATACTTAGCCGCGGTGGAGACCGGGACCCTACCCTCGCTTTTAAACCGCATCCCGGTCAAGGCGGGCGACGCTTATTTCATCCCCGCCGGGGTGATCCACGCCATCGGTAAAGGGTTGGTGATCGCCGAGATCCAGCAGACCTCCGACATCACCTACCGCGTCGACGACTGGGGCCGCACGGACGATAAGGGCAACCCCCGCCAACTGCATACCGAACTGGCCGTGGGCGCCATCGATTTCGGTAACCCGGCCGACTACGACATCACGGTAGCCCCGCAGCCCAACCGCGCCGTGGAGATGAAGAAATGCCCCTACTTTACCACGAACCTCGTGCAGGTCGATGGTGTGTTCGAGCGCGATTATGCCGCGTTCGATTCTTTCGTGATCCTCGTTTGCCTGGAAGGGGAGTTGACGATCGACTCCGAAGCGGAACCCCAAACCCTTGTCGCGGGCGAGACTGCGCTCATCCCCGCCAGCCTGGAGTGCGTGATCCTCGATGGAAAGGCTAAACTGTTGGAAGTGTACGTTTAAAAATATTTTTCGTACCTTTGTCGAATATTCGTTTTTGCAAATTTCGGAAAACCCTTTAATTTTAAAATTATGAAAAAGACGATCTTATTGGTTGCAGCCCTGCTCGTTGCAGGTTTCGTAGCTCAGGCACAGGTGGACAAAAACGCCATCGGTCTGCGTCTCGGCGGCGGCAACAACTACGGCGGCGAACTCTCCTACCAGCTCGGCATGAGCGACAAGAACCGCCTGGAATTCGACCTGGGCTTCGGCGGCAATAAAAATTACAACACGGTCGGCCTGTCGGGTATCTACCAATGGGTGTGGCCCATCGGCGGCCAGGGCTTCAACTGGTATGTAGGCCCCGGTGCGGGATTGTCCATCAACAGCGGCAAGGACAACCATGACGATTTCTTCGGCGTCTCCGTCGGCGGCCAGATCGGTGTGGGATATAATTTCAACATCCCCCTCGGCCTGACCCTCGACACCCGTCCCATGTGGGATTTCCTGTCGGACAACGACGCTTTCGGCTGGGGTATCGCCCTCGGTATCCGCTACCGCTTCTAAACAGCGGAATTGTTGATAAAAAGTGCGCCCGGGGGATTTTCCCCGGGCGTATTTTTTTGTATCTTTGTGCTCATACAGCACCATTTATGGGATATCACGAAGAGAAGCAACGCCAGTTGGACATGCGCTACATCCGCATGGCGCAGATATGGGCCGAGAACTCCTATTGCGTCCGCCGCAAGGTGGGGGCGCTGATCGTCAAGGACAAGATGATCATTTCGGACGGTTACAACGGCACCCCGTCGGGGTTCGAGAACGTCTGCGAGGACGACCTGGGCAAGACCAAACCCTATGTGCTGCACGCCGAGGCCAACGCCATCAGCAAGGTGGCGAAAAGCGCCAACAGCAGCGAGGGGGCCACATTATATATCACCGCCTCGCCCTGCATCGAATGCGCCAAACTGATCATCCAGGCGGGGATCAAACGGGTGGTCTACTGCGAATCGTACCATTCGCATGACGGGTTGGACCTGCTCTCGCGCATCGGGATCGAATTGGTGCAGGTCACGATTTAGAGATATAATTAACGTCATCCCGAACGCATGTGAGGGAACTTCCATTTATCTTTTTCGATATAAGGAAGTTCCCTCACATGCGTTCGGGATGACGTTTAATTTTACCTGCGGCGCAGTTCCGAGCAGACGATCGCCGTGGCCATCGCCACGTTGAGCGACTCACTGGTCTGCGCGCCGCGCGGATACGGGGGGATGAACAGGCGGCGGGTCACTGTCTTAGCCGCCTCGGGGGAGATACCGCGGCCCTCGCTGCCCATCAGGATCACTCCGGCGGGGGTCAGATCCGCCTTATAAATATCTTCTCCTTCCAAAAACGTCCCGTAGACGGGAATCTTAAGCGTGCCCAATACCTGCGGCAGGTCGAGGTAGTGCACCCGCACGCGGGCGATGGCGCCCATCGTAGCCTGCACGACCTTCGGGTTGAAACAGTCGGCCGAGTCCGCCGAGCAGAGCACGTCGCGGATGCCGAACCAATCGGCCAGGCGGATGATCGTGCCCAGGTTGCCGGGATCCTGCACACCGTCCAGGGCGATGCTCAGACCGCCCGCGATCGCTTTCAGATCGGGTTTCCACGACGGCAATTCCACCAGCGCCAGCACGTCGGACGGGGTTTTCAGGTGGCTCATGCGCTCCATTTCGCGCGGGGCGATCTGTTCGCACTCGCCGGACAAGTCACATTCGCCCGTGTGGAACACTTTGCGTACCCGCAGGCCCGAGGCCGCCAGTTCGCCGGCCAGTTTCGCCCCCTCGGCCACGAACAGCCCGGCCTGCTGGCGGGCGCTGCGGCTGGTCAGGCTGCGTACGAGGTTTATTTCTGCTTTGGTCGCCATCGTTTTTAGGGATTAAGCCGGTGTGCCGCACGAGAATATCCCGCCTGCTGCGAGCGCGCCGGGGATGAGTTCGCACCCCATGAAATAGGGTGCGGGGAAGCCGTGGGCGTTGCCGATGGCGAAAACGGTCGCGTCCCGCAGGCCGAAACGGGCGTAGTAGGCCGGATCGCCCAGCAGGAAAACCGAGGTGAAGCCCATCGCCCGCGCACGCCGGAAAGACTCTTCCACCAGCTGCGCCCCCAGGCCGTTGTCGCGATGGGAAATTTCCACGCACAACGGGGCCAGCAGCAGCGTTTCACGGACCTCGCCATTCACGTCGAGCCGGGCGCGGGTAAGCATGACGTGCCCGGCCAATCCTTTTGCGTCCTCAGCCACCAGGGCTAACTGAGGAATATAATCGCCGCTTGCGCGCAGCCGGTTCACAAATTCCTGCTCGTCGCCGTCGCTCATCTTCGCGGTGGCGAAAGCGGTCTTTACCAGGTCATAGATCGCGGCGAATTCTTCCGGCCGCTCTTCGCGTATCGTCATTTTCATAGAATCTGTTTTTGTCATTCGGCAGCGCAGTGAAGAATCTTGGTCGGAATTGTTCTGTCCACAGCCCGACCAAGATTCTTCACTGCGTTCAGAATGACAAAGAAGTCCATACTTACCGGATTAGGTATGTGCAAAGATAAAATAATACTGAAATAATCCGGTCGCGCCGGCCAACAATTTGCACAAACCGGCAATTTTGATTACCTTTGCGGCTCAGAAATCATTCTGTAAACGATGCCTGAAAAAAAGTACGCGTCGCTCCTGCTCGAAGACGGCAGTGAGTTCAAAGGGTTCTCCTTCGGCGCCGAAAAGTCCGCCTCTGGCGAGACTGTCTTCTCGACCGCGATGGTCGGCTACCCCGAAAGTTTAACCGATCCCTCTTTTGCCGGACAAATCCTCGTGATGACCTACCCGTTGGTGGGGAATTACGGCGTGCCTCCGTTGGAACGGGACGAAAACGGCCTGCTGAAATTCTTCGAATCGGAGCGCATCTGGCCGCGCGCCGTGGTGGTGACCGATTACGCCTGGGAGTACAGCCATTGGAACGCCGTGCGCAGCCTGCGCGACTGGCTGATCGAGCAGGGCGTGCCCGCCATCTACGGCGTGGACACGCGCGAGATCACCAAGATCATCCGCGAAAAAGGGGTGATGGCCGGGAAGGTCGTCGTGGACGGGATCCCCGCCCCCGAGTATGACAATCCCAACGAACGCAACCTGGTGGACGAGGTAAGTTGCAAAGAGGTGGTCGAGTACGGCAAGGGAAAAAACCGCGTCGTGTTAGTGGACTGCGGCTGCAAGAACAACATCATCCGCTGCCTGCTGGAAAGGGACGTGACGGTGGTGCGCGTGCCGTGGGATTACGATTTCACGGGGCTCGATTACGATGGGGTGATGATCTCCAACGGCCCGGGCGACCCGGCCAAATGCCAGGCCACGGTCGAAAACGTACGCAAGGCCATCGCGGTGGGCAAGCCCGTCTTCGGGATATGCCTGGGCAACCAGATCCTCTCGATGGTGGCCGGCGCGAAGACCTACAAACTCAAATACGGTCACCGCAGCCACAACCAGCCTGTGCTGATGGCCGGCACCGACCGCGCCATGATCACCGTGCAGAACCACGGTTACGTGGCCGACACCTCGACGCTCGATAAAGGCTGGAAACCCTACTACCTCAACCTGAACGACGGCACTTCGGAGGGCATTCAGCACGAGTCGCTCCCCTTCTGCTCGGTGCAGTTCCACCCCGAGGCGGCCAGCGGGCCCCTCGATGCGGATTTCCTTTTTGATAACTTCATCCAAAACGTCGAGAAATGCAAAAAATAGAGAAAGTAATCCTGCTCGGTTCGGGCGCGCTGAAGATCGGCGAGGCGGGTGAGTTCGACTACTCGGGCTCGCAGGCCCTCAAAGCCCTCAAGGAAGAGGGGATTTACACCGTACTGATCAATCCCAATATCGCCACCATACAAACTTCCGAGAACATCGCCGACCGGGTCTATTTCCTGCCCGTGACGCCCGAGTTCGTCGAGGAGGTGATCATCCGCGAGCGGCCGCAGGGCATCCTGCTGGCGTTCGGCGGCCAGACGGCCCTCAACTGCGGGGTGAAACTTTACCGCACCGGCATCCTGGAAAAATATAACGTGAAGGTGCTCGGCACGCCCGTGCAGGCGATCATCGACACCGAGGACCGCGAGATCTTCAACAGCAAACTGGCCGAGATCGACGTCAAAACGATCAGCAGCGAGGCGGCGACCAACCTGGCCGATGCCAAACGGATCGCCAACGAGTTGGGCTACCCTGTGATCCTGCGCCCGGCCTTCACGCTGGGCGGCCTGGGCTCGGGTTTCTGCGACAACGACGAGGAATTGGAGACGGTCGCCAACAAGGCGTTTTCCTACTCGCCGCAGGTGTTGGTCGAAAAATCGCTCAAAGGCTGGAAGGAGATCGAATACGAGGTGATGCGCGACAAGTACGACAACTGCATCACCGTCTGCAACATGGAAAACTTCGACCCGCTCGGCATCCATACCGGCGAGAGCATCGTGGTGGCCCCCTGCCAGACGCTTTCGAATTCCGAGTTGGTCAAACTGCGTAAACTTTCCATCAAGATCATCCGCCACATCGGCATCGTGGGCGAGTGCAACGTACAGTTCGCCCTCGACCCGTGGAGTGAGGATTACCGCGTGATCGAGGTGAACGCCCGCCTGAGCCGCTCTTCGGCGCTGGCTTCCAAGGCGACGGGGTTCCCGCTCGCTTTCGTGGCAGCCAAGCTGGGGCTGGGTTACGGGTTGCATGAACTGAAAAACTCGGTGACGCGCACCACGCCCGCTTTCTTCGAGCCGGCGCTGGACTACGTGGTCTGCAAGATCCCGCGCTGGGACCTCGGCAAATTCAAGGGCGTCTCGCGCGAACTGGGATCGAGCATGAAATCGGTCGGCGAAGTGATGAGCATCGGCCGCACGTTCGAAGAGGTGATCCAGAAGGGCCTGCGCATGATCGGCCAGGGGATGCACGGTTTTGTGGCGAACAAGGACCTCTCGGTCGAGGATATCGACACGGCCCTGAGCAAGCCCACCGATAAGCGCATCTTCGTGATCGCCGACGCGCTGCACCGCGGCTACACCGTGGACCGCATCTGGGAGCTGACGAAGATCGACAAGTGGTTCCTGCATAAACTCAAAGGGATCGTCGACACGGAGCACGCCCTGGAGGCCTACAACGACATCACCGCCGTGCCCGACGAGGCGATCGCCGACGCGAAGCGCAAAGGTTTTTCGGATTTCCAGCTGGCCCGCACGATCACCAAGTGCAGCCCCGAGAAGATCGAGGACGAAATGCTGCGCGTGCGCGAAGAGCGTAAAAAACGCGGCATCACCCCCGTGATCAAGCAGATCGACACGCTGGCCGCGGAGTATCCCGCCCAGACCAACTACCTGTACGTCACCTACAACGGCACGGCGCACGACATCGACTTCGCCAACGACGGCCGTTCGGTGATCGTCTTAGGGTCGGGCGCCTACCGCATCGGCTCCTCGGTGGAGTTCGACTGGTGCTCGGTCAACGCCGCCAACACGATCCGCAAGGAGGGCTTCCGCTCCATCATGATCAACTACAACCCGGAGACCGTCTCGACGGACTACGACATGTGCGACCGGCTCTACTTCGACGAGTTGACGCTGGAGCGCGTGCTGGACATCATCGACCTGGAAACGCCCAAGGGCGTGGTCGTGTCGATGGGCGGGCAGATCCCGAATAACCTCGCCATGCGCCTCGACGCGCAGCAGGTGCCCATCCTGGGTACCGAGGCCAAAAATATCGACCGCGCGGAAGACCGCCACAAATTCTCGCAGATGTGCGACGAGATCGGCGTCGACCAGCCCCGCTGGAAGGAGCTTTCGAGCGTGCAGGATATTTATACTTTCGCCGATGAAGTGGGCTTTCCGCTGCTCGTGCGCCCCTCGTACGTGCTTTCGGGCGCGGCGATGAACGTGGTCTCGAACAAGGGCGAGTTGGAACATTTCCTCACGCTGGCGACCAACGTCTCGAAGCAGCATCCGGTAGTGGTGACCGAGTTCATCGAGAACGCCAAGGAGATCGAGATCGACGCGGTGGCCAAAGACGGCGAGGTGCTCATCTACGCCATTTCGGAGCACGTCGAGTTCGCCGGGGTGCACTCGGGCGACGCGACGATGGTCATGCCGCCGCAGAAAATGTACGTCGAGACGATGCGCCGCATCAAGAAGATCGCGCGCCTGATCGCCAAAGGCTTGGAGATCACCGGGCCGTTCAACATGCAGCTCATGGCGAAGGACAACGAGATCAAGGTGATCGAGTGCAACCTGCGCGCTTCGCGGAGTTTCCCCTTCGTGTCGAAGGTGCTGAAGATCAACTTTATCGACATCGCCACCAAGGTGATGCTCGGCCTGCCGGTCGAGGTGCCCCACAAGTCGGCTTTCGACCTGGATTACGTGGGGATCAAGGCGCCGCAGTTCTCGTTCGCCCGTTTGCAGAAGGCCGACCCGGTGCTGGGCGTCGAGATGGCCTCCACGGGTGAGGTGGGCTGCATCGGCGACGATTTCCATGAGGCGATCCTCAAGGCGATGCTCTCGGTGGGCTACACGATCCCCCGCCACAACGTGCTGCTCTCCACGGGCGACGCGCGCTCCAAAACGGACATGCTCTCCGCGGCGCAGGCGCTCTCCGAGCGCGGCTACAACCTCTACGCCACGCAGGGCACGGCCGACTACCTGGCCGCCAACGGCGTGCGCAGCGAGGTGCTCCACTGGCCCGATTCGCCCAACAAGCCTAACACGCTCGATTTTATCAAGGAGAAGAAGATCGACCTGGTGGTCAACATCCCGAAGAACCTCTCGGAATCGGAACTCAACAACGACTACACGATCCGCCGCAGCGCCATCGACTTCAATATTCCGCTGATCACCAACGCCCGGCTGGCAAGCGCGTTCATCCACGCTTTCTGCCGCCTGGGGCATGAGGATATCAAGATCAAGAGCTGGAACGAATATTAGGCGATCGCTTCGACGCCTGCCGGTTTTTGTAGGGGCACCCCTTGCGGGTGCCCTTCTTGTTTTGGGCACCCGCGAGGGGTGCCCCTACGGGATCGGAATGAGGGCTTTAAAACTCCGTCTCCGGTTAAAAATCCCTGTTATTTCGGATATTTCCGCAGGATGGGCGTGCAGTCAAATAAATAATTACTAATTTTGACTGTTTATATCCGTTCCCCCGCCGTGGCGGGCGGTTCTCCGAAGAGGTTGAATTATTGACTGTAACGATATGTTTGGTTTTCTGTCTGTTGTGTGGAACATGGATCCGGTCTGCTTTTCGATCGGGTCGTTCGATATCCGTTGGTACGGGGTGATGTGGGCGCTGGGGTTCGCGGTCAGCATGTGGCTGTTCATCGATTTCGTCAAGCGTGAGGGGTATCCCCCGAAGGTTTTCGATTCGATCTTCTGGTTCGCCGTCCTCTCCACGATCATCGGCGCGCGGCTGGGACACCTGTTCTTCTATGATCCGGGGGTGATGGGCGTGCTGAAAGACCCGCTGGTCATCCTGCGCATCCGCGAGGGGGGGCTGGCCAGCCACGGGGCGGCGATCGGGTTGCTGCTGGGGCTTTGGATGTTCTCGCGCAAGAACAAGATGCCTTATATCTGGTCGCTGGACCGCATCATGATCGCCGTGGCGGTCGCCGGGGCCATCGTGCGCCTGGGCAACCTCTTTAACTCGGAGATCTACGGCACGGCGACCGACCTGCCGTGGGGGTTCGTCTTCGAACGCAACCACGAGACCCTGCCCAAGCATCCCACGCAGATCTATGAAGCGATCTGCTATTTTCTGACCTTCGGGCTGCTGCTGTGGATGTACTATAAAAAAGACCTGGCGCGCCGCCGCCCGGGGCTGTTGTTCGGCACGGGGATCTTTTTGATCTTCATCACCCGCTTTTTCATCGAGTTCATCAAGAATCCCCAGGAGACTTTCGAGCAGAGCATGGCGCTCAACATGGGCCAGCTGCTCAGCCTGCCGTTCATCGCCGCGGGGCTCTATTTCATCATCCGCGCTTACCTGAGGCCGGCCATCGTACCCCCGCCCCTGAAACCGTGGGTCGAGCCGCAGACGCCGCAGAAAAAGAAGGACGCTAAAAAAACCAGGAAATAATGGACCAGGTAAATAAACTGATATTCAATGCGCTCGTTTCGCGCGAAGGGGTCAACATCCCCGGCATGGGCGCGCTGGTGATCGAAAAACGGCCTGCCCAGCTCAAGGGACGCAAGAAACTGCTTCCGCCCCGCTCCACGGTGCGTTACCGCGAGGGAAGCGTCGAGGGGCTGCCCACGGTGCCCGAGCTGATCGACGCGGTGGTGAAGGACCCCCAGCGTTCGCAGGCGATCTACGACGAGTGGCTCGCGGCGCAGGGCGTGACGCCCGAGCGGATCCCCTCGACCATCGTCCTGGAAGGGATCGGCGACATTATCTACCAGGCGTTCAACGCCTCGGCCGCGCTGGAAAAGGCGCTCAACCCGGTGCCGACCGCGGAGACGCAGCTTACCCCGCGCGTGAAGGCCAAGCATGTGGCCCTCGTTCTGGGATGCGTGCTGATCGTGGGCGCCGCCGTGGCGCTCTACCTGCGCCGTTCCCCCGAGCAGCAGCAGCACGCCTATGCCAAACGGATGGCGCGCGAGTTGGAACAGCGCAACCTGGAACGCGCCCAGCGCGGCCTGGATGTGGTGCGTACCGACCAGCTCCCCCCCGAACAACAAGCCGCCATGAGCAATACGCCGCAGGCCCAGCCCGCCGACACGATCACACCCCTTGCCCCGGAAGCCGTCCCCGAAGGAAAACCCGTGGAAACCAAACCGGTGGAAACGAAGCCGGTAGAGGAAAAACCCGCAGCCAAGCCGGCCGAACCGGCTAAACCGGCGGAAACGGCGAAGCCCGCCCAAACGAGCCAACCGGCCGCAAAACCGGCGACGCAACCCGCTGCGGCGCAACCTGCCGGGCCGACCTACCATTTGGTGTTGGGCGTGTTCAGCAACCAGGAAAACGCCGACAAATTCATTTCCCTGGCTGCCGATCCGGCGACGAAATTCACCGTGGTGCCCTTCTCGGGCGGCAAACTCATCGTGAGCGGGTTCAGTTCCGCCAACCAGGCCGAGGTCAATGCCGCCAAGGCAAAATTCGCAGCCAAATATCCGGACGCCTGGATCTATAAAAAGAAATAAGCGATTCATTCATCGCGTCATCCCGGGCGGGGGGGGGGGTGGGCGGGGGGCGGTGGGATGATAGCTACGGAGGATAGAGGGTGAGAGCCCGGCCTCGGGGGGGAGGGGGGGGGGGG
>JAVBPS010000039.1:0-39255 GCA_031549495.1 Rikenellaceae bacterium | reverse complement strand
GTAGCGACGAGGGATCTTCCTTATAAGTGGAAGATCCCTCGTCGCTACGCTCACCCGGGATGACGCTCATTCGTTGGCCCGATTATTAACGATCAGTCCATATAATCGGGGGCATCGCCTACCAATCGCGGCGGATCACCTTATCCAGATTCCCCAGGCGGGTGGTATAGTTGGATTTAAGGGCATTCACAGCTCCCGCCCAGGTGCGTTCCAAATCGCCGTTGCGCCTGTCCGTGAACTGCCATGTATTCCAGTTGATGTCGGCCGATTCCTCCAGGAATGTCGAGGCAAGAAGCTGATCGTCGATGAACGCCGTAATCGAAGAGAGGGTGCCGCTGTCATAGAGCGCGATCCACATCTCTTTGGCGCGGGCGCGGAATTTCGGGTCGGACAACAGGGGATAATACCAGTATTTGGCAATGCCCTCCCCGGGTGTATGGTTGTAGAACATGAATTCCGAGCCACCCTCGAAAGTGGTGTAGTCGAAGTCCCAGACGGGGCCCGAGCGGAGCAGGCCGTTCACGTCCTTATGCATGTACTGGCTGCCCGGAAGGCGGGCGTCGTTGTTGTCCGTAAGCTCCTGCACGAACATCGTGCGGATGAAAGAATCCACGTCGATCAGGGTCTTATAGGCATCCATGTCGATCACCGCGGGCGGGGTCGGGAAGAGGAGATTTTCCACCTGTTCGAAATAGTTCTCGATATAGGTTTTCTGCGCGGCGTTCATCGGATCCGGCTCCTTGATCATCACGGGCATCTGCGACTTCACGGGCTTGAAACGGTGCCCCTCGTCATAGTAACGGTCGATCTCGATCAGGTAGCCGCCGGTGATATCCTCGCCCGTGGCCGTATTGTCCGTCTCCTTGATGTTCACGCGGTTTTTGTCGATACGGATCTGCTCGGTGAGCAGGTAGTTGCCCAGGAATTTACCGTTGAAGAAGACCTCCACCCAACGGGTGTCCGAGGTCCACGCGTCGTTGGCCTCTTTGGTCAACCCCACACGTTTGGCGATCTCGTAGGCCACCTTGTTGCGCAGCAGCGTTCTGTCCGCGTGGTTCGCCAGCAGCACCCAACGCTTGTGCTCTTTCATACCGAGCATGTTGGCGCCCGATTTCTTTTCCAGCAGGCGGAAATTGTAAGGTTTCTTTTCCAGCGTCCAGGTGAGGTGGCCGCGGCCTTTCATCTCGATCGAGTCGCTGCGCTCCATGACGTCCGAAAGCGATTTGTCGATCCACACCTTGCCGCGCTGCCAGGTTTCTTTATTGGCATTGGTGATGTTCACGCGCTTGTTCGTCAGCAGCGAGATGATCGGCAGGCCCGAGCACTGGTTGGCGGGGTTGGATATCTTCACCCGGCGATCGACGGCGTCACCGTCCTCGGCGAAGAATTTGAAGACCACCTCCGAAGAGAAATTATTACCGGTCACACCGCTCACCTGCGTGACGTTGCCCACCTTGACGGAAACGGCGTTCGAGGTGAAAGACGCTTTCAGCGGCGTGGAAAGGTTGGCGATCCTGAAATGGCGCACAGGCACCTCCTGGCTGTCGGAGTGCTGGGCAAAAACGATATCCTCATAGATACCCTCGTTGAATTCGGGCAGGATGGCCAGTTGGCTGATGACGATGTCGGCTGCCGTTTTCGCAGTCGTGGGTTGCTGCTGTCCGCCGCCATTATTGCCGTTATTGCCATTGTTGTCGGGGTTAGCCTCCGGGTGCTTCATGCAGGAAGCCAGAAGCACGACCAAAGAGACTAAAAACAAAGTTCGGGTAAATTTCATCATAGGTTCTCTCTTCTTAAATTGTTCTAAATAGGCGTATTGATGCAAAAATATTAAATAAAATCAGAATAACGACAACAAAAACCGGCCAAATATCGCTCTCCGCAAGCAAGTATCTGATAATCACCAAGAAAAACAAAGAATCTTGTCCGTCCTGTTCTGACACAGTCCGACCAAAATCCTTTGTTTTACTCAGGATGAGAATATCCTCCAGCCCTTCCGGGAACCCCACGGTATGGAGCGTGAAGGCTGTTCGATATGAGGATGCAGATGCAAGGCCGCAACCGAAGGGCGGCGCGGGAGTGTACCCAAGTACATGACCAAGCCGCCCGAGGGCAGCAACGCCGCAGGTGCGTCCTCAGATCGGACAGCCTAAGTGTTCATGGCGCCGCAGACGTTGATCACCTGTCCGCTGACGTAGCTCGACAGGTCGCTCGCCAGGAACAAAGCCGTGTTGGCCACATCCTCCGGCGTGCCGCCGCGGCGCAGCGGAATCTTCTTGGCCCAATCGTCGCGCACCTCCTGCGGGAGCTGTGCGGTCATCTCGGTGATGATGAAGCCCGGGGCGATGGCGTTGCAACGGATGTTGCGCGAGCCGACCTCCTGGGCGATCGACTTCGTAAAACCGATCATACCGGCCTTCGAAGCGGAGTAGTTGCTCTGCCCGGCGTTGCCCGACACGCCCACCACGGACGACATGTTGATGATCGAGCCCGATTTCTGCTTGAGCATCTGGGGCTGTACGGCTTTGGTGAGGTTGAAGGCCGATTTGAGGTTGACGTTGATCACCACGTCCCACTGCATCTCGCTCATGCGCATGAGCAGCGAGTCGCGCGTGATGCCGGCGTTGTTGACCAGGATGTCGATGCGCCCGAAATCGGCGACGATCCGCTCGACGGTGGTCATCACGTCGTCGTAGATCGAGGCGTTGCTCGCGTAGCCGCGGGCGGTGACGCCCAGGGCGTTAAGTTCTTTTTCGGTGTTCTGGAAATTTTCGTCGGCAGCGATGTCCGTAAAGGCGATATCGGCGCCCTGCTCGGCGAATTTCATGGCGATGGCTTTGCCGATGCCACGTGCGGCGCCCGTGATCAGGGCTACCTTTCCTTCGAGAAGTTTCATGCTTTTATGGTTAAATGTTCATATTTTCCAGCACAAAAGTAGTAAAATATCCGTAACTTTGCGGCCATAAATTCAATTCAAGATGAAAGACACACGGATATTCGACCTGATCGCCCAGGAGCGTAAGCGTCAGGAGGGCGGCATCGAGCTGATCGCCTCGGAAAATTTCGTATCGGACCAGGTCATGCAGGCCATGGGTTCGGTGCTGACGAACAAGTATGCCGAGGGCTACCCGAAAGCGCGTTACTACGGCGGCTGCCAGGTGGTGGACAAGGTGGAGCAACTGGCCATCGACCGCCTCTGCGAGATCTACGGCGCGGAGTTCGCCAATGTGCAGCCCCACTCGGGCGCGCAGGCCAACATGGCCGTGTTCGTGGCTTGCATGAAGCCGGGCGACACGTTCCTGGGCCTCGACCTTTCGCACGGGGGGCACCTCTCGCACGGCTCGCCGGTCAATATGTCGGGTCTTTATTATAAGGCTGTCGCGTACAAGGTCAAGGAGTCGACCGGGCTGGTGGATTACGACGAGATGGAGGCGCTGGCCGTCGAGCACAAACCGAAAGTGATCATCGGCGGGGCTTCGGCTTACAGCCGCGAGTGGGATTACGCCCGCATGCGCCGCATCGCCGATAAAGTGGGTGCGATCCTGCTGATCGACATGGCCCACACGGCCGGGCTGATCGCCGCCGGGCTGCTGGACAACCCGGTGAAATATGCGCATATCGTCACTTCGACCACGCACAAGACCCTGCGCGGGCCGCGCGGCGGGGTGATCCTGATCGGGAAAGATTTCGAGAATCCGTGGGGTGTGACCACGCCGAAAGGCGAGATCAAGAAGATGTCGGCCATGATCAACTCGGCCGTCTTCCCCGGCGTGCAGGGCGGTCCGCTGGAGCATGTGATCGCATCGAAGGCCGTGGCTTTCGGCGAGGCGCTCGATCCTTCGTACAAAGAATACCAGGCCCAGGTGGTCAAAAACGCCCAGGCGATGGCCGCGGCATTCGTCAAACGAGGTTACAAACTCGCTTCGGGCGGCACGGACAACCACCTGATGCTGGTCGACCTGCGCGCGAAATTTCCCGAACTGACGGGTAAGAAAGCCGAAACGGTGCTCGTGCAGGCGGAGATCACCACCAATAAGAACATGGTGCCCTTCGACAGCCGCTCGCCGTTCCAGACCTCGGGTATCCGCGTCGGGACACCGGCCATCACCACCCGCGGGCTGAAGGAGGAGCAGATGGAGGTGATCGTCGAGCTGATCGACCGCGTGCTCTGCGACCCCGACAACGAGGCCGTGATCGCACAGGTCGCCAAAGAGGCGCATGCGCTGATGGCGAAATATCCGCTTTTCGCCTGGTAACAACCTCTTTGTCATTCTGAGCGAAGCGAAGAATCTTGGTCGGACTGTGCTGCTGTAAACTATTCCGACCAAGATTCTTCGCTTCGCTCAGAATGACAAAAACTTGAATAATACTGAGAAATAAAGAAACCCGGAGACGGTTATTCCATTTTCTGTAAGTATATTTGGGCGACGGAAATCTCCGTCGCCCTTTTTTATGTGACAACGAACACTAACCGGCCTTAACCCATGAAAACCCTGCTCGTCATCATCGCCATCGCCGCGCTCCTCTATTGGGGATGCGCACAGATCGCCAATCGCCCGAACAAGAGCAAAATGAAACTCCCGGCCCCCATCTGGATTCCGGTGCTCTCGGGCGCGCTGATCATACTGCTATCGTTTCTGACGATCATCCCGGCCCAGACCTGCGGGGTGGTGATCACCCCCGGCGGCGTGAAACAGGAATCCTACGCCACGGGCTGGCACCTCATTCTGCCCATCTACAAAGTGCGGCTGATGGACAAGACCGCACAGGTCTACACCTGCGCCCGCTCGCAGAGCGTCTCGCCCGATGACTATAACTACAAAGAGTACAAAGCCGCGGCCACCCAGTCGGGAACCGTCTGGGCCCCGACCGTGGACGGGATCAAGATGGGATTCGACATCTCGGCCTCGTGGGCCATCGACCCCGGATTCGCCTGGTGGATCTACGACAACGTCTCGGAGCTGGACGGGGCGTCCAACGGCCGTTTCTACTGGCTCGAGGAGAACGTGATCAAACCCAAGCTCAAATCGGCCCTCGCGCTGACCGTGTCGAAGTACAACCCGATCGAGGTCTATTCCAATAAGCGCCAGAACATTCAGGACGAGGTGTACGAAAAAATGCGCAAGGATGTGGAGACGTACCACCTGAAACTCAATCAGATCGACATCCGGGAGGTCTATTACAACGACGATTATGAGAAAGCGATCAACGCCAAAAAATTGGAGGAACAGCGCGTGCTGACGCTGATCGAGATCACCAAACAGAAGCGCGAGCAGGAGATCCAGGCCGGTATCGACAAAAATATCGCCATCCAACTGGCCGAGGGCGAGGCCCGCGCCCTGCAGATCAAGGGGCAGTCCGTGGCGAACAACCCCAAGATCGTCGACCTGGAATGGATCGCCAAATGGGATGGAAAGTTGCCGACCTATATGCTCGGTAGCGGACAGGGGGTGATGTTGAATATGAATAAGTGATCGCGATCACTTATTCATATCCGTTCCGCTGCGCTGGCATATCCCCCCCCTGCCCCCCTTTGGGCAACCGACGCAGTCAGTGAGAGCAGAGACCAAACGTATTTTTGTTTGGGCTATGCCGAGCGACAAGGAGGAAAACGAACGAGTCACTTTTCGTTCGTTAACAATAAAGGAGGGGGGTGCGCCAGGCCAACACACCCTTTTCTTTACACAGTTCCGGACTTATCCTTTATCGCTGCCTCATTGGGGGCACCTTTTGTGGATACACCGCGGGATTGGACAAAAAAACGGAGACAGATCTGTGTGATCTGCCTCCGTTTCATATAAACGGGATCGCCTATTCCTCTTTCGGGGCGAGTTTGGCGCGTTTCTCGCTATATTTTTTGTCGAGTTTGGCTTCGCCGCTGCGGATGTTCGACTCCTTCTGCTGGTCGATGCGGGCCTCTTCCTTGCTGCGCTTTTCGGCGGCGGACTTGGTGGCTTTGTCGATGGCGGCTTTGTAATCTTTCTCGGCTTTGTCCTTGGCTTTCTGGGCGCGACTCTCTTCCGAGGAGCGCAGTTTGTCTACTTCCTTACGTTTCTGGTCGCCGAGTTTCTGAACCTGGCCCTGCTGGGGTTCCTGCTGTTGGGGAGCTGCCGTGGCGGCGCATACGCCGAAAGCGAGGGCCAGCACGGTACAAATAATCGTTTTTTTCATAGTTAATTTAAGATTGGGATTTTTGGTGGCGCAAATATATAAAAAATGCCGAATATTTGTCATTCAGAGCGAAGCGAAGAATCCTGGTCGGGCTGTGTTCAGATAAAGACCACGTCCGACCAGGATTCTTCGCTTCGCTCTGAATGACAAAACTAAACATAATGCTCGCTCAGTGCGCCGCGCCACCATTCGGGCAGTTCGACCGACTGCTGTTCGGCGTAATCGAAAGCCACCATCACGGCGCGGATCTCGACGTTCACCACTCCGGTGTCCGAGTTCACCAGGCGCTGGTAGAGCACCAGGCTCTTGTTGCCGAGTTTTTCGACGTAGGTTTCCACGTGGTTGCGATCGTGCAGGCGCGTCTGGACCAGGTAATCCACCTTGATCGAGGCGGTGATCAGGCCGGTCCCGTCGAGGTGCGATCCGATCTCCAGCACGCGGGCGAAAAAATCGTTCTTGCCCACGTCGAAGTAGTGCATCACGTTGACGTTGTTCACGTGGCCGAGCATATCGACGTCGGCGAATCGTTTTTGTATCTCTGTGCGCACCATTACCTTATGATCTTGATTTCGCCGCCCTCGCCGAGTTGGATCATTGCGGAAGGCTTGCGGGTGGGTTTGCCTTCACACGCTTCGTCCACGGCGAAGTCGACGCCGGCGATGATCTCCTTGGCGATCTCTTCGTAACGCAGCGGCGTGGGCTCGCCCGTCAGGTTGGCCGAGGTGGACATGATGGGACGGCGCAGGCGGCGCAGCAGCTGGCGGCAGAATTCGTGGTCGGGCACGCGCAGGGCGATCGAGCCGTCCGCACCCAGCAGCTCGGGCGCGATGCCGCACCCGCCGGGCAGGATGAGCGTGAGCGGCTTGTCGGCCAGCTCCATCAACTCCCACGCCACGCCGGGCGCCTTATTTACATACCGCACGGCCATGTCGGCGGACTCCATCAGCACGATATGGCCGATCTTGCCCTCGGCGTGCTTGAGCCGCACCACCTTTTCCACGGCGGCGCTGTTGGTCGCGTCGCAACCCACGCCCCAGACCGTGTCCGTGGGATATAGGATCACGCCTCCCCGTTTTAAAACCTCTACGGCCTGGATTACCTGTTGTTCAATCATTTGGTTTTGGAATTTCATAAACGCATGGCAAAGTAACGAAAAATTCGTAACTTTGCCCTTCTAAAAAACAGATTAATCCCATGGGAAGAGCATTCGAATACCGTAAGGCGACCAAAATGAAGCGCTGGGGCAACATGGCCCGCACCTTTACCCGCATCGGCAAACAGATCACCATAGCCGTCAAGGGCGGCGGCCCCGACCCGGACAACAACCCCGCCCTGCGCGCCTGCGTGGCTAACGCCAAGGCGGCCAACATGCCCAAGGAAAACGTCGAGCGCGCCATCAAAAAGGCGATCTCAAAAGATACCGCCGACTACAAGGAGATGGTCTACGAAGGCTACGGCCCCCACGGCATCGCCATCGTCGTGGACACCGCCACCGACAACACCACCCGCACCGTGGCCAACGTACGCAGCTACTTCAGCAAATTCGGCGGCTCGCTCGGCACCAGCGGCTCACTCGACTTCCTGTTCGAGCGCAAGAGCGTGTTCAAGATCGTCAAACCGGCCGGGATCGACCTGGAAGAGCTGGAACTGGAGATGATCGACTACGGCGTGGACGAGATCTTCGAAGACGAGAACGAGGTCGTGATCTACGGCTCGTTCGAGGGCTACGGCAAGATCCAGCACTACCTCGAAGAGCACGGCTACGAGATCACCAACAGCGAGTTCGAGCGCATCCCCAACGACACCAAAGAGGTCACGCAGGAGCAGCGCGCCTCGATCGAGAAACTGATCGAAAAGATGGAGGACGACGAGGATGTCGTGGCTGTTTTCCACAACATGAAGGAGGAATAAAAGATGGCACGCTATGCGTGCCATCCAATCACGTCATCCCGAGGGAGCTTCCGCTTATTGTAAGGAAGTTCCCTCGTCGCGGAGTTTACCCTGAGCGAAGCCGAAGGGCCCCGGGATGACGCGCACACGTTGGCCGGAACGTAGGGGCACCCCTTGTGGGTGCCCTTTTCTGTAAAAAGATGGGCACCCACAAGGGGTGCCCCTACGGGACCGGAATAATTAGTCAGCCCGATCACTCTATCGACCCGGCTCGTCCAGCAGTGTAGTCTTTCTTTTCAGGTATTTCAGGATGCAATAGGCCACCAGGCTGACACCAAACCCGATGGCAAACAGCAGGTTGTAGTCACGGGTGCCGGCGATCGTTTCCCCGGCGGCGTCGAACAGGAAGAACACGGCGAACAGGGCCACCAGGCCGTTCTTTTCCTTCTTCATCGCTTTCTTCCAACTGAACGGCAGCGCGGGCTTCACGAACAGCCTGAAGTTCGGAAAAAAAGCGGGGGTCCGGTCGGCCCAGGTCCGATATTCGTCCCCGAACTTGCGCGACATGAATTGTTCTTCGGCATACATGATCCGCTCGTAATAGATCCAGAACACCGCGCAGAACAGCAAAACGAACCAGACGTTTGCCGTCAGCAGGGCAATGCCGAGCCACATCAGAAAATTGCCCAGGTAGAGCGGATGGCGCACCACGGAATAGATGCCGGTGGTATTCACCTTTTCGGCCAATTGCCCCTCGGCCGTGTTCCGTCCCGACGTCCCGGCAGGCGTATGCCCCACGGCGTACACCCGCACGGCCAGGCCTGCCAGCCCGACCGCCAAACAGAGATCCTGATAAACCATCTTCCACGGCTCCCGGGCCAGGGAAAATTCATCAGGATGCAACTTTGAGAAGAGATAAATGCAGAAACCCGCACACAATGCCACCAGCGGCAATGCGCCCCGGTGGCGGAACAGCCAGTTGCCTTGGCGTTCCAACTCTTTTTGCAGCATGATATGTTATTTACAGGTCCGGCAACAGGACCTGCCGATTTGGCTTATCCCCGGACCGCGATCGTCTCGATCTCGACTTTCGCCCCCATCGGCAGCGCCGCCACCTGGTAGCACACCCGCGCGGGCATATCTTCCTTATAATATTTGGCGTACACGGCGTTCATCGCCGCGAAGTCAGCCATATCGGCCAGCAATACGGTCGATTTAACCACGTCGCCATAGCCGTATCCTGCTTCTGCAAGAATCGCGCCGATGTTGTCGAGGCTTTGTGCCGTCTGCTCTTCGATCGTTTGCGGCATCTTCCCCGTGGCTGGATCCAGGGGCAACTGACCCGAGATATAAAGGGTGCCCGCGGCCTCCACAGCCTGGGAATAAGGGCCTACAGCTTTGGGCGCGCCGGCGGCGGAAATAATTTTTTTCATGGCAATTTCACTATTTTTATGTCCGAATAGTACAAAGTTACGGAAATTTCCACATTTTTGCACTGCCAAAACGTACCCAAGACTTATGAAAACGCTAAAAATACTCTTTATCGCCCTTATGGCCGCCGTCCTCGCGGGCTGCTGCTACTGCCAGAAATACGCCCGGCTGTACGGCCGGCCCCTGGAAAAAACGAACTGGGAACTCATCCAGGTCGACGGCCGCCAGCCGCAGACCGATTACGTGCTGATCCTCAGCAAATCGGGCGAGCTCACACTGACCGCCCCCAACAGCCAGGTGACCGGCAAATACCGCGCGAACAACGACGGGGTGATGGTCATCGACAACCTCGCCCAGAACGGCATCCCGGCCGACGCAGAATTGCAAGGCCACATCGTCGAGATGCTGCCCAAGACGACGAATTACAAAATGGACGGCCTGTTCCTGATGATGATCCGCAACGGCGAGGTGTGGGCCATGTTCGAGACCAAAGACCCGAAGGCGCCCAAGCCGAAAAAGGTGTGGGACGAGGCTTTGCAGGAATATGTAACCATCGAAGAGTAATCTTTTGTCATTCAGAGCGAAGCGAAGAATCTTGGTCGGAATTGTCCATTATCTAAACACAGCCCGACCAAGATTCTTCGCTTCGCTCTGAATGACAAAAGAAGAACGGCGGCCTCGTACTGACGAGGCCGCCGTTCCTTTTTCGAGCAGCTTTCGGTTATTTGTTATTCGGCAATTCCAACCCGAATCCTTTCAGTTTATCCTCACGGCGCAGCAGCAGGGCCATGATGATCGATGCCACGCCGAACATGGCGAAGGTGAGCATCGGCAGCGTATAATCGTAGGCCGTGACCTCTTTGCCGCCGACCATGATCGTGCCGGTGATGCAATATTTGTCGCGGATCCAGCCGATCAGCAGCGGCACGCCCATCAGCCCCCAGTTCTGTATCCAGAAAATGAGCGCATAAGCCGTACCGAGCATCTTATAAGGAATGATCTTCGGCACCGAGGGCCACATAGCCGAGGGCACGAGCGAGAACGCCACGCCGAGCAGTACCATCAGGACGATGGCCTGCCACATCTGGTTCAGTCCGGGCAGCGAGAAAAGCAGGTGGACGGTCAGCAGCAGCACCGCGCCGATGATCATGATCGTCGCCCCGCGTCCCTTGCGGTCGTAAATGGTGCCGAAGAGCGGGGTCATCAGAATATTGCCCATCGGGATCAGGGCAGGGATCCAACCGGCCCACTGTTCCGAGAGCCCGAATTTCTGCACCATCAGGTTGACCGCATATTTGATAAAGGGAAAAACAGCCGCATAGAACAACAGGCAAAGAATGGCGATATACCAAAAACCGCGGATGGACATGATCTTGCCGATGTTCGAGAACTTGAACTGCTCTTCCGGGTCGACGCTCTTTTCGACTTTCGCACCGTGCACCTTACGGTCGAGCAGGATGTAAATCAGGAAGGAGGCCAGGCCCACGAACAGCAGCAGCAGGGCGAAACCCATCGGGGCCGACACCGACCCGCGCATCTGCGCGAAAGGCGAAGCGCCGAACAGCGCCAGGGCCGTACCGATACGTCCCGCGGCCACGTTCAGCCCGAGGGCCAGCGCCAGCGAGCTGCCGGTGAACCACTGTACCACGATCTTGTTGGCCGTGATGCCGATCAGTTCGATCCCCACGCCGAAAATGGCGAAGCCCAGGGCGGCCCAGAAGAGGTTGGCGGCCCAAGTGAGGATATGCCAGCCGAAGATATCGATGGTCACCATCGCCCCGCCGAAGTCGTGGCTCATGGCGTAATATTGCAGTCCCGTACCGGCGATCATCAGTCCCACGGCCAGCAGGCCCGTCAGGCGGGGTCCCACCTTATCGAGGATCATCCCCACGAAGATGAGCATCAGCAGGAAGACGTTAAACCAGCCGTAGGCGCTCGTGTAGGTGCTGTAATCAGTGCCGCTCCAGCCCAGTTGCTGCTCGCAGAGGGTTTCGAGCGGGGACATGATGTCGGAGATCAGGTAACCCGTAAGCATCGTGAACGAAACGAAACACAGCACGATCCAGCGCACGGCGGAGGGTTTGTTTTGTAGCGATTTTACCATATTCTATACATTAATTAAGTTATGTAAATAACGCCGCCCCGCGGACGGGACGGCGTTATCAGGTTAGTTTTCGGGTTGTGCATAGCGTTTGAGCACCGCGTAAGCCTCTTTGACGCCCAGTTCGCCCGCCTTGCTCACGTCCAGGCAGCCCTTGCGGGTGTCGTTCAGGAAGATCTGCACCAGGCCGCGGTTGTAGTACGCCTCGGCGAAGAAGGGATTCAACTCGATCGCCTTCGAATAGTCGTCGAACGCCTCGGGCAGGTTGCCCGAAAGGGCCTGCAGGTTGCCGCGGTTGTAGTAGATGTGGGCGAAATCGGGCATCAGCTTGGCCGCCTTGTTCAACTCGCCGATCGCCTCGTCGTAGTTGTACGTGCGGGTGCTGCCGCCCTTCATGCGGGTGGCGGGGTCGTTGTCCACCGAGATGCGCTGCATGCCGTTGTCGATCGAGGAGACGAAGTCGATCATCTCGCTGCGCGTGGTGCTCAGGTTGATGTAGAGCATCGGGTTGGACGGGTCGAGGGCGATCGCCTTCTCGTAGTTGTTCACCGCGTTGGTGTACTGGCGGATGAGCGATTGCGTCAGGCCCCGCTCGAAGAGCGCCTTCCAGTCGCGCGGCGCGGCGTTCAGGCGGCCGGCGATGCGCCGGTCGGCCGCGATGAGCGAGTCCGGGGCCACGTCGCTCGGGCGGGTGGAAAGCGTGAGCAGCGGGTTGCCGATCTGCGTGCGGAAATCCTCGACGCGCTCCACGTAGTAGCGCTTCGGATCGATCGTGGCGACGGTGTCCTTATGCAGCAGGGTGAACTTGAACAGGGGCAGCAGGTTGATCGGGTTGCTCTCGTAGTGGATCTTGGCAAAGTCGCCGCTGCCCAGTTTCGAATCGAACGAGAGCAACTGGTTGAACTGGCGCGAGGTGTCGGCCCAGATCGAGAAGGTGCTGTCCTGCAGGCGGCTGCGATACTCGGAAATCTTCTTTTCGGCGATGTTGCGGTCCTCGCGCGAGCCCTTCGTGTCTTTCATCAGGTAGCGCAGGTTCGAACGGCCGAGGTAGGCGTTGGCGAAGTCGGGGTAGAGCTCGATCGCCTTCGTGTAGTCCTTGATCGCCGAGGGCAGGTCGCCCAGCTGCGAATAGAGCAGCGCGCGGTTGAAGTAGACCAGCACGTTGCCGGGGCTGTAGAGCGCCACCTTGTTGTAATCGTCCAGCGCGCGGTTGTAGTCGCCGATCTGCGAACGCACCAGGGCGCGGTTGAAGTACGAGAGCGAGCTGGTCGAATCCAGCTCGATCACCTTGTCGAAATCCGAGAGCGAGAGCATCGGCCGGTTCATGCGCGAGTAGAGGATGGCGCGGTTGAAGTACGAAAGCAGGTAGGCGCTGTCGCATTCGATCGCCTTGTTGAAATCGGTCAGGGCCTCGGGATTGCGCTGCTGGGTCATGTAAAGGGCTCCGCGGCGGTTGTAGCCGTCGGGGTTCTCGCGGTTGGTGCGGATGGCGGCGTTGTAGTTCTCGTAGGCCGCCGTGGTGTCTTTCTTATGCAGGTAGGAGGTGCCGCGGCTGATGTAGGCGTCGGCCACGCGGGGCTGCTGGCGGATGAAATGGTCGAAATCGCGGATCGCCAGGTCGAATTGCTGGTTCAGCAGATAGGTGATCCCGCGGCTGTAATAGGGGTACGGCAAATCGGGGCGCAGGTCGATCGCCTCCTCAAAATCCTTCAACGCGTCGTCGTAGTTGCCCAGGCGCAGGCGCGTCATGGCGCGAGCGTGGTAGGCGGGCGTGTAGACCGGATTCTTCTCGATGGCCATCGAAAAATCGGACTCGGCGCCCAGCAGGTCGTCCAGGTTGTATTTGGCGATACCGCGCAGGCGGTATCCTTCGTAGGATTCGGGGTCGACCTTCAGCAGGATGTTGAGCGTCTCGATCGCTTCGCGGTAGCGGCTGTCGATCAAAAACTCGCGCCCTACGTAGTAGAAGTACGCCTTGTTGAATTGCGCCGCGGCTTTCGGGGGGGAAAGCAGGGCGGCGAGCAGGAATAAGGTGAGGGCTACGGCTTTGCGCATCGGTTGCAGTCGGTTTTAACGGACAAATATACAAATAAAGCGGGGAAAACACCCGCTTATTGTGCTTTATATGGTCAACCGGCCATTTTTACCGGTGGATGGCAGCAAAGAGCGGCCGAAAGGAAAATCCCCGAAGGGCCGGATTCGTTTTTTTAAAAATTTTTATATCTCAGCCTGGCTGCCGGACTTTTTCCCGGCAGACGAAGAAAAAGAGTCACAAAAAGACGAAAACGCACAACCGTTTATACCGGCTTTCCCCTATTTTAGCATCGTTATCCCGGAGTCATCCCGCTAACTGCCGGAACTTACATAAAAACACAGAATAAGCCATGAAAAAACTACTCGCCCTCGTCCTCACGCTTTGCGCGGCAGGCACCCTTACGGCCGGCAAACAGATCGGCATGCAACTCTACACGTTCCACGAAGGAATGAAGCAGGCGCCCCTCAAAACCCTGGAAGAGATCGCCTCGATGGGCATCAAACAGGTCGAGACCGCCAGCTACGCCGACGGCAAATTCTACGGCATGGAGCCCGGACAGTTCAAGGCCACCTGCAAGCAATACGGGATGAAAGCCGTGTCGAGCCATATCCGGCCATTCCAGGGCATCCGGATGACCGACGAAGCCAAGGCCTGGTACGAGACCTGCATCGCGGCGCACAAGAAGGCCGGGATCAAATACCTGGTCATGGCCTCGCTACCGCCGTGCCCGAAAAAGACGGTCGCGCAGTTGCAGGAGCTCTGCGCGCTGCTCGATCAGGTGGGCGGGATGTGCGCCAAACAGGGTCTCGTGCTGGGCATCCACAACCACAAACATGAGTTCGAAACGGTGGAAGGCGTGGTGATGTACGACTACCTGGTGCAGAACACCTCCAAAAACGTGATCTTCGAGCTGGACGTGTACTGGGCCAAAATAGGCGGGTCCGATCCCGTAGCGCTGATCCGGAAATACCCGCGCAGGATCACCCTGCTGCACGTGAAGGACGAGAAAGAGATCGGCGCGAGCGGCCTGCTCGATTTTCCGGCGATCATCGCCGCCGCCAAATCGGCCCATATCGTTTATTACATCCTGGAACAGGAGGCCTATTCAGGGGCCGTGCTGCCCAGCGTGAAGCAGTCGGTCGACTATCTGCGCGGCCATAAACTGCTCGAATAACGCACAAAACATAAAGAGCAGAAAAGAACGTACTTTCGGCCCATACCTATACCCGCGGGGGAGCTCCCGCAGACGAAGAGGTTGTCTCATTTGTGTTTTGAGACAACCTCTTTGTCATTCTTCACTCCGTTCAGAATGACAAACCCCGACTATCTGCGGCTATTTTTTAAGCGTTATTTCATAGACCGTCGTGGCGTAATCGGGCAAGGAGGCCGGTTTTTTGATCTCCAGGCCGCCGTCGTGCTGCGACCATTTCAGCTTCTCTTCGCTGCCGACCATCTTCACTTCGGCCACGCGCTCGAACGTCGCGGCCTTCCTGCCCAGCGATTTCAGCAGGATATCGCCCGTCGGGGGCTCCATGTAGAAGGCGTAGAGTTTGCCGTCGCGGGTGGTGAAACGCACGTCGCCCTCCACGTACGCGCGCACGTCCTTCACGCCGCCGAATTTTCCTTTTTCCTGGTTTTCGAACGAGGGGCCCTCGCCGTAGATCTTCCACGGACGCGAACAGTAGATCGCACCGCTGTTCACCTTCATCCAGGCGGTGATGCCTTTCAGTATCTCCAATACGTCGGGCTCCAGATCGCCCTCGGGGGTCTGCACGATGTTCAGCAGCAGGTTGCCGTTCTTGCTGACCACGTCCACCAACATTTGCACCACCTCCTTGGCGGTCATGTAGGTCTGGCCGGTCTTGTAGTACCAGTCGCCGATCGAGGTGTCGGTCTGCCAGGGCTGGGGATGGATGCCCGCCACGGCGCCACGCTCCACGTCCAGCACGCACATTCCCTCGGCGTCGTGCTTGCAGGTGTACACCGCCTGGGTGACGCCGTCGGGGCCCGTCAGGCCGTTATAGAAGTGGGCGACCAGCGTGCGGCCGATCTCCTTGAACGGGAAGGCGCTGTCCGAGTAGAGGAAATCGGGGCGGTACATATCCAGCAACTCCTTGATGCGCTCGTACCATTCCAACTGCCACGACACGCGGTGGGTCATCCACACGTCGTCGTCCGCGTCGGCTTTGGCGTGGTAGAGGTTTTCCCATTTCGGGTCGCAGGTGTCGTAGGGGACTCCGGCGTAGGGGCCGCCCTTGTCGGCCCCCTTGGCGAACTGGTACCAGGTGTAGCTGGCCACCAGGTGCTCCGAGACGCCGAAATAGAGTCCCGCCTTATTCGCCGCCGCGCGCCACAGGCCCACCACGTCCTTGTGCGGGCCCATGTCGACCGAGTTCCAGGGGTTGAGCTTCGTGTTCCACAGGAAGAAATTGTCGTGGTGGGTGCCCATGCTCACGAAATATTGGGCACCCATCTCCTTGTAGAGCTGCATCAGCTCTTCGGGGTTCCAGCGCTCGGCTTTCCACATCGGGATGATGTCCTTGTAGCCGAATTCGGACTGGTGGCCGTAGGTGGCCTGGTGGTATTTGTAGGCACGCGTGCCCTCCTGGTAGGAGCGGCGGGCGTACCAGTCGCCCTGGCGCGGCACGGCCTGCGGGCCCCAGTGCGACCAGACGCCGAATTTCGCGTCGCGGTACCACTCGGGCACCACGTAGGTGCGCAGCGAGGCCTGCGTGGGTTCGAATTTGCCTTGCAGGTAGGGCAAATCGTAGGGCTGGGCGTTCACGGCCGCGGCGGCCAGGCAGACGGCCAGGGTCAGCAGTATTCGTTTCATCGGGTTATTTCGTTTTGGGTTTGTAAGCGTATTTGTCTTTGCCGGGGGCGGTGTCCTGGTACTTTTTCTGCAGATAGTTGAGGTGGTCCAGCAGTTGCGCCTGCACGGCGCTGTAAGCCGGGTCGTTATAGACGCTTCGCATCTCGTGCGGGTCGCGGTACAGGTCGTAGAGCTCCCACTCGTCGATGTCGTAGTAGAAATGGATCAGTTTGTAACGGTCCGTGCGCACGCCGTAGTGGCGTTTCACGTCGTGCGCGCCGGGGAATTCGTAGTAGTGGTAATAGAGGGCCTCGCGCACGCTTTTCTGCTTGCCTTCCAAGAGCGCTTTGAGCGAGGAGCCCTGCATGCCGGGGTCGGCGGCGATCCCCGCGAAATCGAGCAGCGTGGGGGCGTAGTCGATCTGCTGCACCAGGGCGTCCACGTCGCGGTCCGGTTTTTTGATGCCGTTCGGGTAACTCATCACCAGCGGGGTGCGGTAGGACTCCTCGTACATGAAGCGTTTGTCGAACCAGCCGTGCTCGCCCATGAAGAAGCCCTGGTCCGAGCAGTAGACCACGATCGTGTTCTCCCACAAATCGTTGGCTTGCAGGTAGTCGATGATGCGGCCCACGTTGTCGTCCACCGAGGAGATGCATTTGAGGTAGTCGCGGATGTAGCGTTGGTATTTCCATTCGGCGAGGGCGTTGCCTTCGGGCTTGCGCTGCTCGAAATCGCGGACGATCGGGGTGTAGGTTTTCTCGAACGCGGCGCGTTGGGCGGGGGTCATGCGTTGGTACTCGCCGCTCGCGACCGGGCCGCCTTTGACCAGGTTGGGGTAATATTTGTTGTCGCCGCCCTCGCGCATGTCGCGGGCGATGGTCATGCTCTGCTCCCTGGCGGCGCGGCCGCGGCCCGAGTAGTCGTCGTAGAAATTCCCGGGCAGCGGGAAAGTCGTATCCTCGTACAGGTCCATCTTCCCGGGGGCGGGGATCCAACTGCGGTGGGGCGCTTTAAAGTGGGTCATCAGGAAAAAGGGCTTGCCTTTGTCCCGTCCGTCAAGCCAGGCCAGCGAATGGTCGGCCGTCAGGTCGGTGGCGTACCCTTCGTAGCGCGTCGTGCCGCCGGGTTCGATGAAATCGGGGTTGTAGTAGGTGCCCTGACCGGTATGGACGCTGTAATAGTCGAAGCCGGTGGGCAGCGATCCGAGGTGCCATTTACCGATCACGGCGGTCTGGTAGCCCGCTTTTTGGAACATCTTGGGCATGGTCTGCTGCGATCCGTCGAACTCCACGCCCGAGTCGTTGTCCACGTAGCCGTTCATGTGGCTGAACTTGCCGGTCAGGATCACGGCGCGGGCGGGGCCGCTGAGCGAGTTGCAGACAAAACTGTTCGTGAAGCGCACACCGGCCTGGGCGATGCGGTCGATGTTCGGGGTGGTGCAGTAGGTGCGGTCGTAGCAGCTGATCGTCTGGTACGAGTGGTCGTCCGACATGATGTAGAGGATGTTCGGGACGCGTTTTTGCTGCGCGGGGGGCGCGCCGGAAAGTTGCGCGGCGGCGCCGCACGAAAGCAGCAACGGGAGGGTAATTTTTGCGTTCATGGTTTGCTTATTTTTCATTTTTCGTCATGTCGAGCGTTAGTCGAGACATCTCAAACAGCCGGGGAGCGGTTTGTCTGAGATGTCTCGACTAACGCTCGACATGACGAAATGGTCGCTTTAAATCCCCAGTATCTGCCGGGCCAGGGCGGCGATCGCCTCCGGGTCGCCGCAGAGGTGGACGGTGGTATGGGTATGCGTGAGCGTCTGTCCAGGGGCCAGGGCGGCGGCGGGCGAAGAGGTTTCCAGTTCGTAGAAAGGGCCCATGATCGAGCCATCCTCCAGCGGGCCGTCGTTGTAGGAGTTGATCACATCACCAGAGAAAGGATCGGCCTGGTGCTCCCACATCGAATTGACGTAATCCTTCGCCGCGGGGTCGAAGCTGAATCCGACCAGCGTAATCGTGGCGTTTTCCGCATCGTAGGCCCCGCACATGGGCACGGTCAGCCCCGGGGGGATGCCGATCTTGCCGCGGCGCTCGCCGTCGCCTTTGAAATAGAGCGCTTCGGGGGTCACCCTCAGGCGGTCGGCGGGGATTTTGCCGAAATAGGCGTCGTTGATCTCCCCTTCGCCCCCTTTGCGCAAGGGAATGACCACCGTGTTGCGCGCGGAAGGGGTGAACTGGCCCAGGATCCATACGGAGGGCATGCCGGTTTTTTTGTCCCACGCGAAATCGCCGGTATTGGTGATGCTGTTGCGCGATCGGAAGGCCACGGTGCGCACGCCTGCGGGGATTTTCACGTCCGGCATCAGCGCGGCTACACCGCCTGCAAGCAACTCCACATCCCTTTCCAGTACGCAGCTGAGCGTATGGCCCGCATTGTTCAGGAAGGCGGTTTCCTTGCGAAAAGAGGCTCTATGGCTATCGTTGCCCGTCAGCTCCCATTTTTCGGTGTCGATCGCCGCGGGGGCCTGCCACTCCTCGAAATCGTAGCCGGTGCCCGGTTTGAAGAACAGGGCGTACTGTCCGCCCTCGGGGCCGAGCCAGAAACGGTCCTCGCCGCCGAAATTGTTGCAATGGGGCAGCAGGATGCCGCTCGACAGCAGGTCGTAGTTGATCCAGCCGAAGCTGTACCCCGCGTCGCCTTCGGCCGTGCTGGTCATCACGCGGCCCTGCAAGGCGGGCGAGAGCAGCACGCGGGCATCGCCGTGGGTCAGTTCCACCAGGGAGATGTGGCGCGCGAGGAATTCGCGGTCTTTTTTATAATTTTTATCCATTTTTGATTCTTTCTCTTAAAAATTTCTCTGCTTTCGCGTTCCAGTAGCCGCAATCCAATTCGATAAAGACGCTTGAATAAGGGATCAGGCAGTCGGTTTTGATCGCCAGGACCGAAAAAAGTTTCGATGCGGCGTCCAGTTTTGGAAAAATCTCGTCATGCAGCAGGCTGACCGGTTGCAGATCGGCCATAAGATGCGCGTAACGCACCCTCAATTTTTCCACGCCCGGACAAAGTTCGTCGTCCATGTAACGCAACTCTCTGTCCGTGTAGACGATCGGCTTGACATGATCGGCACCCTGGACGGCGGCCAGGGTGTGTTCCAGCACCTTTTCGATCGGCTCCGGGGCGTAGAGCGTGGTGATGCCCGGCGCGCTTTGCAGCGGATAGGCCTTATCGACTATCAGTATCCAGTTGCGGTGGCCCAGCAAGGGGAGTGTTTCCCTGAGTTTTTCTTTCCACATACCATTGGTGTTTGTCATCCTGAACGCAAGTGAAGGATCTCAGACAAATCGTTTCGCAGCCACTCTGAGATCCTTCACTTGCGTTCAGAATGACAAAGGCCGTAAGGGTTATTTCAATTCTTCGTCGAAGACCACGGCCACCTTGCCGCACTTGCCCTCGTTCATCAGCTCGTAGGCCTCGGGGGCGCGGTCGAGCGGGAAGCGGTGGGTCACCAGCTCCTCGGGGTGGATGCCCCAGCGCACGATGCGCTCCACGAGCTCTTCCATGCGCCAGATGTTCGTCACCCAGGAGCCGTAGATCGTTTTTTGATCGTGGATGATGTCGGGGCTGGGGTTGAATTCCACCGTGCCGCCCTCGCCGATGAAGACGATGCGGCCCCATTTGCGCGCGCCGCGGATCGCCAGTTGGCGGCCCAGCGTGTGGCCCGAACAGTCGATCGTTTTTTCGGCGCCTTCCCCGCCCGTGAGGGTTTTTACCTTTTCCAATGCAGAGGCGTCCGAGAGCAGTACATGGTCGCACAGGCCCTTTTCAATCGCCAGATCCATGCGCTCCTGCACGGTATCCACGCCGATCACCTTGTCCGCGCCCATCGCCTTGGCCAGCATGCAGGCCGCCAGGCCCACCGGGCCGAGGCCCACCACCAGCACCGTGTCGTTGCCGCTGATGCCGATCTTCTCTATCCCCTCGTAGACCGTGCCGAAGCCGCAGGCCACCTGCGCCCCGTCCGTGTAGGTCAGCGAGTCAGGCAGCAGCACGAGGTCTTTCTCCTCGGCCAGCATGTATTCGGCCATGCCGCCGTCGCGCTGCCATCCATAGGCGCGGCGGTAGGGGCTCGTGCAGCTGATCATGTAGCCGCGGCGACAGTCGTTGCACACCCCGCAACCCGAGATGTGGTAGACCACCACCCTATCGCCCTCCTTGAAACGGCGCAGGCCGGGGCCGGCCTTGACGATCTGTCCGGCGGGCTCGTGGCCGCAGATCTTATTTTGGTACCCCTCTGCGCCCTTGCCGGTATGCTCGCGGTAGATGGCGCGGATGTCGCTGCCGCAGATGGTCGAGGATTTCATTTTGATCAGCACCTCGCCGTGGCCGGGCTCGGGAATGTCGACCTCTTTAAAGACCACCGTGCTGTTGCCGGGGAGGTAGGCGGCTTTCATTTTTTTGGACATATTTTTAGATTTTTGATTTTTGAAACCGGGTTTACCAGCCGGCGATCACGCCGTCCTCGTCCCACAGCGAGGGCCAGTCGACGCCTTTCCAGGTGAAGACCTGGCCTTTGATGAAGCGGCATTTTTTGTCGATTTTGCTGAGCGCTTCCATCTCGGCCGCGGTCAACGGGTCCTGCATCACGCAACGCAGGTTGGAGATATATTTTTCGGGCTTCACTGAAAAGGGGATCACCACCTCGCCGCGCTGCACGCCCCATTTCAGGCAGACCAGCGCGGGGTGGATGCCGTGGGCGGCGGCGGCCGCGACCACGACCGGGTCGGTCATTGGATCAGTATCCTCGGGGGTGCGGTCACGCTCGGGACGGTTGGGCGAGCCGATCGGGCAGAAGCCGATGGGCTGGATGCCCTGCGCCACGACGTAATCGTAGAGCTCGTGCTGCTGGAAATGGGGATGCAGCTCCATCTCGTTGCAGGCGGGGCGGATGCGGCAGTCGCGCAGCAACAACTCCATCTTCGGGCGGGTCATGTTCGAGGTGCCGATGTTGCGCACCAGCCCCTCGTCCAGCAGTTTTTCCATCGCGCGCCAGGTAGTCATGTACTCCTGGTGGATGTAGGGCCGGGCATTCGGGTCGCGCGAGTCGACCGACACCCCTTTGGCGTGGAAATTCGGGAAGGGCCAGTGGACCAGGTAGAGGTCCACGTAGTCGAGTTGCAGGTCGGCCAGCGAGCGGCGGCAGGCCCCGGCCACGTCGTGGTGCATGTCGTTCCACACTTTGGAGGTGATCCAGAGCTCCCCTCGCGTGATCTCCCCGGCGGTGATCATCCCGGCGATCACCCGGCCGATTTCTTTCTCATTGCCGTAGACGGCTGCGCAGTCGATGTGGCGGTATCCCGCACGAATCGCGCCGCGGACGGCTTCGGCGATCGTGTCGTTGTCGTAGTTATCCGATCCGAACGTACCCAGGCCGATCACCGGGATTTCGGCGCCCGAGTTGAGTTTTTTCTTCGGGACCAAGGCGGGATCGACCCGCTGAAAGTTGTCAGTAGCCATTATTGTGTGATTTTATCCGCGTGGAATATTTTGAACGTGCGGTAGCCGAAGACGGCGACCACCACGAAACAGATCAAAGGAATGATGAAAGAGAAATTGACCGCCGGGATACCGGCCACGGTGCCCTGGTCGATGATCAGCGCTTGCAGCGGGGGCATCACCGAACCGCCGAGGATGGCCATGATCAGGCCCGCCGCGCCGAATTTGGCGTCGTCGCCCAACCCTTCCAGCGCGATCCCGTAGATCGTCGGGAACATCAGCGACATGCAGGCCGAGACCGCCACCAGGCAGTACAGCCCATTGATATCCTGGAAGCCGATCACCCCGCAGACCAGCGCCCCGCCCGCAATCGCGAGGATCATCAGCAGGCGGCCCGGGGAGACGTATTTCAGCAGGAACGTGCAGATGAAGCGGCTTACGCCGAAAAGCACCATCGCCACGATATTGTATTTCTGACTGAGCACCTCCGAGGCGCGCTCTTCCATGCCCATATTCATAAAGATGCGCGTGCCGTACTGGATGATGAACGTCCAGCACATGATCTGCACGCCCACGTAGAAGAACTGCGCGATTACCCCCTCGCGGTAGCGCGGAATAGCCAGAATGCGTTTCAGCGTGGCCCCGAGGTTAATCGAATGTTCCTTGTCGTGATTTTTCGGCATCCGGGTGAACAGGATGATGAAGAACAGCGCCAGAATCGCCAGGCCCACGATCACGTAAGGGTTGATCAGCACACTCAGATCCGCCGCCTTGACCGCCTCGAACTCCCCGGGCGAGAGCTGGGCGCGCTCGTCGGTGCTCAGGGGGTTCAGGCGCGCCTGGATGAAATTCATGGCGCAGAACATCCCCAGCAACGCCCCCAGCGGGTTGAACGACTGGGCGAAATTCAGGCGGCGGGTGGCCGTGCGTTCGTCGCCCATACTTAATATATAGGGGTTGGCGCTCGTCTCCAGGAACGAAAGGCCGCAGGTGAGGATGAAATAGGAGATCAGGAATGGATAATAAAGTCCCGTGGCCGCCGACGGGATGAACAGCAACGCCCCGGCGGCATAGAGCCCCAGGCCGACCAGGATGCCCGCTTTATAGGAATATTTGCGGATGAACATGGCTGCCGGGAAGGCCATCGCGAAGTAGCCGCCATAGAAGGCCACCATCACCATCGCCCCGTCGGTGACGCTCATCCGGAAAATTTTCGAGAAGGCCTTCACCATCGGGTTGGTGATGTCGTTGGCAAAGCCCCAGGCAAAAAAGAGCACCACCACCAGGATGAACGGCAGGATGTTCGCCGCCGGAAGAAGTTTGGGTTTGTTCTCCATAATAGGTTCAGGGAAGTTTGGTTGCTGACCAAAATTAGTATTTATAATCGGTAGAAACCCGGGGTATATGGGGAAAAATCTACGCAAACGCTTGCGGAGCGGCGGAGCGCGAGAATCCATTCCTTCGTTCGGCGGCATTTGCAATGCCGTCGGGAAACAAACGCGAATTTAAAATTCGCGGAACAGTGCAAGCGGCATTACAAATGCCGCTTAACCAAAGGTAATGTTTGTCATCCTGAGCGCGATGGGCAAGATATTCCGAAAAAAGAAAGGGCACCCGCGAGGGGTGCCCCTACGGGACGGTGGTCCCGGCAATGTTATGAGAGGGCCGCGATGCGCTCTTTCAGGGCGGCGATCTTCGCTTCGGCGTCGGTTTTCTTCGCGTTCTCGGTTTCGAGTACCTTCGCGGGGGCGTTCTGTACGAAACGCTCGTTGGCGAGTTTGTTCAATACCGATTGCAGGAAGCCTTCCAGGTAGGTCAGCTCGCCACGCATCTTTTCCAGCTCGGCGGCCGTGTCGACCTTATCAGCCAGCGGGACGAAGTATTGGGTGGTCTTGACCAGGAAGGCGGCGGCGGTGGGGTCTTTCTCGGAGACCTCGCTCACAGCAGCGATGCCGGCCATCTTTTCGATCACCGGGTTGAGCGAGGGGTGGTAATTTTCGTCTGCGATCACCTGTAGTTCAAGGGCTTCGCGGGCGGGCAGGTTACGCTGCTTGCGGATGTTGCGCACGGCGGAGACCACCTCTTGCGTGAGGGCGAAACGGGCGAGCAACCCTTCATCCGGCGTACCGGGGGCGGGCATCGGCGAGACCATGATGCTTTCACCCTCTTTGCGCGGGGCGAGGTTCTGCCACAGCTCCTCGGTGATGAAGGGCATAAAGGGGTGAAGCAGGCGCAGTAGCGTGTCGAAATGGCCTTTCGCGGCGGCCAGCGTCACACGGTCGATCGGCGAGCCGTAGGCGGGCTTGACCATCTCCAGGTACCAGCCCGAGAAATCATCCCAGAAGAGTTTGTAGAGGGTCATCAGCGCCTCCGAAATGCGGTACTGCGCGAAGCACTCCTCCACGGCGGCGATGTCGCGCGCCAGCACGGCTTCGAACCACTCCCCGGCCAGGCGGGCGCTTTCGGGCTGCGCCACGGATGCGTCTTCCTGCCAACCGTTCACCAGCCGGAAAGCGTTCCAGATCTTACCGCAGAAATTACGTCCCTGGTCGCACAGCGAGTCGTCGTAGGGCAGGTCGTTCCCGGCGGGCGAGGTGAAGAGCATCCCCAGGCGCACGCTGTCCGCGCCGTACTGGGCGATCAAATCGAGCGGGTCGGGCGAGTTACCGAGCGACTTCGACATCTTGCGGCCCAGTTTGTCGCGCACGATACCCGTCAGGTAGACGTTCTTGAACGGCTCGCGGCCGCGGTATTCGTATCCGGCGATGATCATGCGCGCCACCCAGAAGAAGAGGATTTCGGGGGCGGTGACCAGGTCGTTCGTCGGGTAATAGTAGCTGATGTCGGGGTTGTGCGGATGGCGGATGCCGTCGAACACGGAGATCGGCCAGAGCCATGAGGAGAACCACGTGTCCAGCACGTCGGGATCCTGCCGCAGGTCGGCCAACGTCAACGAGGAATCTTTTTCCTGGGCGAGTTTTAGCGCCTCTTCGGCCGTTTCGGCCACCACGTATCCGCCGCCGGGCAGGTAGTACGCTGGTATCTGCTGCCCCCACCACAACTGGCGTGAGATGCACCAGTCCTTGACGTTTTCCATCCAGTGGCGGTAGGTGTTTTTGAATTTGGCGGGGATCAGCTGCACCACATCGTCCATCACGGCGCGAAGGGCGGGCTGCGAAATTTCCTCCATCGCCAGGAACCACTGCATCGAGAGCTTGGGCTCGATCACCACGCCCGTGCGCTCCGAGGTGCCGACCTTGTTCATGTAGGGCTCCACCTTCTCCAGCAGGCCGACGTCGGCAAGGTCTTTCTCGATCACGCGGCGCACTTCGAAGCGGTCCATCCCCACGTAGAGGATGCCCTTTTCGTTGACCGTGCCGTCGTCGGTGAAGATGTCGATCGCCTCCAGGCCGAACTTCTCGCCCAGCATGTAGTCGTTCACGTCGTGCGCCGGGGTCACTTTCAGCGCGCCCGTACCGAATTCCATATCCACGTAATCGTCGTAGATGACAGGTACGGGGCGGTCGACCAGCGGCACGATCACTTTCTTGCCTTTCAGCGCCGTGTAACGCTCGTCGTTCGGGTTGACGCACAGGCCCGTGTCACCGAGGATCGTCTCGGGGCGGGTCGTGGCGACGACCACGTAATCTTCCGATCCCTCGATCTTATAGCGCAGGTAGTAGAGTTTGCCCTGCTGCTCCTTAGAGATCACCTCCTCGTCCGAGAGGGCGGTCTTGGCCGAGGGGTCCCAGTTGACCATGCGCACGCCGCGGTAGATCTTGCCCTTGCGGTAGAGATCGACGAAGACCTGGATCACGCTCTGGCTCAGGTCGGGGTCCATCGTGAAGCGGGTGCGCTCCCAGTCGCACGAGGCGCCCAATTTTTTGAGTTGTTCGAGGATGATGCCCCCGTGCTTCTCTTTCCACTCCCAGGCGTGCTTCAAAAATTCCCCGCGCGTCAGGTCGCTTTTTTTGATCCCCTCGGCGGCGAGTTTCTGCACCACTTTGGCCTCGGTGGCGATCGAAGCGTGGTCCGTGCCCGGCAGCCAGCAGGCATTTTTGCCCTGCATGCGGGCGCGGCGCACCAGCACGTCCTGGATCGTGTTGTTGAGCATGTGGCCCATGTGCAGCACCCCGGTCACGTTGGGCGGGGGGATCACGATGGTGTAAGGCTCGCGCCCGTCCGGCTCCGAGTGGAAGAATCCTTGCTTCATCCAGTAGCCGTACCATTTGTCTTCGATCTCCGCGGGGGTGTATTTGTCTGCCAGTGCCATAGCGCTTGTAACTTTTAATTCGAAACTGCAAAGATAATTTTTTAATCGTTACGAGGGCTTTGGCTGGCACCGTTTTTTAGGGTTTTGCAAAAACAAGGCGGGGAAAAATCATTTTCCCCGCCTGAACAATCAAGCTATCCGGTCACTCCGCGGTTTTCTTTTTAGGAAAGAGGGTCGTGCGGAAAGCATATGTAAACAACCAGGTCATCAAAACAGCCCATCGGATATCCTTCCAGACCGGAGCCGCCTGCCAGTCGCCCCCATGATCCCAATAGACGGATACCAAATGCGAGAAAAGGAAACCTATGACCAGCCAGAGCACAATGAGAAAAAATGAACGCAGTTTGGGATTCGCGATCCTGATCAAAGGTTTTTTCTCTCCTTCGGGCACGCTTCCGGGGGACCATTTGAATGCGCAGATTAAGAGTTCGAACAGCCCCAGACACAGGATAGACACAAGGACATCCTGCCAGATATAAGCTGTCCGCCAATCGCCATTGCCCAACCAGGCGTGCAGTAGCCGTATGACAATAAGGCTGACGATCAGTCCGAGCGCATAGCCGAAAAACGAACGTAGTTTTGAATTCATAATCTCCGGGGTTTAGGTCGTTCGAATATATGAATAGAAATTCAAAATTGCAAGTATATCGCTGCTGTTTTCATGTTAGGAAATCTTTGGGCACCCACAAGGGGTGCCCCTACGAAACCCCACCGTCGGTAGCCGAAGGCGGGGCGCGATGGCCAGAGCGGCGGCCAAAGCGCGGTGGCCCGCGCCATTAAGCGGGAGGCTTGGGACCCGCCAGGTTTTTTTGGGGACCAAGGCCGGAAACTGGAATGGGCGGCCGGAGCGCCAGCGGAGGCGTGCGATGTGGCCTGTGCGCAATGGAATTTCCGGCCGACTTCCCAAAAAATCCGTAAGCGGGTAAGCCGGGAGCGCGGCGCGTGCTCTTTTTGCTTACTTTTTGGAGCAAGCCAAAAAGTAAGTCGCTCTCAGGCGAAAAAGAGTGACAGAACCCCCATTTATTTCTGCCTCCTGCCAATTTGACATGCAACAGACCCCGGATTTCAGCCAAAACGGCTTATTTACACCATTTTCTAAGCATTCCAACCCTTTTGCACCGTATTTGTAGTTATCAACATCAGCAAGCAACCCCGGAAAAAATACTATCTTTGCCTTTCTATACGTTGTAAGATTATTATGAGCAAAAAAAATAATACCGAAATCATCGACCTGACGGGCATATCCGATATGCTCGACGGTACACATCAGGTCATTCCTATCATCTCGACGGAGGACGAGGACGCCGCGTCGGACGTGGTCATCCCCTCGCGCCTGCCGATCCTCACGCTGCGCAGTTCGGTGCTCTTCCCCGGTTCGATCACCCCGATCACCGTGGGACGCGAGAAATCGATGCTGCTGGTGCGCGAGGTGGAACAGGGCGCAGGGATCCTCGGTGCCGTGCTGCAACGCTCCTCGGACGTCGAGCAGCCCGGGCCGGAAGACATGTATAAGATCGGCACGGCGGCCCGCATCCTCAAGATCCTGGAGATGCCCAACGGCAACCTGACGGTGATCCTGCACGGGTTGGAAAAGATCGAGATCCGCGAATTCATCACCTCGGACCCCTATTTCGTGGCCGACGTGACCCCGCTGAAGGATTCCGCCCCCGATAAGAACAACATCGAGTTCGACGCGCTGGTCGATTCGATCCGCGACGTGGCGCTGAACATCATCTCCATATCGCCCAACCTGCCCAAGGAGGCGTCGTTCGCCATCAAGAACATCGACTCCAAGCGCGGCATCGTCAATTTCATCTGCTCGAACCTCGACCTGCCGGACTCCGACCGCCAGCACCTGCTGGAGGCGCCGGGGCTGCTGGCCCGTTCGCGCCGCCTGTTGGAGATCCTGATCCGCGAGCAGCAACTCGTGCAGCTTAAAAGCGAGATCCAGGGCAAGGTGAAGCAGGACCTGGACCAGCAGCAGCGCGAATATTTCCTGCAGCAGCAGATCCGTACCATCCAGGAAGAGCTGGGCGGCGACGGTGTGGAGGGCGAGATCGCCGAACTGCGCGACCGCGCCCGCAAGAAAAAATGGAGCAAGGAGATCGCCGAGATGTTCGAAAAAGAGGTATCCAAACTGGAACGCCTCAACCCCGCCGTGGCCGAATATTCGGTGCAGATGACCTACCTGACGCTGATGCTCGACCTGCCGTGGGACGAGTGCACGAAGGATAACCTCGACCTGCAGCGCGCCCGCAAGCGCCTCGACGCCGACCATTTCGGGCTGGACGAGGTGAAGGAGCGCATCCTGGAACACCTGGCCGTGATCAAGTTGAAGGGCGACCTGAAATCGCCGATCCTCTGCCTCTACGGCCCTCCGGGAGTGGGTAAGACCTCTTTAGGTAAGTCCGTCGCCGAGTCCTTGAAACGCAAATTCGGGCGCATCTCGCTGGGCGGCCTGCACGACGAAGCGGAGATCCGCGGACACCGCCGCACCTACATCGGCGCCATGCCGGGACGCATCATCCAGACCATCAAAAGGGCCGGATCGTCCAATCCTGTGATCATCCTCGACGAGGTGGACAAGGTGGGCATCGGCAACCATGGCGACCCGTCGTCGGCGCTGCTGGAAGTGCTCGATCCGGAGCAGAACACCACGTTCCACGACAACTACCTCGACACGGAATACGACCTGTCGAAGGTGCTCTTCATCGCCACGGCCAACAACGTGAACAACATCAACCCGGCCCTGCGCGACCGCATGGAGATGATCAACATTCCGGGATATATCCTGGAAGACAAGATACAGATCGCCCTGAAACACCTGGTGGCCAAGCAGCAGGAGGCGCACGGCGTGCCGGCCAAAGAGCTGAAACTCTCGGCCCCGGTGATCGAGAAGATCATCGCCGAGTACACCCGCGAGTCGGGCGTGCGTACGCTGGACAAGCATCTGGCGAAGATCGCCCGCTACCGCGCCAAGCAGATCGGATTCGACGAGAAATTCTCGGCCGAGATCTCGGTCGAGGATGTGGAAAAGATTCTCGGCGTGCCCAAGTTCCAGCGCGATATGTACGAGGTGGAAGGGATGACCGGCGTGGTGACGGGCCTGGCCTGGACCGAGGTCGGCGGCGATATCCTTTACGTCGAGTCGGTGCTCACCCCCGGCAAGGGCGGCATGAGCCTGACGGGCAACCTGGGCGAGGTGATGAAAGAGTCGGCCACCATCGCCCTGGAATGGGTGAAGGCCAACCATGAGAAACTGGGCATCCCGGTCGAAAAGTTCGAAAAGAACGACATCAACATCCACGTGCCCGAGGGCGCGATCCCGAAGGACGGCCCCAGTGCGGGGATCACGATGGTCACCTCGATCGTCTCGACCTACACGGGCCGCAAGGTGCGTGCGCGCATCGCCATGACGGGCGAGACGACCCTGCGCGGGCGGGTGATGCCCGTCGGGGGGATCAAGGAGAAGATCCTCGCCGCCAAGCGCGCCGGGATCAGCGAGATCATCCTTTGCGAGGACAACCGCAAGGACATCAGCGAGATCACGGCGGATTACATCGCCGGGCTGACGTTCCATTATGTGCGCACGAATGACGATGTGCTCAAATTGGCTTTGGAAGAATAGGGCATATCCTGTACAGACAAAAGGCTCCGGCGGAATTATCCGCCGGAGCCTTTTCTTTTTGTCATGTCGAGCGTTAGCCGAGACATCTCAGACAGATGGTTTGAGATGTCTCGGCTAACGCTCGACATGACGGAAAATGTTGTGGTCAGGAGTTGCTTTTTTCTTACTTTTGCAGGAAATTTTGATAACATGCCCGCAGTCATAGAAATACACGGACTTGTGCCCCTGTTCGAACAGTTCCGGTTCACCCATCCGGTGGACTGGACGTTGCGGCAGGGCGAGCAATGGGCCGTCGTGGGGCCGAACGGGGCGGGCAAAAGCCTGCTCGCGTCCATCCCGCAAGGGCGGGTGGCCTACCGGCAGGGCGAGATCCGTGTGGCCGGAGGGCGCGAGGTGTGGGACACGGTGCGGGCGATGGAATTCCGGGATATTTACTCGCTCGTCGATTGCCGCGAGGGGTATTACCAGCAGCGTTGGAACGCCTCGGATCGCGAGACGGCGCCGTTGGCCGGGGAGATTTTCGAAGGATTGCCGCATAGGACTTCCTGGCAACCGGAACATTTCGCGCTCGATGCGCTTTTAAACAAACGGATCGTTTCGCTGTCGAGTGGCGAACTGCGTAAACTACTCATTATGCGCACGTTGTCGCATGAGCCGAAGGTGCTGATATTGGATAATCCGTTCATCGGTCTGGACGCCGCTTCACGCACGGAATTGGACGGCATGTTGCGGCAGTTGGCCGCCGGGGGGATCGCTACGGTGCTGTTGCTCTCCGATCCGGCGCAGATGCCGGACTGGATCGACCGGGTGTTGCCTGTTGAAGGACGCACGCTCCTGCCCTCTTGTTCGCCGGCGCAGTTTAAAGCCAATACGGCGTTGCGGCAGCGACTTTTCCCTGCGGCGGGGGATGCTGCGTTACCCTCGGGTGGAGATGCGGAATGCGATTTCGGAACGGCGCTGAAAATGGAGGGCGTAAACGTGCGCTACGGCGACGCGGTGATCCTCGAAAACCTCGATTGGGAAGTGCGCCGCGGTGAAAAATGGTCGTTGCAAGGCCCCAACGGCAGTGGCAAATCGACCCTGCTGAGCCTGGTGACGGGCGACAACCCGCAGGCCTACGCCAACCGCATCACCCTGTTCGACCGCCGCCGCGGCACGGGCGAGAGCATCTGGGACATCAAACGGCGCATCGGCTACCTGACGCCCGACATCCATACTTATTACTTGCAGGACATCGACCCGCTGGAGGTCGTCGTGTCGGGTTTTTACGATTCGGTGGGGCTTTTCCGCAATGCCACACCGGAACAATACGCAGCCGCACGGGCCTGGCTCGGGGCGTTGGGCGGGCAGCATCTGGCGGGACGCTCGTTCGTACGGATTTCGTTCGGCGAACAGCGGTTGGTTTTGTTGGCCCGGGCGATGGTCAAAGATCCGGCGCTGCTGATCCTCGACGAGCCGCTGCACGGGCTGGACGCCTCACGCAAACGGCGCGCCACGGCGCTGATCGAAGCGTTCGCCTCACGCCCGGACCGCACGCTGATCTATGTGACCCATTATCCGCAGGAAGTCCCGGCTTGCGTCGACCGGGTCAAAACGCTCGTCAAACACATCCGATAACATCCGCTCCGTAGGGGCACCCCTTGCGGGTGCCCTTCTTTTCTAAAAAGGGCACCCGCAAGGGGTGCCCCTACGGGACCGGACACGATCCTGCAGATATGCAAACTCTCCACGTCATGGTATGTACCCCCACTCCCTCAAATCGTTTTCGCCGTTAATTTGCCGGACCGCCCCGTCATGGATCAGAACGATGCGGTCGGAAACATCCATGATATTGAGGTAGTTATGATCCGTAATGATAAAACCCTTTGTCGCGGTCTGCGATTTGATCGCTTTCCTGATCAGTTCGATATACAACGGTGAGACCCCATTGAACGGCTCGTCGATCAGGACATACCGTGCGGAAGAATGGATCATAAGCAACACCTCGAAAATCCTCAATTCACCCCCGGATAATTCCCTGCTTTTTTTATCCAGGAAAGGAGAGACGAGCGGATGTCCGCATAATATCCCTGCATTCGGTTCGTCGCAAAAAGAACGGATGACATTCCTTATTTTAATATGCCTCGGCAAGAAACTCTCCTGAGGCAGGTATTTTATCCATTTACTGCTTTGGCTCAATTTACCGCACACGGTATCCCCGACCTTTACGAACCGGTATTCAGCGTCCAGCGAACCGAAAATGATCTTGAGCATGGTCGATTTGCCGCAGCCGTTGCGGCCGAGCAAGCCCACGACTTCACCGATGTCGCATTGTATAAAGACATCGGACAGGACGGTGCGCGCCCCATAGCTCTTCATGATGCTGTCGGCATGCAATCCACTCATATAAAACGGAATATAAGCGCGATGATGATCGCGGACAGGAGGGTCGTCGTCCAGAGAAAAATCCGGCTGAGCCCGAGGTTATAATAAAAGTAATATTCGTCGGGACTGCGGACCTCGTAAACCAGGTAATGGATCAACGGCGCGGAAAGCAGGTAGGTGATCCCGATGGTCGTCAGGCACGCCCGGGTCGATATGCCCAAAGCCAACACGGACAGGGCGAGCGAAATCGCCATTGCGGGGATAGCGATCCTTTTTTGAAACCAGAACAGCAGGGTGATCTTTTTCATCCGCTTTTTCGATGGCCTTACATCATGATTTTCATGGCGATGCAGGCGCAGGCCTGCGCGTCGGCCAGGGCGTGGTGGTGATCGGTCAAATCGAAACCCACGTGGGCGGCTACCGTGTCGAGTTTATGGTTGGGCAGCAGGCGGCCGAAGACCCGGCGCGAGGCGCGGCAGGTGCAATGGAATGCGTATCCCGGGTAGGGCATCTCGTACAGAGCATGCACCGTTTTTAGGCATCCCTCGTCAAAGGGGCTGTTATGCGCCACCAGGGGTAGCCCTTCGATCCGCGCGGCGACCTGTTGCCAGACCGTCGGGAAATCGGGCGCTTCGTCCGTGTCGGTGCGCGAGAGGCCGTGGATGCGGGTGTTGAAATAGTTGTAATAGTTGGGGCGGGGGCGGATCAGGCTGTAAAACTCGTCCGCCACCACGCCGTCGCGCACGATCACTACCCCCACGCTGCAGACGCTGCCCGGGGAGTAGTTCGCCGTTTCGAAGTCTATGGCTGCGAAATCCCTCATCTTTTTTTGAAGAAATAGCTTTTTTGTTTGCGTTTGTCGTCCTGGTTGCGGGCGACGGGGAGTTTTTTACCCGTGTACGGGTCGCGCCCGGTGCGGTACATGACCGACGAGAGGGTCATGGGCGTGGGGGTGAAATCCTGCACTTGCTCCGTCACGACGCGCAGCGGGCGGGTCGTGGCGGCCAGGGCGCGCATGTCCCCTTCGGTGCATCCCGGGTGCGAGGAGATGAAATAGGGGATGAGCTGGTAGTTCAACCCTTCCGCGTGGCAGATCTGCCGGAAATCGCGCCCCAACTGTTCGAACAGCGCGAACGGCGGCTTGCGCATCAGGTCGAGCACGTGCGCCTCGGTATGTTCAGGGGCCACTTTCAGGCGGCCGCCGGTGTGGTGGACGACCACTTCGCGCAGGTAGTCGCCGCCGTCGAAGAGGTCGTAGCGGATGCCGCTGCCGATGAAAGCCTTCTTTATACTTTTCGTTTTGCGCACCTTCTTATATAAGTCCAGTAGCGGCGCGTGGTCGTTATTCAGGTTGCGGCAGCGGCGCGGCCAGAGGCATGAGGGACGGCTGCAACGAGCGCAGACGGCCGTGTCCTTGCCGCCCATGCGGTACATATTGGCCGAGGGGCCGCCCAGGTCGGACAAATAACCTTTAAAATCGGGCATATGGGTCACAGCATCGACCTCTTTAAGTACCGATTTTTCGCTGCGCGAGGTGATGAATTTGCCCTGGTGGGCCGAGATCGTGCAAAAGCTGCAGCCACCGAAGCAGCCGCGGTGCAGGCAGACCGAGTGTTTGATCATCTCCCAGGCCGGGATCGCCCCCTTGCCGTCGTAGCGGGGGTGGGGGCGGCGGGCGTAGGGCAGCTCGTAGGTGCGGTCGAGTTCCTCTGCGGTCATCAATTCGCGGGGCGGGTTGACCACGACGTATCGGTCGCCGCACTTTTCCGTCAATATCTTGTCCGTGGAGAGGCAGTTCGAAAGGGTTTCGACCTGCACGAAATTTTCCGCGAAGGCCGCGTCGTCCTTCACGCATCGCTCGAACGGGTGTAGCCGGATGCGGCGCTCATCGGGCAATGCGCTTACATAATCTTTCGCAGCCATGAACGCCACCTGGCGGATTTGGCGCAGCAACTTCATATTAAACCCGTTATGCAACGCGCGGGCCACGTCGAGGATCGCCTCGTCGCCCATGCCGTAGACCAGCAGGTCGGCGCCCGATTCCGCAAGTATCGAGGGGCGCACCGAGTCGCTCCAGTAGTCGTAATGCGTGAGGCGGCGCAACGAGGCCTCGATGCCGCCGATGACCACCGGGGTGTGCGGGAAAAGGCGTTTGATGATCTGGGTGTAGACCGTCACGGCGCGGTCGGGGCGGAAACCGGCCTTGTCGCCGGGGGTGTAGGCGTCGTCGCTGCGCAAGCGCAGGTTGGCCGTATAATGGTTGACCATCGAGTCCATCGCGCCCGAGGTGACGCCGAAAAAGAGGCGCGGCGCGCCCAGCTTCGTGAAGTCGCGCAGGTCGTCGCGCCAGTTGGGCTGGGGGACGATCGCCACGCGGTATCCGGCCGATTCCAGGCGGCGGCCGATCACGGCGGCGGCGAACGAGGGGTGGTCGACGTAGGCGTCGCCGGTCAGCAGGATCACGTCGATGTGATCCCAGCCTAAGGCTTTGACCTCTTTGGCGCTGGTGGGCAGGAAGGGTGATGTGTTGCTTTCTTTCATCTGTTTTTGACTAACGGCGGTGCTTGTCATTCTGAGCGAAGCGAAGAATCTTGGCCGGGCTGTGGGCAGAATAACAATTCCGACCAAGATTCTTCGCTTCGCTCAGAATGACAAACTGCCTGTAGGGGCAACCCTTGTGGTTGCCCTATTTCTTGTTCAAATAGCGCAAAACCGAGTCATGGACGAACCGGCCGAATCGTTCCAGCGTGGCGGGCGATGGGGCGACGGGCCAGGAAACCAGCACGAAGGGGTGTTTCTGACCCCCTTCAGTATAAGTATAGTGCCACATCGGGAGGTCGGTAAGGGCGACGAAGCCATGGCGCTCGTAGAAGCGCAGGCGGCGGCGGGTGACCTCATCGACGGGGGGCTCGATATCGAGGATCAGCGTCTTGCCGCGGCTTTGCTCCTGCAACCATTGCACGAACTGCGTACCGGCGCCTTGCCCTCGCACAGCCGGGTCGACCGCAAGGTGCTCGGCGTAGACCAGGTCGTCCTGCGCCCAGTAGAATAATATCCCGATCACCTTCCCATCCCCGACGGCTACGGCGTTATGGAAACGCTCATCGCCCATCGCCCGGCGGTGGGTCTGCTCGTCGCGCCGTTCGAAGTCGGGAAAACTTTCGGTATACAACCGCCAAACCTGATCCCAGAGGGGATAATCGGCGGAAATTTCCAATATCTGCATCGACATCACAGTTTTTTGAGCGCCATGCGGATGACCTGCTCGACCGGCATACCGGGATTGTCCGCCACGATCGCGCGCACCACCTTTTCCGAAGAGGCCTTCGAGAAACCGAGCATCGTCAGGGCCGAGAGCGCCTCGTCCGTGACCACATTGCCCGCACCTGCGGCCGGGGCCGCCTGCAATGTGCCGCCCTCGGGGTCGGAGACCACACCCAGGATCTTGTCGCGCAACTCCAGTACGATCTTCTGGGCCGTTTTCAGCCCGAGGCCCTTGACGTTTTTGAGCAGCAGCGTGTTCTCGGTCGAGATCATCGAGGCCACTTCGCGCGAGGTGTAGGTCGAGAGGATCATGCGCGCCGTGACCGCCCCCACGCCCGACACGCCGATCAGCAGCCGGAAGACCTCCCGCTCGGCCTTTGTGGCGAAACCGAAAAAGAGCATCGCGTCGTCGCGCACGATGTGGTGGACGTAAAGTTTCGCCTCGGCCGATCCTTCCAACTGCGAATAGGTCTGCAGCGAAATATGGATAAAATAGCCCACTCCCCCGGCTTCGATGACCGCCGTGGCGGGGGTGAGCTCCGCGAGTTCTCCTTTGATGTAATCGTACATGAACGGTGTAATTTTCAACAAAGCTATACAAACAAACTAAAATTTGCTATCTTTGTGGCTGCTTATTACAAAAAATCACTCGACAATCATGAGAAAACTACTCTTCATCGCGGCGTGCATTTCCCTCACCCTGGCCGGTTGCAAAGGCGGCGGCGCGAAAAGCGAAACCGGTGCGGACAGCCTCGGCATGCGCGCTCCCAGCAGCGCGATCGCCTATGTGAACATGGACTCGCTCGTGAGCCGTTACAATATGTACCTCGACCTGCGGGCCGATTTCGAAGCCAAGGCCAAGAAATTGGATAATGAGCTGACCGCCAAGGGGCGCAGCTTCGAAAACGCCGTGGCCGATTTCCAGAACAAGGTGCAGAAGGGCCTGGTGACCACCGCTACCGCCCAGAGCATGCAGGCCGACCTCGAAAAACGCCAGCAGTCGCTCATGCAGCAGCGTGACCGCTCGATGGCCGAGATCGCCGAGGAAGAGCAGGTGCTGCTGAACCAGATCCATTTCAGCATCGTGGACTACCTGGAAGAGTTCAATGCCGACATGACCTACGGCGTAATCCTTTCGACCAATGCCGGAGGCCCGATCCTGAATGCCGACCCGATGCTCGACATCACCGAGAAGGTGCTCGTGGGGCTGAACCAGAAATACGCGGCCACCAAGGCGGCGGCCCCGAAGGAGAAGAAAGCGGAGAAATAGTCTTCCGGGAATTTATATAAAGGACCACGCCTCTGCGGCGTGGTTTTTTTTTGCCCGTGGGTGCGTCAGACGCATGTTTTTCGTATATTTGTTAAGGCGCATAAGGCCGTTCCCATGAAAATCCGATCGCTTATCGCTACATTACTGTTGGTTGCAGCGGCGACCACCGTATCCGCCCAGCGGAGGCTCGACTACGCATGGGGTGTGAAAGGGGGGCTCAGCGTCTCACAACTCTATTACCAGGGCGACTCCTATTTAAACTCCCGTCCGAGCGGGCATATGGGGCTCTTCGGCGAGGGGTACCTTCCCCGCGGGAAGATGGCCGTCTGCGTCGAACTGCTCTACGGCTGGGAGGGAGGGAGGGACGGCGCAATCGGGTCTTACGGGGCAGAGGGGATTACGTTCGAGGGGCCATACACCCTTACGCTCAGCTATGTGCAAGTTCCGGCCTATATGAAGTTCCTGGTGCTGCCCCACTTCACGCTGGATGCCGGCGTCCAGTACGGGATCCTGACCCGTGCGACATGGAAAGACAGCGGAACCATCAAAAGCCGCACACGTTTGCCCCGGACAGAATACCACTCCGGGGTATTCTCCCTGCTGGGCGGCTGTACGATCGACGTCAGGCATGTCCTGGTGGGCATGCACTTCGCCTATGGCCTGACTTCGACCCTGGCCGACGATCGGGTGAATAATCTATGTTTCCGGCTGTCGGCGGGATACCGGTTCTAAGCCGTCCTGCTGTTGCGCAAACAAAAATTTCGCCGGATCATGTCTGTTTTGTCATTCTGAACGAAGTGAAGAATCTTGGTCGAGCTGTGTTCAGCCAACTCTTCCGACCAAGATTCTTCACTTCGTTCAGAATGACAAAAAGACCATTATTCCCGCCAGAGCAGCGAGCTGTCGCCATAACTCAGGAAACGGAATCCGTGCGCGAGGGCGTAACCGTAGATTTCCTGCCAGCGGCAGCCGGTGAAGGCCGAGACGAGCAGCAGCAGGGTGCTTTGCGGCTGGTGGAAATTGGTCACCAGGCCGTCGACCATGCGAAACGTGTAGCCGGGCATGATCATGATCTGTGTGGAGGCGTGTAGAGTTTGCAGGCCGTTCGCGTCCATATATTCCGCCAATGCCTCCAATGCTTCGCGCCTGCCGAACGATTGCGGGACATCGTAAATTTCCCATTGGCCCACCGTGCGCCCGCCGTCGGGTTGGCCCGATCGCACGGTACGCCAGGCCAGGGCCATCAGGGATTCCAGCGTGCGCGTGGTGGTCGTTCCGACGGACACGACCGGGCCCGGAGCGTCCGACAACGCTTGCAGCAGCGATTTTTTTATTTCGAAATGCTCGGTGTGCATGGCATGATCCGCCACCCGTTCGCTCTTCACCGGCAGGAACGTTCCGGCGCCCACGTGCAGGGTCACGTACTGCGTGCCGATCCCTTTTGGCTTCAAATCTTCCATCACGGCCGGGGAGAAATGCAGCCCCGCGGTAGGCGCGGCCACGGATCCTTCGACGCGCGCGTAGACGGTCTGGTAACGGGTCGTGTCAATCTCCTCGCTCTCACGGCACAGGTAGGGCGGGATCGGCGTACGGCCCAGCAATTCCAGCAGTTCGCCGAACGCCAGGGGCGCGTCCCACAAGAAATCGACCTCGATACCCACGCCGCACTCCGGACCGCGTCGCGCCGTGAGGCGGTAGGTCGCGCCCTGCCATTGGAATTCGATAAAAATATCGTCTTTCCACTTTTTCAGGTTGCCCGCCATGCAGGCCCAGCGGCATGCACCGTGCACGGCGAACGCCCGCTCATAGTCGGCCGGATCGAGCGGTTCCAGGCAGAACACCTCGATGCGCGCCCCGCTCGCGCGGTGCATGACCAACCGCGCGCGCACCACCCGCGTATCATTGAAAACCAGCACGCTGCCCGCCGGCAACTGCGCGCCGATCTGCGAAAAAGCCTTCTCTTCGATCACCCCGCCACGCCAGACCAGCAGTTTCGATGCATCGCGTTCCGCAAGCGGGAATTTCGCGATCCGCTCCTCCGGCAGCGGGTAATCGTACTCCGATATTTTGATTTCCTTATTCATTCGATCGACAAGTGCCGCCCGGCACACGGTAATATTTATTTTACGCGGACAAATATAAGAATTTTTCTACCTTTGTAATCGACACAGCAGGGACGCTCTGCCGCTGCCATACCTGATATGTGCAGAGGAAAGTCCGGGCAACGCAGAGCACCGCGCTTCCTAACGGGAAGATCTCCGTGAGGGGATGGCAGAGTGTAACAGAAAATGACCGCCGGGCGGCCGCAAGGTCGCCGGGTAAGGGTGAAAAGGTGGGGTAAGAGCCCACCGCGCGGGTGGTGACACACCGTGGCTGTACATCCCGCGGGTTGCAAGACCGTGTATACCGGCAGTATGTAGGGTTGCTCGCCCGATGCCGGGGGGTAGGTCGCTGATGAGCTGAGTGGGTGACCACCAGCCAAGATAAATGGCAGAGGCCCGGCCGGAAACAGATGAGAATCCGCTCCGGCCCGGTACA
>JAVBPS010000041.1:0-129194 GCA_031549495.1 Rikenellaceae bacterium | reverse complement strand
CGAAAGTTCGGGCGGTGGTTACGCTGAGCCCGGGCGCGCACCCCCCGCTTGCCTCCTTAGCCCGTCTTGTCGAGCGTTAGTCGAGACATCACAGACAGCCTGTTTGACATGGCTCGACTAACGCTCGACATGACGAAGAGAGCCGTCGGTAGCCGCAGGCGGGGCGCGTTGGAATAAGCGGCGGCCAAAGCGTGTTGGGATGTGCGCTGGCCTGGAGTGGCGGCCAAAGCGCGTTGGCCCGGCGCCATTAGCGGGAGGCTTGGGCCCCGCTCGGGTTTTCGGAGGCACCAAGGCCGGAAACTGGAACAGTGGAAGCGAAGCGTGAGCAAAGGCCTGTGCGGCGCGGTGGCCCTGCGCTCGTGGAATTTCCGGCAGACTGCCTCCGAAAGCCCTTAGCGGGTAAGCCGGGAGCGCGGCGCCTTGACTTTTTTGCCTACTTTTTTGGTCAAGCAAAAAAGTACGGTCGCCCGTAGGCGATCCCGGCCCTGCGACCGTCGGCCAAAACAGCCAAAACAGTCAAAACAAAAAAAGGGCACCCGCATGGATGCCCCTAAATACCGTAATAATACGAAATTATTTCAACGTACCCGCATTCGCCTGATCGATCATCGCCTGGTTAGCCGTGATGAAGATCTCCACGCGGCGGTTCTGCGCGCGCCCGTCAGCGGTCGCGTTGTCGGCGATCGGCTGGTCGGGACCCACGCCCTTGGTGGTCAGGCGACCCTGGGCCACACCCTTCGTCACGAGGTAAGCGTCAACCGAGTTAGCGCGGTCGAGCGACAGTTTGTCGTTGGTGGCACGCGAGCCGGTGCTGTCCGTGTGGCCGAAGATCGACACGTCGGTGTCGGCGTTCTGCAGCAGCGAGGCGGCGAAACCGTCCAGCGCGCTCTTCGACGAAGCGGTCAGCGCGGCCGAACCGGTAGCGAAGAGGATACCGCCGTCGAAAGTCACCTTAATGGCCTGCAGGCCATTGTTGTCGGTCACCTGCTCGACTTTGGCGTTATTGATCTTTTCGAGTTCGGCTTGTTGTTTGTCCATTTTCTTGCCGATCAAGGCGCCAGCGCCCGCACCTACGGCCGCGCCTACGCCTGCTCCGATCGCTGCGCCTTTGCCGCCGCCGGCCAACGCGCCGATGCCTGCGCCGAGGGCCGCACCGCCGCCCGTACCGATCAGGGCACCTTTACCGGTGTTGCTCATCGAGGAACAGCTGGCCATCAGAAGGGTGGCGGCAGCCACAGCGATAATCGAAATCTTAGTCTTTTTCATAGCTCTCTTTTTTTTAGGGTTTTTTGATATAAGTTGGGATATTGCAAATTTCAATCCAAATTAGCGAAGCACAGTCTCTTCGCGGTCGGGGCCTACCGAAATGATCTTCACGGGCACGCCGCACTCCATCTCGATAAATTCCACATACTCTTTGAATTCCACCGGGAAGTCCTCCCAGCGGCGCACCGAGTTGATGTCCCGGTTCCAGCCGCGGAAAACACGGTATACGGGCGACATGTCGTCCGTGTATTCGTAGGGATAAACGTCCGTCATCCGCTCGCCTTCCTTGTAGGCTACGGCCACTTTGATCTGCTCGAACGTGTTGAGCACATCCGCCTTCATCATGATCAGCCCGGTGACGCCGTTGATCATCACGGCGTATTTGAGGGCCACCATATCCAGCCAGCCGCAACGGCGCGCACGGCCCGTGGTCGAGCCGAACTCCTTGCCGATCTCGCCCATCCGCTTGCCGTCGTTGTCGAACAGCTCGGTGGGGAAGGGGCCCGAGCCCACGCGGGTGCAGTAGGCCTTGAAGATGCCGTACACCTCGCCGATGCGGTTCGGGGCGACGCCCAGCCCGGTGCAGACACCGGCGCAAACCGTGTTCGAGGAGGTTACGTAGGGGTAGGTACCGAAGTCGATGTCGAGCATCGAGCCCTGGGCGCCCTCGGCCAACACGTTGCGGCCTGAGCAGAGGTAATTGTTGATCTGTTGGGTGCTCTCGATGAAGGGGAAGCGGCGCAGGGATTCGATCCCGGCGAACCATTCGGCCTCGTATTGCGCGATGTCGAAGGTGTAGTCGTAGGCGCGCAGCATGGCCAGGTGTTGGCTTTTGAGGCGCTCGTAGCGTTGCATGAAATCGGGGGCCAGCACGTCGCCCATGCGCAGGCCGCTGCGGCCCGTTTTGTCCATATAGGTCGGGCCGATGCCCTTGAGCGTCGAGCCGATCTTGGTCACCCCTTTCGCGGCCTCGGAGGCGGCGTCCAGGATGCGGTGCGTAGGCAGGATCAGGTGCGCCTTGGTGGAGATCACCAGGCGGCCTTCGGGCGAGTGCCCGGCAGCTTCCAGCCCTGCGATCTCTTTGCCGAGGATCACCGGGTCGATGACCACGCCGTTGCCGATCACGTTGAGCGTGCCGGGACGGAAAACACCCGAAGGGATGGTATGTAAAACGAATTTCTGCCCGCCGAAATGGAGCGAATGGCCGGCATTCGGGCCTCCCTGGAAACGGGCGACCACATCATAATTGGGGGTCAGCACGTCGACGACTTTCCCTTTTCCTTCGTCGCCCCATTGCAGGCCCAGAACCACATCTACTTTTTTCATCTTTATATTTAAGCAAAACCCAACAAAGATACCGTTTTTTTCGCAACCGCCTTGCATTGCGGGCGATTTTTTAAACGACCCAGCCTTTTTGTCATTCTGAACGTAGTGAAGAATCTTGGTCGGGCTGTGGGCAGAACCATTCCGACCAAGATTCTTCACTGCGTTCAGAATGACAAAATATGGCCATCTCTTTTTAGTTCCCCTTGAGCGGATTCGGATTCTTCATGCGCTGCCGCTTGGTCCGCAGGCGATGGTAGGCCGTCGCGGCGAATTTCCACGGCAGCACGAAGAGCGAGGCGGTCACCTGGCGGAAGGCCGTAACCTCTAACGGCAGGCCGAAGTCGGTGAAATCACGCCCCTTAAGGATCGGGGTGTTGCGCACATGGGCGTTGATGCGCAGCTCGTTGCTCACGTTGTCCGCGTGCACCACTTCGAGCCACATCCCTTTGGGGGTGGAGATAAAGACCGTTTCGAAATGGCCCACCACGCGGGCGTGATGGTAGGAGATGATCGTTTCCAACTGCTCGTCGTTGCGTTCCAGCAGCGTGAGGAAATGGTTGTTCGTATAACGCATCTTCAGCGCCACATCCATCTCGGCGAGGTATTGATAACCGTGCAAAAGGCTGTAAACCACCTTCTTGCCCTCCGCGGCGGGGGCGATACGGGCCTGCAATTCGGCCACGGCGCGGATGGACAGGGCGTCGTCGTTGTCCAGGTTGGTCGTCAGGACCCAGGGCTCGGTGGTCATCGAACGGATCGTCTCTTTCAGGCTCGCTTCGAGCTCCGCGGCCTCGGCGGCCGTATAGAACACCGGATGGAACATCAGGCACTCGCGGCGGTAGCGGTCGATGCGGGCGCGCCACACGGGCGGGGTGTCCGCGTCGAAGAGCACCAGCCAGGTGAAATTGCGGCACTCCTGCGCCTTGATCGAGGGCAGGCAGTAGGCTTCGAAGATCGCGAAACGGTTCGACAGCCAGGTGTCCGTACGGGTGGACTGTTTTTTCTTGTCCACCTTGTAGAGTTGCAGGTTGAAGCGGGTGATGACGAAATGGGCGAATCCTTCCATTTTGGGTGCTTTGATCGGTACAAAGGTAATGCTTTTCCGGGACTCTTTGTACGCGCTGCGTTCTTTTCGTCATGTCGAGCTTAAGCCGAGACATCTCAAACCAGCTGTCTGAGATGTCTCGGCTTACGCTCGACATGACGAAGAAACCGACCCGTAGGGGCACCCCTTGCGGGTGCCCTATTAACGTCATCCCGCTCATCGTCATTCACAATAAATCGTTACTTTTGCCCAGACTATGGCCGGACTTTATATCCATATCCCTTTTTGCGCCTCGCGCTGCGGGTATTGCGATTTCTATTCCACGACTTCGCTCGCGGGGCGGGATCGCTATGTCGATGCACTGGCCCGGGAGATGGAGGCGGAATATGGTTTTTTGTCAGACGGTTCGCTAAATACCATATATATAGGAGGAGGTACGCCTTCGCTGCTGACCCCGGCGCAACTCGGACACATTTTTGATGCCGCCGCGCGCCTTTGGGATCTGGAAGGATTGCAGGAAGTGACGCTGGAGGCCAATCCGGACGACCTTTCGCCCGAGTACCTCGCCGCGCTTGCCCGCCTGCCCTTCGACCGGCTGAGCCTCGGCGTGCAATCCTTCGACGACGGATTGTTAAAGTTGATGAACCGCCGTCACACGGCCGCGCAGGCTGCCGAAGCGATCGAAAACGCCCGCCGCGCGGGTTTCGATAACCTCTCGGCCGACCTGATCTACGGCATCCCCGGCATGACGCCCCGGCAATGGGCCGACAGCGTGGAACGCCTCATAGCATTGCATCCCGAGCATATCTCGGCCTACTGCCTGACCATCGAGCCGGGCACGCCCTTCGCCCGCAACGGGATGCGCCCCGTGCAGGAAGAGGTGGCCGAAGAGCAATACACCCTGTTGTGCGATCGGCTTTCCGCCGCCGGGTACGAACATTACGAGATCTCCAATTTCGCCCTGCCCGGCCGCCGCGCCCGCCACAACAGCGCCTATTGGAGCGGCCAGGCCTACCTCGGGGTAGGGGCCTCGGCCCACTCTTACGACGGGCGAACCGTCCGCCGCTGGAACGCGCAGTCCTTGCAGGAGTATATTCAGAATGCTGAATACCAAAGCGAAACGCTCTCGGCGGACGACCTCTATAACGAATATATCATGACTGCGTTGCGCACCTCGGACGGTGTGTCGCTGGCGCAGATCGAAGCGCGTTTCGGCCCGCGGCGGGCGCAGGATTTCCAATCCCGTGCGGCGAAATTCATTGCGGCAGGGATACTTTTGTGCGAGGGGAAACGTTATTTTATTCCCTCCTCCAAGATGCTCGTGTCGGATGACGTGATCTGCTCGTTATTCGTGTGACGCGCTCCCTGTGCGTCATGTCGAGCGCAAGTCGCTTGCATAACGATTGGCCCGGTTTTCGCAGAAGAGTCCGCAACGTTAAATTCTCCTGATTTTTAACAATTCGGAGAAAAATGCCTATTTTTGTAGCTTGCAATAAACGCATATTCATTATACGATATAAAAATGTCTGATAATCAAGGTTTTAAATTGGGTTGCACCCATCTTTTCGAAGTCAGCTGGGAAGTTTGCAACAAAGTAGGCGGCATCCATACCGTAGTAGCGACCAAGGCGCTCACCATGACCGGCCTGCTGGGCGAGGACTACGTCGTCATCGGCCCCGACGTCCACCGCGAGGGCGACAACCCCGAATTCTCCGAAGACCAGAACTTGTTAAAAGCCTGGAAACAACACCTCTATACCCATGGCATACTCGTCAAATTGTGCCGCTGGAACATCAAGGGCAACCCGGTCGCCGTGCTGATCGACTTCAGCTCGCTGGTACCGCACAAGGACGAGGTGCTCAAATTCCTCTGGGAGACCTACCGCGTCGATTCGATCAGCGGCCAATGGGATTACATCGAGCCGGTGCTCTTCGGTTATGCCGCCGGGCAGGTGATCGAGAGTTATGTCGAAAATTTCTGCGCCTCGACCGACCGTCCCGCCGCCCATTTCCATGAATGGATGACCAGCAGCGGCGGCCTCTACCTGCGCGAACGCTCACCCTACGTGGCGACCGCCTTCACGACCCACGCCACGGTGATGGGCCGTTCGCTGGCCGGCAACGGCCTGCCCCTGTACGGCAACCTAACGAAGTTCAACGCCGACGACTACGCCCGCCAGTTCGGCGTGGTGGCCAAGCATTCCCTGGAAAAGGCCGCCGCCAACAACCATGACGGTTTCGCCACCGTGAGCGATATCACCGCCCGCGAGTGCCAGTACCTGCTGGGCCGCGACGTGGACATCGTCACCCCGAACGGCTTCGAGAACGACTTCGTCTGGCAGGGCGCGGAGTACGATAAAAAACGCAAGGAGGCCCGCGAGCAGATGATCCGCGTGGCTGAGGCATGCCTGGGTGTGAAGTTTGAAAAAGAACCCCTGATCGTCGGCACGAGCGGCCGTTACGAGTTCAAGAACAAGGGCCTCGACGTATTCATCGAGTCGCTCAAACAGGTGGCCGCCAACGATAAACTGGGCCGCGAAGTGCTCGCCTACATCACCGTACCCGCCGGGAACGACGGCCCCCGCAAGGACTTGCAGGCGCACCTGGCCGATCCCTCGCAGCCCATCGACGGGGCGCTTTACCGCCATACGACCCACCATCTTTCCGCCTTCGAATGGGACCCCATCGTGAACGCCATGAAAGGCAGTGCGCTGCTTGAAAAAGATTGCCCGGTGAAGGTGATCTTCGTGCCCTCGTACCTGCAGGGCGCGGACGGCATTTTCAATAAGCAGTACTATGAACTGCTTGTGGGTATGGATATTACGGTGTTCGCCTCGTACTACGAGCCGTGGGGTTACACCCCGCTGGAAAGCGTCGCCTTCTCCGTGCCGACCGTCACCACCTCGCTGGCCGGATTCGGCCTCTGGGTGGACGAGCAGAACGCCAAGCACCCCGGCGTGGAGGTGATCGCGCGCAACGACACGAACGATAAAGAGGTCACCGCGCAGATCGCCGAGGCGGTGATCCGCTACGCCAACATGAAGAAAAAGGAGTACGAACTGTGCGCCCATTCGGCCGTGCAGATCTCCAAGACGGCCCTGTGGGAAAACCTGGTCTCCTTCTACGGCGAACTCTACGAAACGGCGCTGGTCAACATGGCTGCCCGCACGAAGCGCGTCGCCTACGAGGGCGGCGGGGCCTTCAACGAGCAGATCAACTTCGTGCGCCAGCAGTTGGTGAGCGAATCGCCCAACTGGACGCGCCTGATGGTCGAGCGCTCGCTGCCCGAGAGGCTGCATCCGCTCGAAACGCTCTCCAAAAACCTCTGGTGGTCATGGACTTCCGGCGCGCATGAGCTCTACGAGGACATCGACCTGGAGTTGTGGCACCAGTGCGAGCATAACCCGATCGAATTCCTCGATAAGCTCGACTACGCGCGCTTCAAGGAGCTGGAAAAGGACGAGGCGTTCCTGGCGAAAATGGACGCCGTCTTCGCCACCTTCACCTCGTACATGAACGAGAAACGCACGGCCAAAGCGCCGAAGATCGCCTATTTCAGCATGGAATACGGCCTGCACAACACGCTGAAGATCTACTCGGGCGGCCTGGGCATCCTGGCGGGCGACTACCTCAAGGAGGCCAGCGACAAGAACGTGCCGATGGTGGCCGTGGGCCTGTTGTACCGCTACGGCTATTTTACCCAGAAACTCTCCGCCCAGGGGGCGCAGGAGGCCGGTTACGAGCCGCAGAATTTCTATAAACTCCCCATCTCCCCCGTGCGTGACGCGGACGGCAACTGGTGCAGCATCCAGATCGCCTTCCCGGGCCGCGCGGTGACCGCCCGCATCTGGAAATGCGAGGTCGGCCGCACGGACCTCTACCTGCTCGACACCGACCACGAGTTGAACCTCGACGAGGACCGCTCGATCACCCACCACCTCTACGGGGGCGACTGGGGCAACCGCCTCAAGCAGGAGATCCTGCTCGGCATCGGCGGCGTGAGGGCCCTCAATGAGCTGGGCGTCAAGCAGGATATCTACCATTGCAACGAAGGCCACGCCGCCTTCATGGGCATCGAGCGCATCCATTATTATATCAACCGCCATAAGCTCTCGTTCAGCGAGGCGCTGGAGGTGGTGCGTTCCTCTTCGCTCTTCACGACCCACACGCCCGTGCCCGCGGGCCACGACGCCTTCCCCGAGGCGATGATCCGCCAGTACATGTCGCACTACCCGGACCGCCTGGGCGTGACCTGGGAGCAGTTCATCAACCTGGGTAAAGTGAACCCGAACGACCCGAACGAGCGTTTCTCGATGTCGTTCCTGGCCTGCAACCTCTCGCAGGAGGTCAACGGCGTGAGCTGGTTGCACGGCGAGGTGAGCAAGGACATCCTGGGCCCGATGTGGCCCGGCTACTTCAAGGACGAGCTGCACATCGGCTACGTCACCAACGGCGTCCATTTCCCCACCTGGACCGCCCCCAATCTGCGCCACCTCTACGCGAAATATTTCCCCGAAGGTTTTTCGGATCATACTTACGACATCCCCGCCTGGCAGAAAGTCTACAACATCGAAGATAAGGAGTTGTGGGCCGAGCGCATGGTGCTCAAGGAGAAACTGGCCCGCTTCGTGCGCAAGCGCGTGAGTGACCCGACGCAGTCGCGTTTCGACTCGCCGCGCCAGATGGTCAAGATCCGCGAGTCGTACAAGGCCGACGTGCTGACGATCGGCTTCGCCCGCCGCTTCGCCACCTACAAGCGCGCCCACCTGCTCTTCACGAACCTCGACCGCCTGGCCGCGATCGTGAACAACCCCGAGCGCCCCGTGCAATTCGTCTTCGCCGGCAAGGCCCACCCCAACGACAAACCGGGGCAGGATCTCATTAAAAAGATCGTCGAAGTGTCCGCCATGCCGCAGTTCGTAGGCAAGATCATCTTCCTGCAAAACTACGACATCTCGCTGGCCCGTAAGATGGTACAGGGCGTCGACATCTGGCTGAACACCCCCACGCGCCCGCTGGAAGCCTCCGGCACGAGCGGTGAGAAAGCGGTGATGAACGGCGTGATGCACTTCAGCGTGCTGGACGGCTGGTGGGTCGAGGGGTACAAGGAGGGCGCCGGCTGGGCCCTGCCGATGGAATCGACCTTCGAAGACCCCGATTTCCAGAACGAACTGGACGCCGAATTGATCTACGACACGATCGAAGAGCAGATCGTCCCGAAATACTACAAGCGCGACGCGGCCGGCATCCCGACCGACTGGGTGCTCACGATGAAGAGCTGCATCGCCAACGTGGCGGCCAACTTCACCACCAACCGCATGCTGACCGACTACCAGGATCGTTTCTACAACCCGCTCCACACGCGCAACCGCCACATGGTGGCCGGGGACTTCACCCAGGCCCGCGAGATCGCCGCCTGGAAACGCCGCGTGAGCGCCGCCTGGGACAACGTGCAGGTGGTGAGCGTCAAACGCCTGGACATGACCAAGGAGGCGCTGCTGATCGGGCAGAACTATAAGGTCGAGGTGACGGTCGACGTGGACGGATTGAAACCGGGCGACATCGGCGTGGAGATGCTGATCGCCAATCAGATCGACCGCGGGCAGATCAAGATCATCGACAAGTACGAGCTGAAAATGGCACACACCGAAGGCTCGCTGGTGACCTTCACGCTCGACTCCGACCTGCGCCGCACGGGTTCCTACGACCTGGCGATACGCATCTACGCGCACAACGAGAAACTGCCGCACCGCATGGACTTCGCCCTGGTGAAGTGGGCGTAAGCGTGGCGAGATAAAGCAATGCGCAATCGAACAAGGGCAGGATCCGATGATCCCGCCCTTGTTTCATTACAGGTATAAATAAAGAACTTACGAAAAATCCTCTTTCAAAAGGAAACTTAGTTAAATTATCATAAAAAATATTAAATAGCGCACACTTTGTAGTCAATGTGTGGTTATTTAGACAAATTGTTAATTCATGTATAATAATGAATTACCTTTATCACTATTAACCCTCAAAATTTCTCCCGTGAAAAATTTTTACCGTACTTTGATATGCGGCGTGCTCTTCGCGCTGGCATTGACCTCCTGTGAAAAGGAGGAAACAGAATCCGGTACGTTGTCCGTATCGCAAACCTCTCTCTCGTTCGGTGCGGTGAGTCCCGCCGCACAAATGGTGGAAATCACCACCGATGCTCCCAATTGGACAGCCTCTCTTAAAAACTCCGCCGACCAGCAATGGGTGGGACTCTCTACCACAGATAAACGGATCACGGTCAAACTTCAGGATCATGAAAACATCACGGATCCCCGCACGGCCACCATCGTCATCACCGCAGGCAAGGCCAGGCCGGTGGAGATCACGGTTTCCCAAACGGCCCGGGGGATCAACACCCTGTCGGTCAGTGCTAATCCGGTTACCTATGCCTACGGGGAGATCAGTGTGAAAAACGTCACGGTCACCACGGACGCCGCTTCATGGAAAGTTACCGGGCTAACTCCGGGGCTATCGCTATACAAAGAAGGGAGCATCCTTGCGATCCACAATTCTACGGTCAATAATACCGTCGCAGACATTACCACCCCGATCACCATCACGGCCGGGAATGCCCCTGCGGTCACGCTGTCCGTCATCCAAAAGTGCCGCCAACCGGTCACGTACAACGCGGCATCGGGTATTTATTATGAGACCGATCCGGGCACTTTCCTCTTCGACCTGTACAACGCTTCCGACACCAAGGTCGGCCTGCGCCTTCAGGGTTTCAGCGCCCTGCCCACCGGGACCAATGCGTTCGCTATCGCTCCGGGCGCCTATACCGTGGGTGCGTCGGGAACCGGCCATTTTGTTGCGGGCGCCCTGAGCGGCACCACCCTGAGCGGGTCGTTCGTTTACAATCAAACTACCCAGCAATATATAGCCGTAACGGGGGGAACACTCAATGTGGCTGTCAGCGGTACGACCTATACGATCTCCACCGACCTGACCGGATACGACGTAAAGAGCGGCGATGCCGCTGTGAAGTTGGTGTATAATTATACCGGCGCGCTGAGCCTTGTGCGCGACTACCAGACGGGGATCCGGACGTGGGACGACCTGGTCTCGACGACCTACCAGGCGACCGCTACGCCCAGGTACCTGACCACTCCCGGCCCCAAAGCCTTTATGGGACAGTTCCAAAAGAGCGCCAACAGCAGCGGTACCGACTTCAGCTGGGCGATGACCAATTGGGGCGGGGTGACGGTGGACGGTGGTTTTTCCCTGATCCTCCCCATTATCGAGCTGGTGAACGGCAACCTGCTGCTCGATACCCGTTCGGTAGTAGCCCGCAGCGCCGACCGGACGGTGAACGGTTATTTCCAGGCGATGACCTACAATCCCACGACGGAGATGATGACCTTCATTCCCAAATACCGGGTCACCCTGGATGTCGCCACGAAGACCCTCGACTTCACGGGTACCTACAACGGTTTGCCGGTATACGTGGGGGTTGTCGCCCGGGATGCCGCAACAGGCGCAATGGTCGGTGCTTTCACGGAAATATACGAAGGAGCCAAAGTAAAACTCTCCAAACTCGGTACTACGGCCATCGTTTCCGGCGCCCCGATGTTCATCGAGGGTGAGCCGTTCGTGCTCTCCGACGGGTCGTCCCTGAAAAAATTCGTCTCGACAGAAGTGCCGGCCGAGGTTAAAGCACGGTTTACAGGCCAGGTGCCGACTTACGAACTCTTGCAGGGGAAATGGTAAGGTGAACCCGCGGAACGGATCCGCTTGTAAAAACGGGGCGCGATGGAGAATCCATCGCGCCCCGTTCTTTATAACCTGTTTTCCGCTCGTTCCTGCCGGGAACGGGCCGTTATTTCGCCCAACCGTCGTAGTTCCCCGTGGGATTCAGGTCGTCGTACTTGACCTGCAATTTTTTGAGTCTTGCGGTCATATCGGCCTTTACCTTGGTATAAGCGGGATCGTCGATCACGTTATGCATCTCCCGCGGATCCTTTTTCAAATCGTAAAGCTCCCACTTGTCGATGTCGTAGTAGAAGTGGATCAGCTTGTAACGGTCGTTGCGCACGCCGTAGTGGCGCTTCACGGCGTGGGGCACCGGGTACTCGTAATAGTGGTAGTAGACATCCTCGCGGATCTGCTTCTGCTTGCCGGTCAGCACATTTTTGAACGACTCGCCCTGGATGTCCTGGGGAACGGGCATCCCGGCCAGGTCGATGAATGTGGGGGCCAGGTCGATGTTCTGCAACATGGCGCCGCACTTCTTCCCGCCCTGTTTCATGCCCGCGGGCCAGGAAATAATGAGCGGCGTGCGAAACGATTCCTCGTACATGAACCGCTTGTCGAACCAGCCGTGCTCGCCCATGTAAAATCCCTGGTCGGAGGTATAGATCACGATCGTGTTCTCCCACAGGTCGTTGGCTTTCAGGTAGTCGACCAGGCGGCCGACGTTGTCGTCGACGCTCGACACCACCTTCAGGTAGTCGCGCATGTAGCGCTGGTATTTCCACTCGGCCAGCTCGCGGCCCGAGAGGCTCTGCGCCTTGAAATCCTCGTACAGCGGCTTGTAAACCTTGTCGAAGGCGGCCCTTTCGGCGGGCGACATGCGGCCCAGCTCGTTCTCGATCTTCCCCGAGCCTTCGGGATCCTTGTGTCCCACCATTTTGAGATCCACGCCGATGTTCATATCCTTATCGATGCTCATTTTCTGCTCGGCTGCGGCCTGGCGCCCGGCGTAGTCGTCCCAGAAGGTCTCGGGGAGCGGGAAGGTGGTGTCCTCGTACATGGCCATTTTTTCCGGGGCGGGCATCCAGTTGCGGTGCGGGGCCTTGAAGTGCATCATCAGGCAGAAGGGCTTGCTCTTATCGCGCCCTTCGAGCCACTGGAGCGAGTGGTCGGCGGTCAGGTCGGTCGCGTAGCCGGGATACTCCTTGCGGCCGTCGGGACGGATGAACACGGGGTTGTAGTAGGTGCCCTGGCCTTGGTGGACGCTGTAATAGTCGAAACCGGTCGGGGTGCTGACCAGGTGCCATTTACCGACGATGGCGGTCTGGTAACCGGCCTGCTGGAGCAGCTTCGGGAAGGTCTGCTGCTCCCCGTCGAAGACGCTTTTGGCGCTGTTGTCGTAAAAACCGTTCTTGTGGCTGAATTTACCGGTCAGGATCACCGCGCGGCAGGGGCCGCTGATCGAGTTGCTCACGAAATTGTTCGTGCAGGTGATCCCCTCGGCGGCGATGCGGTCGATGTTGGGGGTCGAATTCAGGCCGTGGCCGTAGGCGCCGATGGTCTGGAACGAGTGGTCGTCCGACATGATGTAGACGATGTTGGGACGCTGCGGATCCTTGGACGGGGCCTTGGAGGCCGCCAGTGCGGGAGCGGCCGCGGCTACGGCCGACGCTGCGGAAAGAAAGATGCTTCGGGTCATATTGGGTTTGTTATTAGTTGGCTTTTTGCTTTTCGAAAAGAACCGCTCCCTGAAATCCAGAGCGGCGAAGGGTATGGCAAATATACAAAATTTTATTGTCCGGCCCTTCTTCGTGCCGGTACCGCACATCCATTGATCCTGGGGTATGTCAAAAAAGGGCGGCTTACCCAGTAGGTGAGCCGCCCTTTTTTGGACGAAGAAGTTCATTCGGATGGTTCCCGGGTTTCGGGGCTGGTTTCGGCTTGGCCCTCCTGCCGGTCGGCAGGCCGGCCCCAGAGTTCGGTGTCCAGGGGAGCTTTTGCGATGCCGTAGCCGATGAAGATCCAGGCTACGGCGGATAAGATGAGCAGGATCGCAAGGGTCGCAAGGGCGGGGTGTATGTTCATGATTTTCGGGTATATAGATTCAGATGCCTGTGCGGGGACGCTCCCCGCTCCGGTCGCTCCCCGGACGATCGCCCCCCAGACGCAGTACCTTACGAAGGCGAACGCACCGCCCAGGGCCAGCAGCGGAAACACGCACCAGACCAAAAGGTTCACATAATTCAAGCGTCTGAACGTTGCCATCTTTTCTGATTTTACGCAGAGAAGGTGTCGATTCTTTTACGGCGTTGTACCGGCCGGCCGGGGACGCTTTTCCCATCGTACGTTATCTCACTACATCCATCACGCAACGTACCAGTCCGGCTTCCTGTTTGCCCGGGCGGGCCAGGCAGGTCTCTATGCCCGAGTACCCGTCGCCCGAGTAGAGGTCCATTTTATAGGCGTAGGCATTGTTTTCGTAGGGGCTTCCGTCCTGCTGGACGGTCGTGCTGGCCGACCAGTAGCAATTGGTCAGCGGATAGACCGGATAATCCGGGCCCACAAGGTACATCGTGTTATCGAGCAGGGTGGAGTTGTCGCCGAATACATGTTCATAATCGGTAATGCCGAGGTCGGTGATGCCGCTTAGTCGTGCATTCACCTCGTTTGCCGCGTTGAGGTAAGGCGTGACGGTCGGATCGGCGGGCCGCGAACCGCGCGTGCTGGCCCCCATGATCCAGAGTTGCTGCAACTCGAGCGAGGTGGGTACGCGCCATTTGCCGATTTGCGTGGGATCGTTATCCTCGAAGTAGGCGTCGCACCCCGTGGGGGTCGGGTTGACCTGGGGAAGGTAATTCGCCCCTGCCGCCTGCTGCTCGGTTTCACTCATCTCGACGTAACCCATCGCCTGGTACCAGTTGAGCCGCTCGGTGCCCGGCGTTACCGGCGCGCCGTACAGGCCGCAGTCGCTCTTGGCCACCCGGAAGGCTTTGTAGGGCATGGTGACCCGATGGTAGTAGGGAGTGAGGCGCGTGTAGGGCATTCCGGTGCGCAGGGCGTACGCTTTCACCCCGCGCGGCTCCCCGTTGAAATCCTCGCGGTTCACGACCACCGGATAGCCGTCCGTGTTATCCAGGCGGGGATAGTACCTCCCGTCCCAGTCGGCGCTGCGGATGGGAGTCCTCAGGCAGCGCACGATGGCGTCCATCTCTTTGGGTTGGGTGTACGCTTCGCCGAAATTGGCGTAGTTGATCACCCGCGCGCGCTGGTTCACGTTCGACCCTTCCTGGAGCTGCGTCGAACTCCAGTAAATACCCGGTTGGAAGGTGGCGTTGCGATGAATGTTGAGCATCTGCAACTCGTTCTGCGAGGGGAGGTAAAAAATGATGTCGTCTATGGCGTTGCTCGCGTTGTGTTGGTGGCAGTGGTTTGCGGCGTAGAAATTCCCTATATTCCCGGCTTGCTGCGCGATCCGGTACATGGACCAGCGTCCTTCGTAATATTCGCTCACTTTCAGCAACTGTGAAGGATTCGACCATTGGAGCAACGCCGGCGCGAGCGTGTCCACGGTCCAGTAGAGGGCGTCCTCGTCGTTGATGGCGTACGAACCCGGATCGTTGTCGGGGTCGGGGTCGTCGGGGTCGTCGGGCGAGAAATGCTCCAGATCGGAGGTGTCGATCCGCCAGCTGAGTTCCAGCTTCCCCCCTTCGTCCTTCAGGGTGACGGTCACTTTGTACCAGGTGTTGCGCCGCACGTCGAAATTGTTCCATGTCGTCCCGCCCAGGCCGCGGCCCAGGAAGATCTTGTATTTGACCGTCCCGATGCTTCCGGTATTTCCCTGGGGCTGGGCCTTGTAGTTGTCGTACCGGGCCAGGATCTCCACGTAGGAGCATCGGCCGATCACCGTGTCGCGGGGCACCATCGTGATGGACGAGGAGTAGCGCAGGCCCAGGTCCAGCGTGTCGCCCAGCAGGTAGTGCTCATCCGCAGGGTTGCGATCTTTCGACCCCTGCATGTTCTCGGCCATGTAGAGCGGGATGGCCGAATCGTGGTCCGCGGGTTCGAGCGGCCCGTCCGCTTCTCCAATGTAATCGCCGTCCGCGAAACCCGCGGTGGGGGTGTTCGGGGTGAGGTAGGTGAACGCCGCGGGGACTTGCTTGAGCTGTATGGATTGAATGTCGATGTCGAAGTCGGTGTAATCCGGGCTGAGGCCCGTTTTGTCGAAGACCACCGTGACTTTCGACATCAGCCGTTGCAACAGGATCTCGCCCGCGTCGAACACCCAGGCGCGGTCCGGGTCGCCCGGCGGATACACATCCACATCCGGCAGCGTCCCGGCCATGACCACGTAACCGTCCACGATGAAGTTCCCGGTGGAGAGCCCCTCGAGGTCGGAAAGTTCGGCGACGCTTCCGCCGAGCTGCTGCCCGGCATTGGCGATGACGGCCAGCGTGCGCACCCCGGAGGTTCCGCTCACGGTGCACTGGGTGCCCGTTCCGCCCGTCAGCTGAGAGGCGTAGGCATATCCGTCCAGCACGCCCGTAGCGGTGTTGAACACGAAAATATTCAGGTCGCGGATCTGGCCGTCATGGGTCAGGCTGGTAGCCCGCGAGCGCGTCTCGATGGCCGGATCGACCACCAGCAGGTTGAACCGCATCTGCACGGGAACCCCTTCCCGGGTGGAAAAAACACGCACGTCGGGGTCCCTGGTGCAGGAAGCGAACAGTGCGCAAACGGCGATCGTCCACAGGATATGTCGTATCGTTCTCATAGCGGTCCTACAATTCCGGGGTTATTTCTTTCACTTCCCAGCCGTTGACCCACACCGTGACGTTCATGTCGGCGTCGACGCGGATGCGGAACGTGAACACATCCTCACGGTCCAGGTCCTGCTGGTTGCGGTAGAGGTAGTCGCCCCCGCCGTCCCTGAGGCCCATCAGCGTCTCGACCACGTCGGCTTCGTAAAAGACCGCGCCCGTGACGGGGTCCATGACGGTGAGCAGGGTCGGCCCCGCGGCGCTCGCGTCGGTCATCAGGCGCAGGACGGTGATCCGCGCCTCGAGCCGGTCGCCCGCGTGCGTTTGGTCGTGCGGGGCGTACATCAGCCGCCGCGCGTCGTCCGGGATATTGTTCCGGTAGTCGTATAGCCCGTCCCGCGCGGTGACGTAAATCTCCGGCAGCTCGAAAAGCGGGTCGCCGGCAAAGGCGTCCAACCCCTCGACGATGACGTTGATCTCATTGGTGTTCTTGATCATGTCGACCGGGTGCACCGGGGGATTGGCCTGGGAGGCCACCCGCATCACCAGCCCGTGGAACAGGTCTTCCGGACCGTCGCTGACCAGGAACTTCGGTTCCTCGTCCGGGGCGTCCGGCCCGGGGGTTCCCGGGATGGTGCCGTGGTGCTGCAGCATGAGCCTGAACTGCTCGATCGAGGTGACCCCCGTATGGAGATCCTGCCCGAAAGAACGGGTCTGCGCGTCGTACAGGTAACCCTGGTCGTAATGCGGCGTATCGTATTCGTTCTCGTGCGCCCACACCAATATGCTGTACTGCCCGGGGGGTAGCGGCAGCAGCATGACGTAATCGTTGGTCAGATGCGCTCCATGGTCGGTGTATGTGCCCACGTAGAGCCCGTCGCTGTCGAAGACGTACGCCTCCGCCCTGGCGACCTGTGGACCGAATAGATTGGCGTGCTGGCTGTTGAGCACGTACCGGTATTGCAACCTTACGCCCTGTTCGCACTCCGAAAGATCCTCCTCGGTGCACGCCATTGCCGTCGCGGCCAGCAGCCAGCAGCTTATGTGGGATAAAAGTCGTCTCATTGCCATGGGGTGCCGGTTTTAGTCGTATTCGGGGTTGATCGTCTCCTCGTCCCAGTCGGCGATCCGGAGCGTGGCGCGGATCAACCGGCGCACGTGGTAAGGGTAGTCGCCGAGGTGGTCGGCGTTGAATTCCAGCCGGTCTATTTTATAGATGCGCGCCCGCTCGGCGCCCGTCACCTCGCCGCCCGTGGCGAAGCTGTAGCTCTGCACGGTCAGGTATTGCGTTCTGGTCGCTCCGTTGCGCAGGCTGGTTTCCGTCGTTCCCCCCTGCCCGTTGGAGTAGGTGATCTTGTCCAGTTGTATGACGATATGGGGCATCTCGGAGGGAAAGAACTGGTAGGCCCACACCTTGTCCGCGGGCAGGGCGGCGATCCCGCCGACCGCGGTGACCGTCGGGGTATTGTCGTACAGGCGCGAGGTCGCGTAATGTGGATTCGCGGGCGAATAGGAGGCCGCCGCCTCTCCGTTATCGACCGGATCGGTATGGGCGGGATTCAGATCCGAGCGCAGGTGGAACCGGTTCAGGTAGATGGCCGAGACGGTGAACCCTTTGATGTCGCCGGGCGTATCCGCCCCCGCGGCGATGGGCACGGCTTGCAGCGGACCGATCTCCAGCCGCGCCACGAGCGGCGCGAGGGTGATCTCGGTCTCGTACTGCCCTGTCTGATCGTTCCTTACGAACGCATCGCTCGTACCCGCCAGGATCACCTTCTCCGCGCTGTGGGCCGTTCCCGCGGTCATCTGCGAGGCGATGCCGAACACCGTGTTGCGCACGGTTGCGATCGTCCCGGGGACGTTCAGCGTTACCCCGCTCGCGCTGCTGTTGGCCACCATAAAGAAGCGGGTGGAGGCGGAGGGTACAGAGAGGATGAGCAGCCGTTCGCCCGCGTTGATCGAAGCTATTTCGGCGGCACTCAGATTACGCAGGCGCAATACCCGGCTGTCACCCTCTTTGTAGAAGTAAAGCGTTCCGTCCATGATCGTGTTGCCGCCCCCCGGGAAAGCGCCGTCCTGGCCGCGCGCTACCCGCGCGTCGTCGATGCGGATGCGTAGCCTCACCTGCCCCTGCTCACCCGGGACGGCATCGAGACGCTCCTGCGCGGTACAGCAGGCGAAAAGCATCGCCAGCGCCACGACAAGCGCACGGAATATCGGTTTTCCTCTCTTTCTCATGGTCTTTCGTTTTGAAAAATCACAGGACGGACCGGGCCGCACGCCATACGCGCAGCCCGTGGGGCGCAGGAGGGGTTATAAGTTCGGGATGATGTTGATCACCTCCCACGGCAGCACTTGCAGCGTGGCGATCACATCGATCGGCTCGTCATTGGGCACGTCGGCCAGGTCGTCCGGGGTGAACGTGAGATTCCCGATGTTATAGACCTTCGCCCGGATGAACGAGGCGACGGGGGCGTTCGCGCCATCCTTGTAGCTGCGCACGGTCACATATTTATCGGTCTCCACCTGCCCCCCGGTGATCGTCACCTCCGAGAAGGCGAGGATGATCCGCGAGGGAGCGCCGGTCGGCACCTGCCAGGCCCAGCATTTGCCGACTCCGGCGACGACGGCCTTGGTCACGGCGTCCGACGCAAGCGGCACGGCGGTGTAATCGTCGCTCATGTAGGTGTTGAAGGTCGCGTTCAGGATGCTCTTATCCTGTCCGATGGCCATCGGGGCCCCGTGCGGGCCCGCGGCGACGGTGAACTCCGGGGAGAAATCGTCCAGGTAGATCCCCCTGAGCTTAAAGCTCTCGATCCCCGCTCCGGCGGTGACTTGCAGCAGTTGCAGGCGGGAGACGACCGGGGCCAGGCTGACCGTGGCCTCATAAAGCGCGGGTGCGGGTGCGGGCGGCTGGGGGTCGGCGAGCGCGAGGGTGACCGGATCGCTGTCGTTGGCCGTCGTCCCCGTGGTGGTGCTGCCCACGGCGTTGGACATCAGCAGTTTGGTGTAATCGGCCGTGATCGTCCCGAATTCGGCGTGACCCGCCTGGATGCCGGAGAGCTGTACCTTCGCGGTGTAGGTGATGTCCGTGTCCTCCTCGTTGCAGACCACGTAGAGCGCCTTGGCCGTCGAGGGAATGCTCTTGAATGTGTAGATGTGGTTCTGCTCGTCTTTGGTATCGGCCGCGTCGATCTTGCGCGAGTGCACGATGTTGTTCGAGCTGTTGAGGAAATAGACGGTCGAGTTGGCCAGGACGATGTCCACCTTGGTGCCGTTCTGGGCCGGATCATTGACGGCGCGGCCGATCTGCCCGGTCTGGATGGTCAGGGATACGATCCCACTCTCTCCTTCCTGAGGCAGCGTCTGAGCCTTCTCTTTAGCGCACGAAACCGCCGCCAGGCAAAGAATTGCCATTGTGAAAAATTTAATCGTCTTCATCACTGTGGGTTTTTAAAGTTAATTATTGCAGTTGGTATGTTGTGTTGGGATTATTCGTTCTGTGCGATCTGGGCGAGGTTTTCCAGGGCGGACGCATCTCCCGCGTCCGCGGCCTTTTGCAGCCACGTTTTTGCCTCGGCCGTCCGGTCGGTCATCATATAGCATACGCCGATCGGGTTCCAGGCGCGCCGATCCCCTTGCAGGGGCAGCAGTTTGCCGAGGGCCTGGTCGTATTGTTTGTCGCGGATCATCTGCAGGGCTTCGTTGATCCGGTCGGCGGCCGTGTCGCCCACCGTGTCGTACCATACCGAGATGTAGCACGCGTTGCGCAACCCCGGGTAATAATGCGCCAGCATATAACGGTAGGGCCCGCCCCCGTCCAATTGCTGCAACCTGCGCTTCATGTCCGGCTGTTTGGCCTCCAGGATATCGAGGACCTGCCGGCGCCAGGGTTTGTCCGACGCGGCTACCAGCTCGCGTAATCCGGCCCAGTCCTCCCCGCCGTTGGTCAGGGTGAAGGTCCCGTCGCTTAGCCCGGCCTGCTGTTGTTGCAGATACGTGCGCAGGGATTCGGCCCGCCGGCCGGCCAGCAGGACGTTGTGGTCCGTGCGCCCTTCCGGCGAGGCGTAGCCCGTGATGTCGATCCGGTTGAGGGGCGTGGAGGGATCCGCGCGCAATTTCCTGACGACCTGTACGATCTCGTCGAGCACGCTGCGGTTATCCAGCAGCGAAAGGTCCACCTCCGTCCGGTTGAGCGGATAACCCACGATCATCTCCTTTTTCGAAAATTCCCACTTGCGTGCCGCCTGCTCGATACGGGGTTTGGGCGTAACCTTCTGCTGCACCGCCGCGACCGGCTCGATCCGCAGGCCGAAAGGCCCGCCCATCGCCACCGGGGCCAGATCCGTTTCATGGCCGCAGCCCGCCAAAGTACATTCCATGCGCAGCGAAGCGCCGTCCATCCACCCTTCATAAGGCACGCTGGCGGCGTATTGCACCGTCTGCCCGCTGCGGGTCGCCAGCGCCCCGGAGGGCAGGGAGGTGCGGGTGCGGAAATCGTTGATCTGCGTATGCCGCGTCTGCACGACCACGGGCGTGAGCGCCGCGGAGTGAACGCCGCTATACAACAGGGGGGTGAGCGTCAGCTTATGGTCGCGCGCGGCCGCCTTCTCTGCGATGGCGACCAGGCAACGGACTTCCACCGCGCTCTTCACCCTTTCGACCTTCAGGTCGGTGACCCGGGCCGGACCCTGCTGACCTACCGCCCGCAAGCCGGAAGTACAGATGATCAATATCAGGACTATCTTTTTCATGACTTATCTTTTAATCAGGTAGACCAGGGTGATCCCCGCGCGCGTGGGCCCGAAATAATTCTTGCTTTCGGTGCGGATCTTATCGCCGCAGTGATCGCAGTCGTACTGGGTGTATCTCATGCGGGCGTACCCCACGCCGAGGTTCAGCTCGAGGTTCCACCGCCGGCCCAAGAGGAACTGGTAGCCGTACGAGACCCCCGCGCCGGCCGCCCATCCCTGGTAGCGGTAATTTTCCGAATTTTTTCCGAAAAGCAGCGGCAGATTGTGCTCCGAGATGTTGTATTTCGACCCCAGGGCGTGCACCCCGAAGAAATGGCCGTCGAAACGGCGGCAGGGCCAGTAACGCACCTCGCCCTGCGCCATCCAGTGGACCGTTTTTTTGTTATTCACCTCGGAGCCTTCCAGACCCCAGGGATTGTATCCGCCCGAGAGTTCCAGCGTGGTTTTCCCGCCCAGGCCCCATTCCACGCCCAGATTGGGGGTGAACGAGTAAGCCGCGTAAAACAGGTTGGTTTTCGCGGCGATCGACTGGGCGTGGACATTGACGGCGAATAATATCGCCGTCAATGTTGGGATTATCATAATAGTTGGGTGCTTCTTCATGTTTTCTCCGTTTTATGCGCCCGGCATTTTGCTCTCTCTACGGAAGGGTTGCCGATGGTCGGCTTTTTCGAAATAAACCGGTAGGCGATAAGGCAAAAATAAAGAGCCGTTTTCCGCATCACGCTACCAATTCCAGAGCATTTTTTGCCAATTACGGAACGCCCGCTATTTTTTTCTCTGTGATTCAGGAATACCCCGCCAGAGCTACCCCTGAGGTATGCGCCGAGGAGAACCGGTGCATAAAAAAGCGGACGGAATGGAAAACCATCCCGTCCGTTCGTGCTACCTGCCGGTACAGAATCAGTCCGTAACCGAATTGCGCACCTGTCCGGGCGTAACCCCGAAGTTCCTGCGGCAATAGACATTGAAATGCGAAGAGGTGGCGAATCCGAACTCGTCCATGACCCGTTTGAGCGGGATGGAAGGGTCCAGCAGCCGGCCTTTGATCCGGCTGGCCGTATGCTGCTGCATCCAGCGGTAAGGCGTGGTGCCGAAACATTGCTTGAAGAGTTTTTCGAACGTTTTGCTGCTGTACCCCAGCATGGAGGCCAGCTCCTGGGCCGTGCGCACCTTCATGTAATGGCTCAGCACGGCTTCCGTGAACGAGGGGTCGCGCCCCAGGGCGTGGTAGAAAAGCTGGATCTTCTCCTCGTCGGTATAGAAGCGCTTGAAGATCAGGAACAACTCCTTCTGCTTGATCTCGTGCAGATGGGGGCAGCTCATGCCCGCATTCAGGTAATCGGCCACCTGGGTCGCGAAAGTGTACATCGGTTTGTTGATCGGTATCCCCCCGGGCTGGTAGGTGACGTTTTCTTTCAGCCGGAACAGCCGGTCCGATTCCCCGATCACGCACGAGAACGCTCCCGTGGTGTAGAACAGCACCAGCAATTTACAGGGGGCGAGCGCCTTGATCCTGCAATCGGCGAATTTGGACAGGAATATCATTTCGCGTCCCCGTACGATGTGGTTCTTGTACTCGTTGATGTTCACGGACAGGGCGCCGCCCAACAGGAATACAAGCTGGTTCTCCTCTTTTTTGTCCGATCGGGCCACCTCACCCTTCGCTAATTCAGCGTATTGGAATCCGGCGAGGTGATCGGGAACAAAAAAGTAACACTTGTCCGGGTTGTTCGGATTAGCCATAGCGTATACGTTTTTCTCGTTTACACCTCTCTCTTTTTCCCAACCCGGCCTACCGGCATCAGTAACAGGGGGTTGATTCAGCCGCGGTTATGCCGGATTCAAAGGCATGTTTTTTGTTGGGAATTATATTATACCGAAAGACAGTTGTTTGCGGCGGTTTTTGCGGGCTTCTGAAACCTCCTTTTATACAAATATACTTTAAGTGTTCTTTAAGTTTCTACCTATTTTCGTAAATTTTCTGTCGATTGCAGACTTTTCTGATGACGGAATTTCCGAGATCTGCCGGGTTAAATAAAATGCTGGGAATGTGTGGAAAAACGCCTGAAAATCTTATCCGGAACCTTTGCAAAGAGTAGTGTTTGTATCTTCAACAGGGTGATTATAAATGCAATGCATTCGGAATCCCGCCCTGATCCCTGCGGTTCGCGGACGGACGATCCGGAGATTTCACCGGATTGCTGATGTGTTGAAAACCAGCAATAATCGGAATTTGTTTTTTTTGAATCCGGCGTTGTCATTCCCGTATGGATATCCGGTCGGAAGCCGGACTATTCAGAATAGTCCCCTTCCCCGAATAGCGAGGAATTCCTGGAAACGACAAAGCGGCTTACCCGGAAGGTAAGCCGCTTTGTCGATCGGGAGCTATTACGCCCCCGGCTTATCGCTCATGGTGATTTCGAGTTTACCCCCCGCGCGGATGGCGGACTGGGGGATGCTCAGGCCTTCTACCGGCTGTCCGTCGAGTTTCACGGCGGCCACGTAGCGGTTTTGGGGCGCGTTGTTGTGCACTTCGATATTGAAAAAGCCATTGCGGACGCGGATGCGGGCGCTGTCCACGAGCGGCCGGCCGATCGACCAGATGGGATCGCCCGGGCAGACCTGGTACAGGCCCAGCGCGCCGAGTACGTACCAGGCGGACATCTGGCCCATGTCCTCATTGCCGATAATCCCTTCGGGGGTCGGGGTGTAGAACGTGCGCAGCAAGGTGTCGAGCACGGCCTGGCCTTTATGCGGCGATGCGGTGCGGTTGTAGAGGTAGGCGATGTGGTGGCTCGGCTCGTTGCCGTGGGCGTACTGACCGACCAGGCCCGTGATGTCGCCCGAGGCGGTCTGCCCGTCGACCTGCGAGGAGGCGGAGAAAAGTCCGTCCAGCGCTTTTTCGAACGGCTCCGCCCCGCCGTGGGCGGCGATAAAACCGTCCATATCATGGGGAACGAAGAAACTCCACTGGAAGGCGGTCCCTTCGGTATAGTCGCTGCTCATGTGCGCCGAGTAGTAGGGGTTGAAAGGCGTGCGCAGCGTTCCGTCGGCCATCACCCCGCGCATCATCTTCGTTTCCGGGTCGAAATAGCGTTTCCATGCCGCGGCACGTTCCATATAGTCGTCGTAACCCGCCGCCTCCCCCGCCGCACGGCACAACTGCGCCACGCACCAGTCGTCATAGGCCATCTCGATGCCCCACGACACCGATTCCGCGATGGAATCGGCCGGGACGAATCCGAAGCGTTCCCGAAGGCGCGTATGCCCGGTCACGATATCCAGTTCGCGCGTGCCGGTGAATTTCGCGGCCAGGTCGGCCCGCCAGACGGACGAGCGGCGCGCGGCGTCGGCCGCCTCGGCGACCCCCGTTTTCAGCAACCCTTTTGCCTGTAAGTCCGCCAGCACGCTCACGGCCGGATAGGCGACCATGCAGCCCGTATAGTTCGACGCGAGCGGCCATTTCGGCAGCACGCCCCCCTCGCGGTACCCCTGCATGAGCACCTCGCCCAGGTCCGTGGCCATCCCCGGATCGACGACGGTCATCAGCGGGAACCACGCCCGGAAAGTATCCCAGAGCGACAGGGCGGTGTAGTTCGTGTAACCGGCCCCGGCGGTATGCGTCTGCTTGTCCATGCCCCGGTACCGCCCGTCGGCGTCCTGCCAGAGGATGGGCGCGACCATCGTGTGGTAGAGGGCGGTGTAGAAGTTTTGCAATACGGTGGTGTCGGCGGTGCTGACCTCGACCGCGGCGAGTTTTTCCTTCCAGATGCGGTGCGACTGCTGCTTCACGGCATCGAAATCCCAGCCGGGAAGCTCGGCCGCCATATTTTTCTCCGCCCCTTCCGTATCCACGGACGAGAGGGCGACTTTGATGAGCAACGGCTCTGCTCCCGCAGAAAAATCGAAAACGACTTTCAGTGGCTTGTCTGTCGTGAGCGTCATCTCCGGGGGGCCGGTGATTGTGGAGTGCATCGTCCCGTCGAGGGTGGCTTTAAACTTGCCATCTTCGAATAGTGTGATGTTACTGGCCGACTCACTGATAACGATATGGTAGGATGTGCGGTGATCCCATGCCCAACCGCGAGTATGCAAGGTTCCATTGACGGTACCTTCGCCGACATAAGTGATCGTATTGGAAACGACCCGATGCCCCCAGCAGGGCTGCAAAATGTGGGAAAGGTCGAGCACCACGCTACGCAGCGAGTCCGCCGGGAAGGTATAGCGGTGCATCCCGACCCGCTCGGTCGAGGTGAGTTCCACGCCGATCCCGGAATCCCTGAACCGCACGCTGTAAAATCCCGGCGTGGCGACCTCGTCCGAGTGGCTGAACGCCGCCCCCTGCCGCTGCTGCGTATCCCAGCCGCAATACGGCATGAGCGCCACATCGCCCAAGTCGCCGATCCCCGTCCCCGAAAGGTGGGTGTGCGAGAAGGCGTAGATTACGCTATCGCCCCAGTGGTAGCCGCTGCTGGCGTCCCAGCCGTCGAGATGGGTGTCCGGACTGAGCTGCACCATCGCGAAAGGACGCGTGGCGCCGGGATAGGTGTGCCCATGCTCCCCCGTACCGGTAAACACATTGACAAATTGCGTGTTATCACGCTCCTGCGCGCCATTACATGCCGCGAACAACAGAAGAAAAACGGGTGCTAATCTTTTCATAAATATTAATCAATTATCTTCAGCGTAAGTCCGAGCAAAGGGTGCGTTGGCCTGGCGCACCCCCCTTTTCCAAAGGGGGGCAGGGGGGTATGTGCCAACGCAGCGGAACAAGTAACAATTATTCTAATATGAGTTCTGACCAGAACTCATTTTAGAATAATCGTATTTCGTCCACGAACAGGAACGGGCTATGCCCGTACATGACGTGTTCGCGGGGCAATTCTTTCGCCCGGCCCATCGTGACGCGCACCCGGCTGGCGGTCTGCGGTTCGAATTCCACGCGGTGGGCGAGGATGGCCTTGCTGGGCGTGTAGGGCACGGGCTCGGGATGCATCTCGGCCACCGTCTGGAAATCCCCGCCGCCGTCCGACACCCCGACCGTGATGTGGGTCGCCTCCATGATGTGCGACCCGTAGTCGAGCAGCGTGCACACTTCGAGGCGCGACAGCTTGACCGGCTCCTGCAGGTCGATCACCACATCGAGGTCCTGCGTGTCGTAACCCACCCAGTGGCCGAACGTGAACACCCGGTAACCCTGCAACCCGTCGACCAGCATGCGGATGTCGTACCGCGGATCGGGGCTGCTGAGCGCCGTGATCGGCTTCATGGTCGCCTTGTTGAAGCTGAACTGCGCGCTGAACGGTTTGCTGCGCAGCCCGGCCTGTGTGACGGCCACGGCTTGCAGGCGCGCGTCGCCCCCGATGCCGACCGGCCCGTCATAGACGGGTGAGGCGTCGCCCGGCTGCCGGCCGTCCAACGTGTAATGGATCTTCGCCCCGTCGGCTGAGGAGAGGCCCACCCGTACCGTATGCGAATCGAAATCGGGCTCCGCCTGCATATCCACATCGAACAGATAGGGACACGGCTTATACCCTAACCGGGCGTAAAGATCGTACAATTTTGGCATACGTCCAAGGAACGCAGTGAAATCGCGCTCCTGCGGGTAGCTCCACGCCACCTCCGAAAGCGCCGCCATCCGCGGCAGGACCATGTAGTCGAGAATCTCTTGTGTCGGGATCCAACTCGTCCACACGCAGGCCTGCATGCCTTTGATATGCTTTTGCTCTTCGGGTGTGAGCTCTTTCGGGAAAACTTCGGTCGCGTAGGTGTCCCGCAGGGTGATCAGCGCCCCGAACGCCTCGGGCTCGTTCTCGAAGTCGAGGCTCTGGTAGTAGTCTAAATAGAGGGACGAGTTGGGCGCCATGATCACGTCGTGGCCCTTGCGGGCGGCCTCGATGCCCCCCGAAACGCCGCGCCATGACATGACGGTGGCCTGCTGCGATACGCCCCCTTCCAGCACCTCGTCCCAGCCGAGGATCCGCCGGCCGCGGGCGGCCAGGAACGCTTCCGCGTGGCCGACCAGCCAGCTTTGCAGTTTGGCCTCGGCCGATCCCCGCTCGTCGCTTTTCAGCCCGAGATCCTTTATTTTGGCCTGGCAGTGCGGGCAATTTTCCCAGCGCGTGCGGGGCGCTTCGTCGCCCCCGATGTGAATGTATTCGCCCGGGAAAAGCTCCGTGATCTCTTCCAGCACCCCTTCCACGAAGGGCAGCACCCGGTCCGACCCCATGCAGAGGATGTCGGGCATCACGCCCGGCATGCCGGTGATCCGGTAAGGCCCGCCCGTGCAACCCATGTCGGGATAGGCGCTCAAGGCCGCAAGCATATGCCCCGGCATGTCGATCTCGGGGATGACGGTGATGAAACGCTGGGTGGCATAGTCGACGATATGGCGGATCTCGTCCTGCGTGAAGAACCCGCCGACCGTGTTGCCGTTCTTATCCTGCCGCCAGGCCCCTACAGCGACCAGCTCGGGGAATTGTTTGATCTCCACGCGCCACCCCTGGTCGTCCGTGAGGTGGAAATGGAAACGGTTGAGGTTGTGCAGCGCCAGCAGGTCGATGAACCGCTCGACCGCCGCCACGTCGTAGAACGTGCGCGCCACATCGAGCATCGCCCCCCGGTAGGCCAGCACCGGCACGTCGGCAATGGCCGCGGCGGGCAGCACGACGGCCCCTTTGCCGACCGGCAGGGACTTGCGTAAAGTCTGCACGGCATAGAAAACGCCCGCCGCATCCGAAGCCTCGACGCGCACCTGCGCGCTGTCCACCCGGATGGCGTATCCTTCTGCGGGGTATCCCGCCACGAGGGAGAGCGTAATGGCGCGCTCCCCGGCCCGGGCCGGGGCGACGGCTAACGCCAGCCCCCTGCTTTGGCCGATATATCCGGCCAGGAATTGCGCGCAGGATTCCAGGGTGGTATCACAAGCGATCCGCACGTCCTTATCGAGCAAAAATCCTTCGCCATCGTTCGTAACGATCTCGCGGGGAAGGGGTACGATGTTGTAATCCGCCTTGTCCGTAGGTGCCGAACAGAAGCAGCCGGTCGCCGCAACAAGCAGCAGGGATAAAAATTTCTTCATAATATAATCATTTGACTGTCAATGTTCCCGTAAGCCGTATGTCGTCGGACGAAGCGCCGGCCATAACCTCGAAATCCCCCGGCTCGACCACCCGTTGCAGGCGGCCGTCGACGATCGAAAGCTCCTGCTCCGTGATCGCGAAACTAACCTGCCGCGACTGGCCCGGTTCAAGAGTAATTCGTTCGAAACCATGCAACTGTTTGAGCGGCTGCACGCGCGAGGCTAATACATCGCGCAGGTAAAGCTGCACCACCTCGTCGCCCGTGCGCATGCCGGTGTTGCGCACTTGCACCGTGACGCGGAAATCGTGCGGCCCCTGCTGCGTGATCTGCAGGCCGGAATATTCGAAGGTCGTGTAGCTCAACCCGTAACCGAATGCATATAACGGTGCGGAGGACATTTCGACGTAATTATGGGGCACGGGGGCCTTGCGGTTGTAATGCACCGGGATCTGCCCGGCCGAGCGCGGAATGGAGATCGGCAGGCGCCCCGCGGGGTTATAGTCGCCCATCAGCACGTCGGCCACCGCCATGCCGCCCTCGCCGCCCGGATACCAGGCCAGCAGCAATGCTGAGGCATATTCCGCCGCCCAGTTCATTTCCAGCGGGCGGCCCTGGATGTAGATCACCACCAAGGGCTTGCCGGTTGCGTGCAACGCTTCCAAAAGCCGTTGCTGGCGGCCGAGTAGGGCGAGCGAAGCGCGGTCAAACCCTTCGCCGCTCTCCATATCGCTCACTGCCCGGCTGCCTGCAACTGCCGCACCGGTCTCTAAGTATTCGGTCCCGGTGTCGCGGGCGCTCGACCCGCCGACCACGGCCACCACGACATCCGCGCGCCCGGCCGCAGCGACCGCATCCGCGATGCCGTTATAGGAGGTGTCCCGCACGGCGCAGCCGCGCACGTATTCCACCTGTACGTTTTTCGTTTTCAGCCCGTCGAGCACGGTTTTTACGTTCGCGCGGGGCTGCGGGGCGGTATAGTCGCCCAACTGGTTGTAGACGTTGTCGGCATTGGGGCCCACGACGGCCAGTTTCATCTTCTTTTTCAGGGGCAGCACGCTGTCGTTTTTAAGCAGTACAATGCTTTCCCGAGCGGTATTGAGCGCCAAACCAGAGTGCTGCGAGATACGTACCTGCCATTTTGCAAGGCCCGGATTGACATACGGGTTTTCGAAAAGCCCCATTTCGAATTTGAGCTTCAAAATCCGTTCGACCGCCTGGTCGAGCACTTCCATCGGGACAGTCCCGTCCTTCACGGCCTGTACCAACGGCAGAAAATCCTCGCCCCCCAGATCCATGTCCACCCCGGCGGTAAGAGCGGCCACAGCCGCCCCCGCGGGGCCGTCGGCCGTGCGGTGGTCGCGGTGGATGCCCGCGATGCTGAACAGGTCGGACACCACGAAGCCTTTGAATCCCCATGCATCACGCAAAATTTCGGTCATCAGATAGGGACTGGCTGTACAAGGAACGCCGTCCAGCGAATTATACGAGGTCATCACCGAAAGCGCCCCGGCCTCTATGGCCGCTTTGAAAGGTAGGAAAAAACACTCATGCAGGTCGCGCACCGAAGCCAGCGAGGGACTGCCGTTATGCCCCCCCTCGGGTACGCCGTAAGCGGCGAAATGTTTTAAAGTCGATATGACGGAATAAGGCTTGGACAGATTGCCCCCGCCCTGCCCCCGGACGATCCCCGAAGCGAGGCGTGCCGTGAGCACCGGATCTTCGCCGAAAGACTCCTCGACGCGCGACCAGCGCGCATCGCGAGAGATGTCCATCACCGGTCCGTAGGCGATATGCGCCCCCTGCAGCCGCACTTCGAGCGCCATGGCCTTGCCCACGCGCTCCATCATCGGCACCGACCAGGTCGAAGCCATCCCGATGGCTGTCGGGAAGACCGTCGTGCCGATGGCCATGTGCCCGTGCGGCGACTCTTCGGCCAGGAAGAGCGGAATCCCGAGGCGCGTGTTTTCGATCGCATAGCGTTGCAGGGCATTGCCCGCGCGGGCTGCGGATGCGGGGTCGAGGCCGTTCGTAAGCGTCTTTTGCGTCCAGGGATCGGCGCGGAAAACCGCCCATAGCGATCCTACGGGGATGCGCGTTTCCAGTTCGCGGAATTTCGCGCTCACGCCCACTTTATCGCCGCGCCCTTCGACCATTTCCCACCCCATCGGGCAGAGCAGTTGCCCCACCTTTTCCTCGACGGTCATCCGGCCCAGCAGGTCGGCCGTCCGTTCGGCGGGTGCCAGCGAAGCGTTTTTATAAACGGGCTGCGCCGCCGCAGGTTTTGCAGGCCTGGCCTGCGCCGCGCTAACGCAAAGGGCGGCAAGAAGGATTATTTTTTTCATAATGCGCTTTGTCGTATCGTAACGGTCACGTCGTCGACATGGTAGACGGCCTCTGCCACGCGCTCATCCGCGTCCGGGCGTGTGTCGTTTTGATCCTGGTTCTCCGTGGTGCGGTCGGGTTTGTCGCGGTGGGGGCCGGTGCGCAGGATGAGGCGCCCGACGCTTTTCACACCTACGGCGAACGGCACGCCCTTCAGCACGCTCTTCCCGTCGACGGCCAGGTCGAAACGCCCCAGTCCGGCGGCATCGAACGTGATGCGCAGCTCATGCCACGCGCCGGGGGCGTAGAACGCCACCGGAAGCGACCGTGCCCCGTTGTCGTAATGGAGTTGCCGGTCGCTGTCCAGGAAAAGGCGCACGGGACGGTTGCCATGTTCGTCGGCCAGGTCGATGTGCAGTTGTCCGTGCGAAACCTGCTCCGCACACACCCTGAGCGATACGGTGCCCTGCCGGGCCGGTTCGAAAACGCGGATCGCCTGCGCGTGGTCATACGGGTCGGCGTCGCGCAGGGCCAGGCTGCGGTTGGCGGCCGAGGGAAAATCCTCGACCCCTACAGGGGCCCACAGCGGGCTGTACGTGTTCCATCCCGGCACGCCCTGCCCGGGTTTGCAGGCGTTGAAATCCTCCTTCACCCCGCCTTTCGCCGCAGCGGCGATCGGCACCGGGATGCGGCTGATCCAGATATCTTCCTTGTTGACGCTGTACGTGAGCCACATGGCTCCGTCCGTCTTCGCCTGCCGATCCTCGATGCCGCGCATATAGCAGGGCCCGAAATCCTTGCACCACCCGAAGAAACGGCGGGGCGGTACCTCGCCGTGGATGGTGCACATATCGTCGAAAAGAATGCCGTCCGCGCTGGTCACCGCCACCAGCGGGTAGCGGTACTGCTGCGTGGCGATGGGGTTGTAGCAGATGGCGTAGCGGCCGTCCGCGGTGCGCTGGCCCCACTGCTTGCCCCCGGCCATGATGAAGGTCGGCGTAACCACCGGCAGGGACCAGTTGACCCCGTCGACGGAAAGCGCGGCGTTCGATTTCTTCCACAGGCCGACCCATTTGCCGTCCCCGCGGCGGTAATACGAGAACGCCTCCACGCGGTACAGGCTGTCCGTGAGCGTGTAAAACCCGTCCAACCCCTTCTCCTCGTCCCACCACTGCATCGTTTGCAGGCGGTCGGCCAGCAGCGCGTCGCAAGCGGCCACGAAACCCGCGTCGGGCGAATCCTTATAGAAAGGGAACGCGGTGTTCGAAGCGTTCCACGCCGCATGGGTCGTATAACGGATGAAATAGACCGGGCCCATCGTCCCGTCCTTATAAATCTCGCGCACCACGCGCCCGATCCCCCCCTCGCGGAAAGGGTAGTCGGCATGGCCGTAGAAGGCCACGGTGAGCAACCGCCCGCCGGGTGCGGTATAGAATCCCATGCGCTGGTGCATCATGTACCCCTTGTTGCCTTCGGGCAGGGCGACGCCTGCCGGAGCCGGATAGGCCGGGAAAGCCACCACGGGCTTGCCCCAGGTGCGTCCGTCCGCCGACGAGCAGAGCAGCGTGTGCCCCGGATGCTCATGTTCATGGACGGGATTGCTCAGGTATTGCAACCAGAACCGCCCGCCCCACCACGTGAGGTTGGGCGCATGGTTATACGTATAGCCGAAATCGTCGGCCAGCTCAGGATGCGAGCGGTTGGCGCGCATGACCTGGATATTCTCCACGCCCACGGCCAGGGGCAGTCCCCCGTCATGCTTCGTGGGATCGGCGATGCGGCCGCCGATGTAACGCACGGGCTCGGAAGAGGTTCCGGTCTGGGCGGCGGCGGGGTTGTGAAACGCAAATAATAATAGGGTGAGTGGCAGCAGGTTCTTCATAATCGGTCGTTGCAAAACGGTTGGGATGCGTCCGGCGTCACCGGGTCGCCATAGCCTGGAACCCGATCGGCAGGGCCGGAGTACGGGGATCGTTGGTGATCAGGTATATTTTCTCGTCCACGCTCGTCCCGGCCGCCAGCGTCAGCGTAAAATCGAGCGTCACGCTGTCGCCCGGTTGCAAGGTGGGCGGGGTTTTCAGGGCGCATTTCACGTGCGGCGCGTCCTCGATCTTGCGCACGATCAGCGGTGCGGCTCCCGTATTGGTCAGTTTCGCGCTGCATTTGACCGTCCCCGCCGCCCGTTGCCCGAGGGCGAAATAGGCCGGGGAGAGGGTGCATTTCGGCGCGAGGCCCATGTTGACCCCTTTCGTGTTGTCGACCACGATCCCGGTCAGGCGCACGGGCGAACCTTTCGCCTGACCGGCCGTGATATAGAGCAGGTCATTGAAGTGGCCGTAAAAATAGGACGGGGGCGAGAGGATCATCCGCACCTCGGCCGATTTGCCCGGCTCGACGGCCGCCGGCATCAGGATGCGCACGCAACCGCTCTTCTGCGTGAGCGTGTATCCCGGCGTGATGCGGCGGGAGGTGTTGTTGAACAGGCGCAAGGCCACCGTGTCGACCGGCGCGCCGTGTTGCCGTTGCCTGAAAGAGATGAATGTTTGCGAGGTGTAAAGCCCGCCGGCCAAAGGGTAAGGGTAGTCCAGTTCGACGCTCTCCCGCAGCTCGATCTGCCCCTGCAGCGTGAGGGTGCAGAATTTATTCCCGCCCTCATAGGCGACCTTGAGCGTGCGGGTGATCGTGGGCGTCAGTCCGAGCGGGTCGAAGGTGACGGTGACGCTCCCTTTCTGTCCGGGCATCACCGGTTCGCGGCTGAACGCCCCCACCGTGCAGGCGCAAGTGCTCACCACCTCGTGGATCACCACGGGCTTCGCGCCCGCATTGGTGAACACATAGGTATGGCTGACCTTGCCGCCGTCCTCCGCGATCCGTCCGAAATTCCAGACGGGCTCGTCGAATTTCAGCGGTTGGCTCTGCGCCGCGCAAGTCCCGGCGATAAGGGCCGATAAAACCAGCAAGACAAGGTGATTCCGCAACAATGGCATATCTTCAACAAAGTTTCGGATAAAGGTAGGGGTTTTCAGAACAAAACCCACGCATACTTTGCATGAGTGAGTCCGGGCAAGTGGTGCGTTGGGCTGGCGCACCCCCCTTTCCCAAAGGGGGGCAGGGGGGAATATGCCAGCGCAGCGGAACGGAATGAATAGCACTTGACAGTTATGGCGACCCATGGGTCGCCATAACTGTCAAGTGCTATTCTACGCAGGTATTTCCTGTGATAGTCCAGTTGATGGTGATGTTGGTCGTGTATCCGATGTCGCGTTTTGAGGGCGACGAGTCGTAGAACGTCTTGGCCGTGCCTTCGTTCATACGCCAGTAGGATACCAGGCCGCTGGTCTCCGGGTCGACGCCGCAGACGTTGGCCTTGAGCTCGCGGGCGGAGAGGGGCCTGTCCCACAGGCGCATTTCGCTCAGGCGGCCGTAGAAGAGCTGCGAGGACTGGTAGCCCGTGGAGGGCATCCCGATCTGCACGCCGTACAGGGTGTACTCATAGGGCAGAACGGTCATCGAGTTGTCTTTCTCGCCGTCGACATAGAGCGTCAGGGTCTGTCCGTCGTTGACCAGCGCCACGGCATACCAGCGGTTGAGCTGGAATCCGTTGTTGGCCGACATTTTCCCCTGCTTGGTGGTGATGTGCAGGATGTTGGGAGCGTCGGTACCTTCGCCGAAACGGAGCAGGTTCTGGTCGCACTTGAAGCCTTCGTCGGGGATCGACCCGCCCTCGATCGAAGAGGCGTTGCCGCCGAACGAGCAGACGCGCGTGGGGGTGGACGCCGAGGTCGAACGGAACTGCGTGGCGTAGATCTTCACCTCATAGGTGTAGGTGGGCAGCGAGGTGACCGGATTCGAGAAGAGGAACTGGTAGGACATGTTGCCGTCACCCACGTAGGGGGCGTAGAAATAGAGCGTACGCGAAACCTTCAGGTAGATCGTGCGGCAGGGCTCGAGCACGCTGATCTCGCCGCCGTCCACCTCCTTGATGGTCACCGGAACCAGGTAGACGCGTCCCGAGACGAAATCCACGTCGTTGGTGATCGTCAGTTTGATCGCTTCGGAAACGCTCTTGCCTTCCTTGATGGTCACATGGGTGTCGGAGAGTTCGAACGAACTTTCCGGCAGCGGGTAGTAACTTACCCCCATCTTCTGGTTGTATTCTTCCACCAGGGAGAGATCCGCTTCGAGCGCGACGCTGGTGGTCTGCTTGACCTTGTCTGTGGCCGTTACGGAGAGGTTGTAACTCGAAGGAAACCCGTCGATGGCGAATTGTACCAGCGGGGTGCTGGCCGTACCGGTCATATACACCGCGTCGCCTATATCGAGAGGTTCTTGGCATGAGGTGGCCATCAGGATGATCCCTGCCAGGGCCGTCATGGAAACCCGGATACGATTATTGATGCTTTTCATAGTCTGAAAATTTTGGAGTTATTGTTTGCCTGCGGGTTTATTTCGTGACGGCAGGGTTTTGTTCCTGGATGCCGCGGCGCATGCTGAAATAAGGTATCGCTTCCGATTCGACATCCCCGATGGACTGTTTGGCAGGCCGTTGGGTGTTGTACTCGTATTCGAAATAGAAACCGCCGAAACCGGCTTTCTTGCCCGAGGAGGGGTTCCAGCGCGCCATGCCGACTACCGAGTAGAGGGGGTTGCCCCACGAGTCGACGCCGGCGCTGTTGCCCGTTTCGGTGAATTTCACGCCTCCGTTCTCCCAATACCAGCCCATCTGTTCGGTCGGTACGAATTTCCCGGGAGGGCACCAGGACGAGATGCCGCTGAATGAAGAGTTCAGGCTCGACGAGGAGGAGGTTGTGTAGCACTGGCGGATGAAGTAGTTCACGTACGGCTCGCAAGCCGCGGGCGGGGTGGTGTTGTAGAAGTCGACGATCAGGATCTTGCCCGTCCCGGATTTGGGGCCGAGGTGTTGGCCGATGACCTTGACGAATTTGGTGAAGTTGTCCCCCGAGAGCCAGTCGCCTTCGGGTTCGTAGTCCAGGTCCAGCCCGTCGAGGTTGTTGCGGTTGACCATCTCCACCAGGTGCAGCGCGTACGCTTCGATGCCCGCGTCGGTCCTGGGGAAGTCCGTGTAGGCGATGCGGCAGATGATGGCTTTGACCAGCCTGGTGCCTTTCAGGTTGCGCATTTCCCACATCTCCTTATAGGCGATAGGGAGGTAGCGCTCGCTGAATTCGCTGTCCCCCGCGGTATATTCGGGATCCAGGCAGGGGATGGGCGACCACAGGCTGATGATGTCCATGCTGTCGGGCAGCCCCTGGAAGTGCGCCCCGGCCGAAGGAGAGCCCTCGGCGGAGTAGGCGGCGTACCAGCCGAAGCAGATCTGGTGGTCGGTTTGCTTGTAGGCGCGCAGGTTGGCGTAATAGTCCTCTGAATATTGGTAGGGGACCAGCAGGTTTTTCGCTTCCTGATCCGTGTCGCAGGCGGTCAGCCACACTAAAGTGGCTGCCGCTATGAACAATATCTTTTTCATGTTTTTCATCTTTTGGAAGGGATTAATTCGCGCTCTCGTAGACATCGAACTCGTAGACGCGCAGGTAGGTGGCCGACGAGGTGCCGTAGCTGAGCGTCAGGCGCAGGTAGCGGGCGCTGATGGTGCCGTAGAAGGCCACGTAGCGCGTGTAGTTCGACGTCTGGGTGAACGAGTTGCTGGACGAGGTCGTGCCGCCGGCCGAATAGGTCACCCCGTCCGTACTGTACTCGACGATCATCGTGGGGACGTAGTTGGCCGAGGTGCTGTTGTAGTGGCGCAGGCCGAACCCGGTCAGTTTACGCGTGGAGGCCAGGTCGAACGTGATCACGTTGTTCGACTGTCCGGCGCACTGGTAGTAGGTGGTCGTGCTGCCGTCGAGCATATTGGCGGGGTTGGTGCCGGCGCCGGTGGCTACCCAGCCGGTGCGGTCGGCGATCGTGCCGGTCATTTCGGTAAGGGCCGTTATGGGCCGGATGATCGTGTAGTCGGTGGTGAAGATCACATAGACCACACCCTGCGTGGGGCTCGTCGTGGCGCCCTGGGCGGTCAGCTTGAGCGGTACGATGTAGCCGTTCTTCGCGGTCAGGGCGGTCAGGGTGCCGGTCAGCGATACCCTCACGTCCACGGTGGACTTGTAGGCGTCTGCCGCAATCGTGGCGGGCGCACTGGCCAGGGCCAGGTTGGCCGCGGGGATGGCTTCGTACGAGGTGCCTTTGGCGGTGTTGTAGGCGGCGATCAGCGAGTTGTCCGCCGCAACGTTCACCGTGTAGCCCGCCGCCGTCGCCGTGGAGGTGCGTATGGTGAACGAGGTGCTCGCGGTGCAGACCGAGCTGATCGGCGTGTGCTGGATGGCCCCTGCCGTGACCACGTTGTTGGTGCCCGTGACGGCGTATACCGTCGGCGTGTCCATTTCGGGCTCGTAGGCGCTGAACCCGTAGACGCGCAGGTAGGTGGACGACGAGGTGGCGTAGTTGAGCGTCAGGCGCATGTAACGGGCCTGGATCGGGTCGTAGAAGGCCACGTAGCGCGTGTAGTCGGAGTTCTGGGTGAACGAGTTGACGCCGGCCTCGGTCGTCGTCGTCCCGGCCTGCGAATAGTTCGTCCCGTCGACGCTGTACTCGATGGTGATCGCGGGAATGTAGCCGACCGTGGTGGTGGCGTAGTGGCGCAGGCCGATGCCGGACACTTTGCGCGAGGAGGCCATGTCGATCGTGATCACGTTGTTGTACTGTCCGGTGCACTGGTAGTAGGTGGTGGTGCTGCCGTCGAACAGGTTGGCGGGGTTGGTACCGGCGCCTTCGGCCGTCCAGCCGGTGCGCGTGGCGAGCGTGCCGACCATGTCCCCGATGGCCGAGATGGGACGGAGCAGCGAAACCTCGGTGGTGAAGGTCGCGTAGACCACACCCAGCGTGGGGCTGGTCGTAGCGCCCTGCGCCGTCAGCTTGAGCGGGATCAGGTAGCTGCGCTCGGTGAGCGAGGAGAGGTTGCCCGTGATCGAGATCTCGATCTCCTTATCCGACTTGAACTGCATCGCGTTGATCGTGCAGGGGTTGTTGGTGAGCGTCAGGTTGCCGGAGGGCAGCGCGGCGTACGAGGTGCCGTTGGCGGTGTTGTAAGCCTCGACGAGCGAGTTGTCGGCGGCCACGGTGACCGCGGTCTGGGCGGCGTTGGTGGTGCGCACGGCGAACGTGGCGGTGCCCAGGCCCGACGCCCCCGTTTTGGCGAGGGTCAGTTTACCCAGCGAGACGGTGTTGTTGGTGCCCATGACGGTGTATACCAGCGGCATGTCGCTGTCGGTCTCGTAGACGTTGAACCCGTAGACGCGCAGGTAGGTGGCCGATGAGGTGCCGTAGTTGAGCGTCAGGCGCATGTAGCGTGCCTGGATCGGGGAGTAGAAGGCCACGTAGCGCGTGTAGTCCGAGGTCAGGCTGAACGAGTTGCTGGTCGTGGAGGTACCGGCCTGCGAGTAGTTCGTCCCGTCGACGCTGTACTCGATCGTGATCCCGGGGATGTAGCTGGCCGTGGTGGCGGCGTAGTGGCGCAGGCCGATCCCGGCTACTTTGCGCGAGGAGGCCATGTCGATCGTCAGCACGTTGTTGTACTGCCCGGTGCACTGGTAGTAGGTGGTGGCGCTGCCGTCGAACAGGTTCTCGGCGCCGGTACCATTGCCGGAGGCCGTCCAGCCGGTGCGGGTGGCGAGCGTGCCGACCATGTCGTTGATGTCCGCCGCGGGACGGATCAGCGAAACCTCGGTGGTGAAGGTCACGTAGACCACGCTGCGCTTGTCGTCGGACTCGGCGCCCTGGGAGGTCAGGCGGAGCGGGATCAGGTAGCTGCGCTCGGTGAGGGCCTTCAGGTCGCCGGAGATCGAAACTTCCACGTCTTTCGAGGAGACGTATTTCATCGAGCCGATCGCGCTGGGGGCGTTCTTCAGCGTCAGGTTGGCTGCGGGCAGCGCGGCGTACGAAGTGCCGTTGGCGGCGTTGTAGGCTGCGATGAGCGAGTTGTCGGCGGCCACGGTGACCGTGCGGCCGGCCTGGATGGCGTCGGTGCAACGTACGGTGAACGAGGTGGTGCCCAGGCCCGTCGAGCTCACGGGGGTGTGGATCAGGTTGCCCAGCGCCACGGCGTTGTCGGTGCCCGTGACGGTGTAGACGAGCGGCAGCGCGCTTTCCGGCCCGTAGGCGTTGAATTCATACAAACGCAGGTAGGTCGAGGTCGAGGAGCCGAACGTGATGGTCAGTTTCAGGTAACGGGCGCTGATCACCCCATAGAAGGCCACGTGGCGCGTGTAGTCCGACGAGAAGGAGTTGGTGCCGTTGGTAGCCGTACCCGCCGAGGTGTAGTTCACCCCGTCGGTGCTGTATTCGACCAGGATCGAGGTGGGGATCTGGCTGGCCGTGGTGCTGGCGTAGTGGCGCAGCTTGAAGCCTACCAGGTTCTGGGTCGCCCCCATGTCGATGACCGACGTGTTGGTCTGTCCGGTGAGCTGGCAATAGGTGGTCGTGCTGCCGTCGAACAGGTTGGCGGGCGAGGCGTTGTCGGAAGTCCATCCGGTGCGGTCGAGGTCGCGGCCGAAGAATTCGGCGGTCGTCGTGATGGGACGGATCATCGTGGCGCCGGTCTTGACCAGGCAGTATACCTTGTTGTATTTCTCACTGGCGTCCACGCCCTGCGAGGTGATGTGGAACGCGGCCAGGTACGCAGGCTCGGTGAGTACCGACAGGTCGCCTTGCAGCGAGATGTGGGACAGTGCGGAATCCTCGTTGTCCGGGATCGTCACCGGGGTGGCGACGATCAGGTCTGCGGGGAGCAGGGGATATTCGGTCCCTTTTTCGGTGTTGTAGGCCTCGGCCAGCGAGGCGTCGTAGTTCAGCGTGACGGTCGTCGCGCTGTGGCGGGTGGAGCTGCATTTGATCGTAACGTCCACATCCAGGTTGCCCACCGAACCGATAGGCGTATGGCTTACCGTCCCGGAGATGGGGCTGGCGGTGGTCGTGGCGACATAGGCCAACACGTTCGGCGAATCGACGATCGTGTCGTAGACCGTTTCATTCGTGCACGCGGCGAAGGCCAGTGCGGTTGCCGCGGCAAGCGTGTATTTCAGTATATTCTTCATTGTCTGCTTCTTTATGGGTTTACATTACTTGGTATCCCACCAGAGTTTGGTGCCGCCGGTGTCGGGGCCGCCCAGCAGGGTGATGCCTGCGTCCAGCAGCGCGCGGTTGGTGTTGTACTCGGTCACGGGGTAGGGAAGGCGCCGGATCTGGACGGCGGTGTTCACGCTGCCGCCGTTGCTTTCGTTCACCGCGACCGGGAACACTTTGGGATAACCCGTACGGCGGAATTCCGTCCAGGCCTCCTGTCCTACCGGGAAGATAGCCAGGTATTTCTGGGTGATGATGCGCTCGCGGTTAAGCTCTTTGATGGCCGCGGTCGTGCCGCCGTCCCAGCCGATGTTGATGGTGCCGCGCGCGGCCTGCGAATAGGTCGTCGTGACGGGATCGGTGTAGGCGGCCGGGACGAGCGCGGTGTTGGCCGCGTAGGCCGCTGCGCCCGATACGTTCTGCTCGGTGAAGGACATGGCGATGCCCGCTTCGTAGAGTTCTTTGGCGGTGCCGCCCATGCTCCAGTCGTTCAGGGCGCCTTCCGCGCGCAGGAAATAGGCTTCCGAAGCGCGCATCCAGATCACGTTGGTCTTGTCGTTCGTGTTGGCCAGCGAGAACTGCCCGGTCGTGTAGGAGGCTTTGGCGAGGCTGCCGGACATACCCGCACGGATACCGCGGTAAACGCTTCCGGTCCCGGTCAGGAAGTAGGCCGCCCGGCGGGGATCGTTGTAGCCGTTCATGTAAGAGTCGATCGTGGCGCCCATGTAGGCGTCGTTCCAGCTGTTGCTGATCAGGTTCAACGGGCTTTCGTAGTTGGCGATCGGCGAGATGTGCTGCAACTGCGCCAGGTCGGTGGACTGGGCCATCACCCCGATGATGTGGCTAACGGCGGCTTCGGCTTCCTGTTTGGCCTTGGCAGGATCGACGTAGCTGATGTGCAGGGCCAGGCGCAGGCGCAGCGTGTTGGCGAATTTCACCCACTGCAGCAGGTTGCCGCCATAGACGGGATCCCATTCCGAGAATAATTCCGTCCCGGCGACGGCATACCCTTCGATGCTGTTGACCGCGTCGTCCAGCTCTTCGAAGAATTTGTAGTAGATATCCCGCTGGCTGTCGTATTTCACGACGCTTTTCTGGCCGAAATCGATATAAGGGATCGGGCCGTAGGTGTCCGTCACGCGGTGCATGATAGCCACTTTGAGGATCTGGGCCATGGCGAAATGCGGGCCGCCGAGGTCGTCTTTGTAGGCGTCCCTCAGGTCGCGCCATGCGCCCATCCCTTTCTGGTAGCTGGTGTTGAACATATCGCCGTACCAGCTCGACGACGACCAGTTGTAGCGGCCTGCCGAGTTGATGTTGGGTGCGGAAAAGCCGAAATAGCCCGCGTAGCCGTCGCCGACCATGTTCTCCACGGTCTGGTAGCGGTCGCTGCCGAAATCGGTCTGTTGAACGGGACGCACGTTCTGCACCATCTGCAGGAAGAGCGCGCCCACCTCCCTTTTGGTGGTTTCATTGGGGTTGGTGTTATACTCGACGAAGTTTTTCGTACAACCCGCCATCGCGACGGCCAGTGCGGCCAACAGCGACGCTTTACATATGATAGTCAATTTATGGAAATTCATCTTTCGCGGTATTATGCGGTTAAACATAAGATCAGAAACCTACTTTCACAGAGAACCCTACGCTGCGCATGCTCGGTTGCATGAAGTAGTCGATGCCCTGGTTGTAGGTCGCCGTGCTGGCGGTCGATTCCGGGTCGAAGGGGGCTTTGCAGTAGAACATCAGCAGATTGCGGCCCACCAGCGAAACGTTGAGCGTCTTGAGCCAGCTGGTCCATTTGGCGACCGGGAAATCATACCCTAACGTCACCTCGCTCAGGCGGACGTTGGTCATGTCGTAGACGTACATCGCCCCGACGAAATCGACCCCGTTGGCGCCCACGGTCTGGAAGAAGGTCTGCGCGTCGAGTTTGGAACCCTCGTTCACATAGATGCCCCCCGCGTCGCGCGCGGCGGCCGAACGCTCGGAAACGCCGTAGTAGTCGAGCACGGCCTGGGTGCCGGAAACGCCGACCCCGCCGACGCGTGCCGAAACCATACATCCTGCGCTCAAGCCCTTCCAGTTGAAGTCGTTGCGCCAGCTGAGGTTGTAGCTGGGGTTGGAGTTGCCTGCGTAGATCCAGTTGTTCTTACGGGTTTCGATCGCCCCGGTCATCGAGTTGATCCAGATGTAACCTTTCTCGTCCAGGCGCATCGAGTTGACGTACAGGTCGCCCATCGAACCGCCCTCGTAGAGCCGTTCCTTGACGCCGCCCAGCGTGTAGGCGTCGACATAGTCCACCGTGACGGAGGTGTCGAGCGCCTCGCTGTAATATTCGTGCAGCAGGTTGTCGATCTTGTTGCGGTTGAGCGACCACACGGCGGTGCTCGACCAGACCAACGGGCGGGTGATGTGCTGCTTGTAGTTGGCCGTCAGTTCGATACCTTTATTGGAGACCTGTCCCCCGTTGACGTACATCCGGTTGAAAGCGCTTTGCGACACGGAGATCGGAAGGTCGAACAACTGGTTGGTCGTCTTGCTCTTGTAGGCGGTGGCGCCGACGGTCAGTTTGTTGTTGAATAGCGTCACGTTCAGACCCGCTTCCCAGGCCTGGGTGAGTTCGGGGGTGAGGTTGTAGAGCGGATAGACGGTGCTGGAGCTTTGCTGTCCCTGCTCGACGGGCCACGTGGCGATGGTGGCGAAGCGCCTGGGGGAGTTACCCACCTCGCTGTACGAGAGGCGCAGTTTGGCGAAATTCAGCGCGCGTGAGTGGATGCCCAGGATGTCGGTCAGGATGAACGAAGCGCCCACGGAGGGGTAAAGCAGGTGGTTCTTGACCGACCCTGCCAGCGCCGAGTGCCATTCGGCCCTGAGCGTACCGTCGAGGTAGACCATGCTTTTGTAGCCGACCGTAGCCAGACCGAATACCACGTTGTTGCGGTCGTGGTAGTTATCCTGGGTGTAGGTGAGTTTGCCGCTGCTGTTGACGTTGCCGTAGGTGAACAGGTTTTTGATCGCGTTCAGTCCGCCGCCGAAGAAATATTCCGTATGCTTCACGTCCTGGAAACTGGCCCCGAGGCTTCCGCTCAGGCTCCATGTCTTGTGGCAAAAATCCTTGTTGAAGTTGAGCATCACGTCGCCGTAGAACTGTTTGGTGTTCTGCTCGCGGCGCAGGTAGGCGCCTTTGGCCGAGTTTTCGGCCAGCACGCGCAGGGTGCTCGCGTACATCTTGCGCTCGTATACCGACTCGGTGTTGTCCAGGTTCAGGCGACCGGCGACGTTGAGCCAGTCGGTGATCTTATAAGAGAGCGAAGCGCCGGCCAGGTAGCGATCCTTGTTGTTGTTGTACATATTGCGGTTGGTGATCCACCAGGGGTTCTGCATGGACAGGCCGTTGTCGCCCAGGGGCCAGAACTGGGTTTTGATCTCCTGGTTCGGGTCGTAACGCTCGTAATACTGGTATTTGGTAATATCGTCGCCGCGCGGGAAGAGGTAGATGGGAACGAGCGGGTTGGCGTACTCGCCCTGCGCCAGCATGTTCTGTTCCTCCACCCGGGAGTACATGAAATTCAGGTCGAGGGTCATCCGATCGCGCAGGAATTTCACCGTATTGCGAAAGGTGACGTTATAGCGATCCACGTCATTGTTCTCGACGATGCCGCGGGCGTTCATCGTGGCGGCCGACACGTAGGTCTGCGACCGGTCCGTTCCCGTGGTCAGGCTCACCGTATTGGCTACGTTGTAGCCCGTCTGGAAAAAATCTTTCGCGTCGTAGGAGGTCGGGGTGCTCATTTTCGGCGACCAGCTGTACCATTCGCCCGCCTCGGAACCGTACCGGTTCTGAAATTTGGGCATGACGAAAGGGGAGTAAAAGGTGCTGCTGTTGTTGAAGGTCACGTTGGTGGTTCCCGCCTTGCCCTTTTTGGTGGTGATCATGACCACGCCGTTGGCGGCCATCGAGCCGTAAAGCGCCGAAGCCGCGGCGCCGCTGAGCACCGAGATCGTTTCGATATCGTCCGAGTTGATCATCGAGATGCCGTCGCCGGACTGGCCCGCACCCGTGTAGTTGTCGTCGGGCTGCGCGGCCGACTGGTCCGTCATCGGGATCCCGTCGATTACGTACAGGGGGGTGTTGCTGGCGTTGATCGATTTCACGCCGCGCAGCACCACGCGGGCGCCGCCGCCGATACCCGATGCGCTGGCGTTGATGGTCGCACCGGCCACTTTGCCGGCCAGCGAGGTCATGACGTTGGCGTCTTTCACGCCCATGTCGTCATTCTTGATCTCCTGCACGTTGTAGGTGACGGCCCGTTTTTCGCGGGTGATCCCGAGGGCGGTGACCACGACCTGATCCATGCTGACGGTCGATTCGCGGAGCATGATGCTGAAATAGCTCTCCGTGCCGAGTTGCACCTCTTTCGATTCGTACCCGAGGAAATTAACGGCCAGCACCGTGGTGCGCGAAGCCGACGGGATGTTCAGCGAGAACGTACCGTCATTTGCGGTCATCGTGCCGGTCGTGGTGCCTTTGACCACGACGGTCGCCCCGGCCACGGGGGTACCCTCTTCGCGGACCACCTTACCGGTGATCGACCGGTTGGTGGCGGCCGCTTCGGATTTGGTTACGGGCGAAAGGGCGATCGAGGTGTTGTTGATCGTGTACTGCAGGCCGATACCCGGAAGCAGTTCGCCCAGGGCCTGCCGGAGCGGTTTGTTGTCGACCGCGATGCTCACCGTCTGGTTGACGTCGACGTTGTCGCCGTAGACGAAAAGGTAGTTGGTCTGCTTTTCGATGCTGCCCAGTACCTGTTCGAGTTTTACGTTTTTGAAGTTTAGTGAAATCGGTTTCTCCTGCGCGGAAAGTTGTGTCGAGAGCAGACATAACGCGAACGTGGCCAAAAGCACGTTGCACTTGCGCATGAAAGGGCGGGCAATTTGCCAAATTCCCTTTTTTTCCCTACTTTTGTTCATTAGAAAGGATTGATAGTTTGTAATTAGGTCGTTTTATCAACAGCTTGTTGGACTATTGATCTTCTGAACCTGTGGGTGGTGGGCACTCACAGGTTCGTTTTTTGTTACCGGTCAGGGGTTCTTCATCGTCATAGGCTGATTTTCATTTTATGGTTATGATCATGGAGTCTGCATTCTTTTCATAGACGAACGAGGAGTTCTGCTGCAAAGCCCACAAGGCGTGGTCTATGCCCTCCGATATGCGGATCTTGCCGCTGAACGTGCCTTTGGGCAGCGCGCCGGCGTTGTAGATGATGTGCACGCCGTAATACTTCTCGAACAGTTCCATCATGTCGACGAACGAGGCTTGTTTGAAGGCGATCAGCCCGTCGCGCCACAGGAAGTCCTCGTAGGCCGGGATCTCCCCGACGACGAGCCTGCCCTCGGCCAGGCGTGCCTGCTGGCCCGGCATCAGGACGATCGACTCGGCCGGATCGTCCTGGTTGGTCACTTTCACTTTCCCGTTCACGAGCGAGGCGACGAATTCGCCGCTGTTCTCATACGCCTCGACGTTGAACTCCGTGCCCAGCACCTCGACGTCGTAGTCCGAGGTCTCGACGATGAACGGATGCTTCTGGTCGTGGGTCACGGCGAAATAGGCCTCGCCCGAGAGATGGACGCGCCGTTCCTTGGTCGAGAAGATCGCGGGATAGGTGATGGTCGACGACCCGTTGACGGTCACCTGGGTGCCGTCCGACAGGGTGAGGTTGAGTTGCTGTCCGACCGGAACGGAGATAATGCTCTGCGCCACGTCGATGCGCTGCTGCAGGCGGGAATAGAAATGCGCCCCCAGGCCTATCGTGAGCGCCAGCACGGCGGCCGTGCGCATGAATTCCCTGCTCCAGCGCGGCATGGTGCGTGTTTTCGGCTTTTCCGCTTGCGGTTGCACCTGATCCGTCATCAGGATCGTGTTGTATACTTTACGCTCCGCGTTAAACGATTTTTCGTTGGCCGGATCCTGATCCAGCCAATCAACGATCTGTTGATCTTCCCCGGGGGTCGATACCCCTTCGAAAAAACGATATAAGATATTTCTGTCCATGGTTATTATATATACAATCCAGGCGACCGGATTCGCAAATCCGGACGCGTTTTTTGTGAAAAAAATTTAATGAAGCAGGAAAATGGCCAGAACGGGCAGCAGATCAGGGTAGTACCGTTTCAGTTTTTCGGCCAGGATTTTCTTCGCTTTGCGCATTTCGTGGTCGACCGTGCTGAAGGGAATGTTCATTTCGGCGATGATCTGTTTGTAGGACTGGTCCTGTATCCGGGCGCGGATGAATACTTCCCGGGTTTGCCCGGGCAATTCGGCTATCGCCTGGGCGACGATCCGGCGGGCTTCCTCGGAAAAAAGTTCCGTCGGGTCGCAGGCGGTCATCGAGGAGATCTGCAACTCCAGGATCCGGGTATCCCGGTCGTAGATCTCGCCCCGGGCGCGCTGGCGGATCTGCTGCGCTTTGAGATGGTTCAGGCAACGGTTGCGCACGATGGTCAATATATAAGGTAGCGGCGAGGAGTCTTCCCGGATCGTATCGCGATGTTCCCAGTAGTGCATGAAACTGTCCATGACGATATCCTCCGCAACCATCTCATCCCTAAGATAAGAATGGGCGAATCGGAATAGCTTGTGCCGGTTTTTTACATACAGTTCGTGGAACTGATGCGTGTGCAGATCACTGTTGGGCATTGCGCTGACGTCGATGGTCTTTCCTGGTTAATCGCTTATTGGTTAACTCTCCCGGATAACGAAGTTAGTAAATTAAAACATTTAAATCGCAAAAAGTGAGTAAACAATAACATAAAAAGGCCGGGTTATACGGAAAGAATCCGGGGTTTTGCCTGTTATTCGCTTAACTGTCAGGTGTCTCGGCTTGCCGGGGGAGAATACGGATAATTCCTTTCCTGCCGTATCTCTTTTTGGGTCAGGCCCTCGCCGGTATATGCGCGGAGGATCAAGGAGGTTGCGAGGGTTTCGCAATTTTTTTGTTTCTTTGTCAAACCGGCAAGCCGCCCCTCCGTGGCCCGGGGATTCATTCGCAATGACATTATGAAGAAGATAGCGATCGTAGCGGCCGCGTTGGCCCTGCTGCCCTGGGCGTTGTCCGCCCAGAAGGACCGGGCGCAGAACAGCGTCCTGGAGGTGCTCGACGTGAAGAGCGGGAAAAGGACCGTCATACGGGAGTTCAACCAGGTGGTCGAGGCCCCCAACTGGACGATGGACGGCCGATACCTGATCTATAACAGCGAAGGCAAGCTCTACAGGATCGAGCCCGAACCCGGCGCCGGGCCCGTCGAGATCCCGACCGGATACGGCGACCGCTGTAACAACGACCATGTCCTTTCGCCCGACAACCGGATGATCGCCATTTCCCACCTGACGGCCGAGGACCGCAAATCGCGGGTCTATACCCTGCCCTTCGAAGGAGGTACGCCCCGGCTGGTCACCGCCTTGGGTGAGAGCTATCTCCACGGCTGGTCGCCTGACGGGACGACGCTCGCCTACTGCGCCAACCGCGGCGGGAATTACGACGTGTACACCATCCCGGTCGAGGGTGGGGTGGAGAAGCGCCTGACGACGGCCGAGGGGCTCGACGACGGCCCGGAATACTCGCCCGACGGCAAGCACATTTGGTTCAATTCGGTGCGTACCGGTCTGATGCAGGTATGGCGCATGAACGCCGATGGCACGGACCAGCGGCAGATGACCTTCGACGAGAACCGCAACGCATGGTTCCCGCACGTCTCACCCGACGGCAAGCTGGTCCTCTACATCGCCTACCGCAAAGGCGACCTGGATCCGGGCCAGCATCTGCCCGACCTGAACGTCGAACTGCTGCTGATGCCCGCCGAAGGAGGCCGGCCGAAAGTCGTGGCCACCCTGTTCGGGGGCCAGGGCACGATCAACGTCAACTCCTGGGCCCCGGATAGCCGCAGGGCCGCTTTCGTGAGTTATCGGAAATAAGGCTAAACTACTGCTGCCAAAGCTTCGAACATGGCCGCCACATTTTCGATGGGTGCGTTGGCCTGGAGGTTGTGGATCGAATTAAAGACGAATCCGCCCCCTTTGCCGAAGATCTGGCTCAATGTAAAAATCCGGTGGAGCAAATCGTCACGGTCGCATTTCTTTTATAATTCGATCTGTTTGTCATCCTGAACGGGAGGTGAAGGACCTCAGAATGGCTCTCTGAGATCCTTCACCTCCCGTTCAGGATGACAAAAGTTATAGGGTGAGTAAAATACTGCTTGACTTCACCCGATCTTCTTCGTGAAACCTACTCTATGGTGTCGGGAATCTCCCGCCTCGTGCGATAGCCGTCCAGTCCCGTCCGTAAGAATTTCAGGTACTTATCCACGTCCTGGTCGAAGGCATAGGAGGGCCCGATGGGCATCCCCCGCCCGTCGAGCAACACGTAGTAAGGCTGCGAGTTGGTGCCGAACTTATGGCGCTGCAGATAACTCCATTTATCGCCCAGCGTCTTCAGGCGGACGGTGCGCCCGCCTTCCTCGACCTCGATCGGCTCGGGCAGGCGCGCCTTGTCGTCGACCATCAGGGTGATCAGCACGTAATCTTTTTCCAGCATCTGCTTCACATGCGGATCGGTCCACACCGAGGCCTCCATCTTGCGGCAGTTCACGCAACCGTACCCCGAGAAGTCGATCGCCACCGGTTTGCCCATGCGCGCGGCGTAAGCCATCCCCGCGTCGTAATCGTCGAAAGCGGCATGCACCTCGCCCTTGTAAAGGCTGAAATCCTGCGTGTACAGCGGCGGCGAGAAGGCGCTGATCGCCTTCAGCGGCGCGCCCCACAGCCCCGGGACCATATAGACGCAGAACGCGAGGGGGACGATGGCGAGCATCAGCCTCGAAACCGGAATGCGCGGCATATCGCTGTCATGCGGCAGCTTGATCTTCCCTAACAGGTAGAACCCCAGCAGCCCGAAGATAACGATCCACAGCGCCAGGAACACCTCGCGGTCGAGGATGCCCCATCCGTAGGCCAGGTCGGCCACCGAGAAGAATTTAAGCGCCAGGGCCAGCTCCAGAAAGCCCAGCACCACCTTGACCGAGTTGAGCCATCCGCCCGATTTGGGCATGCTGTGCAGCCACGAGGGGAACATGGCGAACAACCCGAAAGGAATCGCCAGCGCCACGGCGAAACCCAGCATCCCTACCGCGGGAGCGACCACCGCCCCCGTGCTCGCCGCCTCGACCAGCAGCCATCCGATCACAGGCCCGGTGCACGAGAACGACACCAGCGCCAGGGTGAACGCCATGAAAAATATGCTCAACAGGCCGGAAGTGGTCTCGGCCTTGTTGTCCATCTTATTGGTCCAGGAGGAGGGCAACACCAGCTCGAAAGCCCCGAAGAACGAGACGGCGAACAGCACCAGCAGCGCGAAGAAAATGAGGTTGAAGACGGCGCTGGTCGACATCTCGTTCAGCGCGCTGGCCCCGAAGATCCCGGTCACGATCAGCCCCAGCCCGACATAGATCACGATAATGCCGGCCCCATAGGTGAGCGCGTCGCGGACGGCCTTGCCGCGGTCCGAGGCGCGCTTGATGAAGAAACTGACGGTCATCGGGATCATCGGCCACACGCAAGGCGTGAGCAGCGCGAGAAAACCGCCCGCGAACCCGAAGAGGAATATCCACAACAGGGTCATATCGGCCGTGCTGCCCGCCGCGCCGAGCTGTTGCAACTCGTCGATCACCGGCGCCCAAAGATCCGCGGCCGCGGGGCTATCGGCGAGGGCGGTCGAATCGGCCTGCGCCGTTTGAGGTGCCGGCCCGGCCGCGTCCGGAATTTGTGCCGCGGGAACCGGCTCGGGCTCCGCAGCGGCCTTCGGGGGCGTAGCCGCCTGCGCGGGTTGGGCCGCTGCTGCGGCGGGCTTGGCGGCGGCGGCCGCTTTGAAATCCGCGGGAAGGTCGGCGGCGGTAAACGAAAAGTCCACCGGCAGCGGCGGCGTGCACTCCTCATCGTTGCACGCCTGGGCCCTTACGTCGCCCTTGAGCGCGAAGGCCTCCTTGTCGGTGACCGTGAAGAGTTGCGTAAAGGTGGCGGTGCTTTCATAAAAGCCCACTTCCATATCGAACGTCTTGTCGAACTCCTTGCGGAAGCGGGGGCCGGAACCTTTGAACGGGCCCGTTTGGGTCGCGCCTTTCAGCTCTTCGACGGTCAGCTCGGTGGGGTAGGGGCCGCCTTCGGGAATCGTGACGTCATACAGATGCCATCCCTGCTGGATCAGGGCCCGCGCGGTCAGCTCTACCCGGCCGTCGCCCTTGTCCTGCAGCGAAATTTTCCACATCACCGGCGCCGCCTGGCAAACAGCTGCGACGACCAGGGCGATAAACGACAAAAAAACCTTACGCATACTATTCGATTGAAAATTCAAAAAAACCTCTAAAACGTCAATCCGATACAAATCTCCACAAAATTACAAAAAAATCATTCATTCCTTGTCCCGCCCTCTCGGGCGAAGCCGGGACACCTCAAACCAACTGTCTGAGATGTCCCGGCTTCGCCCGGCGGGACGGAAGATATTATTTTTGCAGGCGGGCGAGTTTTTCCTCGCAGGCCTTGATATGTTCGGGCTGCACGTCGTTGCCTTTGCGGCCCTTTTCGAGTCCGAGTTGCAGCACGGTCACGGCATCGCCCTCGCATCCCATGTCCATCAGCTTGCCGGCCACGTAATCCGCCGTCTTGGCCGAGGGCGATATGCCGTTGAGCCAGACGTACCATCCGGCCACCTTGGCCGTATAGGCCGCATCGCGCGGGCCGGTATAGAAGAGGTCGTATTTTTCGATTTGCTCGACCAGGCTGGTGGAAAGGTAGAGGTTGTCCATCAGGCCGACCGCCTCGATCATGCCGCGCATACCCTTCAGGCTGCGCACTTCCTTCTCGTCGCCGGCCTGCCCGGCCGCGGCGATCTTTTCGTTCATGGCGTCCATCGAAGCCTGGAATTGCTCGTCGTTCTTGCGGAAAGTGTCGGGCACCACAGCGATGTAGGCGTCGAACGTGTCGAGGAATTCCTTCTCCTTCATCTTGCCGCCGTAGTAGTCCAGTTTGAGCATCTCTTCGGGCAGGTAGACGAAACCGCCGCCGAGCATGGCCGCCACGATGCTGGCGCGGTTGCCCTCGATGGTGTAAAACTCGCGGCGCAGGCCCAGCAACGCGTCGAACGCGGCCTGGTCGTCGATGACCGTGACGTATTTGATCGAAGCGCTGAGGTACTTGCCTACGGCCTTGTTGGCCTTCTGGAACTGCTTGTCGTCCTTGTCCGTTTTCGCATATTCGGCCAACAGGCGGTCCATCAGGCGGCGGGCCAACGCGGGATAGTAGACCATCATGTTCTCGATCCGCTTGGCGTTGGCGGGGGCGAACAGCGCCTCGTCGTCCAAACCGGCGAAATAATCCGAGAGGATGTCGCTGCAGTCCAGGCCCGACGCCTCTTTGAGGGTGGCGTATTGGTCCAGGAAGGCCGCACCGCGCTCACCGGCTTTGTACTTGGCGTCGTATTCTTTCAGCCGGGGATAGGCCTCGGCGGCCTTCAGGGCGTTGTCGCCCTCTTTGAGCAGGCCGTCTATGTCGCGCCCGCCGAGGAAGCGGTAGACCAACTCGCCGTCGCCGTTGACGAACAGCAGGGTCGGGTAGGCCGAAACGTCGAATTTCTTGGCGATCTGCAAGCCGTCGCCCGCCTTCTCCGCGTCCGCTTTGAAGGGGATGAACTTCGCGTTATAGAGGTCCCCCGCCTGCTGCTGCGTGAAGACCTCTTCGGCCATCGCCTTGCAGGGACCGCACCAGGTGGTGTAGACGTCGATGAAGATGAGTTTGTCCTCCGCCCTGGCTTTCTGCATCGCCTCGGCGTAGCTGCCCTTGAAAAATTCGATGCCCTGGGCGCCGGCCGAAAAACCGCACCAGAGGGCTGCAATTAAAACGATTGTCTTTTTCATAACTAAATGATCGGCGGACGGCTCAAACCGTCATCGCCCGGATTAAAAATCAAAAAATATCGTTTTGTCATTCTGAACGAAGTGAAGAATCTTGGTCGGGCTGTGCTGAAACAATTCAGACCAAGATTTTTCACTGCGTTCAGAAATACAAACAGGAAATCACTTCCCCTCGAAAATCTCGTCCATTTTGGCCGCGAGCCTCTCCCCGCGCAGGTTGACTGCAATAATCTTGCCCTGCGGGTCGATCAGGAACGTGGCGGGGACGCCCGTCACGCCGTAGCGTACCGCGGCCGGGCATTTCCAGCCCTTGAGCGAACTGACGTGGATCCACCCCAGTCCGTTGACCTGGATGGCGCGTTTCCACGGCTCGGCTTTATCGTCGATCGACACGCCGTAGACTTCGAAGCCTTTGGCACGGTATTTCTCATAGACCGCCTTCACGTTGGGCGCTTCGGCCAGGCAGGGCTTGCACCACGACGCCCAGAAATCGAGCAGCACATATTTTCCCTTCAGCGAAGAGAGTTTGACCGCCTGGCCGTCGGGGCCGGGCAGCTCGATGTCGGGGGCCGTACCGCCCACGGCGATCTGCGCCTCGTCCTGCAGCCGTTGGAGCAGGGTTTTGCCCGCGTCGGACGATTTGACCTGGGGCGAAAGACGGTCGTAATACGCCTTGGCCGTTTCCAGCGGCTCCGTGCCCACGATGAGTTTGGTGATCGCGACGGTCGAGGCGTAGCGGTTGGTGGTCGAGTCGAGCAGGTTCTTTATGCGCGCTTTCATCTCGACGTTCGCCTGTTCGATCTGCCGCAGCAACGAGTCGATCACCACCGGATCGGTCTCCTTGGCCAGCGTCATCGGGCCGCCGAGCGACACGACCAGTTGCGCCAGGCCCAGCATCTCGGAGCTGCGCAGCACATCCTGCTCGGGGTCGCCGTCCACTTCTATCCAGGTGCTGGGGCGGCGTTTCTCGCCCTCGCCGTGATACTTGGTCTCGATCCGTACGTTGACGGGCCGCTCCCAGAGCATGACGTCTTTTTTCGCCTTGTCGGCCAGCACGACCCGCTTGTCGCAGACCTGCGGGCCGCAGAAGCTGAACGCCCCCTCCTTCACCCGGGTGGAATCGACCGCCGCGAGCGTCCCGTCTTTTTGCTGGCGCATCAGGTAGACCGTGGCGCCTTCACTCCCCTCACCCGTCCAGGTCCCCGTTATGCGGACTTCAGGACCCGGCGAGGAGGCGAGCAAGGCGAATGCGGCGGGTAATAGAAATAAGAATTTTTTCATCGTTACAGGTTCTCGAAAAAGTCGGCGGGCAGTTTGCTCGTGGGGCAATTGCGGTTCTGGGTGCCGATAACGTCTATCTTCAGTTCGTCCCTCAGGAAGGGGTAGAGCAATTTGGTGCGCATCTTGAGCATCGGGTAGCACCGCAGCCGGTCGTTGATCTCGGAGGCCTTTATCGTGGTGAGCATCATCACGTAGTCGCACAGCTCCACGCCCGCATTGGGTTTGGTGGTGGTCGTCCCGCCGTTGTTGCCGAACAGGAAACCGGCGGTCCACATGCGGTGGTTGGCGGTCGACCAGCCGTGGCCGGCCTCCGGCGAACCGGTTACGGTGGGGGCGGAGGCGGGAGCGGAAGCGTTGAACGCGACCGGCTTGACGGGCAGCCATGAGTAGAAGCTGTTGTAGACCGCGCGGTTCATCTTGAACACCAGGGTCACCTTCTGCGCGTCGGTCATCGTGGTCATCGCGGTGGTGACTTTGCCTATCGCCAGCAGGTTCTGTCCGTTGAAAATGGTGTCCACCTCACTGTAAGAGGTGCCGCTGAGCCTTTTGAACTCTTTGGCCAGCACGATCTTGTAGGGGAAATGGGTCTTGGCGAACCCGGGGTCGGCGCGGTAGTAGACGCTGTCGCGCAGCAGGGTCGCCACGGCCTTCACCGCCGCCTGGTCGGCCACCGGGTCGACCAGCACGTACTGGGCGTTCCAGACGCTCGTCCACATGCGCAGGATATCCTTGTCCGTAATATCCTTATACAGGATGTAGGAGCCGTACTTCTGGTTGATGTCGTAGATGATCGCGTCGGCCGAGCCCTCCTCGCCCTGCGGCAGCACATATTGGGGGTCGGTCAGGGGCTCCTGCGGCGTGATGTCGTCCTTTTGGCAGGAGGCCAGCGTCGCCAATGCGAGCGCCAGCAGCCATATCTTGTTCAGGTATCGTTTCATATTCGTTCGGTTTTTGCGGTTGCCGGATTATTGGGGGGTGATGATATCCCGGGCGTTCTGCGCCAGGTCGCTGTTGTACTTGGTCTCGGAGGTCGGAATGGCGAGCACGTAGTTCCCCGAACCCTGCGGCAGGTTGTAGGTTTCGTAGTTAGTGAGCGTCGAGTAGAATTTGTGGCTTTGGGCGGGCATGCCCTGGCGGCGCATATCCCAGAAACGCATCGCCTCCTCGAAGCAGAGCTCGCGGCGCCGTTCGTCCCATACGAAGTTCACCAAAGCCTGTTTGTCGGCGAAATCGGAAGCCTTTTTGGCTACATAGCCAGCCGTACGGAAACGGTTCTGGCGCAGCTTGTTGAGCAGGTCGATGGCCTCGGTGCTCACACCGCTGGCCTTGCGGGCGTAAGCCTCGGCCACGTTGAGCAGGACCTCGACCGTGCGCCAGTTTTCGCGGTAGTTACCCGTAACTACTGAAGAATATTTGAGCGGGTAATGATTGAAATAGTCCCAATAGCTGGGGAGCCCCCAGTACGGGTTACCCTCGGAATACAGATCCTGTTCGAACCATGCCAGCGAACGCAGGTCGTTCGTTTCGTACTTATCCCACAGCGCGCCGGGTGAGCCGGCCGACACGCGGAAGCCGAGTTTCACCGAAGGCAGAGTGCCGCTGATGTAATAATAATCGCTGCTCGACGTGCCGAAAGTAAAGATAATCTCGGGGTTCTGCGCCATGTCCATGATGAAGAAGTTGCCCGTTTCCTCGATGCCCATTTTGCTTTCGGCAACCGTGGAGAGGTTCTTGATCGAGGGGTTGAGCGAAAGGAAGTACTCGCCCTCCTCAATCACCTTGTCCCACCTCTCCTGGAACAGGTCGACCCGGTTGCGGAGCAGTTGGATCGCCGCACCGGAGATAAGGTTCTTGTTGGCTGACGGAAAGGTCTTAGCCATATATTCCATGGCCAGTTCGAGGTCGGAATTGATCAGGGCGTAAATGTCGCCGATCGAGGCGCGGCTCTTGGGTTCCACGTCGACGTTGGGCGAGGTGCGCAGGATCACGCCCGGTTTGTCGAGGTTGGCCTCGGACCACGGCAGGGCGTAGAGGTTCACCAGGCAGAAATAGTGGTAGGCCCGCAGGGCGTAAGCCTGGGCGGCGAGCAGGTTGTACTTGTTCACCTCCACCGGGGCGTACGTTATGTCCGGCAGGGCCTGGATCACCGTGTTGCAGCCCAGGATGTTGCTGTAACGCGCGGACCAGTTGTTGTCGTAGAGTTGCGAGTTGTAGTTCTGCAGCCAGGTATAGGCCAGCTTACCCTCGCCGTTGGTCAGGTCGGAGGCCTTCTCTGCGGGCTGGAATAATGCATCGCATTCCAGTTCACCCATCTCCACGTCGTCGGTACAGAGTTTGATCCAATCCGCGTCTTTGTCGAAAGAGCGGGGATAGCCTTCGCCGTAGAGCACCTGTTGGAATTCGTTCACGCTGTGCGGAACGAGCAGGTCGCCCGGCTGGTCGCGCAGGAAATGGTCGCAGGATGCCAAAAGCGCGCAGACGGCGGCTATCGAAAAGAAAAACGATATCTTTTTCATGTCGGTGTCGGTTTTAGAAGGTGATATTTACGCCGAGGCTGTAGACCGGAAGCACGGGGTACGCGCCCTGGTACGATTCGGGATCCAGGCCGTTCCATTTGCTGCTGGCCCACACATGCAGGTTGGTGGCCTGCAGGCGCAGCTGCGCGGATTGGATGCGCACCTTGCTCAGCAGGGATTTCGGCAGGGTATAACTCAGGGCGATCATGCGCAGGCGCAGGAAGTCGGAGCTCACCACCCGCTCGTCGCTGTTGTTATACAGCACCGTGGGGTAGTTGTAGTCGGCGAGCAGGGTATTCCCTTTGGCCACCAGGTCGGGGTTCTTGGCCAGTTCCCTGAGGTGCTCGTAGTCCGTGATGGCGGGAATCTTGGTACGGTATTCGTCTCCGGTGCTCTTCCAGCGCTTGGCCAAAGCGGTCGAGGCGTTGTAGAGCGGATCGGGGAGTACGTGGTACGTGTCCTCGTAGTAGGTCGGCAGACGCCGGGCGCCGCCGAGGTTATAGGTGAACGCCACCGACAGCGACAGGGCGCGGTTGAAGGTGACCTGGGTGTCGAAACCGCCGGCCAGATTGGAGAATATCGAGCCGCAAGCGACCAGTTCCATCAGGTCCGTCGCGCCGAAATGCACCTTGCTGCCGTCCTTGGCGTAGAAGAGCGGAAGGCCGTTGTCGGGCGAGAGGCCGGCGAAACGGTACGAGTAAAGGGTCCCCACGGGCTGGCCCTGCGCCGGGTAGTTACCGGCAAGGCGCATGGTGACCTCCTCGGTGACGGTGTAGGCGTCGGTGTTGGCCAGGGTTACCTGGTTCACGTCGCGGCCGAAGTTGAAGCCCACGCGCCAATCCCATTTCTTGGCGCGGATCACTTCGACGTTGATGAATCCCTCGAAGCCGGTGTTGTCCATCTCGCCGCTGTTCATATAGATGTAGGTGCGGCCGGTGGAGGAGGGCACGTCCTTGGACATGATCAGGTCGGAGGTGTGTTTCTTGTAGATGTCGAAGCTACCCTTCACCCGGTTGCGCAATAGCGAGAAGTCGATGGCCACGTCCCACGATCTGGTCTTTTCCCAACGCAGGTCGGGGTTGGGGAGGCGTACGATGGTCGAATAGTCCAGGCCGCTCACGGGGTCGCGCTGGCCCGTCTTGACGATCAGGTTGGGGGTCGAGTCCTCGTGGATGTTGCCTTGCAGGCCGTAGGAGGCGCGCAGGGCGATCTCGTCCGCCCATCTGGCCTTCTGCATGAATTGCTCGCCCGTGACGATCCACTTGCCGGCCACGGACCAGGTGGGCAGCCAACGGTATTTGGGGTTGGTCCCGAATTTATTGGCGGCGTCCGAGCGGACGTTGCCGTTGATCACATAGCGCTTGTCGTAGGAGTAGATCGCCGAAGCCAGGAACGACGCCACGTTGGTGGGGGGCGGATTGTTGTTCACCGGAAGCAGGGCGCCCGTGTTGACGTAGCCGCTTACGAAATTGGAGGTCATCACCGGCATGAACTTGTCGCCGTAGTCGGGATTCCAGCCGTAACCGGTGGTGGTGACGCCCGTGTATTTGTTGGAGCGGATCTCGCTGCCGGCCGTGACGTTCACCTCGTGCACATCGCAGAAGGTCTCGACGTAATTGAGCATGTTGCGCACCGTGTATCCCCGCTGGCCCACGTAGCCCTGCCTGAGGATACCGCCGTAGGGCAATTTCGAGGTGATGTATTTCGAATCCGTTTCCGCGTAAGCCTGGTACTCGTAGCCGCGCAGGTTCGAGATGTAATAGGAGCGGTCGGTGGCCCAGTCGCGCGTGGAGCTGTTGCCGTTGCTCAGCGAGAAGACCCCGTTATAGGAGAGTCCCTTGGCGATCTTGATGTTCAGGCTCAGCAAGCCGCTGTAATCGTTGTTGCGGGCCGACTTGCCGGTCTGGTCCAACTCCTTGAGCAGGTTGTAATAGACGCCGGCGTTGGCGCGGTCGTAAACGTGGTAGGAGCCGTCCTCGTTGTAGGCCGCCAGCGTACGCGAATATTTATAGGCCATATCGAACGGTTTGACCGAGCTGTGGTAGCCGGTGTTGTCCACCAGGTTGTAGTCCATCTTGACCATAAAATCGAGCCATTTGTTGACCTTCACGTCGATCTTGGCCAGCGAGGTGAAACGCTTGTTGTCCGAACCGCGGACGGCGCCCGGGGTGTTGTTGAAACCGGCGGAGAAATAATATTTCACGTTCTGCGTGCCGCCCGAGACGTTCAGGTTCTGCGCGTAGGAGAACGTGTTGCGGAACAGCAGGTCCATCCAGTCCGTGTTGCGGGTCTGCATCGCCATGACCTGCGAAGAGAACTGCTCCTGGGTGATCTGCCTGCGGTAGAGCATCTGCAACAACCCCTCGTAGGAGTCGGCCGTGACGGGGGCCGCGCGGATGACGAACCCGGCGTCGGCGATCTCCTTCGACAGCTCCATGCGCTGCTGCGAATTCATACGGTCGAACTGGTTGTATGACGGGCGGGCGTTGAACGCGAAATCGCCGTAGTAGGAGATGCGCGGCGCACCGGCCGAGCCGCTCTTGGTCGAGATGACGATCACCCCGTTGGCGGCCTTGATCCCGTAGATGGCGGTGGCCGAAGCGTCCTTGAGCACCGTGATCGTCTCGATGTCCTGCGGATTCAGGCCGGCGATGGCGTTACCGATCAGGTATTCGGCGTCCTCGGAGTTCAGGTCGGAGGCGGTGAAGGGGACGAGTTGTTCGAGGATCACCCCGTCGACCACCCACACCGGGGCTTTGTTGCCGTTGATGGTGGAGTTACCGCGGATACGGATTTTCGGCGTGACGGTCGGTTCGCCCGACGGTATGGTCACGGTCAAGCCCGCGACGTGGCCCTGGAGCCATTGGTCGATGGTCGACACGCCGTCCATGCGGATGTCTTTGGCCAGGACGGTCGTGACGGCGCTGGCCGATTGCCGGTGCTTGATATCCTGGTAACCGGTCACCACGATCGATTCCAGCAGCGTCTCGTCCTCCCGGAGCACGACGCTGATGTCGCTCTGGCCGGTGTACGTTACCTGCCGGGATTCTTTACCCAATTGGAAAAACGACAGTACGGTGCCCGGGCGGCCGAAGGTTTCGAGTTTGTAGCGGCCCGAAGCGTCCGTGACGGTCCCTGTGTTGGTACCCTCCACGACGATCGTCGCGCCGGCCACGCCCATCCCGTTCTGGTCGGTCACACGGCCGCCGATGGAGACTTTTTGGGCGGGCGGCGTGTCTTTCTTGCGCACGATGATCAGGTTGCCGTCCTTCTCGTACGTGAGTTGCGTGCCTGCCAGGCACTGCTCCATTACGGCTTCTATCCCGGAATTGGTGACAAAGACAGGGCCTGCCGTAACGCCGGTGATATCGTCGGTCTTGTACAGGAAGCGGTAACCGCTATTCTTCTCCACACTCGCGAAAACCTCCTTCAGGGGGACGTTTTTCATGTCGAGCGACAGCGTTTGCGCTTTCAGTGTCGCAGGCAGCAACGCCAGGGTGAGTGCCGCCAACGCGCACCATCCCCGCAGATGCCGGGCCAGTGAACCGCTGCCAGTCCGTTGATTGGTAGATTTCTTCATAAGGATCGTATTTGATTGTGGGTTGTGAGTTTCGGAATTACTTGGATGAGACCGTGATCTGGTTGCCGTCGATGTCGAAGCGCACGACGTTCAGCTTGGCGATCTTCTCCAGCAGGGTGCGGATGTCGCCGTAGCGGTCGATATTGCCCGTGAAGCGGATATCGCGCAGGGCGTCGGTGCGGTAGCGGACGTCGAAATTGTACCACCGGCCGAGTTTGTGCATGATGTCTTCCAGCCGCTCGTCTTCGAAAACCACGTTGCCGTCTTTCCAGGAGGCGTGTTTGTCGGCGTCGACCTGCTGTTTGCTCAGCGAACCGGCGTCGTCCAGGACGGCCTGTTCGCCGGGGGCCAGCTGGATCGAGGCCCCGGCGGTCGTGACCTCCACGCTGCCCTCGACGAGGGTCGTCTCCTGCCGGTGTTCGTCGGCGTAGTTGCGCACGTTGAAACGGGTGCCGTGGACGCGGATCTGCGTGCCTCCGGCTTCGATAATGAAGGGAACGCCGGAAGGGGCCACGTCGAAGAACGCCTCGCCCGAAAGCGACACGCGCCGCTCGCCGCCCGCAAAGACCGGCGGGAAATCGAGCCTGGACTCGCAGTTCATCCAGACCGTGGTCCCGTCGCTCAGGACGATGCGGTATTCGCCGCCGTGCGGGGTTTCGAGGGTGTGCTTCTCGGCTTTGGCCCCGGACGTTTTACCGGCGGCGTAACTGACCTGGTGCTGCTGCTCGGTGATCTGGAAATCGTCGCCGCCGGGGATATTGCCCCGGCCGCCGCCGAGGCTGACTTTGCCCGCCGTGGTGTACAGGATGGCTTTGCTGTTGCCGGCCACGATGGTGCATCCGGCCTCGCGCGGGCCCGCCAGCAGGAAAACGCCGAGGGCGACGAGGGCTGCCGCGGCTGCCGCGACACCGGTTATGCGCCATCGGCGGCGGGCATAGCCCGTGCGGCGCATGAACTGTTCGATATTGCGCCGCACATCCACCTCCTGCGGCGCATCCCGGTCCAGGAAATCGCGCAGGCGGTCGTAATAACGGGCATGTTCGGGGGATTCGGCCAGCCATCCGTCGAGGATGGCGCGATCCCGGTCGCTGAGCTCACAGGTGAGCGACTTTTTGAGCAGGCTCCAGTCGATTTTTTGCATGGTCGTTCGGGTTATCTATAGTAAGACAACCGAAACGCAAAAGCAAGTGACATGGAAATCGAAAAAAATGACGGTTTGTTAAAGATCAAACGTCTTTCAGGACAAAACAGAGAAAAATAAGCAACTCGACGCCGAGTTTGTTGCGCAGGTATTTGTACGCGCGCTTCATCTGGGTGTTGACCGTATTGACGGATATGCCCAGTTGCTCGGCCACCTCGCGGTATTTCTTTCCCTCCACCACGCACATCACGAATATGTTGCGTGCCTGCCGGGGGAGTTCGTCGATGGCGCTGTAAACGCGTTTCATCAGTTGTTCGTCGATCTCCACATCGAGGATCTCCGCGTACTGCTGCGCTTCGGTAAGCCACTGGCGGTGCTTATCTTCGATATCGAGGTGCTTGATCCGGTTCAGACAGCGGTTGCGTACCTGGGTGAAAAGGTAAGAACGGAAATTGCCCGTCACCGGCGGCATGCCCGTACGGCTCCAGAGTCCCAGGAAAACCTCCTGCGCCACATCTTCCGCCTCCTGGCGGTCGAGCAGGAAATACTCGGCGAAAAGCACCATCCGGGGGCAATATTCGTCGAACAGCAGCCGGTACATATCCATGTCCTTCCGCTCCAACGCGTCGAGTATTTCTCTCTGGGAATAATTCTTAAGCATGCTCTCATCGTCCGGCGGCTAACCTGTCTTCATAACGGGATATCTGTCCGGCATCATATTCGACATGGCAAAAATAATCTAAAATTGCGATTTTCTGTATTTCCAATGAAATCTAATCTTATTGCTTCGCCCCGGGTATGGCCCTATAAGGCCGTTCGGCTCAGGGTAAGTGAAGTAATGCCTGCCTCTTAACGGATCCTGAACCTGAAATTCATCCATGAAATGAAAACCGGCCCGCAAACAGGGGCCGGGCGGATCATTTCACGTCGGGTGGTTCGATGCCGTACGTCAGTTTTAATACCTTGTCGGCATAGCGTCCGCCGAGCAGCAGTTGCCCCTCGCGGCTGAAATGGGGGTCGTGCTCGTCGATCAGGTATCCCGCGTCCCGGGCGCTGGCCCATGCGCTGTAAGGGATGAAGTCGCCGATCGTGCGGATCATCTCGTTGAACCCGCCCGACGAAGGCCGCCAATAGCCCAGCTCGCCCGCCACGAAAGGCACTTTGCGTGCGCGAAGGTCTTTGCGCAGGTCGGCCACCAGCCGGGTCAGGTATGCCGGATAATCCTGCGGCCGGCTTGCATTGGCCTCGCCCTGGTGCCATAATATACCCTTGAGCGTGCCGTATCGCATCGCCTGCCGGGTGCGCCGCACCGCCTCGGCGTAGAGTTGCAGTGAGTCGTAGCCGATGCTTCCTTTGTCCTTGATCCGCGGCGCATCTTTCATCCACGAGCGGATGTCCGAGCCTCCGAGGGCATTCATCACGATCAGCACTTTGCGGCCCGTTTTTTCGGCCACCCTCGTCCCGAACGCCGTCGCGGGCGAGATGCGCTGCATGGCGATCGTCTTGCGTACGGACGAATAGCGGTTCATGGGGTTGCGCGCGGGCTCGGGCACCCCCCGGTCGCTGAGCAGCCACACGCCGGGCATCGCGTCCAGCGTGTCGGCGGCCAGCATATATCCCCTGCCGGCCATATTCGACTGGCCGATCAGCAGGAAGACGTCGTATTCGTCCGCGGCCTGGGAGGCAGGCGGGGTTTTCGCATGCAGGCCCGCAGGCGGCATCAGGGCGGCGAGAAACAACAGGAAGAGATACCGTTTCATAATTCCGTCAGTTACCGAAATAATCGGCCAGCGAATATACATTATTATTGAGTTGTTTCACCCCTGTAAGGAAATTTTCATAGGGTTCGTACCCGGCCGAGACGAGGCCTTTGTTCGAATTGACGGCGGCGCTGCCGTAATTGTCGACGTATTGGAAATGGAGCCATCCCACGCAGTTGCGCGCCTCTAACAGGCCGAGGCAGAAATTCTGGTAGAAATAGCCGCGGTCGCGCTGCGTGCGCACGATCCAACCGCCGCCTTCCACGTTTTCGTACGCGTGGCCCTGCCAGGACGCGTCGGCGCCCTTCACGTAGAACTCCGTGACCATGAACGGTTTATTGCCGCACCACGATTTGAGGTTGTTCATAAAATCGGTCTCGGGCTGCCAGCGGTTGTAGTAGTTGAGCGTCACCACATCGCAGAATTTGGCGCAGGCCCGCACCGTCCGCTCGTTGTATTTGCTCCAGTCGTGCAGCCGCGTGCCGAGGATCAGGTGGTCGGGATCGTGGCGCCGCACGGCCGCCGAGGTGAGGCGGTAGTAGACCGTGGCCACCGAGTCGCGGAACACGTCGCGGTCGGCCGTGGAGATCTGTGCGGCGGTGGTCTTGCCCCGTTCGGCCAGGAAATCGCGGGCATACTGGCGGGCGGCCGCGTAGCGGTCGGGCAGGTTGAAGAAATGCGAGAGCTCGATGCCGTCGATGGCGCTGTTGTTGTTATAGGCGTTGAAAGGCAGCTCGTTGTCCAGATAATAACCCAGGAAATGGGCGTCGCCCGCGAAAAGGGGGCATTTGGTGCGCGCCAGCGAGTCGATGTAAGGGATGAATTTGGGCTCGAAGATCAACGCGAACCGGTTGACGGTCCCATCCTCGAACGCTTTGCCGAGCACTTTATTGGCGTCCCACATGAAGGTGCGCAGCAGGTAGAGGTTCTCCGCCTGGGCCATTTTGCGGCCGCCGGACGGGTTGCGCATGGGCTGGTCGGCCTCCGCGGGGAAACGCTCGATGCGTTTGTATCCGTAGTTTACGTAGTTGAACCCATTGAGCGCCAGCATCGAGGAGGTCTCCGCCGCCCATTGCGCCACGCCCGGGAAGCGCGAGGCGAAGGCGGCGATCTTCTCCTGCGAGGCGTTCTCGTCGAGCGCGGCGGGGGCGATATGTTGCGTGCCGCGGATGATGCAGGGGCGGCCGTCGGGGTCGACGAAGTAGTGGCGCGCGCCTACTTTTCCGGTACGGAAATATCCTGCCTTGCCCGCCGTGATCTCCGTGGGCGACTTGTCGGTACGGCCTCCCCAGGCGTCGACGGCCACCGTCGCGGGGGTGTGGCGGTGCATGTTGTCCATGATCCGCGTGGACTTCGACTCGGCCGTGGCCCAGCCCAGGAAGACGCCGTTGTTCTTCTTGTTGTACTCCACCGTGATGTAGGTGTACTCCTCTTTGTCCGTGCCCCCGCCGCCGGATTCAGGCGGGGTGAAACCCTCCTTGCCGCATGAGGCGAGAACCAGCCATACAGCCATTCCCGATAAGAAATATGAAGGCGATTTCATCACGTTCATTAATAATCCCGCACGATCCTCACGGCATTCAGGATCGCCTGTCCCGAACGCGGGGTGAATTCCATCACCAGCCCCTCCCCGCCGCGTACCGTGACCTCGAATTTCTTGATCACCGCCTGGCAGCATCCGTATCGGGCCGCCAGGTCGAAGTTCGTCAGCACCGTCAGCCCGTTTATGGCCAGGTCGAACACCCGTTTTTCGCTTTTCCCGCCCACGGCGTCGGCGCCGAGGTTGTAGACGAGCGCCTCGGTCTTTTTATCCGAGTCCAACTCGGCCCAGTAGCAGTAGACCGAGTAGCGGCCGTCGGGCACGTCGGCCCGGAATTGGCCGATCCCGCGCCGCTGGGTCTGGAAGAGGGCATTCTGGTCGGTGCCGTAGATATCGGCGTCGGAGCCCGGCAGCGAACCGTTGCCGGTGCCGCGCCGGAAAGCCTCGCCGCCCACATAGCCCCAACCGCCTTTACGATAGGGTTGCTCGGGGATCCACACCAGCTGCGCCGCCCGGTCTTCGAAATAACGCGCCGAGCCTAACATGACGTTCAATTCGGTGAAACGTCCGGCGCCGAGTTGGTCGGGCGTCGCATGGAAATCGACCGTCACCACATCGCGCAGCGTCCGTCCGCCTGTCCGGGCGACCGCCTCGATGCGGTTCATGCCCTCCACGAAGGGCACGTCGAAGAACGCCACGCCCTCTTTAATATCTTTACTGCCCGCCGAAGAACCGTTGACGATCAGCTCCACGCGTCCCAGGTTCGAGAACACGGGCACCTGCTGCACGCATTTCCCGCCCGGAGCGTTCACCGCCCCGCCGCGCGTTTTCCACTCGCGGTTGCCGATCCACAGCACCGGGTCAGTTTTCAGCACGGCCTGGTAGAACAGGTAGCTGTCCTTGTGCTCGCGATCGAGCGAGGTGAGCCCTTTGTTGTTGACGTGGGGATTCACGCTCGCCCGCGACTCGGAATAGAAGTCGTTGATATTCCAGGCGTTGTACCCGGCCACGAAATCGCGCGCGGTCATCTGGCGGTAGTAGTGGCGGTGGTATTCCAGGGCGTACTCCTGCGTCATGTCGAAACGCTCGGGGGCGAAGGAGTGGAGGCGCGGGTCGTTGTCGGCGCCGTATTCGGTCACGATCAGTGCCTGATCCGGATATTTCCCATGCAGGAAATCGAGTTTTTTGTTAAAGTCGTTTAGGTCGGGCTCATACCAACCCTGGTAGAGGTTCCAGCCCTGGATCATCGGGATCGCGGTGAGGCCCGACTCGCGGTAGGCGGGCTCGTCGTTGTGGAAAGCGATCATCGTGTAGCGCGTGGGGTCGAGCGCCCGCGCGAGGCTGTCGAGCGTCGAGGCGACCCGGTTCATGGCTTTAAAGTAGGGCGGGCAGCGCTCGGCGTCGCCTTTGTAGGGGTTGCGCAGCAGGGGCTCGTTCATGTAGGCCCAGATCATCACCGAGGGGTGGTTGAAATTCTGCCAGATCATCTCGCGCAGCATTTCAGTACAGTTGCCCAGGAACTCGGGCCCGGGGGTCACGGCGTTCACCACCGGGATCTCGACCGAGGTCACGATGCCCAGGCGGTCGCACATGCGGTTGATCACCGGGTCCTGGGGGTAGTGCGAGATGCGCAGAAAGTTGCCACCCATATCTTTGAGTAACCTTACGTCGCGCACGTGCATCTCGTCCCGCAGGGCATTGCCCAGGCCGAGGTAATCCTGATGGCGGTTGGTGCCGCGCAGTTTCAGCCGGCGGCCGTTGAGCGTGAAGCCTTTGTCCGGGTCGAAGCTGAAGGTACGAAAGCCGAGCGGGTTATACACCTCGTCGAGCAGGTTACCCTGCGCGTCATAGACGTAAGTGTGCAGGGCATAGAGGTAAGGATCGTCCGTGTCCCACAGGCGGGGATTGGCAATGGTTATGCCCTCCTGCACCACATCCTTGCGCTCCGCGGGGGCGAGCGAAACGTTTTGCGACGCGGTGGCCACCTCCTTGCCCGAGGCGTCGCAGACCACCTGCCGCACCGTAACGGCGGCGGCCGTTTTACTATCGTTCGAAACGAGCGTGCGCACCCGCGCCACAGCTTTCGACCGTGTGACCTCGGGGGTGGTGGCGAACACGCCCGACGAGGCGTAATAATCGGTGGCGACGTGCACCGGAGCGGTAAACAGCAGACTCACATCGCGGTAGATCCCCCCGAAAAAGGTGAAATCGGCGGACAGGGGCGGAATATGCGGATCATAGGCGTTGGTCAGCATCACGGCCACGAGGTTCCCCTCGCCGAACCGCAGCGCGTCGGTCACATCGAAACTGAAGCGCGTGTAGCCACCCGTGTGCTTGCCGATGAACTCCCCGTTGACCCACACCTCGGCCTGCTGGTCGGCGCCCTCGAAATAGAGGACGGCCCGCCGCCCTTCCAGGGCCTTGTCTATGGTGACCGTGCGGCGGTACCATGCCGGTCCGCGGTAGTAGCCCGGCGTCGGATCGTCGGCGTCGGCGGCGTTCCACGTGTGGGGGATCGAAACCACATCCCATGAAGAGTCGTCGAACGCGGGTTTGAACGCCTCGAAAGGCGACCCTTTCGTAAAACGCCAGGCGTCGTTAATCGTATAGGAAAGCCTTCCGGAGGCCCAGGCTCCGGTCGCGACCATCGCGGCCGCGGCGAAAAGGATCAACTTTTTCATATCAGAGATCTACGGTTATTTTTTCTCCCGCCCAGACGGCCGTTTTTTCGTGCAGTTCCCCGCGGGGGGTACAATATACCAAATTTACGGTGCGCTGCGGCACACCCATTTTCCCGCCCGCGGGCCCGATCGTGAGGCGCCGTGCGCGATCGTCCCAGCGGATGGGCGTGAGCGCATACTCGCCCCGTTGGTAGCCATAGCCGTCGCCGGCGTCCTCATAGAGTTCGAACCGGGCGTCGGCCCCGCCATAGATGCGGATTTCCAACTCATCGGGACCGGACTGCGAAACATATTGCCTGACCGCACCCATCGGGATGATCGACCCGCCGCGCACGAAAAGCGGAATCCGGTCGATCGGCGCGGGACGGACCGCATACCGGCCTCCTTCCAGGGGCTCCCCGGTGTGGAAATCATACCAGACCGCACCGCCGGGCAGCCAGACCGCGATGCTGTCCGAGGGGGTGATCCCCGGCTCGTGCGAAGCGTGGCGCGGGACGGTCACGGGGCAGACCATCATCTGCCGCCCCATCATATATTGCGTGGCCACGCCCCGGGCAACGGTATCGTGCGGGAAATCCATCGCCAGCCCCCGCATCATCGCCTCGTCGCGCGAGTGAACGCCCCACGCGAGCGAATAGAACCACGGAATCAGGCGGTAACGCAAACGTATCGCCTCGACCTGCGCGTCATAATAAGGGGTCCCCGGCTCGCCGAAGCGCCATATTTCCCGCGGCACATCGGTGCCGTGGGCGCGGAAGATCGGGTTGAACGCCACCATCTGGAACCAGCGGGTATAAAGCTCCTTATATTCTTCATCTTCGAGCCCGCCGGGAAACTGCCCGCCGCGTTCCTTGATGGAAAAGCCGCCGATGTCGGAACACCACCACGGGTGCCCCGCCATACTCAGGTTGACCCCGGCCGCGATCTGGTTGCGCATCACCTGCCACGAGGCGGACACGTCGCCCGACCAGAGGATCGTCCCGCAGGCCTGCTGCCCCGCGAAGGCCGAACGGGTGAGGATCACCGTGCGCCGCACGCTGTCTGCGGCCCGCAGCCGGTCATAAAAGTCGCGGCACATGACCAGCGAGTAGACGTTCAGGTAGCGCGAGATATCACCCCAGGCGGTTTGCCCCACGCGCTTGAGTTTGCGCTCCTGGGTGGCCTGGGCGAAGCCTTCGCCCAGCGAGGGCTCGGTCGCGTCGAGCCACCAGCCGTCCACCCCTTTGTCGTAGAGTCCTTCGCGCAGGTAGCGCCAGAAAACGTCGCGCGCCGCGGGATTGAAGACGTCGAAAATTTTGTATCCGGCCCACGTGGATTCGTCGAAAAGCGCCCCGATCGAGTCCAGGGCGGCATAGACCTCCGTTTCGGGGCCGAAGCCGGGCCACACCGAGATCGTGTAGCGCACGTTCAGGCTGTCGTGCAGGCGGGCGATATGCGCGGCCGCGTCGGGGAAATTCGTCGTGTCGAAGCACAGGGCGTTCCACCGCTCTTTCGGACCCCAGTATTCCCAATCCTGCACCATGTTGTCGAGCGGCACCCCCCGGCGGCGGTACTCCGCGGCCACGGCGGTCAGCTCGTCGAACGATTTATAACGCTCCTTCGACTGCCAGAAACCGAACGCCGAAAGCGGCAGCATCGGCACGCGGCCCGTCAGGCGGCGGTAGGCGGCCACCGTGCCGTCCATATCGCCCCCGGAGAGGAAATAGTAGGCCGACGCGTCGGCGACCTCGGAGTCGAAGCTCATTTGCTCCTCACCGCCGATGAACGTGGTGGCCGAATAGTTATCCCACAACAGGCCCCAGCCTCCCGTGGAGACGAGCAGCGGGCTCGCGATATCCATGTTGGCCTGCACCATGCGTACGGTGTCGCGGCTGTAATCCATCGCACCCTGCTGGTATTGCCCCAGGCCGTAGAGTCCCTCGCCGGGCACGGCCTCGAAACGCTGCACCACCCCCAGGCAATCTTCCGAGCCTACGCGCTGGGGCGTGAACGTACGTGCGCCCTGCGCGGGCTCGGAGAGCAACTTACGACCCGTGGCGCGGTCGAGGAAGGAAAAACAGTTTCCTGTCTTATTAAAGACGACCTCGATTTTACGGGTCGAGACGACCAGCTCTTCGTGCGAGGAGCGGACCCGGCAAAGCCCCGTGCGCGGCAGGGTATCCGCGACCAGCAAACGGCGCGTCACGATTTCCGTACCCGAAGGCCTGCAAAGCACCATCACCGCATCGTCGGCCATGACCTCCACCGTGAAATCCTCGCCGCAGGCGCTGAACGTCACGGCATTGCCGTTGCGGAGATAGTCCGGGGCCGAGCAACCGCAAAGCCACAGGCACAGCACGGCGGCATACAGGGCCGTCCGAAAATTATTTCCTGAAAATTTCATATTCGAGAGAAATATCCTTCACCCGGGCCTTGCTGCCGAATTGCAGCAGCGAACGGCCTTCGGCGAGGGCCACGTTTTCCGGAAAAAGTTCCACGCGGGCCTGTTTCCACTCGCCCGTGTTGCACAGATAGAGGCGGCAGATGGTGCCGAACTCCTTGGCGGGCGTGCGGTCGGTGTACGAGGTCACCCACAGCTCGCCCGTGCCCTCGTCCAGGTAGCTGAACGTCAGGTAGCCGCGGTAGTGGCCCGCGGTGAGCTTGCGGATCAGCGAGGGGGGGATGGACACCTTGACCGGCGGGCCCTGCGCGACGTCGAGTTTGCCGCCCGGGAGGGTCACTTTTTCCGTTTTTACCTGTTTCCAGTATCCTGCCAGCTCTTTGTCGAGCACATCGAGCGCCGCCATAGCCGCCGCGTATTCACCCCGGCTGATCTGCATGGCTATGCCGTCGGGGGCGGACAGGGAGGCCTTGGAGAGCGATATGGAGCAGTTCCACAGGAAATTAAGGTCTTTGCGCGCACGGAAAAGCCTCAGGGGCAATTCCATGCCGCTGTAATCGGCCTCGGTCCCCTTGAACTGCGAGGCGTATTCCAGCGTGGTCTTCAATTCGCGGTACCCGCGGCAGACGGTGGGCTCGATCTCGTGCCCCTCGGTGTAGTCGCTCCACGAGGCGATGAAGACCATGTCGAGCGAGTCCTTCGAGGCGAGGTTGAACTCCCACATCCGGCGGTAGGTCTCGCCCTCCTCGCGCGGGATCAGGTAGAAATGGCCGCGGCCCCATCCCGCGCAACCGCGGTTGTCCATGCCCGGCATCACGAAGCCCGACTTGACGGTGTAGGCCGGATCGGGCGACATCCAGACCGAATCGCGGAAAGGCGCCATGAACTCCACGGCGTCTTCCGCCGTGCCGTAGTTGTCCCACAGGCTGTGGTCGGCGTCCCTTTCGCGCACACGGGCCGGAAGCCATGCCGTGGGGATCGTCCCCGCCGCGGACCACTGGCTCACGTCCGCGCTGTAACGCACCGGTTCATAGCCTCCCCGATCGTCGATCTTACCCCAGTCCGCCCAGCGCCTGAGCACGGCGGGGCGGGGTTGTCCCGCGGGGAAACGCACCCCGGCCCCGGCCTGGGTGTATTCCTGCACCGTGGCGCCCGGGCCGAACAGGTAGAACACCGGGCGTCCGGCCACCACCGGGGCGGTAGGCACGCCGTAGAGCACATTGTCCACGAGCCATTGGTAGCATTGGGTGAAATATTCGGTCTTGCGGGCCCGGCTGTCGATATGGGGATGGATCAGCTCGATCCAGTCGTAATAGAGCCATTGGTCGCACCAGTTGACCCCGATCTCGAAACCGTATCGCTTCCCGGCCTGCAACATGGCCTCCAACAGGGTGTGGTTCTCATGGGGCATGAAGCCCCATTCGATCCAGAAGCCGTCGATGCCCGCGGCCTTGGCCGTGAGGATCTGGTACTCGATGAAATCGGGGTCCAGGTTCGATTGCATGCCGGCCATCGGATAGTCGACGGCGGCGATCTGGCGGGTCCCGTCGGGCAACACCAGGTCGGCGTTGTAGCAGATCGAGCCCACGCCGGTGGAAGAGTTCCCCGTTCCGGTATAAAGCCCCCACCGGCCCAGCATACCGTCGTGGGCGCGGGTGTAGCGCACCCCGTGGTAGTCGGCGTAAACCTTTTTCTGCGCCGCGCAGGGCAAACAGAACAGGACGAGCAGGGGCAGTAGGGTGAGGCGTTTTTTCATCCTTCTTAGCGTGATCCAATATTAAAAACCGGGGGCCGCGGCCACGTGGGCCGGGCCCCCGCGAAAAACATTACTCGATGGGTACCTTGATGGAAACCTCGGCGTAGAGGCGGCCCGAGGTGACCTGTACGATCCGGTTGAACTTGAGCACGCCGATCACGTTGCCGCCTGCCGACGAGGTCGAAGCGGTCTTAAAGAAGATCACGTCGCCCGAGGCGATGGTGTTGATCTGCGCGGCGTTGATCGACGCGGCCGCCTTGGCGGCGATGGTCACCGCGGTGGCGTTGTCGAAGTCGAACGCGTTGTCGCGGATGAGCATCGTGTTGTTCTGCACCGGTGCGCTGGCGAGGTTCACGCCCGCCGTGGAGCTTGCGAACTCGCTGTTCTTGGTCGCCGTGGCGCTGGCGCCGTAGATCGTGTAGAGGCGCGCCTCGGCCGACGAGAAGCAGTAGAACTTGATGTCCACGTTGGCCGACTGGGTGGCGTTGGCCAGGGCGTAGTCCACCGAGTAGGTCTTCAGGTCTTTGACCGAGATCAGCGGGTAGGTGTCGGGATAGGCGGCTATGCCGTTGGGATAGAGGTGGCTGACCACGGGCATGTTGCTGATGAAACGCATGTTGACGATGGCCGTCATGGTCGCCCTGGTGGTTTTGCCCACGCGGTCGGTGGCCTCGATCCGCAGGCCGGTCGTGGCGTTGGTGAAGGTCACGTTCTCCGACACGGTGAGCGATTTTTCGCCCGCCTTGGTGAGCGACACCGCCTCAATGGGATTGGCGCCCTCCATGCGGAAGATCTTGATCGCGGAGATGCCCGATTCGGAGGTCACGCTGAAGCCGACCGCTTTGGTCTCGTCCTTGGCGGCGGTCACGCTCGTGGCGTTGAGCGTGATCACGGGAGGCGGCACGGCCTTGTAGCTGACCGGCATGGTCTCGATGCTCACCTGGCCGTAGGAATCCTCGACCACCACCTTGAAGCCGCGGTCGCCGTCCTGGTAGGGTACCACCTCGGCGAAGTTGTAGCTCTGCGTACCGGCCGGCAGCACGATCTGGTCGGTGTAACGCTCCTGGGCCGAGCCGCGGATGACGTACAGGTCGATCGTGCGGAGCTCGGCGCGGGAGGTGGCCACGAAGCCGGTCTCGGGCATCTGCCCGCCGACGGTCTCGTCATAGCTCACCGACGTGGGGTTGAACACCACCCGGGGCGGCTCTTTGAGTTCGATGATGTCGAAGGCCAGGCGGCCCGACGTTTCGCGGTCGAAACGGTCGGTGGCCGTCACCAGGAAGGCCTTGTAGTCATCCTGGTAGGTGAGCCTTTCGGCGAGGCTGTAGGCGTTGGGGTTGAAGAACGAGGTGACGGTCTTGTAGTCGATCGTCCCTGCGGAGGTCTCGATCTTCATCACCACGCTTTTCAGGCCGGCCTCGGAGTTGACCACGCCCACGATGGGCAGGTTGTCGGCCTTGTTCAGGTCGGCGGTCACTTTATCGTCGTAGGCGTAGCGCACCGTGGGGGTCGCCAGCGAGGCGGGATCGCCTCCCGTTTGCTCGTCCTTGCACGAACTGAGCAGGCACACGGCCGGGAGCAGAAGCAAAAATGCGGATATCAGGTATTTTTTCATGGCTCGCGGTTATTTTTGGTAATAGCAATAGGCGTCGAAGACGTGCAGCACCCCGTTGGTGGGCATGATGTTGCTGCTCACGGCCGAGCGCATGGGCGATTTCGCGTTGGTGTTGGTGTCGTTGACGACGATCTTGCCGGCGTCGGCCTGCCAGGGGTTCTTGCGCACGAGCATCGTCATCAGCCCCTCTTCGCCGCGCAACTCGGTCAGCACGAACGAGGCGGTCACCTCCAGTTGGTTGTAGGAACTGTACTCGCCGTCGACGATGTGGTAGAGGATCATCTTCCTGACCGTCTCCAGGTCGCAGTCGCGGATCGAACTTTTGCCCGGGAACTTGTTGGACATGTAGGATTGCATGGCCGTGTTCGTCAGGGCCAGGAAAGTGTATTTCTTATCGGTCTGCGTGTAATAGCTTTTCAGGCCGGTGTATTCCAGGGCGTCGATGTAAGCCGAGAAGAGGTCGGTGCGGGTACCGATGAATTCCCAGGCCGTCATGTCGACGTGCGGGTCGAGCGTCGAAGGCTCGTAGTCGTAGTCCTTTTGCAGCGCCAGGTCGCAACTGCTGAGCGCAATAACCCCGAAGACGAGGGGCAAAAGCCTTTTAAAAATATTTATTTTCATGGACTTGGATTTATTCGGTTGTCCCGTAATAGGGGTTCTGTACCAGTTTTTGATTTTCGCGGATGTGCATGTAGTAGATCGGGAAGAGCTCGTTGCCGTCGTCCTTCAGGCCGCTCACGGGCTCCATGACCGTCTTCCATTGCCCCGTGCGGCGCAGGTCGAACCAGCGGCGGCCTTCGCCCACCAGTTCGATCTGGCGTTCGCGCCAGATGTATTCGAGCACGTCCTCTTTGGTCAAAAAGTCGGCCGAGGTCTTCGTGTTCACCCCGGCGCGGTCGCGCACCATCTTGACCAGTTGCAGCGCTTCCTCCCATTTACCCAGCTGCGTGAGGCACTCGGCCTGCATGAGCAGCATGTCGGTGTAGCGATAGATGGGGTAGGCCACCTCGCAGGTGCGGTTGAGCGTGGAACTCTTCGTCTCGCCGATGAACTTGCGCAGCTCCATGCCGTCCTGGTAGGAGAACATGTAGAGGTCCTTGCGCAGGTCGCCGGCCTGGTCGGGCTGGTTCATGATGTCGAGGTACTGCGGCGAGAGGACGGCGGCGCGGTTGCCCGAGCCCGAGAACCATTGGTACATGTAGCTGTAGCCGCTGGCCCCCACCTCATCCATGTTGAAATGGACGACCAGGATCAGCTCCTTGGTGGTGTAGTCGTCGGTCGAGGGGGTGTTGTCCGAGGCGCGGTTGTTGAGCTCGTCCTGGAACATCTTTTTGACGGTGGAGATGTTCGACTCGAAGTTCATGAAGGTGGTGTTGGTGGTGCGCAGGTTGGTGATCGCCTGGTCCGCCAGGGCGTACTCGTGCAGCCACATGTAGGCGTCGGCCATGATGGCCCACACCCCGAAGATCGAGATGCGCTTGCGTTCCAGGTTGCCGGTGCGGTTGATCAGGTTCTCGGCCTTTTTCAGGTCGGCGATCACCAGGGCCATCACGGTCGACTCGGGCGAGCGCTCCTTGTAGATCGCGCCGCTCTCGTACTTCTCGGTAGGCTCGGTGAAAAGGGGCACGTCGCCCCATACCCTGACGGCGTAGAGGTAGCCCAGGGCGCGCATGGCGTAGGCCTGGCCCAGCAGGTCGCTGCGGTCGGCCACCGAAGGCATGTCGATGCCGGGCAGGTACTTGATCGCCAGGTTGGCCTGGTTGATCATCTGGTAGAGCGAGGTCCACTGGGTGCAGGCCAGCTCGGTGGTCATCTGGTTGCGGATCACGCGCTCCTGCTCCACCGAGGTGGGCGCGCCGGGAGCGAAGTTGTCGGAGCGGAATTCGCCCCAGTACCAGTAGTTCTGGCGCATGGTGGTACGCAGCATCCCGTAGATCTCATTCACACCGGCCTTCGCGTCGCGGGCGTTGAGCCACATGTTCTCCCCCGGGATCTCGCTCACGGGCTGTTCGTCGAGGAAATCGCCGCAGCCGGTCAGCATCGCCGTACCCAGGAGTGCCAATAATATATTCTTGATTTTCATATTCATATTCACCGTTAGAAGTTAACGTTCAACCCCAGTCCGAACTCGCGTTTCTTGGGGTAGCGGTTGGTGTCCTTGCCCACCTGGATGGGGTCGGATGTCGAGAATTCGGGGTCGTAACCCGTGTAGTTGGTCCAGGTGAGGGCGTTGTTGACGTAGGCGTACACACCCAGCTGCTTGACCTTGAATTTGTTGGTGAACTTCTCGGGCAGCGTGTAGGTCAGGCGCACGTTCTGCAGGCGGATGAACGATCCGTCCTCGACGTAGAACGAGTTGGCGTAACGCGCGTTGTTGAACTCGTCGTTGTAGGGGCGCGGATAGGTGGTCTGGTCGCCCTGTTTTGTCCAGATGTCGTAGATCACCTCCGGGGCGGGGGTGGTGCCGGTATACTGGAAGGCGTTGCGGTTGTGGGCCACGTCGTTGTAAACTTCCGAGCCGAACGAGTAGTAGAACGCCACATACAGGGCGATGTTCTTGTACGAGACCTGGGTGCTCAGGCCGCCGTATGCTTTGGGCAGGGCGTTGCCGATGACCGTGCGGTCGTTGTCGTCGATCACGCCCTCGCCGGTCATGTCCGCCCAGTTGTAGTCGCCGCCGCGGAAGGCTTTGCCGTTGGGCAGTTTCTTCTGCTTCACGTTGCCCGTGTAGGCCTGTCCGTCGAGCAGGTAGGCGTTCTGGAAGACACCGCCGGCGAATACGGGGGTCAGCTGGCGCCAGTCGTCCGTGAAGGCGTTCGACTGGTCGTACTGGAACACGCCCAGCGAGCGGTAACCGTACAGGTCGCCCAGGCTACCGCCCTCTTCCATCCACCACAGGTTGCCCGACATGTAGGGCGTGCCTTCCGAAAGGCGGGCGATCTTGTTCTTGTTCAGCGAGATGTTGAACGCGGCGTTCCAGCGCCAATTCTGCGTGCGGACCAGGTCGCCCGAGAGGGTGATTTCGACCCCCTGGTTCTCGACCTCACCCACGTTGGTGCGCATCTCTTTGAAACCCGACTCCTTGGGCAGCTGGTAGTAGGCCAGCAGGCCCGTGGTGTACTTATAATAGTAGTCCGCCGTGAGGACCATGCGGCCGTTGAACATGTTCAGGTCGAGACCCGCGTTGTACTGCTCGGTCTGCTCCCAGCGCAGGTTGTCCAGCCCGATGCGGGTGGGGGCCACGCCGCCCACGCCGTCGTAGATGGTCGAGGGGGTGTAGGAGTAGACGTAGTCGTAGTTGCCGATCGACTCGTTACCCGTCACCCCGTAGCTCAGGCGGATCTTACCGTCGTTGAGCGCAGGCTTGGCCCATTTCATAAAGCTCTCGTCCGAGAAGCGCCAGCCCACGGACACGGAGGGAAAGTTACCCCATTTGCTGTCGTCGGCGAAGCGCGAGGAACCGTCGCGGCGGAAGTTGGCCGCCAGCAGGTAGCGCCCCTTATAGTCGTAGGTCAGCCGGGCGAAGAACGACGCCATGGAGTGGCGGCTCACCCAGGTGCCGGTGTTGGTCAGATCGAGGTTGGCCGCGTAGGCGTTCATCGTCCACAGGTAATCGGTCGAGGAGTTGATGCCGCGGTAACGCTCGGTGTCGAGTTGCCATTGCTGCACGCTCATACCGGCCATGGCCGAAAAGTTATGGACGTTGCAGAATTTTTTGGAGTAGGTGAGGAAGTTCTCGCTCATCCAGTTCCAGTTCAGGTAGTTCTGGGCCTGGGCGCTGTTGGAGTTCTGCCATTCGTCGGTGATGATGCTGGGGATGGCCTGCACGCGCTTGCTCTGGTTGTAGCCTGCGTTGAGGTTGGTGCGGAATTTCAGCCCCTTGGCCAGGTTCAGCTCGAAGAACTGGAAGAAGTTGGCGCGGTAGTAGTCGGTGAACTCGGTGGTGTAGGTGGTTTGCGCCAGCGGGCTTCGCTGCCCGTTGAATATCCCGACCATCGTGCCGTCGGGGAACCAGAGCGAGAAGTAGGGACGGCGCGTGAGCATCGAGTTGAGGAACGCCGCCTCGTCGATCCCGCTGCGGCGCGAATAGCCGAGCGAGAAGTTGGTGCCCATGCTCAGGAACTTGGAGGGGGTATACCCGGCGTTGACCCGCGCGGTGAAGCGCTTGAAGCCGGTGTTGGGGATGATCCCCGTCTCGTTGTAGTAGCTGGTCGCGGCCAGGTACTTGATCTTGTTCTCGGCGCCGCTCACGCTCACGTCCACTTGGTCGGTCTTACCGGTCTGGAAGGCCAGCTTCTGGTAGTCGTTGTCCACGTTGAAGAAGACGTTGAGCGTGTCCTGGATCATCTGGATGCTCTCGTTGGCGTTGCCGCCCACGGGATTCGCCAGGAAGTAGTCGCGGCGCAGGTTGTCGTAGTAAAGCCGCTCCCCGCGGTTGGCCTGGGCCACCTTGTGCGTGAGCTGGCTCCAGGCGTGGTGGTATTTCACCTCCACGGCGGGCTTGCCTTTCTGGCCGCTCTTGGTGGTGATGATGATCACGCCGTTGGCCGAACGCGAGCCGTAGATGGCCGTCGAGGCGGCGTCCTTGAGCACCTCCAGCGAGGCGATGTCGTTCGGGTTGATCCCCTCGATGTTGTCCATCGGCGCGCCGTCCACGATATACAAAGGTGCGACCCCCTCGCTTGAGAAGGTCGAGGCGCCGCGGATCTGGATCGAGGCCGGTTCGCCGGGCTGGCCCGAGCCCTGGATGATCTGCACCCCGGCCGCCTGGCCCTGCAGGGCGTCGAAAACGGTCGAGGGCATCTTGCGCTCGATCTCCGAAGCGGAGATGGAGGTGATGGCCCCCGTCACGTCCCTTTTGCGCTGGGTGCCGTAGCCGATCACCACCAGCTCTTCCATTTGCGTGGCGCCGTCCATCAGCGAGACGTCGAGCGTGGGACCCGTGACGGTGCGTTCGAGCGTTTCATAGGTAAGGTGCGAGAATACGAGGGTGGCGCCTTTGTTGGCCTGGACGGCGTATTTGCCATCGCTGCCGGTGGTGGTGCCTGTGGTAGTGCCTTTGATGACAACGGTGACCCCGGAGATCACCTCGCCGCGCGGTCCCCTGACCGTTCCGCGGACCATTCCGGTCTGTGCCTGAAGCGGCAGCGACGCCGCGGTCAGGAGCACGAGCAGCAACAGCTTGCCCGCCATCGGGAAGAATCCCGGCAGCAGACCCCGTTTGTGAGAAGTGTCTGTCATGATATGTGTTTGGGTTTTAAGGTTCTACAATCAGGGAAACCGCGTCTCCCCCTCGGCGCGCAGGCCGCAGCGTTGAGTTTTGCCATAGGTCGTCGGATCGGTATTAAGGTTAGTTTTTTTAGGTTCGGGCGCCCCTCTTCGGGGAGCATTACAAAATTGGCTTATTTTTCGACCCGTCTGACGGCATACAAAAAACATATAGTCTCGAATTAAAGTTAATGCATTGATAATAAGCGCCAAACAGGGGTCTCTCGCGACACAAAATATTGTCGCGATATTGTCCCTTACGGGCGTTTGTACATTAAGAGGGAAGGGGGGCGAGGGTCGGCGCGTCCTATTGGATCCTGATGCCTATACTCATAATAGCCCGGTCGAATTCGCGCTTGTCCTGCGAGAGGGCCTTGTTGTTAATACGCGTTTTGTACGCATATATTGTGTTGAGCGAGCAGTTCAGGAATTTGGCCACGGCCGTGGGTTCGTTGATGCCCAGGCGCCTGAGGGCGTAGATGCGCAACTCCGTGTTGAGCAATTCGTTCTTGCGCGGAACGATCCGCCCGTCGGGTTCCAGCAGGGCGTTGAAATCTTCGATGAACGACGGGAACAGGCCCAGGAATACGGTATCGAAGCGTTTGAACAGTTGCTGGCGCTCCTCCTCGACCAATTCGCTGTCCAGCAGGCGCATGAGCGTGTCGTAGCTCTTTTCGCGCATTTTCTTGCGGATCACCTTCAGGTGGGCGTCCGTGCGGTCGATGAACGAGGCCTGGGCGTCGAGGAAGTCGACGATATATTCGTCCTTGATGGTGTTCGATTCGCGCAGTTTGAGGTTGGTCTCCTCCAGCGAACGGTTCGTGCGGCGGATGATCTGCTCCGAGCGCTTGATCCGTTGCAACTGCTTGTAGATGATGGCCAGGAAGAGCACCACCAGGGCGGCGAACACGGCCACGACCGTGGCGAAGAGGCGCACGCGGTGGCGCTTCTCCTGCTCGAGCAGCATCCGCTCGGTCTCGATCAGCGGCAGGGTCTTCGAGATGCGCACCTTGCGGTGGCGGGCGTTGAAATAGTCGGCGCTCTTCTGGGCCAACTGGATGCATTGGTGGGCCCGTTCGAGGTTTCGCTCGCTGTAAAACATCTCGGCCAGCTGCATGGCGGTGGTCGACTCCATCTTCACGTTGATGATGTCCGATATGACGGCCATGATCAGCATCTGTTTGGCCTGCATCTCCTCGTCCAGCGAACGGTAGCAGAACGAAAGGGTCGAGCCCAGGATGGGGAAACGGCGGTTCGAAGTGTCCCAATGGTCGAGCAGGGGCAGCAGGGTGTCGATCGCCTCGCGGTAGCGGTGCTCGTAGGTGAGTTTCTTGCCCACGGCCATCCGGTAGGCGTCCGATCCGGGCGTCTCGAGCATGATCAGGCTGTCCTGGTAACGGTTGCCGAGCGCCACATGCAGCGGGGCGTAAAACTGGTCGCCGATATACCCGGCCAGGTCGTACCAGAGGCGGGCGGAGAGGGTGTAGTAGCGCTTTTTGAGCGAGGTGTCGAGCTCCGGGGGCCGCATGGTGCGCAGGGTGTCCACGGCCAGGGTGAAGACCCCGCCTCCCAGGAAGAGCGAAGAGGCTTCGAGGCGGGCGTCGGCGATCATCTCCGCATCGCCGAGGGTGTGGGCCAGCCGGCTCATCTTATGTACGTAGACGAACGCCGAGTCGTAGATCACGTCGCGGTATTCGGCCGTCATCTCGCTCACGTAGCTGAATTGCAGGCGGAGGTCGCCGGCGGGGACGGCATTCAGTTTATTGCGCAGGGCGTCGATGCGTTTGAGTTTCTGGTCGAGGTACGATTCGCGCCCGGCGATCTGCTGGTCGAGCACCTTGAGCAGGGAGTCGACCCCGCCGCCCTGTGCGAAAAGGCACGGGCGGCACGAGACCAACAGTACGAATATGAAAATTTGTCTCAAACCCATCGTAAAACGTATGCGACATTCCTGCGCGCACCCTGTTTTTTCTGCGCGGCGAAGTCAAAAACAATACAAATATACAAAATCACGTGAAATATTAATCCCCCGACTGCGTTCTGCGGTCAAATGTACGTTAACTCAATCTCCGGCAGTTCAGATAAAACGAGGAAAAATTCTCCCGGAACGATAATAATACGAAAAATGCCCCCTGCGGGATGTTCTGGCAAGGGGACCGAATAAACCATCCGGCCCGATCGGAAGGGCGGTCGGGAAAACCACGCAAAATCCATCGCAACCCCCCCAAAAAAGCGGCTTACTGAATAGTAAGCCGCTCTGTTTTCCATTAGTGCAGGAATCCCGCCGCATCCGGATAAGCCACCCTACTTTTTATCGATCTCTTTAATGCGGATGTTGCGGAATTTGACGGCGGAACCGTGGCCCAGAAAGCCGATACGTCCTGTTTTGTTGAACAGTCCGGGGTGCTCCTGCCCGTCGGCAGTGCCGTTTACAGTAGCCTCGCGGATATTGCCGTCCAGGATCACCACCCCGTTCAGCGTCACCTTGATGTGGTCGCCGTCGGCGATGATCTCCTCTTCGTTCCATTCGCCTACGGGCCGCAGATGGCCCCTTTCGGCGCCGATGATCCCGTAGACCGAGCCGTGCACCTGCAACGGCGTGATGTTTTTGTACACGGGATGGTCGTGGTCGAGGATCTGGATCTCCATGCCGTGATAAGCCGCGTCCACACCCATCGGGGTGCGGATCCCCACGCCGTTGTTGGCCGCCGGGGTCAGCAGGAACTCGAAGCGGTAGATGAAATCGGAGAATTCATCCTTCGTGTAGAGGTTGCCGCCGTGGCGTCCCTTCGGGTCGAGCGAGATCGTACCCTGGTCGATGAGGTAATCGACCGTGTTTCCCGTCCAGTCGTGCATGTTGGTCCCGTCGAAAAGAATACGGAACCCCTCCTTCTTTTCCTGTTCCGATAATTCGAAGGGCTCGGGGCTTGCCAGCTCTTTGATATAGATGTTGCGGTAGTAAACCTTGCTGCCGTGCGCCTGGAGCTCGATCTGCTCCCGGGGGAAGATGGGCTTCGAGCGGTCCCAGTAGTTCTCCAGGATCACGTTGTCCACGACCAGGATCCCGTTGAGCTTCACCGTGACGCGGTCGCCCGTCATTTTGATGTAAAACGCGTTCCACTCGCCCAGCGGGTTGTCGGCCAGCGCCAGCGGCACGCTGGGGTGCTGCTGGTTGTTGTACAACCCCCCGGAGCCGACCTGTGCGCCCACATTGGTGCGCGCCGTGTCCCATATCTGCACCTGGGGCGATGCACGCAGGTAAATCCCCGCGTCGGGCTCGGGCCCGGCCGGGTCGAGCTGCCAGTCTACGAGCATCTCGAAATCGCCGTACGGATGGACGGTGCAGAGGTTGTCGCCTCCTTTTTTTCCGTCGAAGACGAGGACGCCTGCCGCGGCCGTCCAGTGTTCTGCAGCCTGTTTGTCGGCTTCGGCCTGCCTGCGGGCAAGCTCCGCTTTCGTCATCTTTGAACGCTTGACCGGATTTTCCACCAGCCCCTGCCATCCCGCAAGGTCCTTCCCGTTGAATATGGATACGAATCCTTCGCCTTCCGGCATTTCGTTCAGATGCTTGCGGATGGCTTCCTTCTGGTAACCGGCGTCGGGGTTGTCGAGCACCTCGATCACTTTTTCCAGCAATGCCCTTACTTGCGGCCCGGTGAATTCCTTGTTATTCAGGGCGATGTTCATGACCGCCCCCGCGGCCGCCTGCCGGAGCGCCGGTTGGTCGAGGTATCCGCCTGAGAGCAGCAGCGCGGGGTAGGAATCCGTGCCGCCGAGATTTTTCAGGATCAGGTTCTTCTGTCCGTCGGTTTTGGCGATTTCCAGCGCGTTGGCCAGCAGCAGCCTGCGGTTTTCGCCCGTGAGCGCCGGATCGGACGCGAGCGTTATATACCTGGCGAGCGCCCGGTCGAAATAACGCGAAGCGGAAGGATCCTTGCAGATATTGAGCAGCAACCCGGCGGTCTGGTGCCCCTGCCAATCCAGCAAGGCTTGGAACGCCGCGTCTTTGGCCGTTCCGGACTCTTTCGCAAAGCGATCCGTTACGATTTCAAGCGAGCCGGGGATGCCGGTGGCGGTCAGAATAGGGTAGTAGAGGTATTGCTTCTCTTTCGGGGTCGCGTCCATTTGCCCGGTCAGCGTGGCGAGCCGTTTGTCCGGGGCGATCCCTTTTACGGCCGCGCCTATCGCCTGTTGCAGCGCCGCGACGTCCTGCGGAGCAGCGTTTTCGAGCAGGTCGTAGAGCACCGGCAGGTTGTCGGCGGTGACGACGTTCTTCAGCGCTGAATATGCCGCCTGCTTCACCTCGGGCGAGCCGCCGTCGATCTGGCCCATGACCGTCTGGAAATAGGCTGAGGCCTTCCGGTTGGAGAGCAGCCTCAATGCCGCCGTCTTGCCCGCATCTCCGGCCGACGGGATGATCGCGGCCACCGGAGCGGATATGTCGCCCGGCACGGTGCTCAGCAAGCTCCCGGCCAGTGAAACCGTCTGCGGGTCGCCGCTTGCCAGCAGCCCCGCCAGCGCCCCGGCGGCGTCCGTCCCCCCGATGCGGGCGATCAACGCCGCCGCCGCGCTTTTAAGCGCGAAATCGGCGCTTGCCAGATCTGCGGTGAAGGGAGCGATCCCGAAGCTGCTTATCGCCGCCTGTTTCTGTTTGTCCGTGCACTGCTGCGCCAGCCAGTTCATGATGTCGATCCGGGTATCGGCCGGAGCTTTTCCGAACGTTTGGATCAGCCCCGCGTAGAACGGTTCACCGGCGTAGTCCGATGCGAAATTCAGGGCCGCGCAACGGTACTCCCGGCTGCCGTCCTTCAGCGCTTTTTGCACCATTTCCAGCGCGTCGGCCGGTTCGGCGGCCATTTGCAGTCCGAGGGCGGCTTCACGCAGATGCTCCAGGTGCGCACGTCCGGCGGCTTTTGCGAGCGCTTGCGCCGCTTTCTGCGCTTCTTTTACCTCCCCCTGCTCCATGACCCTGCGGATCAAGGCGATGTATGACGCTGTGGCGCCCGTTTTTTCCATCGTGTAGCCGGATCGGCGTGCGGCCGCAGCCAATTCGCCCAGCGAGGCCTTGCTGCCGCATTGCCCCAAGGCGTACAGCAGGACGCCTTCAAGCGCCTGGCCCCGGGCATCGTGCAGCATCCGCGTCAGCTCGGGCTCGGCCTGCGACAGCCCGATTTCCGCAATGGCCGTTACAATGTCTTCCTTCGATTTATCGCTCGTGGCCCGGCCCAGTGCGGCCAGAAGGGCTTCCGCCGCTTCCGGCGAGCGTTTGCCGATGGAAGCCAGCGCGCGCGACGCAGGGCCACTCAACTGTTCGTCGCTTAGGTAAGCAGAGAGGCCCGGCACCGCTTCCGCGCCGCCGGCCGTTTCCAACTGGCGGATGATGAAGGCTTTCGTCTCCCTTTGCTGAACCATGCCCAACGCTTTCACATACGCGCTCGATACCGCCAGGCGGGCGGCCTGCTGGCCCTCGGCGGTCACGTACCGGGACAATCCGCTCAACGCGTATTCCACGGCGGCGTTGCTGCCTTCCCCCGGCGGGACCATCATCTGGATCATCAGCAGGACTCCTTCCTCCCCGGCCGAAGCCAGGTCGCCGGTCAGCGTTTCGAATTGCTGTGCGTCGCGGGCGGGCATTTGCGCCAGGACATCCGCCACGATGGTCTTCGGGGTCCTGTTTCCCGAATACTGGGCATGAAGCGGGCCGAACGATATCGACAGCAGGGCCAGCAGTATATATAGCTTTTTCATTTTTTTTATCGGTCAGAGGGTTAGATATGCCACGGCGACCGCATGGGTTGGTCGATCAGGCGGTTGGCGGCTTCGTCGTTGATGAATTCGAGCTTGTCGGGATCGAAATGGAGCGTGCGGTTCAGCCGCAGCGCGACCAGGCCCATGTTGACCAGGGTCGCCGAACGGAAACCGTTCTGCTCATTGAGGGCGAATATTTTGCGGGTACGCACGCTGTCGATAAAATCCGTCTGCTGGAGGGCGGGCTCGGGGTACTGCGCCAATTTATCCTGCCAGCCGGGGATGTCGCAGATGAAATTGTTGTACACGTTGCCGTTGGGCCCCGCGATGTAAGGTGTGTCGCTCTCCCCGTAATCGCCGCCCCATAGCACGATCTGGCACCCGTCGTCGTAAGTATAGGTGATCGAGCGCCAGGTGCCGATCGCCTCGGGATGTTGCTGCGGCGCGTCCACCTCCACCTTCACCGGGCTGGTGCCGTCCTTGCCGAGCAGGTACTGGACCGGGTCGAGGTAATGCTGCCCCATATCCCCCAGGCCGCCCCCGTCGTAATCCCAATAGCCGCGGAACGTGGTGTGCACGCGATGGGAGTTATAAGGTTTGTAGGGGGCCGGGCCCAGCCACATCTCGTAGTCGAGCTCCTGGGGAACGGGCTGCGGGGGCAGGTAGTCTTTGCCCACCCAGTAGAATTTCCAGTCGAATCCGGTGTGTTTGCTGACGGTCACTTTCAGCGGCCATCCCAGCATCCCGCTGTCGACCAGTTTTTTGAGCGGTCGGACCGGGGTGCCCAAGCCGTAAAAGTTGTCCGTGAAGCGGAACCAGGTGTTCAGGCGGAACATCCGGCCGTACTGTTTGACCGCCTCCATGACCCGTTTGCCTTCGCCGATGGTGCGGGTCATCGGCTTTTCGCACCAGATGTCCTTCCCGGCTTTGGCCGCCTCGACCGACATGATCCCGTGCCAATGGGGCGGGGTGGCGATGTGCACGATGTCGACGTTCGGGTCCGCGATCAGCTCCCTGAAATCGTGGTACGCGGCGATCCGCTCCCCGGCCAGGGCTTTGCCCAGTTCCAGGTGTTTGCGATCCACGTCGCATACCGCCACCAGCCGCGTTCCGCCGTAATTCACATGGCCGCGGCCCATGGAGCCGGTGCCGATGATCCCTTTGGTCAACTGGTCGCTCGGGGGAATGAAGCCCCGGCCCAGCACCGAGCGGGGGATGATGGTCAGGGAGGCCGTCCCCAGGGCCGCGGCCGCCAGGAATTTCCTCCGGTTCATTTTTTCTCGCATATTATATCTTGTCAGGTTAAGCGTAAAGTCCGTGTCCCGGGTCTTTAAATTTCCACGAAATTACCATTAATTACCAGATATTCCATGGGCGGGACATTAAAAAACATTGAAATCGGTGATAAACAGAAGAATATTCTTCTGTCCGTTTCGCTGTTTATCTTGAGATCTCCCTATTCGTGTCCGAATTGCAGGAAAATGAAAAAGCGAGAGGGTTATGGCTGGTGTCATAACCCTCGGATTTTCTTCGTGACACCATCGGGGCTCAGGCCTGAAACCTTCTGGTCGCAGTCGAACGATTTGAACGTTTCGTCATTTTTGCCGACACCCGGCAAACAACACCGGATCTTCCGGCGGCGTACGTCATCGCCGGTATTTACAGGTGTCGTTTTTCCAGAGGATCACCACCTCGAACCGGGGCGGGTGCAGAGGGCCGTGGCGGGGCCGGATCACCATCGCCGTGCCGTCGCCCACCACCTCGAACGTCCCGTCGGGCGAAACGTCGATCGCGGTCGATTCGTCGATCCCCACGCCGGACAGGTCCGGGCGGTCCAGCAGGGCCGAAAAGAGCGAAGTGAGCCGTTTGCGGACCACGAAATGCTGGTGGATGATGACCTCGGGCATGAATCCGAAGCCTTCCACGAGGTTCACGTCCTGGCGGGCGATCACGCCCCATGTGGCGGGATCCTTGCCCGGGGGAACCTGGCGGTGGCCGCCGGCGATCATCGCTTTACTCATCACGGCCGCCCCGGCGCTCGTCCCGGTGATCGTGGCTCCCGCGGCGTGGAGTTCGTGTATGCGCTCCAGGAACCGCGTGCCGCGCAGGGCATCCGCCAGCTCGCGCTGCTGGCCGCCGCTGAAAAAGACGACGTTCACCCCGTCGAGTTTGGCGAGGTTTTCCGGGCGGTCGACCTCGGCGGGCTCGACGTTGATGTAATCCACGCTCGTGCAACCGTAGTCGCGAAAGACCTTGATGTTGCGCTCCAGATAATCCGCCTCGCGCATGGCGTAGGGGACGATCAGGATGCGGGCCTGCCGCGGCCCGCCCGCGTAACGGGTCATCCTGCCGAGGATCTCCCCGGTGATCGTCCCGCCGCCGATAATGACCAGGTGCCCTTTCTGCGGGCGCGGGGCGGCGCATGCGGCGAGCGCGAATGCGAACGCCATGACGACAAGCAATGTCCGTTTCATAGGATAATAATGCGAATTAAGGGTTGGAAATAAACGTTGGTTTCCTTTGGGCACCCGCGAGGGGTGCCCCTACGGGCTCGGCCGTTCTGTTTGAGATGTCTCGACTAACGCTCGACATGACGCGAGAAGACCGTTGGTAGCCGCAGGCGGGGGCGCGGTGGGCTGCGCGGCGGCCAAAGCGCGTTGGCCCGGCGCCATAAGCGGGAGGCTTGGGCCCCGCCAGGGTTTTCGGGGGACAAAGGGCGGAAACTGTAGCGGGAGGCCGGAGCGGAACGCGGAGGCGTGCGATGTGGCCTGTGCGTAGCGGAATTTCCGCACGACTTCCCCGAAAACCCGTAAGCGGGTAAGCCGGGAGCGCGGCGCCTTGACTTTTTTGCCTACTTTTTTGGTCAAGCAAAAAAGTACGGTCGCCCGCAGGCGATACCGGCCCTGTGCTCGTCGGCCAAAAAGAACGTTTATTTCCAACCTTTAATTCGCATTAATAAGGTAACGTGGGTTTTGCTTAAGCATCGCTGTCGGAGCGGGCTTTTGGTCGCGAACACCCCTTCCCCTGCGGTCAAAGGAAGGCCGGGCGGGATCGCCGCCCGGCCTGGTTCATCGCAGAAGCCGATCGTCAGTCGCGCAGGCAGCGGACGTAGAACGCGCGCTGGCAGGACTGGTTGGCGACCCAGACCGGTTTGTTGTCGGTGTCGGTCTGGATCCGGAAGATCGTGCTGACATGCTGGTTCTCAATGCCCAACTGCCCGGGAGGCGGACGGAACGTGTAGGCGTCTATCGCCATATAGCCCGTATGGGGATTATAACCCGTAGCGGTTCCCGAGTTCGACCGCGAGTTGTTGCCGGTCGCGCCGAATCCGCTCGCATTGGCCCATTCACCCGTCGCGTAGGTGGTGGAGCAAAGCTCATCGGCGGCTCCCGGCAACGAGGTGGCCTGGAAGACGTAGTTACACATCTGGGTGAACTGCGCCCGCTCCGGGACACTCCAGCCCGCAGGTGCGAGCCGGTCCACGATACTGGCCTCGGGCATCTCCACGTCTTTCGCGGCGGTGGTCCGTGTGAGCGCATGGAAATTATAGACCAACCCGTGCGTATTGCGTGCGGTTACGGCAGCCTCCAGGGGGTCGTTGGCGTCGATCCAGTTGGCCTGCGTACTTGCGACCCGGGTGGCGATGGCGCATCCGGGCGACATGGCGTTGGCCCATTCCGTGCCGATGTCGGTCGGGATCGGGGCGCCCGTGTCGGCGTAGCGCGAGCTGCGCAGGTTCTCGGCCATCCAGTACTGGGTGCCGATCTTGACCACCTTGTACGAGTAATCCTCGGTGAGCTGGCCCTGGTTATTGGCCGTGCCGGAGCGCTGGTCGCGCAGCTTGTAGGGCCGCAGGACGGCCATCACGCGGTCGCCGGGCAGGGCCTCGATGTCGACGGTGGTCATGCGCGCAGCGCCCTCGTCGAGGTAGATCACCGTGGGCTTCGCAGCCACGGTTTCGCCCTCTTCGTAGCCGAGCATATCGGCCGGAGGGGTGGTCGAAGTGACGTTGGCGGCCCACCGCACGAAATGGCCGTCGTCGACCACCAGGCCGTTCGTCAGGTCGACCTTGCCCGATTTCATCGGATAGGCCACCGTGGCCTGTTTGCGCACGATCGGGTTATCGGCCCCGTCGGGCTTTTTATGCAGGTATTCCAGGCAGAGTTCGCCGATCTTCATGTCGTGCGTCTGATCCCATATCTCGTAGATGTAGCAATCGGCGAAATCCGCCCCGGAGAGGTCGATCTGGTAGGGGTAGCCGCTCAGGGCGTTCTGGGTGACCCGCACGGAGGCCGTTTTGCCTTCGCCCTGGACGGTGATCGTGGCGGGACGGGTCGAACTGGCCGACGGGTTGCGCAGCAGGTTGAACGTGACGGCCGTCGCGCTGACCGCCAGGTTGGTGATCCAGTCGCACGAGGCCGGATCGGTGACGCTCGCCGAGAGGTTGGCCGCGGCGACGTTCGTTTGCAGGGGGATCGACACCGCGTGGGCGTTGGCTCCCTCGGTCGCCGTGTTCCCGCCGGGGAAGGAGAGGGTGCGCAGGTACTCCTGGTTGACGGCGATGCGGCGGGTGTTGTCCCCGAGCGAAAACTCGATCCATGTCGAGCGCGGCTCATTGGTGTCGTTCAGGCTGACGGTGACCGCCAGCTCGCCCCCGCGGCGCGAGAAGGAGCACCATACGTCCTCGGTGGGACAGATGGCGTTCCACTTGCCGGTGGCGGTCTCGGTGGCCCCCTCGATCACCACCGTCAGGCGGTCGGGGCCGAAGGCGAGGGTGTTGCCGTCGAACTGGACGGCGTCGGACGAGATGGCGAACGTATCGTTGAAGTCACCCTCGTCGTCCTTGCAATCGGTCAGGGCGGCGGCCAGCAGCAGTGTGGCGGCCCACAATATTCTCTTTTTCATTCCTGTGGTTTTTGCTTGTTAGTCTTCTTCGATGGCGTAGACCCAGTCGGCATAGCCGGGGTTCTTCTGGTCGCGGATGGCCGGGTTGGCGTTCATCTCGGCCAGGGGGATCGGGTAGACGGCGCGGTAACTCGCGCCCGTGGTGGTTCCGAAGGAGATCGAGCTGTCGTCGATGCTCTCGATGATCTGCCGGCCGGTCAGGTTGCGCGCCGTGCGGAAGTAATCCCAGTAGGTATGCCCTTCGAGGATGAATTCGCGCCGACGCTCGTTGAGCACGTTACCGGTCGAAGTGATGCTCGCGGCCGACTTGCGGCGCGGCTGCGATATTTTGCTGGTGTAGTCGGTCGCGGTACCCATCTCGCCTTGATTGGCGTAGGCTTCGGCCAGGCTGAGGTAGATCTCCGGCAGCCGCACCACCGGCACGTTGTGCACGAAGTGGTAGGGATCGCCCACGTATTTACGCACCGAGAGGTATTCGGGATGGCTCTCGATGCCCATCTGGCAGATCAGGTACTGGCGGATGTCGTTGGCGTAGTTGATCAGGAAGTTATAACCGCAGTTCGTCCCGCCCCAGGTGAGGCCCAGCTTCGAGTAGCCCATGTTCTGCGAGACGGTCCCGTCGCGCTCCGATCCGGGCTCGTTCCACGTCGGCCGGCGCACCCAGTAGTTGATCGAGTTCGACCCCAGGTTGTCGGCCGTCATGTAGCCGAGCTCCCACACGCTCTCGGTGTTGAACGGCTTGTGGTAGGTGGTCGGGTAGCTCTCCCAGGGGATCATCGCGTAGCGCGACTCGTATTTGGAGAGCCACTCCTCGCCCAGCTCGATCACCTTGTCCCACTTTTCGAGGTAGAGGTAAGCGCGCAGCAGCAGCGCTTCGGCTGCGGCGGCGTTGGCGTGGCCCTGGGCGATGGTGCGCCCTTCGAGCAGGCGCACCGCGCGCTCGAACTGGTCGATGATATAATTATAGGTGGTCTCGGCCGTTTCGCGCCGCACCCGGTAGTCGTAGATGTTGGAACCCATCTCGACGGTGCGGATGATCGGCACGCCCCATTGGAATTTCTCATCGTAGCGCGATCCGCCCGGCACGGAGAACGCCGGCGGGTAGGCGAACAGGCGCATCAGGTCGAAATAGGCCAGTCCGCGCAGCACATAGGCTTCGCCCTTGATGCGGCGCAGCTCTTCGACGTCGCCCTTCACCGTGTCGATGTTTTCGATCAGCAGGGTCGTGTTGCGGATCACCAGGTAGATGTTCACCCATGCGTTGCGGGCGTTGCCGTTGGTGGTCGAGGACTCGCTGTAGCGGTTCTCGGTGTAGAACGAGAAGCCGCCGGCCACGTTGCGCACGAAGAAGTCGGGCCCCTTGGCCGCCTCGTAGAGGTAGAGCAGCGCGCCGTAATAGGATTGGCCCGCGACCAGGTCGTAGGCTCCTGTGAGCAACAGGTCCATGCCCTCGGGGGTGGTGAGCACGAAATCCTCTTCGTACATTTCGTAGGGCTCCTTGTCGAGCAGCTCTGCGCATCCCCCCAGGCCGAGGGTCAGGGTCAGTGCCGCGAGCAGTATCGAAATCTTTTTCATGGCCGTCAGAAGTTAAGGGTAAGGCCCGCCGTGAAGATGGTGGGAGTGGGATAACGGTCCGTATACCGGTAGCCGGACATTGACATTTCGGGGTCGTAGCCCGGAATGTGCGAGAAGATGAACGGATTCTCGGTCTGCACGAACACCGCCGCCGAGGCGATCTTCACGGCCTTGAGCACGCTCTGCGGCACCTCGTACTGCAGCTTGATGTTGCGCACCTTCAGGTAGGCGCCGTTCTTTAGGAAACGGGTGTAGCGCGAGGCGGTCGCGCTGTTGTTCACCCTCAGCGGCGAGGAGGCGTAGGGATTGTCCGGCGTCCAGCGGTCGAGCTGGTCGACCGAGGCCGAGAACTGCGTCCCGCCGTCGGTGGAGATCACCGACCCGCCCAGACGGTCGTAGATCTGGTGGCCCCAGGCGAACGAGCAGAGCGCGCTCAGAGACCACGAGCCGTAGGTGTAGTTGAGCGACACGCCCCCGGAGACTTTCGGCAATCCCTGCCCGACGATCCCGAAGGGGATGTTGGCCGTGCTGGTGGTGGTTTGCCGGTTGCCCTGCTCGTCGTAGTAGGGATAGAGCACCGACCCGGTCGAGGGGTCGACGCCCGCCCATTGGCGCAGGTACCACGAGTAGACGCTCTCGCCGTTGGCCATCAACTGGCGGCTGTAATTATCCAACTCCTGGGTCTGCAGGCCGTAGTAGGTCGATTTGAGCGTGGCCAGATTGACGCTCAGCTCCAGCCGCTGCTTGGGCGTGCGCAGGGGCACGCCGGTCAGCTCGGCCTCCAGGCCGTGGTTGTTGATGCCGGCCGAAGTGTTCATCAGCATGGTCTGGTAGCCCGAGGTCATCGACACGCGCACGTCCTGCAACAGGTCTTTCGATTTGCGGTCGTAGTATTCGACCGTCAGGCTGATGCGGTCGTCCAGAAAGCGCGCGTCCATCCCCACGTTCCAGATGCGATTGCCCTCCCAGGTCAGTTCGGGGCGCGGGCGGTAGCGTTGCGACGCTCCCGGGACGGACATGTAGGCGCTCCCCTCGAACGCGTTGCGCCAGTAGTAGTACTGGCTGGGCAGGGTGCCGTTCACGCCGTAGCTGCCCCTGAAGCGCAGGTAGTTGATCGTCTTCAGAAGGGGTTTGAACCACGGTTCGCTGGCGATCTTGTACGCCCCGGACACCGACCAGAAGTGGCCGGTGCGGTAACCGGGGCCGAAGCGCGAGGAGGCGTCCATGCGGTACGACCCCGAGATGAAGTAGCGGTAGCGGTACGAGTAATCGGCCGACGAGAGCAGCGATGCGAGCGAGTAGCCGTAGCCGCCGCCGTTCCAGTTGCTCATCTGCGAACCCATCGAGGCCGAAGGTTTGCGGTCGGTGGCGAAGTTGCTCACCTGGATCTCGTTGTAGGTGTTGCGCTGGTTCTCGATCTCGCCCCCCGCGATCAGGTTCAGGCGGTGGCGCCCGCGCCAGGTCTTACTGACCGTAAAGAGGTTGGTCGAGGTGATCTTGCGGTTGTGCGAATCGCGCTCGTAGAGCTGCCCGCTTGTCGAGATGCCGGTGCCGAATTCACGGCTGTAATAGGCGTGGCGCCGCACCAGGGTGTAATAGATCGTGTTGGTCGAGCGGAACTTGAGCCACGGCAGCAGGTTGAATTGCAGCCATCCCTGGGCGGTGATGCTCGTCAGGGGTTTTTCGTTGATGTTTTCGTTGGCGCTCGCCACGGGATTGTGGTTCGTGTTGAGGATGTTGTTGGGAAAGAAGAAGTTATATGATCCGTCTTCGAGTTTGGGCGCGATCACCGAGGGGAGCATCACGGCGGCGTACTGGGGCGAGTTGTAGTTCTGCCCGCCGGCCAGGGGCCCCGACTGCAGAGTACTCGAAATATACATGTTCGTACCCCAGTTGACCAACTGTTTGTCCGATTCGGAGGAGAGTTTTATGCGCGCCGAATAACGTTTGAGCTGGCTGCCGATGATCGTCCCCTGCTGGTCGAAATACTCCATCGAGGCGTAATACCGCATCGTGCGGCTGCCGCCCTGCATCGAGAGGTTGGCCTTTATGAAGGGCGCCAGGCGCGAGATCTCCTCGAACCAGTCGGTCGAGGGGAGTTTGTCGGCGTCGGCGGCGAAAAAGTCGTAGCGGCGGTAGGTGCCGTCGCCGGCGGGCATGGCGTACAGGGCGTTGAAATTACCTTGCGCCACCTTCATCCACTGGTTGTAGTTGTAATTCTGCCGTCCGTAGGTATAGCCGTCCTTGTCGGCGTAGAGCGACTGGAGCTCTTTGACCAGGTCCGTACGGCTCGTTTTGCCTTCACTGTCGGCCAGCTCCCGCCGGATCAGGTCGTGCATCTCGCCTTCGGTCCACAACTCGGCGAACTGCCGTCCGTCGACCAGCTCGGGATAGGTGTTGAGCATCGAGAAACCGGTTTGCAGGCCGAGCGTGAAGCTGGTCTTTTCGTTCTCCAGACCGCTCTTGGTGGTGATCACGATCACCCCGTTGGCCCCGCGCGAGCCGTACAGGGCGGCCGAGGCGGCGTCCTTGAGCTCCGTGATGTTGGCGATGTCCGAGGGGTTGAGCGCGTTCAGGGGGTTGGTCGGGGTGTTCGAGTTACCCGACATGTTGATCTGATCCCACACCACCCCGTCGACCACATAGAGGGGCTGGTTGTCGGCGTTCATCGAGCCTACCCCCCGCAGGCGCACTTCGTTCTGTTCGCCGGGCTGGCCCGACGCGGCGACGAGCGTGCCGGGCGAGAGGCCGCGCAGGGCCTCCTCGACCGAGCCGATGGCGCGCGTGCCGATCAGCGCCGACGAGATCACTTTGGCCGACCCGGTGTAGGAGTCGGCCGCGATGCTGCGGTATCCCGTGGCGACGATCGTTTCGATCTGCTCGGCCTCTTCGTCGAGCACCACGTCGAGCGTGGTGCGATTCAGCACCAGCACGCTGGCGGTCTTCATCCCGATGTAGTTCACCACCAGCGTGGTGGTGTCGCTGCGGGGGACGGAGAGGGTGTACCGGCCGTCGCGGTCGGTGACGGTCCCGGTGGTGGTGCCGCGTACGGTGACCGTGGCCCCGGGCAGCACCGACCCTGCGCCGGTGACGATCCCCGACACGGTCAGGTGGGTCGGGGAGGCGGGCGGCGGAGTCGGTTCACCCCGGCGGATCACATAGATCCCGTCACGCAGGTCGTAACCGAATCCCGTGCCCCGCATCACCTCGTCGAGGGCCTGGGGAACGGTTTTTCCGGCCATGCTGACCGCAGGGATCTTTACCTGCCCGATGTCTTGGGCGTTGTAGATAAAGCGGATGCCGCTCTGTCGTTCGATCTCCCAGATGACGCTCTTCAGGTCGGTGGACTGCATCGACAGCGTGACCGTGGGTTGGGCATGGAGGGACGCGCCGAGCAGCAGCGCCCCCAGCAGGCAGACCGCCGCGCGCGGCAGCCGGAAAGCCTTTCGTTTTCTCAGGTTCGGGTCATGTTCATTCATCGGCTCGGGTTTTTTACGGTGTGCGACGCACACTACGGTTTGGATCGGATCATTATCTGGCGGCCCCGGCGGGTGATCTCCACCTGGGCGATGTGTCCGAAAAGGTCGATGATGGGGTCGATGCGTGGCGTGCGGGGCAGCTTGAAGCCGAAAGGCACCTTGCGGGCGGCCTGGTCGGCAAAGACCGGTTCGATGTCGTAGTAACGCGCCAGCGCGGCCATGATCTCCTCGAGCGGGCGGTCTTCGAAGACCAGCAGCCCCTCGGTCCAGCCGGTGTAGACCTGTGTATTGACCTTGCGCAAGGTCAACTGGCCGTCGGCCGGGGAGTAGCTCGCCTGCTCCGAAGGGGCGAGCCGGACGCCCTGCCACATCCCGGTACTGACCTCGACGCGGCCTTCGACCAGGGTGACGTTCACGGCCCGTTCATCGGGATAGGCCATCACGTCGAAGCGCGTGCCCGTCACCCGGACCTCCGTACCGCCGGCCTCGACAAAGAAGGGATGGCGCTCGTCGGCGGCCACCTCGAAAAAGGCCTGGCCGGCGATCTCCACCCGCCGCTGTTCGCCGAAGGCGGTCGGGAAACGCAACGTGCTCAGGGCGTTGAGCCGTACGGTGCTGCCGTCGGCCAGCGCCACGCGCATGGTCTGCCCGCAGGGCACCGTCACCCGGTAGCTCTCGGCCTGCGGAGCGTCGGCGCGGAAGGTGAGCAGCCCGTCCTTCCATTCGGCCACGGTGCCTTGCCCGTCGATGACGACCGTGCCCGCCCGGCCCAGTTCGATCACCCGCCCGGCGTCGTCCACCAGGGTCATGCGGCTGTAATCGGGGGCCCCGGCCCGCGTCGCGTCGGCGTGCGGGGCCGCGGCTTCGGGGCGATAGACAAGCGCCGTGACCAGGACCACGAAGGCCAGTGCGGCGGCGGCCCCGCCCAGCGCGTAACGCATCAGGTAGCCCCGCGGGAAGAGCCTGCGGGCTTCGGCGCGCCGCGCGGCGTCGAGGCGCCGGCGGGTGTGGGCCCAGGCGTTTGCCGCGTCACGGGCGTCGGCGGCGTAATGCGAGGCCACGCGCCGGGGCAACTCCTCTTCGCGCGTGAGTTCGTCGAAGAGGTTGGCGCTGTGCCGCCCGGCGGCCGAGAGGTCGTCCAGCCCGTGTTGCTTTATCTCCCCGAGCAGTTCGTCGAGGCGTTTCTCGTCCATAATTATAGCGAATTAGGATATAACAGGTCGGCGGCCCCGGTCGCGGAGGTCTGCACCATCCGGCGCGAGGAGTGGGGCACGCCCGCCACCTCGACTTTTTCCCAGTTGAACGGCACCCCGGCGTCCAGGGCGGCCTGCCGGGCGAATTCATAGAAATACTTTCCCCGGGCGTAGCGCGTCTCTCCCTGGGCCATCGCGGCGGCGGAGGAGGGGAAATACTGGTCCGCCACGATGTCCCCGGTCCCGATGTGCACGATCAGCTTGCGGGCGAAGAATGCGTTCAGGTCATCCTGCGTATAGGGAGTCGAGCGGAGTGAATAGGGCCAGCCGTAGGTGTTGTCCGTGCCGTAGCCCGTGACCGTGGGGATCAGGTAGACCCCCGCGTTGGACGAGACGGCCATGCGCACCCGCGCCGCGGGCAGGAAGAACATCAGCCGGTGGGTGAACTGCGCCCCGGCCGAATGGCCCCAGATGTCGTAGGTGGTTTGCGTGCTGCCGGTTTGCCGGCGGACGTAGTCGAACAGGCTCTCGATCATGCGCACGGTCCACTCTTCGGCCGGCAAGGGGGAGTAGATGTTCTCCTGCAGCGAGACCCCGCCGTACTGGTAGGCCCTCTCGGCCGGGTAGAGCTCCCGGGTGAACTCCGGCGCGAAGACCATCACCTGCCGCTCGCCTGCGATCGTTTTCCAGGTGGCGATCTGGTTCTGGGCGTCGCGGTCCGAGCCATGCATCGCGAAAAGGATCGGCATCGTGCGCAAATCGCCTTCGTCGGGAATGTAGTACCACAACTTCACCGGCTTGGAGGCCAGCGGAGCGTAGGACGAGTAGGTGACCACGTCCGTGCCGCGGTGCAGCTCAGCCTCGGGCGCCGGGGCGGGATCCTCCTTCTTGCCCGAGCAGGCGGCGAGCAGCAAAAGGAAGAAAAACAGGATACGGGATGCCGGATTATTCATGTCGATGCAACTCTTCTTTATAGAAAACAGTTGAGCGGCGCAAATGGGTTAGCGGTTTCAGGAAAATTTTACGTCGGGTGAAATTTTTCTTTTTTCAGGAGGAAATTCTGGTTTTTAATATTTAATTTTGAATTTACACCCAAATCCCGACTACCATGAACCCTCTTTTACTTCTTCTGGTGGTATTGCCCGCACTCCACTATTCCAACGACGAGGAACCCATCGAGCGGATCGCCTCGACGATCGAAAACCGCAAGCACACGTTCGACGTGCTCGACAAGAAACTCGAGGATCTGCTCTGGTTCGAAAAGGTGGGCGACGTCGCCCTCGTCGACAAGGTGCGCCTGGCCGGTCCGCCGCGCGCCGTGCAAAAGAAGACCGGCAACGCGTTCAAGGACGCCCTGCTCGATAACGACCTGATCTTCCAGTCCTACATTTTCTTCCCGCGCGAGACCTCCCGGGACGGCAAATACCCGCTGGTGGTTTTCTCGCACGGCGGCATCCACGGCACGCTGACCACCGTTTACGCGCACGTGATCCGCGAGCTGATGGCCCAGGGCTACATCGTCGTCGCGCCCGACTACCGCGGCAGCACCGGCTACGGCCGGGGGTTCTACCGCGCCATCGACTACGGCGGCCTGGAGAACGAGGATGTGCTGACGGCCGCCCGCTACATGGTCGAGAATTACTCGATCGTCGACCCGGCGCGCGTAGGCCTGCTGGGATGGAGTCACGGCGGGATGATCAGCCTGATGAACGCCCTGCGCTATCCCGACCTGTACGCCTGCGCCTACGCCGGGGTGCCCGTTTCGGACGTCGCGTTTCGCCTGAGCTACCAGTCGGACGACTACGCGCCTGAATTCTCGGCCTCGTACCACGTCGGCAAGCTGCCCGCCGAGGCCCCCGGGGAGTACGCCCGCCGTTCGCCCGTCACCTATGCCCGTGACCTGCGCATCCCGCTGATGATCACCACCGCCGAGAACGATGACGACGTGAGCGTCAAGGAAGTGCAGCGGATGATCGATTCGCTGACCCACTATAAAAAGGATTTCGAGTACAAGGTCTACGGCCCGATGCCGGGAGCGCACCTGTTCGACCGCATCGACTCGCGCGAGGCGACCGATGCACGTTTTCTGGCCTACAAATTCCTGGAGCGCTACCTGCGCCCTGCGAAGCCTTTCGCCTCCGAAGCCGAGATGCGCGAGGCGGGATACCGATTCAACTAACCCATGGAGCGGCATTTTGACATACCGCGCATCATCCGGGGGGATATGGAGGCTTTCCGACTCCTGTTCGAGAGCTTTTACGTCCCTTTGCGCAACTTCGCGCGCACCTACATCCCCGACGGCGGGGTGGCTGAAGACGTGGCCCAGGAGAGTCTGGTCAAATACTGGTTGCGCCGCGAGGAGTTCGACGAACTGCGCAAGATCCGCTCATTCCTCTACACCGTCACGCGCAACGCGATGCTCAACGAAATGGAACGCCGCCGGATGGTGGAGCGCCATGCCCCGGCGGTGGCGGACGCAGTCGCGTCCCAGGCCATCGTCGACGGCACGGAAGACTCGGACCGGATGGTCGAAGCGGAAATCTACCGCATGCTGCGCAGCAAGATCGACGCCCTGCCGCCCCGCACGCGCGAGGTGATGCTGCTCAGCCTCTCGGGCAAAGCCACCGGCCAGATCGCCGGGACCATCGGTATTGCCCGCGAGACGGTGCGCGCCTTGAAGAAAACCGCCCACAAGAGACTGCGCCTGCAACTGGAACGTTACCGCCGGCTGTGGGACGACATAAAATGACGTGAACTCTGCTTAAGAAGCAGAGTTACCTCTTCCGCAAACGGCCGTAAGGCCGTTTGCAAAGCCCTCCCCTTGAGAGGGGAGGGTTTGGGTGGGGTTATCAGCACAAAATAACGTGAGTCTTGCCAATCCAAAGCTCACGTTGAAATAAACCGAAACCGCCATGAAACGACTGTTTTTCCTGTTTTTCCTGCTGGCGCTCACAGCGCCCCTGCACGCCCAGTGGCAGCGCGGCGAAGGGGAATTCGAATACACCCTCTACGCGCCGCTGGCCGACAAGCCGATCGTAGTGCGTTATTACATCCCCTCGAAGGGCGACATCGCGCAGATGCGCGTACTGATGGCCATGCACGGCGCCGACCGCGACGCGGCGAGCGTGATCGGCACATGGCGCTATTTCGCCGAGGAGGACGGATTCGTGGTGATCGCGCCCGAGTTCACCCACAAGAACGGGTACCTCGAGAACGACTACCAGTTCGGCGGGGTTTTCACCGACGCGACCTTCACCCGGCTCAACCCGCCCGAAAAATGGACCTACAACACGATCGAGGCCATCTTCGACGACTTCCGGGCAAAAACAGGCAGCGCCGCGGCGCAGTATGACCTGTGGGGCCACTCGGCCGGGGGGCAGTTCACCCACCGCATGGTGCTGGCGATGCCCGCGGCGCGCATCCGTCTGGCCGTGGCCTCGAACCCGGGAAGCTGGACGTTCCCCCTGGCCGACGGGATCAAAGACAAGGACGGCAACGCCTACGGCTGGCCCTACTCGGTCAAGGGATCGCCTTTCGCCACCGAAGAGCATATAAAAGGTTTCCTGGCCGCGCCGCTGGTGGTGCATTTGGGCAACGCCGACCTGGCCACCTCGGGCAGCAGCGTGCCCACCGACGCCGGGGCGCTGGCCGAGGGAGCGACGCGCTTCGACCGGGGAAGGGCATTTTTTAAATCCGGCAGACAGGTCGCTAAAACGCTCAAGGTTCCTTGCGCCTGGCGGCAGGTCGAAGTGGACGACGTAGGCCATGCCGGCCGCAGCATCGTCTACGGCAAAAGCCGCACCGTGGATAGCCAGCGGGTTTTCAGCACCGACTACATCACTCCGACCGGAGCTTACAGCGTTATCTTTCGGGGAAAATAAACCCCGCCCGTTGCACGTCCGGACTCCTGTACTGCGGTTTTAGTCTCCTCAGGGCGAGTGGACAGGGCTTCCGGTCGTTATCTATACCCTTTAAAGGTGGTTTATTGTTTCAGAACCGGGTTAAAACCCCGCAATTTATTGCGGCTACTTTAGTTTGTATAAACCTTTTTTGCCATTCTGAACGCAGTGAAGAATCTCAAAACGGCTGTCTGAGATTCTTCACTGCGTTCAGAATGACAAAAGGAAGAATTTCATTCTTTTCTATTAAACCCATGCACTGAAAGTGCATGGTGGTTTAGTCCGACACTTCGTTCGCGCCGCCCCCGGCTCTACCGTCCGACAAGCACGGTATGGATGCTGCCCCCCGGTAGCGTCACCGTCCAGGTGCGCCCCAAGGCCGAAAAACTGAATTCCGCAGCCTCAGCCTCCTGATTCGCGCTCACGACGGCTATGCTGCCGTCGGGATTCCGAAAGGCCAGCATATCCTGCTCCGCCGGGGTGTCGAGCAGCATGGCGCCCGGGGCGATGAAGCGGCCGAGATGTTTCATCAGGTAAAATTCCGGGTTATAGCGCAACGTGCCCGCGAGCGTATCCACGGTGACGAGCGAATTCTGCCGCCATCCCCACCGGCTGTTGGCGTCCGCGGCCAGCGCGACGTTCCAGTATTCGTAGACCGAGGCGCCGCTGCGCAGGTAGTGCTTCACCAGATCCCAAGTGTGCATGCAGAACTCCCACGTGTTGCCCCCGTCGCCGCATTCGCTTTCGGTCTGCATGAGGCGCAGGTGCGGATATTTTTCGTGCACCTCCGCTATGGCGCCCTTGCCGCGCCATTGGAATCCGGCCCATGTGATGTAAGGCGCGGCTGCGGGATCCGAGAGTACGGTGTCGGCCAACGCGACGTTCGCGCGCTCCATCGTCCCGAAGATGACCTCCACCCCGCGCGAGGCCATCGCTTCACCGAGGTAGCCGCCGATGAACCGCGCGAGGCTCCCGGCTGTCCAGGTGCAGCTCGGGAAGACCTGGCACGAGTTGAATTCGTTCTGCGGCGCTACGGCGAAGATGTCGATCCCCTCCTGGCGGTAGGCGTCGATGAATTTGCCGAAGTAGAGCGCGTAGGCTTCCAGGTATTCGGGTCGCATGATGAACAGGTCGCTCCCCTCGGTGTTGGTCTTCGGGTCGCCTTTCAGGCCGTTCTTCACGGGATGGGGGCGGCAGGCGTAGTGGCCGGTGCTCTTCATCCACGCGGGCGGGCACCAGGGCGAGGCCCAGATGGCGATCGCGGGGTTCTGCGCCTGTGCGGCCCTGATGAACGGGATCAGCACCTGCCGGTCGCGGTCGATCGAAAAACTTTCCATCGCCAGATCGCCCGGCCGCTCGCAGTAGGAGTACCAGTCGCGCGCGAAATCGTTGGCCCCGATGGGCATGCGGCAGACGGTGAAGCGGCAACCTCCGTCGGGGGCGAAAAGTTCATGCATGACCGCCTCGCGCTGCTCCTCGCCGAGCGCCGAGAGGGCCGTCCAGCCCAACTCGCTGAAGCAGGCCCCGAAGCCTTCGATGCGCTGGAGCGTGCGGGCGGTGTCGATCACCACCGCGGCGGTTTCGCCCTTCACGCCCTGCCGGTTTTCAGGCAGGGCCTCGACCCATTGCCCGGCCGGGGAAGAGTGGACCGCCTGCACGATGCGGGGCGGTTTGGCGCAGCCGCAGAGCACGGCCACGGCTAAAAGCGCGAATGCGGCGTTTCGAATTTGAATATTCATTTTATTCGGATTTATTAATCATTGTATTGTCATTCTGAACGAAGTGAAGAATCTTGGTCAGGCTGTGTATAGAACTGTTCCGACCAAGATTCTTCACTTCGCTGCCGAATGACAAACGTATAAAAATACGGAAAAACGATTTTATTTCATTCCCGGTTTCGGGTTTTCCATGATCGCCCGAGCCATATCGGGGTCGGTCTTCTCGACCCCCGTGAGCAGGTAGACCACCATCCCGGCGTCCGAGGGGTCGAAATTCTTCCCCTGCGCCTTCAGACAGGTCGACAGCCGCCCGTAGAGCCAGTCCCAACTGCCGGGCTTGTAGAGCGGATTGTTGCGCGCGGGAGAGTCGCGGACCCAATCGAAACGCTCTTTGGCCGTGTTGAAACCGGCGTAATCCGCCCCGCTGTTCTGGTCGAGGATCTTCACGCAGTGCAGGCCGCCCTTTTCGGGGGCTTCGAACCCTTCGCGGATCTTGGCCCAGGTCCAGCCGGTGTGGTCGTCCCAGTCGGCCTTGTCGGGGGTGTCGCTGTGGGTGTTGTTCCAGTGGGAATGCGAGAGTAGGGTCACGTAACGCAGTTTGCAGCGTTCGGCCCGGCTGATCCCCTCGCCCACGACCTGCATCGGGCCGGCGGCGATGATGATCAGCGGATCGGACTCCGTAGAGGCGTTGATCGCGTCCCGCATGGCGTTGTAGGCGCGCTCGGGATCGTCCACCGCGCAGATGAAACACGAATTATCGAACCCGAACCATTTCCGGCCACCCAGCGCGCTCTCCTTCATGTGTTCATAAGCGCTCATCCCGTGCATCGAGGGGTGCTTGCGGTTGCTGCCCCAGACGTGGTCGCTGTAGGTGTAGAGGACCAGGTGGTCCTGCAACCCTTCCGCGGCGAGCAGGGCGAGCGAGAGGGGTGTGGCGGCCCAGTCGTCGTGGTCGTGCTCGTTGCCGTCCGAGGAGATGGCGATACGCCCCTTCCCCTGCCACAGCGGGGTCTGGGCGGCGGAGGGAACCGCCGTCCAGAGCATCGCTGCCAATAAGATTATACCTGCCGTGCGCATTATCGGATCGTAATGGTCGGTTTACCTAAACTTACGGTCTGGGCCGCGTTGATCGTCGTGCCGCCGTTGGCCGCCGTGCTCCCTTCCACCCGCAGGCGCACGTAAATGATCCCTTTCTCGATCTTCGTGAGCAGCGTATATTCACGGGTGATCTCGTTGGTCGGGCTGTTGACGATCGACACGCCGAGGTCGCCGATGGCCGTCCAGTTGGTGTTGTCGGTGGAGAATTCCGCCTGCCAGTTCTTGGGCGAACCGCCCTGCCCGCTGGGGGCGAAGATGACGTACTTCACTTCGATCCTGCCTCCCGCGGCGATGGGGCTCTTCAGGGGCAGTTTCATCACCCAGGCGGCGTTTTGCGCCCAGCCGTCGGAGGTGAATATGCCTTGCGCCGCCCCGAACGATTTGTAGGTGTCGTTCTGCGAACGCCCTTCGGTGTAGAGCGTGGCGTCGGTCGCCATATCGGTATCCTTGCTCGACGAGACCACCGGCAGGTTCAGGCCGGGTGCGGCGCTGAAGACCCACGAAGCGACCACGTAAGGCTTCTCGGGTTCCGGCACGATCACGTCGATCGTAGCGGTGAGCGGGTTGGTCAGGCCGGTCCCGGAGACCGAAACATGGATCAGCCCGGCCGTGGTCGGCGTGCCGGTGATGTTGAAGGTGATCGTACCCGAGGCGGCGGTGAATTGTCCGGTCTTCGGGCTTTGCGTAACGTTCAGGCCCGCGGCGGCGTCGCCCGTGAGTTCGATCGCGTAGCTGTAACTGCCGCCCACGTCCGCCTTGTCGTAGCTGAGCGTGACGGTGCCCGCGGCGGCCTGTCCGGTGAAATAGCTGCCCGTGAGGGTCAGCGGGACGAACGACATCGGGGCCACGTAACGCGTCCCGGTCATTGTCGCGAGGTCCGAGGCGGCCGTGGGGCGCACCTGGCCCGTGGCGCCTATCGTCGCGAGGCCTTTCAGGGTGCCGTTGCCCTGCGGGACGGCGTTGCCGCTGAAGGTGGCCCCGGCGCGCACGAACATCGCGAAGTCCAGTTCACTCCCCTCGGCTTCCATGCCGATCACGGGGTTGGTGCCGTCGTTGAGTTTCGCAAGCGAGAGTGATGAGTTCTTCACCTGGCTGTTGGCCACGGCCACGTACATCGATTCGTAGTCGGCCAGCGCCGAAGGCACGACGGCGACAGCCGCGGGGGCCGCAGCCGCAGCGTCGATTTTGGTGACGGACGTAACGGGCACGGCGATCGAGAGCTGCCCGTTCTCCAGGGTGAGCGTTCCACCCTTGACCACCATGTCGACCTTATCGCCCCGGGCGAAGGTGTGCGAAGTGGCCCCCGTCAGGTTGACCATCAGTCCGCAGGAGATTGCCGTACCGTCCTGGACGGCCAGTTGGTTGCCCTCCAGGTGGGCGGTCGTGTTGTCCGACATCACGTAGCCGGAGACCTTCCAACTGTCGGTGATCGTGTAGGTCGTGCTGCCGGCGGGGATATTGGCTTTCAGGGCGCGGATCGCGCTGATCGTTTTGAGGATCTTGATCTCCTCCTGGGTGATGAGCACCTGGCTGTACGTGCCGTCCTGCATGACGAATTTCACAGCCGCCTGCCGGGGCGCGTCGGTGCACTCCGCCGCCGTGAGCCGGACGGAGACCTTCCCTTCGCCGCGGTCGGGCGAGGCCGAGAGCCAGCTCTTGCTCTCGTCGGGCAGGTAGACGTACCAAAGGGCGTTGGATTCGACCTCTACGTCCACATACCCGCCCGTTTCCAGGACGGCGACCGTCCCCGGCGCGTCCACCGCGACCGTGAGGTCCACCGCCGCGCCGTCGTCGTCCTTGCAACCCATGGCGAGCGAGGCCAGGGCCAGCAGTGCGGCCATAAATCCGATGAGTAAACCGTGGTTTTTCATAGTTATGTTCGTTTTAGGTTTTATTTCATATACTTGTCCAGGAAGTCGTAAACCTCCCCGATGACTTCGGGCGCGAAGAACTCCGGTCCGCCGTGTTTCAGCCCCTCCAGCAGGCGCAGCACGGCCAGCCCTTCGCGTTGGGCGTTGAGTTTTTCGGCCAGGTAGACCGACATTTCGTAAGGCACCGTCCCGTCCGCCTTGCCGTGCATGATCAAAAAAGGAGGCGTCGAGGCCGAGATGTAGTTCGCCGGATCGGCGGCTTTCGCCCGTTCGGGCGCGTCGAGCACGGGGGCCCCCAGCATGCGCGAGGCGGGCGAATCGGGTTTCGAATGGCGCATGGAATTGATGCCGCGCTGCCGGTAATAGTCATCCATTTTGTCCAGGTTCGTGGGACCGAACCAGTCGACCACGGCGCGTACCGCGCAGGATATTTCGGGATCCCCCGCCTCGGGGCCTTCCAGGCGCGCGTCGCCCGCCGAGGTTGCGGCCAGCGCGACCAGGTGGCCGCCCGCCGAACTGCCGAACAGGGCGAGGCGGTCGGGGTCGAGCCCGTATTGCGCGCCGTTGCCGCGCACCCAGCGGATGGCGGCCTTCACATCGTGGATATTGGCCGGGAAGGTGGCCTCGCCGCTCAGGCGATACCCCACCGACACCACCGCGTAACCGCGCGGCAACCCTGCCTGAGCCGGACGGCACTGCGCCTTATCGCCCGACTGCCACCCCCCGCCGTGCACCCAGATGACCACGGGGTAGGGCGCTTTACCCCCCGAAGGAAGGTAAATATCGAGCTTCTGCACAGGCGACACGTCGGCGTAGGCGACGTCCGCTATTTTCTTCCCCAGGCCGGGGATATTTCCCTGCGCCGCGGCAAAAGCGACGACGAACAGGGAGAGTATTGTTGCGAGCAGGTTCTTTCTCATGGCACGATCTTATAAATGTTCGCGGCGCCGAATTTGAGCGCCTCTTCCGATGCGGGATCGTATTTCGCGGAGCCTTTCGTCCCTTTTTCCACATCCACGGCATAGACGTTCAGCCAGGCCGTTTTGATGCGCAGGGCCGCCTGCATCACCTCCATCAGCGTCCCCACGCCGCGGTCGACGTTGCCCGCCGCGAGGGCCATCTCCTGGAAGACGACGCCCCCGGCGGCCTCCCATTTCATGAAAGATTTATAGCGGCCCCCGTTGGGATTCGTGTAGCTGCTTCCCTTGATGCCGTTTTGCCCCAGGTAGACGCCCTTTTCGAAGGCGCGCTGCCCGAAAACGTCGAAATTGTCCGCGTCGCCCGGCAGGCCCCCGGTGTTGAGCGACACGCACGTCGGTTTGGCCGTGAAGATCCCGGTGCAGGCGTCGATCCACGCGAGCCCCGTCTGCCGCCACAACTCCGCGGAATAAGTGCGCCCTGCGCTGTCATGCGCGGCCAGGTAGGTGGCCAGGAATCCCGGATTCGCCTCTTCGGTCTTGCCGTAATGGTACGGAATGGTCTCGTAGCCGGGGGTGATGCAGAAGAAAAGAATTCGCTCATCGTTGCCGTAGCGGGCGTTGAGCGCCGTCATCAGTTTGAGCGCATGCTCCTGGTAGACGGGATCCCAGAAGAGCGGGATCTCGGTGTCGCTGTTGGGCTCGTGGAGGTATTTCGCCCCTTTTTGCCACAGCCACGCGGGCGTGGGCCGTTTGGCGCGCGGGTCGGGCCACAGGCCCGTGGAACACCAGATCGGGCGCAGGGCGACTTTTTTACCGGCTTTTCCCCATTTTTCCACGAAGCCGTCGATGCGGCTCCAGTCGTAAACGCCTTGCTGCGGCTCCACCTCGCTCCAGTAGAAGGTGAGCACCGCCCCGGCGATATAGGGGTTTTTCAGCACGACGTCCCGCTCCGTGTTGCCGTAGCTGGCGAAGTAGAGCAGCCCGCCGAGGCGACCTTGCGGCTGCGGCGCGGGCGTGACGGGCTTGCCCTTATCCGCGGCGTCGCACGAAAGGGCCAGCAGCAACGTGGCGGCGAGTATGGAGAGTCGCGTTCTCATTTCCCGTTAAAGTAATCGTATCCGTATTTCATCGCCTCTTCCCAGCGGGGCTGGTAGGTGGCCGGGATCGCCGGGGTGCTTTTGACTACGTCGATCGCGTAGACGTTCAGGTAGTCGCACCCGATGCGCTCGGCGGCCTGCATCACCCCCATCAGCGTGCCGGTGTTGGAGGTCTCGGCGGCGTGGACCATCTCGAAGCAGAGCTTGGTCTTTTTCGCCCACTCGCGGAAGAGCAGCGTGCGGGCCTGGTCGTTGTCGTTGTAGCTCTTCTCGTTCAGCCCGTTCTGGCCCACGTACATGCCGTTGTCCACGGCGCATTGTCCGAAAACGGGGAAATTGTTCGTCCCGTCCAGGCTGCCCACGTTCAGGGTCACCAGGCAGGGGGTCTTGGTGATGATCGCCGCCGTGCTGCGGATCCAGTCCGTGACCGTTTCCACCCACACCTCGTTCGAATAGGTGCGTCCGTCGCTCGCCTTGACCGCGGCGAAGGTGTCTTTGAACCCGGGGTCGCGCAGGTTGATCGTGCCGAAGCGGTAAGGGTTGGTCTCCGCGCCGGGCGTGACGTCGAAGAAAAGCACGTTGGGATTACCGTCGAAATGGCGGGCCATCTCGGCGATGAACTTCATCGCGTACTCTTTGAAAATGGGGTCCCAGATTAGCGGGATTTCCGTTTTGCTCTCGGGGTGGTAGGCGTATTTCGCCCCTTCTTTCCAGACCCAGGCGGGGGTGGGGGTGGCGGCGGCCGGGTTCTTCCAGTAGCCGCTGCTCGACCACATGATCCGCAGGACTACTTTTTTGCCCGCGTCGAACCACGGTTTGAGTTCACGGTCGAACGCTTTCCAGTCGAAAACGCCTTTTTTCGTCTCGATCTCCGACCAGTGCATGGTGTAGAACCCGCCGAGGATATAGGGATTCTGGATCACTTCCGGAATGTTCTCGTAACCGTAGGAGGCAAAATAGAGCATCCCTCCGCGCGGGGTCGTCGCGGCGGGTGCGGTGCCTTTGTCTCCGGCGTAGCCGCTGCACGAGATCGTACACAGGCAGGCGGCCAGGGCGATATGGAATATGGTTTTCATGGTTGCGTATTTCAGTTAAAATAACGTTTTTACAAGCGTGTTTATTCTTTATCCTTCCGGTTCACGGTGACCCTGAGATTCCGTTCCCCTTCGGGCATGCGGCCCTCCCAGAGCCCGTCGCCCAGGTCGGTGAAGGTGATCCCGGGGGCCGAAAGTTCGCCCCAGGCGGACCACAGGCGCACCGGGCCCGCTTCGGCCAGGGTGAACGAGAGGCTGGATTCGTAGTATTTTACATCGCTCACGGTGGCGGGCGCGAGGTATTTGTCCGCGCGGCCGACCACGGCCCATTGCTGCTCCACGGGCAGCATCAAAAAATAGCGGTCGCCGAAGCGGTCGATGCTGAACGAATAATCCCCATCCAGCACGGCGCCCATCCCCGCGAAATAGTCATACAGGTAAAGCCCCTGCGCGGGCACCTCCCACTCGCCCCGGTAGGGTTGCAGGTAAGTCCCCGCGGCCCGGTAGTCCCCGGCCGAGACGCTTCCTTGTACCGCCAACGTCTCGGCGCACAGGTTGTAGGCCGCCACCGCCGCCGCCCCGTTCGCCAGGGGGGCGCAGACGCAGTAGGCCACCGTGTCGTTGATGGGCGAGGAGAAGAGCGAGCGGGTAAGCGCCGCCGCGGGCGCCAGGGGCCGGATCAGCTCCCCGTCGGCGTAGCACAGCGGCCGCACCATCCCGGCGTCGATCCGCTCCGGCGCGTCGGAAAGGTAGACCGGCCCGCCCGAGAGCGCCTTGGAGAGCGCCATCACCCGGCCGCAGACCGGATCCGAGGAGTGGAACATGTCGTGGTCGCCCCAGACGGTCTGCCCCATGTGCAGGGCGTTGGCGTAGGATTGCAGCAGGTGCTCCTTGGCCATGAACGGGTTGCCCAATTTATAGTCGATGCTCACGCGCGTGACGTTCGTGTACCGGGTGTTGAGCAGTACCACGTTGTTCATCGCCATGCAGTTGATCATCCCGTCGGAAAAACGCTCGTGGGCGATATCGTCCACCACGCGCGAGGTGGCGAAGGCCTGCGCGGCGGCGTTCTCCGAATGGTTCAACTGGTAGAGGTTGGCCGCCTGCCAGTCGACCTTCAGGAAGTCGAAGCCGTCGTCGGCCGCCCGGCCCAGGAAAGCGCCGTAGACCGTGGCGATCGACCCGGGGTCGTTCTTCGGCACGTACATGCCCGTTTTTTCGATGGTGCGCATGGCGGCGTTCACCCGCTCGCCGAAATCGTTGCGTGGGCTGAAACCGCCCCAATAGCCGTTCATGTTGTGCCACAGGCCGAACCAACGCATCGTGGCGGTGTCCCGCATGGCCAGGATGGGGGCGAACCCGTCCGGGAATTTCTCGTTGGGGCGGAAGCTCGACAGCCGGTTGGCCTTGCCGCCGGTCGTGTCGCGGTCGGCGGACAGGTGCCCGTCGTCGACGATCGCGTAGCGCACGGGCAACGTCCCTTTGCGCAGTTTGGCCAGGTCGTCGAGCACGATCCGCGCGTCGATGCTCTTTTTATACTCTTCCCAGGTGCACCATCCCAGGTAACGGAAAGGCTCGGGATACTCCTTTTGGTAGCGCAGGCGGAAGCTGCGGGGCAGCCTCTCGTCCCGTTCCAGCGCGCTGAAAAGGTTCCAGCACGCTTCGTTGGCGTTCTGCCCGACAGCCCACGCCAGCGCGGCCACGGGGCCCTGGACCGCCTCGGTGCCGTGCGTGCAAAGCTGCACCTCGACCGCGCCCTGCTCAGTCACATAGAGCCACGACACCGCTTCGGGGCCCGCCATCGGCAGCAGCGCCATATAGCGCCCGTCGTCCAACGCCAGGTGCATGAGCACCCCGTGGCGCGAGACCTGCCGCTTGCGTCCCTTAGCCGAGGCGACGGCATAGGCCGGATTCTGCTTGCCGTCCACGCCGTAGGCCGGCCCGGTGAAGACCGGGCAGAGGGTGGCGGGGGTGAAATACCACGGCAGCACGCGGTTGCCGTTCACCTGCCAGTAATCGTAATAGCTGTCCTGGGCGAGGTAGACGCCCTTCGCATAGCCGGGCAGCAGCAGCGTGTAGGTTTTCAGCATCCCGCACGAATCGGGCTGCATCGCGCCGTCCGCGGAGAAATAAATACCCTGGGCGGCGGGTTGGCGCAAATCGATGGTATCCCCGTCCGCACAACCTGCGGCCGCGAGGCACAGCGCCGCGAGCGCCGTGAAGGTCAGTTTGAGGCAAAGTTTCATCGTTCGGTCTTTTCCTGCGGCTTCTGCCAGGGCACCGCCCCGGTAAGCCGGTAATGTTCCATCATGTTCTTATAGAGCGAGGTGAACGCCTCGCCTTTCAGCGGCAGGGGGTTCTTCTCGTAAGGGTCGTTACTCAGGTCGAAGAGCTGCATCGCCTCGAAGGGGCGGTTCTGCAACAGTTTCATCCCGTCGTGTATCACGGCGTTCTGCGTCTTGCCCCCCAGATCGCCGTGTTCGCGCCGCATCCAGTAGACGTAGCGCCCGTCGGTCTGCTGTTCCTTGCCCAGCAGGGTGGGCAGCACCGAGACCCCGTCGATGCAGTGCGTGAAGGTCGCCGAGGCGGCCTCGCACACCGTGGGGAAGATATCGGACATCATCACGAGCCGCTCGCAGCGTGCCGGGGCGATCGTCCCCTTCCAGTAGAAGGCGCACGGCACGCGGATGCCGCCGTCGTACATATCGCCCTTCCCGCCGCGGTAAGGACCGTTGTCGGCCATCACCGACTCCTGCCCGCCGTTGTCCGAGGCGTAGACGATCAGGGTATTTTCCAACTGTCCGGTCCGCTCCAGCGCCGCGATCACCTTACCCACGTTATCGTCCAGGTGCTCGATCAGGGCGACCAGTTTGGCGCGCGTGGGGTCGATGCCCTTTTCGCGCGCCTTCACCCGCTCTTCCCACTGGGTGGGCGGCTGCAGGGGGACATGCGGGGCGTTGTAGGCCAGGTAGAGGAAGAAGGGTTGCTTGTTGCCCGCCCGCGAGCGGATGTAGTCGACCGCCCACGAGGTGAAAAGCTCGGTGGCATGTCCTTTCGGGTCGATCTGCTTGTCGTTCAGGCGCATGTAGTTGTGATCCTGGCGCACGTGGGTGTAGTAGTCGTCCATCATGTCGCCCAGAAAGCCGTGGAACCGATCGAAGCCCCGCTCGTTGGGCAGGTTGGGACTTTCCAGACCCAGGTGCCATTTACCGATATGGGCCGTGGCGTAGCCCGCCTGCTTCAAAACGGAAGGCAGCAGCACCGCCTCGGGCGAGAGGTAGCCCCAACTGGCCGTGGGCACGGTGCGGATCACCCCCTGCACCCCGACCATCTCGGGATAACGCCCCGTGAGCAGCCCCGCCCGGCTGGGCGAGGAGACGGTCGAATTGGCGTAGAAGTTGTCCATGCGCATCCCGCCGGTGAACAGCCGGTCGATGTTCGGGGTCTGCATATCCCGCGCCCACTGGCACGAGAGGTCGCCCACCCCCTGGTCGTCGGTCAGGATGACGATGATATTGGGCGCCCCGCCGCCCGCCTCCGAAGCGGCGAGCGGGCAGGCGGCCAGCAATCCCTGGAAAATATGGCGTATGCGGATCATATCAATAGCCGCTATTCTGGATGACCACGTTGTTGCTCAGCCCGATCTCGCGGCTGGGAATGGGCATGAAGATGTTGTTGGCCTTCATCTGGCGCGGTTTATACATGGTCGTGCCGTCCGTGTAGTACTTCGTGTTCACGTTCTGCAGGATGGGCATGATCCAGCCCGAGCGGATCAGGTCGGTCCGGCGCACCGACTCGCCGCAAAGTTCGAACATGCGCTCCTGCAGCACCGCCAGGCGGAACTGCTCCAGGTCGTCCTGCGCGATGATCCCCGTGATGGGGATGACCACGGCGTCGTTCCACAGGTTCGTCTCCACGATGTCGGGCAGGATGTTCGCGTCGGCGGCGCGGCGGCGCACGTAGTTGAGCATCTCGAAGGCTTTGTCCGTGGGACCGTCGTTCAACTCGGCGTCGGCCTCGGCCCAGATCAGGTAGGCCTCGGCCAGGCGCAGGACGGTGTAGTTGATCGGGGTGTTCTGCTTGGCGTAGGAGATGTTCTGCTCCATGGCGAACTTACCCAGGTTGTAGTTCTTGTTGGCTGCCGTGGGGGGCCAGAGCTGGCCGCCGGCGGTGTAGTTATAGTTGGTCACGGTCTTGTGCTTGCGCATGTCGCAGTTGGCTTTGGTCGCCGGGTTGGGGAAACGCTGGTCGTTGGTCAGCGCGGCGCCCACGGGCTGGTAGTTCCAGACGATGTTCTGCGAGAGGATCGCCCAGCACCACGACCCGGGGCCCGACATGTAGCCCACCCAGCCCCCTTCGCTCTGCGCGAGGTTGGCGGCGAACTGCACGTCGAAGATCACGTCGGGCGTGTTCTCGTAGGGATAGAAACTCTGCTCGAACGCGAGGCGCACCAGCGTGTCGGTCACGTTCTTGTACCCCACCTCGATCACCTTGCCCGCGTAGTCGCGCGCCCGGGTGAAGCATTCGCCGGTGTCGACCCAGTCGTAGCTGTTGATGTTGCCCTCCAGCTTGAGGTCGGCGGTGATGGAGGCGTATTTCTTCATCGTCGCGGCGGTCAGGTTGGCGCGGGCGAGCAGGGCGGCGGCGGCCGTCTTCGTCGCCCGGCCGTAGACCCCTGCGTAGGATACGGGCAGCACGTTATAGGCCCTTTCAAGGTCCTTGAAGATCAAATCGTAGACCTGTTCGGTCGTGGCGCGCGGGATCACTTTGTCCTCCTGGTCGGCCCCCGGCGTTTCGGTGCAGGGCACGCCCCCGTAGAGGCTCACCAGGTTGTAGTAGCCCAGGGCGCGCAGGAAACGCGCTTCGCCTTCGAATTGGGTCAGCTGGGGGTTGGGCGCGGCCGCGGCGATGTTGCCGATCAGGTCGTTGGCGCGGTTGATCATCATGAAGGCGCCGGCATAGACCCCCTCGACCATGCTGTTCGACGAGGTGGGGATGCCTTTGTCCAACTCCTCGATCTCCAGGTTCTTGGAGGCCCCGGCGGTGACGGCGCACATCTCGTCCGTGGCCAGCTCGTTGAGGATGAAGATGCCGCCGTTGTAGTTGGACATGTAGTTGGTCACGCCCGAAATGGTGGGCAGCGAACGGGTACCCAGGCAGTCGTAGACCCCGATGAGCACCATTTCGAAGTTGGCCACCGAGTTGTAGACCTCCCCGCCCCCGAGCGAGGTGGTCATCTTCTCGTCCAGGAAGGAGGTTTCGCACGAGGCCAGGCCGAGGCTCAGCAGCAGACAGAGCGATATGATTTTATTTTTCATGGCTTTGCGTTTTTTGCGTTAAAAGTCGATGTTCACCCCGAAAATGAAGGTACGCGAGCTGGGGTATTTGAATCGGTAGTGCCCCGCGGTGACCGAGCTGGCGTCGCCCGTTTCGGGGTCGTACCAACTGAAATTGGTCCACGTCCAGAGGTTCTGCCCGGTCAGGTAGACGCGCACGGTGTTCATCTTGATCTTCGAAAGCAGTTTGCGCGGCAGCGTGTAGCCCAGCGTGACGTCCTTCAGTTTGAGGTACGAGCCGTCCTCGACCCACATGTTCGAGGTGACGGTCTTGTAGCTGTCCACCATGTAGCTGGGCCAGCGGTCGGTCTGCCGCTCGGGGGTGGGTTTCCACGACTCGTCGTAGATCCATTGCAGCACGTTGCGCGTGCCGTAGCCGTCCAGCGCCTGATAGTTGGAGACGAACAGGTCGTTGCCGTAGGAGAACTGGAAGAAGACGTTCAGGTCGAAATCTTTCAGGGTGAACCGGTTGGAGATACCGCCGAAGAATTTCGGGGCGCTGCTGCCGATGTAGGCGCGGTCCAGGGCGTTGATGTCGCCTTCGCCCGTCAGGTCGCGGAACTTGGCGTTGCCCGGCAGGGGCGTGCTGCCCGCGTAGAGGGGAACGCCGTCCACCAACTGCGCTTTGGTGGGGTGGGCCACCAGGTCGTTGTAGATGGCCGTCCATTCGTCTTTGGGACGCATGTATTTCGAAGGATCGTTGTCGATGTAGAAGTTCTTGTAATCGCTGAACTTGTAGACCCCGTCGTAGACCAGGCCGTACATCGTGCCCACCGCCTGCCCCGGGACGAGCACGAACGCCTCGTCGTAGGTGTTGCTGGCGTTGAACGGCAGGTAGGCGTTCTCGCCCAGGTCGAGTACCTTGTTGCGGTTGAAGGTGATGTTCAGGTTGGTGGTCCAGGAGAATTTCTTGCGTGTGATGTTCTGGCTCTGTACCGTCACCTCCCAACCGCAGTTGCGCAGGCTGCCCGAGTTGTACATCATGCGGCTGTAACCGGTCGAATAGAGCAGCGGCTTGTTGAGGAGCATGTCGTAGGTCTTCTTATAGTAGTAGTCTACTGTGGCCGAGAGGCGGTGGCGCAGGAACGAGATGTCGATCCCGGCGTCGAACTGCTTGGTGGTCTCCCAAGTCAGGTCGGGGTTGGCGATCGAGCTGACGGCCAGGCCCGCCCACTGCCGGGGCGTGGGGCTCAGCCCGCCGGTGGTGTTGGTCGAGTAGTAGACCGACTGGTAGCGCGAGAGGCTGCTGTACGCCGGGATGCTCTGGTTGCCCGTCAGGCCCCAGCTGGCGCGCAGTTTGAAGTCGCTGAATACCTTGCTGTTTTTCATGAAGGGCTCTTCGGAGGCCTTCCATGCCACGGCGGCCGAGGGGAAGTAACCGAATTTCTCCCCCTTCGGGAACTTGCTCGATCCGTCTGCGCGGATGCTCGCCGTGAAGTAATAACGGCTGGCGTAGTTGTAATTCACGCGGGCGAAGTAGGAGACCATGGCGCTCGACCACTCGGAGACCACCGGGGCGAGGACCGTCAGGCCCAGGCCGGTGTTCACGCCCGTGAGTTTGTTGTAGGCCTCGGGGTAGTTCTGCGACTCCTGGGAGTAGTCGCGGGCGTACTGCTGCTCCATCGTGTAACCGGCCAGCGCGTCGAAGTTATGCTTCTTGCAGAAGGTGGTCTTGTAGGTGGCGATGTTCTCCCACGCCCAGTTGTAGCGGCGCGCGTAGGCGTTGATCCCGCGCCCGCCGTTGGCTGCGCCCGCGGCGATGCTCGGCGGGTAGAAGCCGAGCTTGTTGGTCATGGTGGTGTTGTAGTTGAACGACGATTTGAACAACAGCCCCTTGAGGAATTCATACTGCACGTAGGCGATGGCCGTGGTGCGGGTGTTGTTGGTCTTGTTGAGCGCGTTGCTCAGGTAGTCGAAGGGGTTGGTCTGGGAGTTGTAGTCCCCGCTCAGTTCGCCGCTTTCGTCGAGGTCCGAGGCGTTGAAACGCACGTTCACCGGACGGTACGAGAGCGCCTGCTGGAAGACGTCCGAGCCGGTGTCCTTCGAGCCGCCTGACGAGACCCCGACCTGGGTGAACTCGGCGTAGTTCAGGTTCACCCCCGCGCGCGCTTTGCTGCCGATCTTCTGGTCGACGCGGGCGCGGGCGCCGTAGCGCGTGTAATCCGAATTCTTGACCAGGCCGTTCTGATCCACGTAGTTGACGCTGATCGAATAGGCGGTGCCCTGGTTGTTGCCGCCGTTCACCCCGACGCTGTACTCCTGCTTGACGGCGCGCTTGAACAGGTAGTCCTGCCAGTTGTAGTGCGGGGCCAGGTTGCGCAGCGAGTCGCCTTTGGTGATGTACTGCTCCGTCTTGCGGTCGTAGGCCATGTAGTCGATGAAGGTGTTCGCGTCGAGCATGTCGATCTTCTTGGAGACCTCACTCACGCCCACGAAGGCTGAGATGCTCACGCGCGGTTTGCCCGCCGAGCCCGACTTGGTGGTCACGAGCACCACGCCGTTCGCCCCGCGCGAGCCGTAGATCGCGGTCGCGGAAGCGTCCTTGAGCACCTCGATGGACTGGATGTCCTGCGGGTTGAGCGACGACATGGGGTTGATGGTTGCCGAGTTCAGACCGGAGATGTTGCCCACCTCGGTGCCCGCGTCCTTGATATAGGGCATCCCGTCGATCACGTAGAGGGGCTCGGTGTCGGAGTTGATCGAGCCCACGCCGCGGATGTTGATGCTGATCCCCGCGCCGGGCTCGCCGCTGGTGTTGACGATGTTCACCCCGGCCAGGTGGCCGGCCATCGCCTGTTCGATGGAGATCATGCGCGAGTCGTTGATCTGGGAGGCTTTCATCTGGCCCACGGAGCCCGTCAGGTCGCTTTTGCGCACCACGGCGTAGCCGATGACCACCAGTTCGTCCAGCGCCTCGGCCGTCTCGTCGAGCAGCACCTGTACAGGCCGTTCGGCCGAGGTGACGTTCACCGTTCTGGATTCCATGCCCACGAAGGAGACTTCGAGCCGCACCGGCAGCGAGGCCACCGTCAGGGTGAATTCGCCTTTCGAATTGGTGGTCGCTCCGGCCCTGGTACCCTCGGCCATGACGATGGCGCCGGCCAGGGGTTCGCCCGAGGCGGCCGATTTCACGCTGCCGCGAATCTGCTGCGCATGCGCGCCGCTGCTCAGAAGGAGCACACACAGAAGCGTTAGAAAAAGGGAAAGATTCTTCATATCAGATAGTTTTGGTTCTTTGTCAGTAGCTGGCCGAGGTTCGCGGCCATTGCAAGTATAAGCATATCCCGCCGGGCGGCATTGCCCGATAAGGCCGAAAAGTTGCCCGAACGGGCCATCGGCCCCGGAGCGTTATTTCACAGGGATTTGATCGGTGTTGCCCGGCCCGGGGAATATTTGTCATTCAGAGCGAAGCGAAGAATCCTGGTCAGGCTGTGTACAGAACCATTCCGACCAAGATTCTTCGCTTCGCTCTGAATGACAAGCAATAAAAAGGTAGTCTAAAGAGCCAGATCACCGAAGGAAGCGCACCCCAAGTATTAGCAAAACCACCGTCCGAACTTTCGCTGTGCATAGAGTGCGTCGATTTTCATCGATCGTTTCGAGGTTTGAGCGCAGGCGTACTTTATGTACGTCGAGCATCAAAACCGAAAGGATCGATGAAAAGCGGCGCGCTATATGCGCAGCCTTCGCAGCACAGACCACCTTACGAGCGTTTATGTTCGGAGGGGGAGATGCCGTAGTACTCGCGGAAGGTGCGGGAGAAGTAGGAGGGGCTGTTGATGCCCACCAGGTACATCACCTCCGAAACGTTGTACCGTCCGTCCCGCAGCAGTTCCCGGGCCCGCTCCATGCGGCGATCGCGCAGCAGGTCGGAGACGGTCTTGTCGGTGATCGCGCGCAGTTTGCGGAAGAGCTGGGTGCGGCTGGTGCCCAGTTCGGAACAAATATCGTTGATGCAGAACTCCGAACGATGGTAGTGCTGCGCAATGATCCCCTCGATGCGCTGCAGGAACTCGCTGCGTGTGTCCGCGGGTTGCTCCTCCCCGGCCGCAGCGCGGATTTCCCCGTCCGGGCGGCGGCGGTATTTGATGATGTTGGCGATCTTCATCAGCAGCAACTCTTTCGAGAAGGGCTTGGTCAGGTAATCCTCCGCGCCCTTGCCGTACCCCAGGGCGATGTCCTGCTCGTCGCCTTTGGCCGAGAGGATCACCACGGGAATGTGCTCGGTCATCAGGTTGCCCTTGATCGCCTCGCACAGCTCCAGCCCGCTGCCCCCGGGCAGCATCACGTCCAGCAGCACCAGGTCGGGGATGTACTTGAGCGCCTTGTCCAGGGCCGGCCCCACCTCGCTGTCGGTGATGAGCGTGTAATGCTCCTGCAACCCCAGGGTGAGGTATTCGAGCATGTCGGGATTGTCCTCGACGACCATCACCACGGGTTTGCTTTGCGGCAGGGTGACGGCCTCTTCGGGCGCACGGCCCTCCGTTTCCGGCTCACGGCGCACCATTTCGCACCCTTCATAGGCCTCTTCCGAGCAGGGGAGCGAGACGCTGAAGGTCGAGCCGCGGCCCTCGTCGCTGCTCACCGAGATGCGTCCCCGGTGCAGCTCCACCAGCCGGTGGACCAGCGAAAGGCCGATCCCCACTCCCGTGTTGCTGCGGCTGGCCCCCTGGAAATAACGGTCGAAGATGCGGTCCAGCTCCGGACGCGGGATGCCCGCCCCCGAGTCCTCGACCGAGATCTCCAGCCAGTCGCCCATGCGGTCGACGGTCAGCGACACGTAACCGCCCTCGGGAGTGAATTTCAGGGCGTTCGAGAGCAGGTTGCTGGTGATCTTGATGATCTTGTCCGCGTCGAACCATCCCCGGGCGGCCCCCTCGCATGTGAAGGTGAAATTGATCCGTTTCTGGGCCGCCGCGCTGCGGTAACGCGAGTAAACGTCGGCCACGATGCCTGCCGGGTCGATCCATTGCAACTGTAGCGGCAGGGCCTCCTTGTCGATGCGGCGCATGTCGAGCAGTTGGTGCACCAGGTCGCTCAGGTGGTCCACGTTGCGCTTAATGATCCCCAGCCGCGCCCCGTCGTCGCCCGTCTGCCTGCCGGTGGCGATCATCTCGTCCACGGGAGCGGAGATGAGGGTGAGCGAGGTGCGGATCTCGTGGGAGATATTGGTGTGGAATTTCAGTTTCACGTCGTTCAGGATGCGCTCGTGCTCGCGCTGCACGTGTTCCATCTGGGCGTCGCGCTTGAATTTGTATTGCAGGTAGTAGTAGCGCAGGAGGGTGAAGACGATGGCCAGCACCGCCAGCACATAAAGCGTGTAGGCCCACCAGGTGTTCCACGGCGCGGGCTTGACGACCACCTCCAGCGTGCGTTCCTCCGTGCTCCAGATGCCGTCCGGGTTGGCCGAGCGCACCCGGAAGGTGTAGTGCCCCGCGGGCAGGCGGTTGTAGGTCGCCTCGCGCTGGCCCGCGTCCGTCTCGATCCACTGGCGATCGATCCCCTCCATGCGGTAGGCGTAACGCGTGAGCTCCTGGTTCCGGTAGTAGGGGCTCAGGAAACCGAGCGTGAAGTTGTCGTCGTGGTGGTGGATCACGATGCGGCGGGCGTCCATGATATTGCCCTGAAGGATCTTCTGCCCCGGCGTGGAGGCGGTGATCTCGCGGTTGCCGGTCTTCAGGCTGACGATCTGCGGGGGGATGGTGTAAGGGTCGTCGGCGATCTGGCGCGGGTCGAACCAGTTCAGCCCGTCGATGGTGCCCGCGTAGATGATCCCGTGGGGGTCGAGGAAGGCCGCCTCGGTCATGGTGTTGCTGTACAGGCCGTCCGAATAGAAGTATTCGCGGTAGCGGTTCCCGCCGGGCGAGTAGTGGACCAGCCCCTGGCCGGTGTTGAGCCACAGGTCGCCGGCCGCGTCGCGCGTGATGGCCATGATCTTGCTGTGTTCCAGCTTGGGCGAGGCGTCCAGGTTGACGATGGTGGTGTCTTTTTGCCCGATCACGACCTTGTTCAGGCCCGAGTCGGTGCCCACCCACATCGCCCCGCCGCTGTCCGGTTCCAGGCACCAGATGTGGTCGCTCTTCAGGGAGCCGCGGCCGTAGCCGATGTGCGCGACGGAGGCCACCTCCGTGGCGGCGTCGAAACTGACGATCCACAGCCCCCGCGAGCGCGATCCGCACCACATGCGTCCCGAAGCCGGGTCGGTCCGGATGCAGTAGAGGTCCGCCGTGAAGTCGTCCGTATAATAACGGTAGGAGAAGTCGCGGGTGAAGATCCCGCGCAGGCGCAGCATTTTGCCCGGCCCGCCGATCCAGATGTCGCCGCGCGGGTCCTCGGCGATGCAGTTGGCGTTGACGATCTGGCGGTAGACGTCCTTCGGCACGCCGGGCACGTCGCGCAGATTGACCAATGCGCCCCCCCGGTCGATGTAGACGTTGCGGTTGGTGCAGACCCAGACGTTGCCGCCGCGGTCCTCGAGGATGGCGTTGAAACTCTGCCGCTCGTCCACCGCCAGTTTGCGGCACACGCCCCCTTCGGTCCGGTAGAGCCCCCCCAGCTTGACCCCGATCCAGAGCCGGTGGCGCGAGTCCATCAGCACCGAGCGGGCGAAATAATGCCCGCCCGCGGAGGAGAGTTCGAGGCGGTTGAAACGCTTCGGGTTCATATCGACCATCGCCAGCCCGTTGTGGCCCGAACCGATCCACAGGCATCCGGCACGGTCCATGAGCATCGTCTTGACGATATTCCGGTCGAAGAAGGGATTGCGGCTGAAATCCGGATAGCTCGCCCGGAATTCCCCGCCGGGTGTGCGGGCAAGCACGAACACCCGTTCGCTCTCGGTGCCGATCAGGTAGGTTGAATCGGGAAGCTCGGCGATGCTTTGCAGCGAACTGCCCCCGGCGAACATCCGGCGGAAACCGGACTGCCCCCGTTCGCGGACCCAGACCTCGCCCGGGCAGACGGCCAGGATGGCCGAGCGCGAATCGCAGCAGATCGTCCGCGCCGCCGCCACGCCGCCGTTGTAATGGCCGATCACACGCTCCGAGGGGTCGGCGCAGACGATCCCGCCGCCGCCCAGCACCCACATATTCCCTTCCGCGTCGCGCACGATCTTATGGATGGGTCCCTCGCGCAGCGTGTCGATCCGCGTGTAACGGGGCGCGAAACGGGCCTCCATGGAGTCTTTCGGACACCCTTCGGCGATGAAAAGCCCGGTCGAGGTACCGATCCAGAGTTTGCCCGCGGCGTCCTCGCAGATCGTGCGCACCTCGCGCCAGGGCCCCTGGCGGGGATGGATGAAGCGATCCGTGTCGTAATCGTACAGGTTCAGGGCCTCGGCGCCCTCGGTGCCGATCCAGATATTGCCGCGCGAATCCTCGCAGGTGGCCAGGATGCGGTTGTTGCCCAGTGAATTTTCCTGGCTGGGGATATGGCGCCAGGTGCGGAAGCCGTAGCCGTCGTAGCGGCAAAGCCCGTCGTAGGTACCCAGCCAGAGGAAGCCGTGGCGGTCCTGCATGACCGAGTTGACCGCCTGCTGCGGCAGGCCGTCGTTCACGGAGATCACCCGGACCTTGTAGTCCGGCCCCGTGCCGGGCAGTTGCGCCGCCGCGGCGGGCAGGCACCACAACCACGCGGCGTATAGCAGTGTGGATCGGAAAAAATTCATGCGCATTGGAAGTTGCAGTCGTACAAATATAGTGAAAGCCGAGTGCAATTCAAGCTTGCTTGAAAATTGCCGGGGCGCATCCTATATTCTTCAAATATAACGATAACCTGCTGTTTTCAGTATACACCCTGCCGTCCGGCCCGCCAAAGCAATAAAAAGGCGCTTACGGGCAACGTCTTCCCGCTGCCCGGGCGGCGGGTCGTTTGCCGTAATGGCCTGTTCGGACAAAAAAACGGGATCGACGGGCAAGGGCGTCTGCGGGATATTGCCTACTTTTGGAAACGATACGGACCGCATACCGGCCGTCGAATCCGAATAACCCGAATACGTATGAAAACTACCGCCCTGCTGAATACCCTTTGCTGCGCCGCCGCCCTGCCCGCCACCGGCATGGCCGCCCAGAAACAACAAGCGCCCAAACCCAACATCATCTACATCCTGGCCGACGACCTGGGCTACGGCGACCTGGGCATCTTCGGGCAGAAAGTGATCAAGACCCCCAACATCGACCGCCTGGCGCGCGAGGGCATGATGTTCACGCACCATTACGCCGGGGGCCCCGTCTCCTCGGCCTCGCGCGGCAGCCTGATGACCGGCCAGCACCTGGGCCACGCCATCCTGCGCGGCAACAAGGGCATTCCGAACGTAGGCCCCATGCCGATCGACAACAGCGTACAGACCGTCCCCGAGGCGATCAAGGTCAATACGGATTATGTGACCGGCATGTGCGGCCGCTGGCACCTGGGCGAGGAACGGTCTCCCGACCAGACCCCTTACCGCCGCGGCTTCGACTACCATTTCGGCAAACTGGCCTCCAACTACGGCAACCGCTTCGGGGTGATGGTCGACACGCTCTGGCGCAGGGACGGCACCCATATCCCTTACGCGCAGTATTCGAAATACGGCGTCGAACCCGTCTACGAGAACGGCAAGCTCTATAATTTAAATAAGCAGGAAATGGCAGAACGCCCGATCAACATGGATAAGATCGTCACCGAAAAGGCGCTCCGGTTCATCGACGGGCATAAGGATAAACCGTTCTTCCTCTACGTGGCCTATTGCCTGCCCCATTCGCCGATGGAATTCCACGACCAGACCCCGCCCACGGCCTACCTCTGGCAGACCTGGCCCAAAGAGGAACAGGCCTTCGCCTCGATGATACAGGCGTTGGACAGCTACGTGGGCCTGATCGCCGCCGGGGTGGAGCGGGCGGGACTCTCGGAGCGCACGCTGATCATCTTCACCAGCGACAACGGCGCCCACTACGAGGGCGGCCACGACTACCGCTTCTTCAAATCCAACGGCCCGTTCAACGGCTACAAGCGCGACCTGATCGAAGGCGGCGTGCACACCCCGATGATCGCCCGCTGGACGGGCACCATCCCCGCGGGTTCGCGCTCGGAGCATCTTTCGGCGTTCTGGGACGTGATGCCCACCGTATGTGAACTGGCCGGGGCTCCGGTCCCCGCGCAGACGGACGGCATCTCGTTCGCCCCCACGCTGACGGGCAAGGGCGAACAGGGACAACACGAGTACCTCTACTGGGAATTCAGCGAGCACCCCTCGATGGGCGAGGGCAACCGCCCGCCCGTCACGTTCTGGCCGCGCCAGAGCGTGGTGTTCGACGACTGGAAGGTGATCCGTTACGTGAACGAGGACCGGGTGGAGGTGTACGACCTCTCGCACGATGTGTGCGAGGGCAACGACCTGTCGGCCGTGCGGCCGGAGATCGCACGGAAAGGGCTGGCGATGATGGACAAAGCGCACGTGCCAAGCAAGGTATTCCCGCTTCTTAAATCGGAAAGTTCCGCCAAATAGAACTGACTGCCAATAAAAAAAGAGATGAAAAAAACATTCCTGACCTGTTTTCTGCTGTTTGTCGTTGCATTCTCCTCGCGCGCGCAAAAGACCGACTACCCGCTCATCGGGGCGCAGGTGTTCGTCGAGCAGGGGCAGACCCCGGCACAGATCGACAACTGGTTCCGCATCATGCACGACGCGGGCATGGAAGTGTGCCGCCTGCGTCTGTTCGAGGCCTACATGAAGGACGGGCAGGGCAACTGGGACTACTCGCTTTTCGACACGACGTTCGACGCCGCCGCCCGCCACGGGGTGAAGATGTTCGTCACCCTCTTCCCCAACGCCCAGGGGGAGGAGAGCCTGGCCGGGACCCGTTTCCCGCAGGACGAGCGGCACATGGCCTCGGTCATGGCATACATCCGCGCCGCGGTGACCCACTACAAGGACCATCCCGCCCTCTACGCCTGGGTGTTGCAGAACGAACCGGGCAGCCGGGTCGCCCCGGTGACGGAGTACTACAAGCCCATATTCAAACAATGGCGCAAAGCGCAGCCCAAGCCCGCCTATGACAGCGGCGGCTACCTGACGGCCGACCTGTCGCAGGATTATTTCATGCGCTACATGATCAACGACTACCTCAAACGCATCTCGGACGAGGTGCGTAAGATCGACCCGAAGACCCCGCACCACGTCAACCCGCACGCCATCTACGCGCTGCTGCCGCAGTACGATTTCCCGGCGATGGCGCAATATCTGAATTCGCTCGGGGCGTCGATGCACCCCGCGCACCACTTCTACCTTTTAAATCGCGACGAATACCTGCTGGGCGTGGCGGCCAACTGCGACATCATCCGCAACGGGGCGATCCAAAATCCTTATTGGATCACCGAATTGCAGGGCGGCAACAACCTCTACAGCGGCCGCGACCCCTTCTGCCCCACGCGCAGGGAGATCGAACAATGGCTCTGGACGGGCATCATGTCGGGCGCCGAGGGGACCATCTTCTGGTGTCTCAACGCGCGCGCCTCGGTCAAGGAGTCGGGCGAATGGGCGCTGCTGACCCTGCAGGACGAACTGAGCGACCGGATGGACGCTTCGGCGCAGGTGATCAAAACGGTGCTCGCGCATAAGGAGTTCTTCAAACAGGCCGAACCCGTGTTCGATCCGGTCACGCTGATGTATAACCATGAATCCTATTTTGTACAGAACGTCCAGGCGAACAAAAAACCGGGCTGGGACGCACGCGAGACCGAAGCGCCCATCGCCTCGCTGCTGGCCGATTACAAGGCGCTCACCGAGTGCGGCCTGCACCCATCGATCTGTGCGATGGATCTTTACGACTGGAAGAAAGATCCCGCGGGTGAGGTGATCGTGCTGGCCAATATGGTCGCGCTGCCCTCGTACCATTGGGACAACATCAAGAATTTCGTCAAGCGGGGAGGCAAACTGGTGATGACCTCCATGACCGGCTTCTTCGACGAGAACGACCATTGCATCGCCATGGGCGACCATCCGCTAAAAGAGATGCTCGGCGCCAATTTCAGCGAGTACAAGATGCTTGGTCGCCGCTTCGACCTCAATGTCGCCGGCAGCGTGATGCCCGTCAGCCATTTCAAGGGCCTGATCCGCAACTACTCGGCCACGGTGCTGGGCCGGGACGACGAAGGCGTCCTGCTGGTGACCAATAAGTATGGCCAGGGCGAGGTGGTCTGGTGCCCCTCGATGATCGAATTGGGGGCCTGGCATGCTGACGGCAAGCCGCTGCGCCGTTTCATGGAGCAATACGCGGCGGGGACGCTCAAGGATAAAGCTCCCGTCACCTTCGCTGGCGCCCACGACGGGGTGGTGATGCGCACCCTGCGCTCGGGCGGCAGCTATATGAGCCATGTGTGCAACAAGGGCACGAAGCCTGTGCAACTCGACATGAAAGCCGGAAAACTCACCCCGCAAACCCTCTACGGCACAGCCAAAGTGACCGCGTCGAAACTCGCCCTCGCCCCCGAAGAGTCGGTGGTGATCCTCTGGAGATAGAACCGCCATTGCCTCCCCGGCTTTGTCATTCAGAGCGAAGCGAAGAATCCTGGTCGGGCTGGGTTCGGCAAACAATTCCGACCAAGATTCTTCACTGCGTTCAGAATGACAAATAATGCGAATTAAGAGTTGAAAATAACCGTTGGTCTTATTTGGGCACCCACAAGGGGTGCCCCTACGGAACCCCACCATCGGTAGCCGAAGGCGGGGGCGCGGAGGGATGAGCGGCGGCCAATGCGCGGTGGCCTGGCGCCATTAAGCGGGAGGCTTGGGACCCGCCAGGGTTTTCGGGGGACAAAGGCCGGAAACTGGAACCGTGGCAGCGAAGCGTGTGCAGAGGGCCTTGTGCGGCGCGGGGGCCCTGCGCTCGTGGAATTTCCGGCCGACTCCCCCGAAAATCCGTAAGCGGGTAAGCCGGGAGCGCGGCGCCTTGATTTTTTTGCTTACTTTTTTGATCAAGCAAAAAAGTAAGTCGCCCGTAGGCGATACCGGCCCTGCGCTCGTCGGCCCAAAAAAGAACATTTATTTTCAACTCTTAATTCGCATAAACACATAAAGATTAAGTTTAATTGCAAACCGGCTTATGAAACTTCACAACCTGTTATCCATTGTTTTGCTGCTCGCGGCCGTCATTCCTTCCCGTGCCGCCACCCCGCGCGAACCCGCGTCCGGCCTGCTCTTCTTCGCCAGCTACGAGCAGGGCGAAAACGACCTGGTGAAGAAAAACCCTTACATCATCGGCGCCGTGCGGACGATCAAATGGGCCAACATCGAGAAAAAAGAGGGTGTCTACGACTGGAGCAGCATCGACGACTTCATCGACGAATGGGCGAAGGCGGGCAAGAAAGTGGCCCTGCGCATGCAATGGTCCACGAGCGGCTACTGGCAGGACCCGATGGCCAAAACCCCCAACCCGTCATGGGTGTGGGGCAAAGGGGCCAAATACATCTACCACGAGCCGAGCGGCACGGAGATCCCGCTCTTCTGGGATCCCATATACCTCGAATACGCCCTGAAATTCCTGGGTGAAGTGGCCAAACGCTACGACGACAACCCCAACATCCTGTTCATCGACATCACCCCCGGCGCCGAGACCAACCCCTTCCGTTTCCGAACCATCGCCCAGCGCGACCCCGATTTCAAAGCCGTCTTCGCCACGGCCGAAGCGAGCGACGGGAGCGTCTATTCGGACCGGCTGTGGATCGAGACGGTGCTCGGCTGGATCGGCAACGCCACCGCCCTGTTCAAAAGCCTGCCCACGGAGATCGCCCTGAACAAAGGAACCTTGGAGAACGGCAACAACTTCGAACTGTTCGGCGATCGGGCGGTCGAATGCGGCATGTACATCGGCCAGAACGGCCTGACGGCCAATCGCTACACGGACAGCGAATCGAACAAGGTGGAGATGCTGGCCCGCTGGGCGCAGAAGACCAAAATATTCTTCGAAATGGTCGGCGCGGCGGACGTGAGGGAGACCGGTTCGCTGCACGGCGTGATGGAAGCGGCCAAACGGGGCCATTGCTCCTACCTGAACGTCTACGCGAAAGACGTGATCGGCGGCACGCGCGGCAGCGATACCTACTCGCCCGAAAAGGAAGCGGCGCTCAAATACGGCATGGAATTGCTCGCGGGGAAATGATCCCGCCTGTCTGCCGTTTTCGCAGGAGTGGATTTCCCCAGGAGCTCCACGGAGGCCCTATAAAAAACGCTGGTTGATCTTAAACAGCAAATAACCATAGTGTTTGCGGATATCCCCCGTGTTTTCCCCGACCGCCCGGGTCAACAGGTTTTTGATGCGCAGCAGAGCGTTGAAAGAGTAGGAGTCCATCCCTTCGGCAACGGCCTGTACCGGGCCGGGGGTCATGAAGCCCGGCCCGCCGGTATCGTAGCCCGCTAATGCGGCGGGAGCGGCGGCAGCCTGTTTCTGCGGGGAGGACAGATCGCAGGTGGCGATAAGCGTCCCTACGAGCGCGGCCTGAAGCTGCATTTCGGCCTCAGACAACGCTCTTCTTTTGAGCGTCCCCTCCCAGACATAGGCGTACAGATCGTCCATAAATTCCTCGGGGCTATAGGAAGCCGGGTCCCGCTTGTAACTCAACGCGAGGTAATTCATGCGCGAGAGAATGTCCTTGCAGAAACGGTCGGCTATTTCCGTGCCGCGCTGATTACCGATTTCGAGCTGTTTCTGCACCTCGAAATCATTGAGCCAGTCGAGATCCCTGATCGCCTCGCAAATGTACCTGAACGCTTCGCGCTGCCTCTCTTTCGGCAGGACCGTACACGTTTGGCGCCGGTCGCCCTGGTGGACGTTATCGATCGCCATCCCTCCTATGCAGGCCATGACCGCGGAAAGACGGCTGCGCAGCGTGTTGTCGATCTGCTGCACGAGAAGATTGCGGAGCGTGAAATCATCGTCGGCATCGGCGTACCACGCCACAAAGAGGGGGTAGGCGCGCTTCATATTCCGAATGGCATACTGCGCGGCCCTGACCGGATCGTCGCCCAGGTCGTCCCGCTGCGACGAGGGGTCGTAGTCGGCCCTGTACGACGGCGATTGGCCGAAGCGGTATTGCGGCCAGGCTTTGATCATCCGATCGAGCGCACTTTCCGTCAGGTTTTCCGAGTAGAGGCACCGGATGGTGAATTCGTCGAACGCTCCCGGGTCGGTCTGGATCATCACGACTCCCGCGGCGAGGTCTTCCGGCTGGGCGATGTAATTGCACGGCACATCGTCCATGATCGAGGGCGAAAGCCCGTGCGTGCGGGTAAACGACGCCGACCGGAGCGAGTCGACCGGATAGAGGGACGAGGCCGCGCAGTTCTCCGCCAGGCCCAGGCAGCGGCCCATGGCGCGGGTTATGGCGCTTTGGATCAGCGCGCCCGATAGCTCGCCGCCGGGTTTGGCCGTACGCACCGTGGGGTCGGCCCCCATCGTATTGGCCAGGCAGGCGGCCAGCATCCCGCGCAGGGCGCCGTTGAAAAGATAGATCGACGCCTGAAGGATCTCGCCGCTCCGCGGGTCGATCATCACCGACGTCTCGATATTTGCACCATCGGCGGGGACATACCGCACGGCCGACACCATCGCGTCGTTCAGGTCGAACGCTTGCGAGGGGCATTCGCTCACCCGGATCGCATCGCCGTACCCGATCTTGCGCAGCGGGCCGTTCCAGCTCTCGATGCCGGCTTTTATGTAGGGCTTCCACTCCGCGGGCAGCGCGGGGTCGAGGTAGAACACGATCTGACGGCCCGGTTCGAGCCGCCAGCGGGTTGCGATATGGGAATTTTTCATCTCCGATTTTTCGGCTTCCAGGTCGGGCATACGGATCGTCCGTACCGCGACCCGGGAGTCGGCCCGGCAGGGCTGTACCGGCTCCGGCAGCAGGGTGACGATGCGGTTGACGGTCACGCCCACCGGATAATCCTTCGTCATGGGGAACGCCCCGAAAACCATCAGGTCGACGTCGAAACCCATGTCGCACCGCACCACGGCGCTGGTTTCGCCGCATTTAACCCCCGCCACCGACGATCGGTCCGGTTTGGCCTTGTGGATGCGCTCGACCATTCCCCCGAAGGAGTTCGCGGCCATCGCGGGGAACGGCGAGGTCGTTTTCGAAAACTCCAGGAACAAAGGGGTCAGCTGCGCGACCAGGGCGCTGCTGTCGGCATTGTAGCATTCGATCTTCATCTTTTTGTGCACGGCCCCGGCGTTGGACGCCTCCACCTTCGGATTTTGCCCGCCGCCGATGGTGGAGGGTCGCGTAAAGATTTTCAGGACCAGCGATTTTTCATCCGCCAGTTCAAATCGCGCCAGGTTGCATCGCTCGGATTGCCCGACGGCGCCCTCCCGGTTGTCGCTGATCCCGGCGATGCAGCTGCTCAGCATCAGATCGCGCCCCATCATCGCCAGCGGCAACTCTCCGTACACCTTTCCCTGGTGCAGGTGGAGGGTGATGAAGCCTTTCGAGGTGGTCATCTTTTTCCCCTCGAAGAATTTGTCGTAGGCCGGTTTTTCCACCTCCGCCGCTTTCTTTTTTTTGTCCGGCTTTATATACGGATAGGCGGGAAAGTTCAGGACTACGATAAAAATAACGGCTAAAAATATACTCTTTTTCATGCGGGCTCAGGCTTTATCTTTCATCGCTTTTTCGATCCGCAGGATCAATAGTTGGTAATGGGCCCGGGTGTTCGGGTCGGCGGCCGGCAGCGATTGCTTCATTAGTTTCAGGGCGCGGTTCGCCATTTCGAAACAGATGTGGTCGATCTGCTCGTTCGGGGGCGACACGAAAACGAAATAGCCGAATCCGCTCTGCTCCGAAGGCGGCCGGGTGTCGAATCGCCAGTTGGCATACGGATCCGCCGCCTGCGGCCGTACCCGGTCCCAGGCGAACGGGTAGCGTTCGGCGATCTGTTCGGGGAGCTCGACTTGCACGGGGGCGTAATCCGCGACGGCGAGCCGGGCGCCCTTTTTCTCCATCTTCACATACCCCGAACGTTCCAGCAGGTAATCCACGAACGTGCTCTGGATCCGGCATTGTATGTTCGTCAGCGGCTGCCTCTGCTTGGTCGGCGCCCAGACCAGGGTGTAAATGTCGTCGAAGAATTCGCGTTGGTCGTACTTCTCCCCTTCGGCCTTCGAGGCGCACAGCGCCACGGACGCATGGAGGTTCAGCAGCGCCTCGAACAGCGAGAGTTCGAGCCGGGCGACCGGGCCGTCCAACAACGGCAGGTTGCGCATCACCTCGGGGTCTTCCAGCCAGCCCATATTCCCCAACTGGTCGTAGACGAACTGCACGGCCCGGCGCTGTTTGGCCTTATCCACCGTGGAGAAGCTGGGCAGCGCGTCGCCCTGGTACCTCTCGTTGACGTATACCCCGCCGATGTTCGGCAACACGTTGTTCACCAGCCGCACATACTGCGAGCAGATCTCGTAATAGATCTGTTCGCGGAAATTGTAATCGGGATCCTGCGAGGCCATCCAGAAATCCAGATTCGACAGGATGTATTTCAGGTTGCTGATCCCGTAGGCGGACGAACGCATCGCGTCGTCGCCCAGGTCCTCTTCGATGGACGACGGGTCGAGGCGCACGAACAGCTGTTGCTTGCCGTAGCGGTACGCGGGGTCCCCGGAGCGTTCGCCGATCCAGCGGGTCAGCGTCTGGGTGCGCGTGGAGTCCGGCAGCGGCGTGTAGAGCCATTTTATGGTGAAATAGTCGTAAACGCCCAGCGCGGGGGGGATCAGGCGCACGCCGCGTTCTTTATCGCCCGGTTGCGCGACATAGTTGTAGCGCGCGTAATCCATGATGGAATAGGTCGTCCCGTGAACCCGGGTAAACGTGGGCGAACGCAGGGAATCGGTCGGGATCGCCGCCGACGCCGACATGTTGTGCATCAGCCCCAGGCAATGCCCGATCTCGTGACTCACCACATACCGGATGCATTCGCCGATATCCTTCTGGTCGAAATCGACCTTGCGCACATCGGGATCCGCCGCCGCGGTCTGCACGAAACGCCAGTTGCGTACCAGTTTCACCAGGTTGTGGTAGAGGTACACCGACGCCGAAAGGATCTCGCCCGTACGGGGATCGACCCACGACGGCCCCATGGAGTTCTGCACCTCCGAGGGCGAGTAGACCACGCAGGAATACTTTAAATTGTTGGGGTCGAACGAAGGGTCGTCCGTCGGGTAGTCGCGGGCCACGACGGCCTCTTTGAAACCGATCTTTTCGAACGCCTGTTGCCACTGCTCGACGCCTTGTTTTACATACTTGCGCCACGCCTGGGGAAACGCGTCGTCCACATAGAACACGATGGGTTTTACGGGCGTGGTGAGCTCGCCGCGGGCGTAGGCCGCCGGATCGGACGGTTCGAGCCGCCAGTGGTTGGCCATCGCATACTCGCGCACGCCCATGCCCGACGGCGAAAAATCGGCGCTGATGGTCGGGAATATCCCGATCCGGGGATCGCCCCGGCGGATCTCCATCCGCTCCTCGGGCAACAGCATGAAACTGCGGCTCAGCACCGCCGTGAAAGGCTGGCCGTCCATATAGGTGCGCGTCTTATCCTTCACCGTCACCAGGTAGGACATCGAGGACTCGATGCTGAAATTGTCGTCATAGGAGCGGATATTACGGATATAGCACCGGTCTTTCTGGAACTCTTTCGAGAACTGGCGCCCCCCGTACCCCAGCGCCGGGCTGTTGGACGAGAACGGCCCCATGATATAGACGTCGTCGAGCAGGAAATCGGTCGCCTCGACGACGACCGCCGAGCTGTCCGCGTTGTAGGCCTTCACCCCGAACGCGGAGAGGGTGGCCGGACGCGCGCTTTCCTCGATCCGCTTGCGGATCAGTGGGTTATCCGTACGCCCGGCGTACTTCGTATACCCGATGCTGACGATCGTGTCCGAAAGGGTGAACATCACCGGGATCAGCCCCATCGGCTTCTCTCCCACGCTGCCGAAGCCGTTGTTCGTGGTCTCGACGATGGTGGTCCCCATGACCATCGCTTTCCCGAAGAGCGTCTGCGGGATCTCCAGGTAGAGCTTCCCCTCCATTTTATGCAGGGCGACCAGTCCGCGGACCGTTTCGCACTTTTTACCTTTGAACAATTTCTGATACGGCGTTTGCATGGCAACCGTATCCGTCCCTTTTTTATCCCTCTTTTTTGCCGAAACAGTAGAGGCCGCCATAGCCCCGCACAGGGCTATGGCTACCGACGCCTTGAAAACAAAGTTTATCATATCGTGATTTTATGGTGTTATGCCAATTAGGTGTTGGAAATAAAGGTTCATTTTTGGCCGACGAGCACAGGGCCGGGATCGCCTACGGGCGACCGTACTTTTTTGCTTGACCAAAAAAGTAGGCAAAAAAGTCAAGGCGCCGCGCTCCCGGCTTACCCGCTTACGGGTTTTCGGGGAAGTCGTGCGGAAAT
>JAVBPS010000110.1:0-36125 GCA_031549495.1 Rikenellaceae bacterium | reverse complement strand
GGGATCTACCGCTTAAAATATAAGGTAGATCCCTCGTCGCTTCGCTCGCTCGGGATGACGTTGATTTTATTCGTGAAATATATCGGGAAGAGTATCCAGAGGAACATAATTCTTATCCGGGTCGACCTCATAGAAATAATGCTTCACCCCATTGGTCAGCATCAGGTACCGCGCCCCGACCACGCTGTTATACCGCACCGCCTGCGCGAGTACAGGGGTGTCGATCGCAACCCCGGCCGCCTTGCATTCGCACAAAAGCAACGGCCGTCCGTCCCGTCCCGTGACGACGATATCCGCCCGCTGGGCCATCCCCGAAAGACAGACCGGATACTCCTGCACGACGCGCTGCGCAACCGCCCCCATCGCCCCCGTGAGCCATTCGATCGTGTGCCGCCGCACCCACTCCTCGGGTGTCAGCCGAAGCCACACGCCCCGCAGCGGGTCCCACACATGGGCCTTGCCGCCACGTTCACAGACACGTAGCTTGCAGGCGGGAAAATTCAGGGCGGGCAGTTCCATATTCCGATAAAAAAACCGTAACTTTAGCGCAAATTTTTGCAAAGGCAAATATAAGAAATTTATGGAATCAAAACGCAAGAACCGCCGTGAAGACGCCCTGCGCTACCACTCGCAGGGCCGGCCCGGGAAGATCGAGGTCGTCCCGACCAAACCTTACAGTTCGCAGGACGACCTGTCGCTGGCCTATTCGCCGGGCGTGGCCGAGCCGTGCCTGGAGATCGAGAAGGATCCGCATGACGCGTATAAATACACGGCCAAAGGCAACCTGGTGGCCGTGATCTCCAACGGCACGGCGGTGCTGGGGCTGGGCGACATCGGCGCGCTGGCCGGCAAACCCGTGATGGAGGGCAAGGGCCTTTTGTTCAAGGTCTTCGCCGATATCGACGTGTTCGACATCGAGGTGGACACGCACGACACCGAGCAGTTCATCCAGACCGTGAAGAACATCTCGCCCACCTTCGGGGGGATCAACCTGGAAGACATCAAGGCCCCCGAGTGCTTCGAGATCGAGGAGCGGCTGAAAAGCGAACTGGACATCCCGGTGATGCACGACGACCAGCACGGCACGGCCATCATTTCGGCCGCCGCGATGCTCAACGCCCTGGAACTGGCGGGCAAGCGTGCGGAAGATATAAAGGTGGTGGTGAGCGGCGCGGGCGCCGCGGCCGTCTCCTGCTCAAAACTCTATATGATGCTGGGCGTAAGGCGCGAAAACCTGGTCATGTGCGACAGCAAGGGGGTGATCAGCACCGCCCGCACCGACCTGAACGCCAGCAAAAAAGCCTTCGCCACCGAGCGCAAACTGACCACTCTCGAAGAAGCGATCAAAGACTCCGACCTGTTCCTGGGCCTCTCGGTGGCCGACACGCTCACGGGCGCGATGGTCCGCACGATGGCCAAGGACCCGATCGTCTTCGCCCTCGCGAACCCCAATCCCGAGATCTCCTACGAGGAGGCGATGGCCTCGCGCGAGGATATCATCTTCGCCACCGGTCGCTCGGATTATCCGAACCAGGTGAACAACGTGCTCGGCTTCCCCTATATCTTCCGTGGGGCGTTGGACGTGCGCGCCACCTCGATCAACGAGGAGATGAAGATGGCCGCCGCGCGCGCCCTGGCCGCCCTGGCCAAGGAGAACGTGCCCGAGAACGTGAAGGCCGCCTATAACGACCCGATGCTCTCCTTCGGCCGTACCTACCTGATCCCCAAGCCGCTCGACCAGCGCCTGATCTCGCGCATCTCGATGGCCGTGGCCCGCGCGGCGATGGAGTCGGGCGTAGCGCGCGCGCCGATCGCCGACTGGGACGCCTACGCCTTCGAACTGGAACGCCGCATGGGCCGCGCCGACAAGCTCCTGAGCGCCCTGCGCACCCGCGTACTCAACTCCCCGCGCCGCCGCATCGTGCTCAGCGAGGGGACCAACCTGCGCTGGATCCAGGCCGCCGCGCACCTGCGCGACGACAAACTGGCCGATCCCGTACTGGTGGGCGGCAAAAAACGGATCCAGACGCTGGCCGCCGAGAATCATATCGACCTCACGGGGATCGAGATCATCGACTTCCGCTGTGCCGACCAGATCGAGCGCCGCGACCGTTACTCGCGCCTGATCTACTCGCGCCTCTCGCGCAAGGGGCTGAGCATCACCGAGAGCCGCAAATACATGATGCAGCGCAACTGGTTCTGCCCGACGATGGTCGCCGCGGGCGACGCCGACGTGCTGCTGTTAGGTTACAGCCGCCGCTACACGAAGGACCTGCAACCCGTTCGCGAGATCTTCGAACCGGCCTCGCGCCAGATCCTCGCCTCGATGGTGATCGTGACCACGAAAAAGGGCCCGATGTTCTTCGCCGATATGGCCATCAACACCTCGCCCACCTCGGAAGAACTGGTCGAGATCACCCGCCTGGCCGCCTCCACGGTGCGCCGCCTGGGTAAGGAGCCGGTGGTGGCGATGCTCTCGCACTCCAATTTCGGCACCGACACCGAGCCGTCGGCCGTGAAAGTGGCCCGCGCCGTGCAGACGCTGCACGACCAGTATCCGGACATCCTGGTGGACGGCGAGATGAAGGCCGACATCGCCATGGACGCCGCCTTCCGCGCCGAGCATTATCCCTTCACGAAATTAGGCTCACGCGAGGTGAACACGTTCATCTTCCCGAACCTCTCGGCGGCCAATATTTCGTATAAGATGATCGAACGCCTGGGGGGTACGGAGATCACCGGGCCGATCCTGATGGGGCTGCAGCAGGGTGTGCACCTGGTGGCGGAGACCACTTCGGTGCGTGCGCTGGTCAACCTGGCGCTCGTGGCGCTGGCCAATCAGACCGACGCGACAATGTGAGTTTGACGAGTTTTAATGCGTTGATAGTTTTGGTTTACGGTTTGGAATGCTGTTTCTGGCATAGCCGACTCACATTGTCCATTCCGCTGCGCTGGCACATTCCCCCCTGCCCCCCTTTGGAAAAGGGGGGTGCGCCAGGCCAATGCACTCTTTGCTCAGAATTTATGTGCGGGAGCTATTCCCGTTAGGTCTTTTGTCATTCTGAACGCAGTGAAGAATCTTGGTCTGAATGGTCTGCCCACAGCCCGACCAAGATTCTTCACTGCGTTCAGAATGACAAACAAGCGGGCTTAAGCGGGTATCCCTGAAGAAAAACACCGCACCCATCGCTGATAATTGCGATAATTTCCAAAAACTTTGTGATCTTTGTAAATCCCTTTGTACCCTTTGCGGTTAAAAAATAACGAAATGAAAAAAGCCCTCCTGACCCTCGTTACCCTTTGTGCCGCCATGGCCGTGCAAGCCCAGGCGAACATCTGGGAAAACCCCTCGGTGATCGGCGTCAACAAGGAACAGCCCCGCACCCAGTTGCAGAGTTACTCCTCCGTGGACGCGGCTTTCGCCCGCGCCGCGGGCAACTCGACCTACGTGCAGGTGCTCGACGCGGAGTGGACTTCGCAGCCCGTGCCCAACGCCACGGCCTACCGGGCCAAATACAAAGTGCCTTTCGCCTGGATCGACCGGGAGCTTTTCCTGCGCATCCCCGCGATGGGGGGCTCGTACGAGGTGAACGTGAACGGCGAGCAGGCCGGCTATTCGCAGGACGCCAAGACCCCCGCCGAATTCGACATCACCAAGCGCTCGAAAGAGGGCTATAACGAGCTGGAGATCCTGGTCTACAACACCCCCGCCTCGCGCGTGCTGGAGAATTATACCCAGCCGATCACGGCGGCCGCTCCGGCAGGCGTCTGCATCCTGGCCCAGCCCAAGGTGCGCATCCGCGACATCGTGGTGAACGCCTCTTGGCTCAACGACGGCGGCTACCTGGAATTCGGCGCGGTGGTGAAGAGCCACCTGCTGAACGAAAAACGGGTGCGCGTCTACTACGAGCTGCTCACCCCCGACGGCAAAACCCTCTCGACCGCCTACCGCGACGCGCAGTTCCAGATGCGGGGCGAGGACACGGTACGGTTTTCCTCGCGCGTGTCGAGCGCGCAACCCTGGAGCGCCGAACGCCCCGTCCTTTACACGCTGATGCTCAAACTGCAGCAGGAAGGGCGTTTCACGGAATATATCTCGGCCAAAGTGGGCTTCCGCTCCGTAGGCATCGAGGGCGAGTCGCTGACCATCAACGGGCAGCCCCTGGCGGCCGTGGTGGCCGATTTCACCCCCTCGGGCGATGTGAAGGCCGACCAGGCGAAGATCGCCGGACTGAAGCAGACGGGCGTGAACATGCTGCGCCTGCTGCCCTATCCGCAGAGCGAGGCGTTCTACGATATGTGCGACCGCGTGGGCATCTACCTGTGCGACCAGGCCGACGTGGACACCCACCTGGCGGGCGCCTCGCGTGCCACGGGCGGCAACCCGTCCAACGACCCGCGCTGGAGGGACGCCTTCGTGGACCGCGCGCTGGGGATGTACCACAACTCGAAGATCCACCCCTCGGTGGTCATGTTCTCCACGGCGAATAACTCATCGAACGGCTATAACCTCTATGAGAGCTACCTGGCATTGAAGGCCGTCGAGCCCTACCGCCCGGTGGTCTACCCGGCCGCCGGGGGCGAATGGGACAGCGACGCCGCCTCGCTTGGGAACGGTACGCTCGTCATGCGCACCCCGGACTACAAGCCCGCCGCGCCGCTGCTGGCCGACGCCACCCCGGTCGAATCCGCTCCGCAGAACGCATATACCGCTCCGGCGCAACCGGCCACCCAACCCGCCGCTCCCGTAACGCAGCCGCAACCGGCCGCCCCGGCTACCCCGGCCGCTCAGCCTGCGCAACCCGTGACCCAGCCTGCGGCACAACCGGCCGCGCAGACCGCTCCGTCGGCTAAACCCGCCGCGCAGCCCTCGGCCCCGGCTACCCCGGCCGCCAAGCCCGCTACGGTGACCGCCGCGCCTGCGGCGGCCGCTTCCGCCGCCCGGACGGCCGAAACGGAAAAACCGGTGATCCCCCTGGCGGTGAACGTGGACGACGCCCGCCTGGGCTATTTCTCGCTCACCAACCTCTACGCCTCGACCCCGCTCACCCGCGTGGAGATCATCTATTCGGTCGTCTCCGGCCGCAAGGAGATGTCCCACGGCTCGCTGCTGGTGGACGTCGACGCGAAGCAGACCACCCCGTTCAAGGTGCCCCTGGGCGACTATATCATCGGCGGCAAGTTCGAGATCTTCCTGGAGATCGCCGCGGTGAAAGACCAGTTGGTCAACTTCATCCCGCAGCAATACATCGACCAGACCAAGAAGGACAAGAGGCGCAAACCGGTCGACAAACTGGAACGCGTGACGGTCGACGCGCTGGAATTCGCGATCAGCCTGTAAGCGCGATTTAGAGGTTGTTTTGAATTTCCAACCTTCGCGCTTTTCGCCCCTCTTAGAATAAACGAACGCGGGCCCTTGCCGGGCCCGCGTTTCGTTTTGTCATTCTGAGCGAAGCGAAGAATCTTGGTCGGAATTGTTTCGGCACAGCCCGACCAAGATTCTTCACTCCGTTCAGAATGACAAGCACTAATATTCTATTTCCCGCCGAGCAGCACCTCTTTGATCACCTCCCGGAATTTCTCCTTCGGCATCGCCCCGCGGGCGATATGCGGTTTTCCCTCCATCGGGATGAACAACAGCGTGGGAATGCTGCGGATCTCGAACAGCGCGGCCAGCCGCTTCTCGGCATCCGTATCCACTTTGTAGATATAGAGTTGGTCTGCATACTCCCCGGCCAGCTCTTCAAGGATCGGCGCGATCGAGCGGCAGGGGCCGCACCACGAGGCGTAGAAATCGACGATCGCCGGTTTATCGCCCAGGTATTTCCATGGCTTTTCGCCTTTCTGATAGTCTGCGACCTTTTCTATGAACTCTTTTTGAGTAAGATGAATGGTTTTCATGGTATCGTGATTATGTTTTTTAGCTACATCTATCAATATCCGAACCACAATTTACCTATTTTTGCACCCGTAAACTTTTCGTGTAAATAAAATGAACGAAACCCTCTTCACCATAGCCCAGATCACCGGCACGCTGGCCTTCGCGATCAGCGGCATCCGCCTGGCCGCCGCCCGCCGCTTCGACTGGTTCGGCGCCTATTCCGTGGGGCTGATCACCGCCATCGGGGGCGGTACGGTGCGCGATTTGCTGCTCGGGGTGACCCCCTTCTGGATGGAGGACGGCAGCTACCTGATCACCACCGGCGTGGCGCTGGTCGTCACGATCGCCTTCGGTCGCTACCTGGTGCGGCTGAAAAACACCTTCTTCACCTTCGACACGATCGGCCTGGCGCTGTTCGTGGTGGTGGGCATCGGCAAGAGCCTCGACTGCGGCTTCCCGTACTGGGTGGCCATCGTGATGGGCACGATCACCGGCATCGTGGGCAGCGTCATCCGCGATATTTTGATCAACCAGGATCCGCTGGTCTTCCGCAAGGAGCTCTACGCGGTGGCCTGCATCTTCGGCGGGGTCCTCTACTGGCTGGCCGAGATGGCCGGCACGGGCCGTTCGGTGGCCGCCATGATCGCCGCCGCCACAGTGATCGTCACCCGCATCCTGGCCGTGAAATACCAGATCGGCCTGCCGCGCATGAAAAATATACGCGATTGATTCTTATTTGCTTTTGTCATTCTTCGCTAACGCTCAGAATGACAAAGAAGACGCCGCCGCAGTTTTTCTGCGGCGGCATTTCCATGTCCGGAACTATTGGAGCGTGTAAGTACCCGTCTTGAAATCGAGCGTGACGGTCGTCCCTATCGGGATGGAGACCGCGGCGTTGGGCTCCGAGGTCGACCCTTCGCGGTAGTATATCTTATTGGAGTCCATGTCGATGGAGTACTCCCTGCGCCAGCCCGTACAGGTGGGGTTGAGCACGGCGGGCGAGGCGTAGAAGATATTGGCGCGCGACTGGAAGCGCAGGCGGCCCGTTTTGGTGGTGGTGTAGCTGAACACCCCTTCGCCGAGCGAGGTCATCGACGAGCCCGGGTTGTCGCCCGAGGTGTCGGTCGCCGAACCGTAGGTCACGGGAATCGCCGCCTCGATGTAGATCGCGCGGGTCGTCAGGTCGAGCAGGACGCTGTACGTGCCCGCCGTGGCGATCACGGCCGCGCCGTCCACCACGGTGAAGCCCGTGTTGGTATTCTCTAACTGGGCGAATTCCTTCTCGCCGAAGCACTTGGACTGCGACCAGCGCAGGGTGGTCCCCGCCGGGAAGTAGTAGACGCCCCAGTAACGGTCGTACTGCTGGTAGGGCTCGTGCATCTGCATCACGTTGGCCGATCCCCAGTTCATGCCGCCGTAGTAGGGCGTGCTGGCGATCATGTACATCGGCGTGGCCTTGGTGGCCTTCACGGCGTTGGCGGCCGCGGGGGTCACCTGGATCTTGCCGGTGCGGGCGGTGAAATCCAATTCCAGGGGCACGTCCAGGTTGACCGGCACGGCTTCCTGCTCCAGCAGGGAGAGCCCGCGCGGGATCAGTTTCCCGTTGTAGATATTGAATTCCATCGACTCCCAACCGCGGCGGCCGTTGTAGGCCGAGGCGGCGTACATGCGCAGGTTGCCTTTGGTGAGGGTGGTGGCGGTGAGTTTGCCGCCCTCGACGTCCATCTGCAGGTCGTCGTCGTTGAAGCAGCCGCCCGTGCCGAAGACGGCCGGTTTGTCGAAGGCGATCTTGTTCTTGCTCATGTCCACGAAGACCAGCCACAGGCCGGGGGTCGTGGGCACCGCCTTGCCGCCCGTGACGGTGAAGTTGGCGTTCTCGCCGCCCAGGGTGGCGAAGTCGCCCGTGGCCGATTTCCCGGGGGCCCATTTCACCCCTTCGCCCGCGGCGAAGTTGCAGATCGTCCAGAAGCAGCCGTTGCCCGGCACGCCGTCCGAGCTTACGGGGATCATCTCCACCGCGCCGTCCCACGCGTTGCCGTAGGCGTCGCCCGTCATCCAGAGGGTGGGGGTGTAGCCCGTGGCCTCGGGGTCGGGTTCCGGCTCGGGCATTTCGGTGCCCGCGATCATGGCCGAGAAAGCGCCCGCGATCACGTCATAGGCGAGGGTCATGATGTAGGTGCCCGATTTTTTGAGCTTCAGGTTGACGGCGTTTGCCGTCGAGATGGGCTGCATCTGGTCGGTGAGCACGTTCACGTTGGGACTGCGGCCCGGGCCCGAGAAACTCGATGGGAAAGTGTAGTCCGCCTGCCCGTCGAGGTCCACGGCGAAGGAGACGCCCCCGGCGTAGTTGATGCGGTACTCGCTGGTGTACATGATCTCGGGCAGCGCCGAGGTTTTCCAGGTGGCCACGTGGTTGATCCCATCGTAGCTGACCTGCCCGAAGGGGATGACGTTGCTGCCGTCTTCGCTCATTTCGACCTTGCCGGCGATCTGGAACTCCACCGGCACGAGGTTCGCCTCTTTGAGCGCCGAGTTGACCACCACGCGGTAAAGCCCCTCGTGGGGCACGGTGATGGCGTCCGCCTGCGCCCCGAGCTGCCAGGTGGTGACGGCCCCCGCGGTCGCGGACGAGAGCCCGCCGTAGCGTTGCGGCTGCCCGTCTTCGCCCACGATCGAAACGCGCAGCCGGGCGTCCGCGCCGAGCCATGTGTAGAGCGTCGAAAGCTCTTCCTGGCCGTCGACGGGGGTGAATTTACCGTTTACGGCCTCGACCGAAAATTGCGTCCCCGGGCCGGTGATGTAGACGCCCTCGGGCACATCGGTGACCATATCGAACTGCGAGCCGTCCTTGATGCATCCGCCCAGGGCGGCGGCCATCAGCAGGGCAGGCGCGATGAGTTTGAATATCTTTTTCATGATGCGTTAGTTTTTTATGCGTTTACCGGAAATCGACCGGAAATTCATGCGTTTTTTCGGTTTTGCCGTCCGTGCCCGCGATGCGGACCGTCAGTTTACCCTTTTCGATGGTGCAAAGCAGGCGTTGGCTGTTGCTGTTGGTCACCAGCGGGAAGCGGATCTGTGCGTCGGCCGGACGGTAGGCGTAACGGTGGGTATGCCCCGAGAACATCACGTCCACGTTGGCGCCATTAAGCACCGGCAGCAAGGTCTGCCCTACATGCAACGGGCCGTGCCACGTGCTGCAAAGCGGCGGGATATGCAGGAACACCACCCGCGCCGCGGCCTCCTTGACCGCCGGTGAGGCGACCGCGGCCGAGAGCCATGCGGCCTCCTGTTCGCGGTAAGGATCGAACGCCGCCATGCCGCCGTACTCGATGTCCGAGTCGGGCTTGTCCTCCCCGCCGTCGAGCACCAGGAAGCTGACCGGGCCGGCGCGGAACGTGTAGTAATACATCCCGGTCGGGGTGGGGAAATAGTCGATCAGCCCCGTGGCGAGCTTGCCGCGCGTCTCATGGTTGCCCCGCGCGTAGACCACCGGCACACGCTGGGCGAACAGCTTCACGCACGTGTCCATATAGTCCGTGAAGACCTGCGCGCCGTCCTCGACCCAGTGGGCCATATCGCCGTTCAGCACCACGAAATCCAACGTCGCGGGGTCGACCCCCTCGAAAAGCCCGCTCAGCAGGGCGTTGTCGCCGTGGATGTCGTTCACCACCAGGAAGGTGATCTTCTTGGCCGCGGGATCGAACGTGCGGAAGGTGAGCGGTTCGCGGCGGTAGACGCTCGTGGAGGCCGTCGCCCCGTAGGTGGCGTTGTTGTTGCCGCCCATCGAGTTCACGCGCTGCGAGAAGACGCGGTAGTTGTACGTTTTGCCCGCTTCGAGGCCCGTGACGCGCACCCGGTGCAGGGTCCGATCGGCCTGTTTCTTGCCGTGGCGCACGTCGTAGTAGCGGGGGCGCTCTTCGGCGTAGAAATGTTTCCCGTCCGCGGGGCCTGCCTCGACCCACGAGAGGGCGGGCACATCGGTCGTCCAGAGCACCGTCACCCCGTCCGCCGACATATCCGTCAGCCACGGCCCGTGCGTGATCCTGACCACGTCGCCCGCCGCCGGACCCTGGGCTTTCACCAGGGCCGGCAGCAGCGCCGCAACCGTCAGCAGAAGTATGAAATGTCGCTTGAGCATACTATTTCCATCCGGGATTTTGTACCCAATCCGGCATCTTGAGCATCTCGCCTTCGGGAACGGGGTACCAGTACATTTTCTTATCGAATACGCGGTGCTCGACTACCACCGGGGTATAGATCACATCCTCCGTCGGGGGCTCGGGCTTCACGGGAGGCTCGGGCGTGGTGTCGGTGCGGGTGAAGACCCGGATCCAGTCGATGTCGCAGGTGATCGTGCGAAGATTCGGGTCGCGGTCCTCGGGGTAGCCGATGCCGAAGCTGTCCTTGCCGCCGATGCCGCCCGTCACGCAGAAGTCCCACGCGCTCATCATCCGATTGTCCGCACGGGCCTGGGTGACGAACTTATTGTACTTGCTGCCGTAGTCGCGCGTTTTGATCGTGTTGGTCACCACCCCGTCGATCAGGTAGCTCACGATGGCGTGATCCTGGTCTGTGGGATCCTCCTCGACCTGCACGCCGTAAGTGTGGAACGCGGCCATCGGGTCGAAATTGATCTCCGTGTGGCGGGCGTTGCCGTTGATGTTGGTCGTGGTGGCGCCGGTGTCGTTGTTCCACAGGTGGAGGGCCTGGCTGGCGTAACGCTTGCCCGAGCTCTCGAACGAGCGGACGAAGAACTCCTGCATGTCCAGCTCGGCCGTGCTCGCCCCCAGGTAGTGGCGGCACCACAGGCCGATCCAGATGCCGTACACGTAGGGCACCTTGGCTCGCACCTCGATGCGCGAGAAGAGCGGATAGTAACGTTTCGGGTAGCCGTAGCGGTCCGTGTCGCGGCTGCTCAGCGCGCCCGACCACCAGCCCGGGCGGGTGTTGACGGCCGGGGAGGTCGATGAGGGCGGGTTGCCCTCACGCGTGGCGGTGATGCGGCAGACGCGCTCGCCGCTGGTGGCCGAGGCCATCGTGACCTGCGATTTGCGGTAGGTCTGCAACATCTGGTGGTCGATCTGGCCGTAGGCGGCGTTGCCCACGGGGGTGTCGGCCCCGTACTGGCCTTCGTAGGCGTTGTCCAGGGCCAGGCCGTTGAATTCGTCGCCGTCGTAGTAGTACCAGCCGGAGGGGATCTCACCCGCGGGGATCGCGTCGCCCGGCGCGTGGCCGGTGGCAAACGCTTGCGGCTTGACCACCTCCATGCCCCGCAGGTCGGCCCCGAGGGTGGACGAGGCGATCTTCCAGCGGCGAACGTCCCACGCGCGGTGCTCTTCGAAGGCGAGTTCCACGCGGCGCTCGTTGCGGATGCGCTGGCGCATCTGGTCCTGGCTCAGGTCGACCGGAAGCTCGGGCAGCCCGGCGCGCACGCGCACCTTGTTGACGTAGGTGGCGATGTCGGTATGGCCCGGCGAGTATTCGTTGAGCGCCTCGGCGTAGTTGAGGTAGATCTCGGCGATGCGCAGCAGCGGCCAGGTGTGGCCCAGCGCGCCCCCGCCGGTGACCAGGTTGACGTCCTGGTTGGCGAATTTACGCAGGTAGTGGCCTGTGCGGGTGGCGTTGGTCTTGTAGGGGCCGTCCTTGCCGCCGATCCAGGTCTCCACCGCCGTGCCTTTCCAGGTAGCGCCGTTATAGATAAAGGTCTTTTCCATGCGGGGATCGCGCCAGAAATAGGGATGCGCCGCGTCGTCCGCGATGTCCCAGCTGAAGGCCGTCCCGTCGCGCATTTCGTAAGCGTCCAGCAGGTTGAGCGAGGGATTGGTGCCGCCCTTGCCCGCGTAGCTGACCGGGAAGGAGTAGCTTTCGAACGTGGAACTCACCCCGTAACGGCGGGCGAGGATCATCTCGCTGTTGTTGAAACTGTTCTGGAACAGCGCGCCGTAATCTCCGGCGAGCGAGTAGGTCCCCAGTTCGATGACCGCGAAGGCTGCGTCGGCCGCGGCTTTCCATTTGGTCTCGTTCGTGGGCAGATAGCTCTCCTCCGTGTTGCGCCAGTCGAGCCACAGGGGGCTGGCGGCATAGAGCAGCACGCGGCTCTTGAGGGCCAGCGCGGCGCCCTTCGTGGCGCGTCCCAGGCCGGTAGCCACCTCGCGCCACGGGCCGTCATCCAGCCCGGCGGCCGCGGCGTCGCACTCATCGGAGATGAATTTCACGCACTGTTCGATCGTGGGACGCTGCACGCCCGAGTAATCGCCCTCCACGGAGAGGGTCGTGGTGACGATGGGCACGGGCCCGTACCGTTTGAGCAATTCGAAATGGAAATAGGCCCGCAGGAACCGTGCCTCCAGTTTCCAGATGCGCAGGTCTTTCACGCGGTTCTGGTACTCGGTCTGGTTGTCCGGGTCGAGGCGGTAGCTGTCCAGGTTGACCTTGTCGACGTTTTCGAGGAACTTATTGGCGGTGTGGATGCCGTTGTAGTAGCGGTTCCACTGGTCGTCGGGGTTGTTGCGCTCGCTCCAGGAGCCGTTGTTGAACATCTGGATGGTGGAGCTTTCGCGCGCCTCCTCGGCGTCGTCGGTGGCCGAGTCGTACATCGAGTTGGAGATGCGGTTCAGCCCCTCGGGCAGGATCGTGTAGGCGTTGACCAGGAAGCGGCTGGTGCGGTCGTAGGAGGTGAAGGTGCTCTCATCGTCGTAGAACGAGTCGGTTTCACGCTCCAGGAAATCCGAGCAACCGGCGGTCAACAGGACCAGCAAGGCGGTAAGTATCATATAGGTCGGACGTTTCATAGTGTCGCTTGGTTTGTGTGGTTTAGAAATTCACGGTCAGCCCGATGTTGTAGGAGCGCATCAGCGGGTAGGTGATCAGCGCGGCGGGTTCCGGATCCGCCAGGCCGTCGAGCCCGTTCAACGTGAACAGGTTGGTGGCGTTGGCGTAGACGTAGATGCCTTGCAGGCGCAGCGCCTTGCCCACCTTTTCGGGCAGCGTGTAGCCCACGTGCAGGTTGGCCATGCGCAGGTAGCTGCCGTTGCGGCGCCAGTAGGTCGACTGCCGGTAGTTGTTGTCCATCGTGGTGGTCGACAGGCGCGGGTAGGAGGCGTTGGGGTTGGACGCGGTCCAGCTCTCCAGCGCCAGGGGCGAGGCGGTACCGTTGTCCTTGAACGAATAGACCATCTGGCCGCTCAGGTAAGTGTCACGCCCGGCCACGCCGTTCAGCAAGGCTTCCACGTCGAACGATTTCCATTGCAGGCCCAGGCGCAGGGCGTAGTTCCACTCCGGGATGGTCGAGTTGCCCACGGGATAGTAGTCGTTCGAATCGACCTTCCCGTCGCCGTTCATGTCCTTGTAACGGATGTCGCCCGGACGCACGGCCCCGAACTGCGGTACCGGAAGTCCCGCTTTCAGGTTGCCCTGCGCATCGAAATCGTCCGTGGAGTAAAGCCCGTCGGCGATCAGCGTGAAGGGGGTGCCGATCGCGTGGCCGCGGCGGTACTGGTAGTCGTAGAGTTTCACCTCCTCGTTCATCTCCTCGATGCGGTTGCGGGCGAACCAGGCCGACCCTTCGGCGTACCAGGTGACGTTGCGCCCGGCTTTACCCGTGTAGCGCAGCAGTGCCTCGAAGCCGCGGTTGGAGACCTCGCCCACGTTCATGTACGGAAGCAGGTCGCCGTAGCTGGCCCCCACGAAGCCCGGCACGGTGGCGTAGGGCTGGGCGAGGATGTCGCGCCGCAGTTGGTGGAACCAGTCGAATTCGAAATGGAAATGTCCCGCGAACGAGGCGTCCAGGCCCACGTTCACCACGCGCTGCTTTTCCCAGCTGATGTCCGGGTTGGCCAGCACGTTCTCGCCGAAGCCGCTCGTGGCGGAGGACCCGGTGCCGAACAGGTACGACCCCTTACTGGAATAGGTCTGGTCGAACAGGTAGCGTCCCACGCCCATCTGGTCGTTGCCCACCAGCCCCGCCGAAGCGCGCAGCTTGAGGAAGTCGAACCATCCGCTTTTGCGCACGAAATTCTCCTCGGAGAGCACCCAGCCCACCGAGGCGGCCGGGAAAAACCCGAAGCGCGACCCCGAGGGGAAATTGTTCGTCCCCTGGTAGGCGGCCGAGAATTCGGCGATGTAGCGGCGGTTGTAGTCATAGGTGACGCGCCCGCCGGTGTTGATGTAATTCTCCTTGTCGCGGCTGCTCGAAATCTCGTAGTGGTCGGTGACCAGCTGCACCATCGCGTCCAGCCCGTGCCGCTCGCCGAAGCGGCGCGAGTAATCGAACCCGAAGCGCAGGTTGGTGCGGCCCCAGTCGCTGCGGAAACCCTCTTCGGCCGTCAGCGGCTCATCGGTGCCGTACTGCGTGTAGGCCACCTGGGGCGAGCCGTCGGGGTTGGTGCCCGTCTGGGTGATCGAGTAGCGGGCGTAGTTGCGCGTGCGGGGCGAGGTGTCGGCCACGTAGTTGTTGTAGGCCACCGCGCCGCTCAGCGAGAGCCCTTCGGTCAAGGCCGAGAGGTCGTAGCGCAGGTTCATGATCACCTGGAACGTGCGGCTGTGCTCGCGGTAGAGGCCGCGGCTGAGCAGATCGCCCACCGGGTTGGTGAAGGCGCTCGTGCCGCCCCACGACCCGTTCGGGTTGTAGACCGGGAAGGCGTTGGCGGGCACTTGCCACGCCGACCCGAAGATCGACGAGGCGCTGCTGCTGCCGCCCGGCGTCGAGCGGTCGCCCACGCTGCCGCTGAAGAGCATCGAGGCGAGGAAATTTTTGGTGATGTCCACGTCGATGTTCGAACGGAAATTGAAGCTGGCGAAGTAGGCGTTCGAATTCTCCTTGCGCTTGCCGTCGGTCCCGGCGTAGAGGCCGGCGTTCTGCGTGACGTTCATCATCACGTAGTAACGCGCCGTCCGGTTGCCCCCGCGGAAGCTCATCTCGGCCAGCGAGAAGGGCGACACGCTGCGCAGCAACTCGTCCTGCCACGCCACGTTGGGGTGAAAGTAGGGGTCGCTGCCGTTACCGTAGGCGGCGATGTCGTCCGCGGTGTAGATGGCCGACAGGCCGTCGTTCAGCCGTGCTTGATTATAAAGCGTGGCATACTGCGAGGCGTTGACGGGCGAGGTGAGGAACGTAGGGGTCTGGATGCCCGTCTGCACCCGGATGTCGATCTGGGGCGCGGAGACCATCCCCCGCTTGGTGGTCACCAGCAGCACGCCGTTCGCGCCGCGCATGCCGTACAGGGCGAGCGCCGAGGCGTCTTTGAGCAGCGTGATGGACTCGATCTCGGTGGCGGTCAGCCGGTCCAAAGGCGCTTCGAAGCCGTCGATGAAGACGAGCATATTCTGGTCGCCCATGTAAGAGGTGCGGCCGCGCGAGAACATATTCTGCAGGTAAAAATCGTAGCCCGGCTCGGCGCTCTGCTGCAACTCCGTGAGGCCCGGGATGCGCCCCTTGAGGCTGTTGGCCATGTTGGGCGAGGTGGTCTTCATCAGTTCGCCGCCCCCGATGCCGGACATCGCGGAGGTGCGTTTCCACTCGGGCTGCTGCCCGTAGGCGATGGCCACGGCGGCCGTATCGGCCGGGTGCGTCGCCTTCGCGCCGCCTTCGCTTTGAGCGTGGGCGGCGACGGCGAGCAACGTGAACAGGCCGGCGGTCAATCGGTTATATATTTTTCTCATACGAAATTCGTTTTAGAAGGGTTCTACCATCCGGGATTCTGCACCAGGTAGCCCTTGTCCACCTCGGTCTGTTTGATGGGGTGCAGGTAGGAGCGGTCGCTCCAGTAGCGTTTTTCGAAGACGTAGGGCTGGTAATGGGCCTTCGTGGTGGGGGTCTGCCCGGCGATGGCGGTGATCGTCAGGCCGTACATGTCGCCCTTCATCACCCCGTCGTCGCCCGCGATCAGCCAGCGGCGGATGTCCCAGAAACGGTGGTCTTCGAAAGCCAGCTCCACGGCGCGCTCCGTGCGCAGTTTATCGCGGAACGGCCCCTGCTGCATGCCGGCCGGGAAGGCGGGCATCCCCGCGCGGTCGCGCACCTTCTTCACGGCGTCGTAAGCCGTCTGGGGCGGGGTGGCGTTGTACTCGTTGAGCGCCTCGGCGTAGTTGAGGTATAATTCCGCCACGCGGAAAACGATCCAGTCCACGTTGCCCGAGTTCTTGGGCGAGGTGGCCTTCAGGTAACGCGGCACCCACTTGCGCACCAGGTGGCGCGTCTTGTCGTAGGTCACGCTGTGGGCCGCCCCGGCGATGAAGTTGAGCACGCCGATCTCGTCCGTCCATTTCAGCCCGTGGGCCCCGATGGTCTGGTCGAAACGCGGGTCGAGCTCCTTGTACTTCTCGATCAGGTCGTCGCCGCCCGTCGCGCTCCAGCTCTGTTTGGTGCCGTCGGCGCGTTTTTCGTAGAATTTCACGAAGTTGAAGGTGGCGAACAGGCCGCCGTCCGAGTAACCGCTTCCGGCCCATTGCGGAAGCTGGTTGGTCAACGGACGCGTGCTGGTGCTGAAACCGCGGTACTTTTTATTCGACAGGATGATCTCTTTGGTGTCGGGGGTGGTCCAGACCGTTTCGTAATCCTGGAGCGGGTTGCCTGTGTTGTAGATACCGTAATGTCCGCTGGCCTCGACCGCTTCGATCGCCTCTTTGGCGGCCGTGGCGGCGGTGTTCCAGCGCTCGCGGTCGTAGTTGCCGTAGCAGATCAGCGTGTTGTTCGCCCCCAGCGAGAGGTAAGGCGTGCCGGTGTTGAACAGGGGGCTGGCGGCGTAGAGCAGCACGCGGGCTTTAAGGGCCAGCGCGGCGATGCGCGTGGCGCGGCCGACCTTCGTGTTGTCCGTGTAGAAGTCGGGCAGCAGTCCGGCGGCGGTGTTGCAGTCGTCGACGATGGCCTGCACGCATGCCGCGAAGGAGCTGCGCGGCAGTTTAGTCTCCTCGCCCGCCGTGAAGCGGTGGTCGACGATCGGCATGCCCCCGTAGCGGTAGACGCTCTCCCAAAAAACGAGCGCGCGCATGAAATAGGCCTCGCCCAGCGCCCGCTGGTTGAAGCCCGGATCGCCCGGATCGTAGGGCACTTCGCCCACGCGTTCGATGACGATGTTGCATTTGCGGGTGGTGCCCCAGCGGGCGGCGTAGCGCGGGTCCTCGTCCCAGTCGATGCTCGTGTTGTTGTGGATGTCCACGTTCCACACGCCGTTGCCCTTACCCCAGGTGGGGCCTTCTTCGGCCTCGTCGCAGGCGCTGCCCAGGGTGGAGGTACCGACCAGGCGGCGGTCGAGGTTCGAACTGCTCATCGAGAAGCCCTGCGGCATGCCGTCGGCGTAGATGCCGGTGACGAAGCGCTCGGCCAGGGTGCGGTCCGAGAAGACCATGTCCTCGTTCATGTCCGTGGTCAGGGGCGCTTCCAGGTAGTCCTTGCACGCTCCTAACGTAAGGAGCAGCGCTATGGCGGAAATATATCGGATCGTTTTCATACTCCTTAGAACGTTATGTTGATACCCAGGTTATAGACTTTCTGCAACGGGTAGGTGTTGATCTCCGCGTTGCCGCTGCGCGAGGGGGCCTCGGGGTCGAGGTCGATCACGTCGGTCCAGGTGAAGAGGTTCGAACCGTTCATATAGACGCGCAGGCTGCCCAGACCGAGCTTGCGCGTCAGACGGCCCTGGAACGTGTAGCCGATCTCGGCGTTCTTCAGGCGCAGGTAGCTCGCGTCGCGGATCCAGAGGCTCGACTCGCGGTAGTTGTGGTCGGTGTCGCGGTTGGGCGCGAGCGACAGGCGCGGGAAAGAGATTTCCTCTCCTGCCAGGTAACGCTCCTCGGTCCAACGACCCCAGATAAGCGATTTGGCGCTCTCCTCGCTTTTGGAGAAGGGCCACATGGAACGGCCGAAATACTTGATCGAGACGTTGTCCGCCCCCTGGAACAGCACCGAGAAGTCGAATCCCTTCCACGATGCGCCGCACGAGATGCCGTAGATGATCTCGGGGATGGGCGTGTAGCCCACGGGCACGCGGTCGTAGTCGTCGATCACCCCGTCGCCGTTCACGTCCACGTAGCGCACGTCGCCCGGTTGCAGGCGGTTGCTGCTCCATGAGCTCACGGGGCGGTCCAGGGCGTTCACCTCGGCCCAGCTGTTGTAGTAGCCGTCGAAGATCAGGCCGAAGAACTGGTCCTTGCTGCGCCCGGTCTCCATCTGGTAGGCGTATTTCTTGGGGATCTCATCCTTGTAGATCACTTCGTTGCGGGCGAACGAGTAGTTCAGGCGCGCCCAATAGGTGAACTTGCGGACGGTCTGGCGGAAATTCACGTCCACTTCCCAGCCGCGGTTCTCCATCTCGCCGAAGTTGTACGCGGGCAGCGTCGCCCCGATGATCATCGGCTCGGTCGAGCGGTTGGCCAGGATGTTGTTGCGCCTCTCCTTGAACACGTCGAACGAGAGGGAGAGCATCTGGTTGAAGAACGTCCCCTCGAAACCGAGGTTCATCTTGCGCGCCTTCTCCCACGTCAGATCGGGGTTGCCGATCTTATTCTCGATGACGGGTACCGACTTGACCGCTTCCGAGGCGAGCCCGAAATAGTAATCGTTCAGGGCGTTGTCCGCCGCGTCGCCGTACGAGGAGGGCAGGTAGAGGAAGCGGTCGCCCCCGATCTTGTCGTTGCCCACCTCGCCGTACGACCCGCGTACTTTGAGGAAATTGACCCATTTGTTCTTCGGGAAGAAGGGTTCCTCGGTGATCACCCATCCTGCGGAGAAGGCCGGGAAGAAGCCGAAACGCTTCCCTTCGGCGAAGTTCTCGGTGCCGTTGTAGCCCATGTTGAACTCGGCCATGTAGCGGCGGGCGAAGTTGTAGGTCACGCGCCCCACCAACCCCTGGTAGGCGTTGGGCACCAGGTAGGTGAGCGTCGGGGAGAAATATTTGCTCTGGTTGTAGAGCACAAGGCCCGTCACGGCGTGGCGGCCGAACGTGCGGTCGTAGTTGACGCCCGCCTCGAAATAGGTCTTGCGGTTCTTGCCCCACTCGGTGCCGAACGACCAGGGGGTCTCCTCGTTCTTCGGGGTGAGCAGGATGTTGTTCGGATCGTCCGCATCGCGCTGGGCGAGGTAGTAAGGATAGGTCTTGGTGTATTTCTTGCGGCTCAGGGAGTAGCTGTCGTACGAGATGCTCGCGTGCACGGCCAGCCCCTTGGTTACCGGCTCCGAGAGGTCGTAATCCAGGCGCATGGTGGTGGTCACCGTGTTGCGGTTGTCCCGGCGGTAGCCGTTCGAGAGCAGTTCCAGGTAGGGGTTCACCGAGCCCAGGCCGTTGAGGATGCGGATGATCTTGTCGTCCACCATGCCGGGCGAGTTGAGCGGGTTGGCATAGGAGATCGCCTGCCACATCTCGCTGTTGCCGTTACTGGAGTTGGCATGGGGCTGGTTGACCTGCTCGATCTGCGCGGAGAGCTGCACCGAGGCCGAGAAATCGCGCGTGACCTGGAAATCGAGGTTCGAGCGGAAATTGTACCGCTGGTTGCGCGAGTTCACGTCGTGGTCGCGGTCGACCTTCGTGTTCTTGTAGATGCCCTCCTGGTTGAAGTAACCGGCCGAAACGAAATATTTCACCCGCTCCGTGCCGCCCGAGATGTTGAAGTTATGCTGCGTGCGCCACGAGTAGTCGCGCAAAAAATCGTTGATCCAGTCCATGTCCGGGTGCAGGATCGGGTCGAAACCGTTGCGGTAGAGCTCTATGTCTTTATCCGAGAAGCGCGGGGTGTAGGTCTGTCCCGAGACGCGGGCGTCGTTGCGCTGCGCCTCGTTGTATAAGGTGGCGTAATCGGGGCTGTTCAGGTAGTCGGGCAGGGCGGTCGCCTGTTGCAGGGCCACGTTGCCCGAATAGCTGAACAGGGGCGCGCCCACCTTGCCCTTGCGGGTGGTGATCAGCACCACGCCGTTCGCGCCCCGTACCCCGTAGATGGCCGTCGCGGAGGCGTCCTTGAGGATGTTCAGCGATTCGATCTCGTTGGGGTCCATCCCGTTGAAATTGGTGCGCTCCACCCCGTCGACCATCACCAGCGGGGCGGTGTTGTCCGTAAAGGTCCCCACGCCGCGGATCAGCAGGCTCGACTGGTCCTCGCCCGGCGCACCGCTGCGCTGCGTGGCGATCACGCCCGGCAGGCGTCCCACGAGCATGTTGCTCACGTTGGCCTGGGGGCTCTGGACGAGCTCTTTGGAGGTGATGGAGGAGATGGCGCCCGTGACGCTCTCCTTGCGCTGCTTGCCGTAGCCCACCACGACCACCTCTTCGATGGCCTTGACCGTCTCCGCCATCACGGGATTCACCGCGGCGCCGCTGCCGGCCTGCCGTTCGGTGGTCTGCAATCCTACGTAGCTGAATACGAGCACGGAGATGGGGCTTTTGACCTTGATCTGATAACGGCCCGCGGCATCGGTCAGCACGCCGTTCGCGGTCCCCTTTTCGATCACCTGCGCCCCGGCGACCGGTTCGCCGTCGGCGTTGGTCACGCGGCCCGAGACGTCGATCTTCGGCTTTTCGGGGGGTGTGACCTCCCGGACGCGGCCCTCGGGCGAGGCGCCTTTTTTATAGAGGATCACCTGCCGGTCGACGATCCGGTAGGCGGTTTCGGCCGGGTCGAGGATTTTGTCGAGCACCTCCTGCAGGTCGGCTCCCGCGACCGACACGCTCACCCGTTTGGAGAGGTTGACGGACTGGTCGCTGTAAAAGAAAATGTACTGGCTTTTCTGCTCGATCACGGCGAGCACTTCCTTGAGGGTTTTGTTCTCCGCGCTCAGGGTGATCTTCGTCCCCTGCGCCCCCGCCGACGGCGGGAAAGCCAGCAGGGCGAGCGTCAATAAAACAGCGGCAAAACATTTTCCCCCGATCGGGTCAGGCATTGTAAAATGTTTTTTCATACATTTGTGTTTCGGGTTTGAGTTATCAAGGCGTTACGGAATTTTTCCGGACGGCCCTTCGGACCCTCCGGCGGGGAATGTTGCGAGCATTCTCCGCTTTTTTGCTTTACGTCGGGACGGGTTTTTTCATCGGCGTGGGGTTTGGGGTTTACGAGAATTATTCAAGTGTTTTTTGTCATTCTGAACGCAGTGAAGAATCTTGGTCTGAATTGTTTGCAGAACACAGCCCGGCCAAGATTCTTCACTGCGTTCAGAATGACAAAAATGATTACGGTTTGAGCGTAACTACGTAGCGATCTCCACTCTTCGTGCAGGTGACGGGAGCCGTCAGGCTGATGAAATTGAGCGCCTCGCCCACGCCCAGGCGCAGGTCGAGCTTCCCGCTCACCCGCACGGCGTCGGCTGCCTGCGGGGCGTCGATCTCTACATTATAATAGCGTTGCAACTGGCGCAGGGCCTCGCCCAACGGCTGGCTGCGGAAGGTAAGGAAGCCGTCGATCCAGGAGATGTAGTCCGAGGCGTCGACCGCCGTCACGTTGAGCGCCTGGCTGCTCAGGTCATACGCGAAACGCTGGTTGGGGGTCATGTCGTAGGCGTTGCGCCCCTTGCCCGTGTCGACTCGCACGGCGCCCGAGACGAGCACCACGGCCTGCGTGGACTCGTTGCCGAAAGCCGTCACGCTGAAGCGCGTACCCATCACGCGCACGCTCATGTTGCTGGTCTTCACCACGAACGGCTTGCCGCTGTGGGACACGTCGAGGAAGATTTCGCCCTCCACGTAGATCTCCCGCCGGTCTCCCTCGAACACGGCCGGGTAGATCAGCTTGCTGCCCGCGTTGACCCACACTTTGGTGCCGTCGCTCAGCGCGAGGAAGGAGCTTTTGCCGTAGGGGACCACGAGCTGGTTCATCTCAGCCCCCTTTTCGGTCTTGCCTGTGTTGATCTTCACCTCGCCTTCGCGGTTGTAGACCAGCTGGGCGGTGTCGCTCATGATCTCGATGCGGCGGCCGGGCATCAGCAGGCTCACGTTGCCCGAGGTGAGCGACGAATCCATGCTGCTCACCATCAGGGCGTAATCGGGCGCGCCGCCCGGGAACGGCGTGCCGTCGTGCAGCCATAAGGTCAGCGCCACCGCCACGATCGCCGCGGCCGATGAGACGCCCGCGAAGATCCTGCGCCGCAGGCTCCGACGGCGGGCCTGCCGCACCCCTTCTTCGATGCGCGCCCACAATTCGGCTTTCCGGGGGGCCTCCAGGGCCGGTTCCTCGACCCGTATATGTTTCATCATCTCTTTTAACATCGTTATCAGTTGCCCGAGGGTGGGATCGCCCGCGGCTTTCGCTGCCAGCCAGGCTTCTGACTTAGGCGAGGGATTGGCCAGGCAGTTTACCAGTTGGTCGTCGTCCAACAATTCGTGAAGCCGTTGCAGGTCGTTTTGTTCCATGGTTTAGGGCATTGGGTTATGCCCTGCCTGGGGCATCTTTTATATGAAAGACGCTCCGGCAGGGAGGTTTGTACTCAGTGTATCGGAAAAAGTTGGGTTGTCAGGAAAAATATTTCGCGAAAAGCAGCAGGAACACCGCCAGATCCATCTCGGCGCGTATCTTTTCCACGGCCCGGTGGACGAGGTTGCGCGCCGACTGGTAAGTGATGCCCAGCAGCGAGGAGACCTCCTCGTAGCTCATCTCCTGCTGGAACCGCAGGTAGATCGCCTCTTTCTGGCGCGGGCTGAGCGAGGCGAGTAGCCGGGCGAACTGTTCGGAGTGTCGGCCGTCCCCCTCTTCGGGCATTTCGTATGCGGCAATGAAAGGGAGCTCCGAGGCCGACACCAGCTCTTCGGGGCGCTGTTTTTTGATCTGGTCGATGATCCGGTTCTTCAGGGCGCGCATCAGGTAGAAGCGCGGATTTTCCACCGCGGGCAGCGATGCACGGTTGCGGTGGAGTTTCAGGAAAACGTCCTGGATGCAATCCTCGACCTGCCCGGGATCGGCGATGAATTTCATCCCGTAGCGGTACAGCGGCTCCGAGAGCGACTCGAAAAGCGATGCGAACGCCTCCTGGTCGCCCTCCCGGAATTTATCCCATATGCGTGCTAAATCATCCATCCCGGTTTGGATCGGAAAAAACCATTAACGGTTTACAAAGTTAAAAGTTTAATTGAAAAAATCCGTTGCATATGACGGCAACGGATATTTTTAAATCATTAATATTTAGGTCGTCCGGGGTTTGTTTGCTTGTATTGTGTTGGTAATTAGTTGTTTACCCACCACTCCCAGACCTGGATTATTCCTGGGGAAACGGCTTGAACCCATCCCCGAACGTTTCGTAAGCGTTGACCACCACCACGAACGCCTGGGGGTCGATCCTGCGCACATTCTCCTGCACGGTGCTCACTTCGCGCCGGCTGACGACCAGGAAGATCATCTCTTTGCCCTGCCCGGTGTACATGCCGGTGGATTTTATGTAGGTCGCCCCGCGCCCCATCTCTTCGAGGATGAACGAGCGCATGTCGGCGTGTTTTTCGGAGATGATAAAGAGCAGTTTGTCGTAACTCGCCCCGTCGAGCACATAGTCGATGGTCTTCGACGATACGAACACCGTGACGATCGAGTAGAGCGGCAGCCGCCAGTCGCCCAGGACGATGATACCGAAGATCACCACGAGCGAATCGACCAGCAGGATCCCCTGCGAGAAGGTCATGCGGGTGTATTTGGTCAGGATCATCGCCACGATGTCCGTACCCCCGCTGGTGGCGCGCGTGCGGATGATCAACCCGACCCCGGCCCCGACGAGCACCCCGCCGAAGATGCAGCTGATGATCATATCGCCCGACAGGTCGATATGTCCGCCGAGCATGGTGGCGGGATCCTCTCCGATCATGAGTGTCAATTGGTTCATGATCAGCGGTGTGACCACGGCGGCCACGATGGTGCGCGCCCCGAACACCCCGCCGAAGAGGCGCAGGGCGATCAGCAGCAGCGGCACGTCGAACATCAGGCCGAACGTACCGACCTGGATCGAGGGGAACAGCGTGTGCATCACCACCCCCATCCCGTAAACCCCGCCCGGCACGATCCGGTAAGGACTAATGAAGAGCACGAACCCCGCGGCAAGCAAAAAACACCCCGTCAGGATCCACGCCCACGACTTCCACCACCGCAGTGAAAAAAGCTGTTCGCTGAAATACTTCATAAGCCACCATTAAATAATAAACAAAAATAGTGATAAAAGTCCGGAATTCAACATTAAATCACGAAAAACGCTGCTTTTGGAAGCAAAACCGGCTTACTCCGCGACTTTTTCGATCGTTTTCCTATCTTTGCCCCCTGACCGGAAAAGAGTAAAATGCAAGGAGTCGTTTTGACTGACATAGCGATCGCCGCCGGGGCCTATCTGTTAGGCTCGATACCCAGTTCGGTGTGGATCGGCAAACGGTTCTACGGAGTGGACGTACGCGAGCACGGCAGCCATAACGCCGGGGCGACCAACACGCTGCGCGTGCTGGGGCCTCGCGCCGCGTTGCCCGTCTTCGCGATGGACGTGGCGAAGGGTTTCGCCGCGGTCATGCTTTCGCACCTGAGCCCGCACATGGGCGACGAGCTAATGAACCTCAAGCTGGCGCTGGTCGCCGCGGCCGTGCTGGGCCATATTTTTCCCGTGTTCGCCAATTTCCGTGGCGGCAAGGGGGTCGCCACCCTGGCCGGGGCGGTGCTGGCGGTGCATACGCCCGCCGTGTTGCTTTGCCTGGCCACGTTCGTCGTGGTGCTCGCGCTGACGCATTACGTGTCGCTCGGGTCGATGATCGGCGGGGTGTTGCTGCCCGTCTACGTGGTCTTCGTATTCCATGAAACGTACCTTCCCCTGGTTATATTCTGCTGCCTGGTCTCGCTGCTGCTGATCTGGACGCACCGCAAGAACATCCGCAGACTGCTCAAAGGGGAAGAGTCGAAAACCTATATTTTTAAGAAGAAAAAAGAGCATTAGCGCGTATGATGAAAGAGAACCTCATTAAGATCTACGAGGAGAGTTTCCGTGAGAACCGTGAATTGCCGGCCTTGACGGACTATTTCAAAAAGGAGAGCTTCTCCTATTTTGAAATGGCGAAACAGATCGCTAAACTCCACCTGCTTTTCGAAGAGTGCAAACTCAAACAAGGCGATAAGGTCGCCCTGTTGGGTCGCAGCAACCCCCGCTGGTGCATCGCCTACCTGGCCACCATCACCTACGGCGCGGTGATCGTGCCGATCCTGCCGGACTTCAACGCCAACGACGTCCACCACATCCTCAACCACTCCGAGAGCCAATTGCTCTTCGTGGGCGACACGTTCTGGGATATCGTCGAGACGGAACAGGTCGAAAACGTCAAGGCGGTCTTCTCGCTGACCGATTTCTCGTGCACCTACGAGCGCAGCGGCAACCACCTGACCGAATTCGCCCGCGATATCGTCAAGCATTACCGCCGCCGCTACCCGCGCGGTTTTTCGTGCGACGACATCAAATACCCCGAGATCGACAACAACGCCATCACGCTTCTGAACTACACCTCCGGCACGACCGGTTTCAGCAAGGGGGTGATGCTTTCGGTGAACAACCTGACGGGCAACGTGGTCTACGGACAGTGGCATAAGATCCATGTCCGCGGGTCGCGCGTGCTCTCGTTCCTGCCGCTGGCCCACGCCTATGGCTGCACGTTCGATATGTTGCTGCCGCTGGCCATGGGGTCGCACGTCACGCTGCTGGGCCGCATGCCCGCCCCGAAGATCCTGATGGAGGCGATGGCCGAGGTGCGTCCCTACACGGTCTGTTCGGTGCCCCTGGTGATCGAGAAGATCTATAAAAAACAGATTCTGCCGATGTTAGGCAAAGGGGTGATGAAATTCGCCATCAAGGTGCCCATCCTGGATAATACGATCTACGCCGCCATCCGCAAGAAACTCATCGAGGCCTTCGGCGGCGACATCGCCCAGGTGATCATCGGCGGCGCCCCGCTCAACCGCGAGGTGGAGGATTTTCTGTTGCGCATCAAATTCCCGTTCACCGTGGGCTACGGCATGACCGAGTGCGCCCCGCTGATCAGCTACGCGGCCTATACCGAATTCAAGCCCTCCTCGTGCGGCCGTGTGCTGGACGGCATCATGGAGGCGAAGATCGACTCGCCCGATGAGCAAAACATCCCCGGCGAGATCCTCACCCGCGGCGAGAACGTCATGCTGGGCTACTATAAAAATAAAGAGGCCACCGAGGCGATCCTCGAACCGGACGGCTGGCTCCACACGGGCGACATCGGCACGATGGATCCCGACGGGACGATCTACATCCGCGGCCGCTGCAAAAGCATGATCCTGGGCAGCAACGGCCAGAACATCTACCCCGAGGAGATCGAGGCCAAGCTGAACAACCTCTATTGCGTGATGGAATCGCTGGTCGTGGAGCGCGAGGGCAAGCTGGTCGCCCTGGTCTACCCGGACTACGAACAGGCCGACGCCGACGCCATTGCGCACGGCAGTCTGCCCCAGACCATGGAAGAGAATCTGCGCGTACTGAACACGCTGGTCGCCCCTTACGAGAAAATATCGTCGATCGTCCTCTACCCCAACGAGTTCGAGAAGACGCCGAAAAAGAGCATCAAGCGTTATCTGTACAACGTATAAGGCGGCGTTTGTCATTCAGAGCGAAGCGAAGAATCTTGGTCTATACTGTGTCGAACACAGTCCGGCCAAGATTCTTCGCTTCGCTCTGAATGACAAAGACACACTGTATCTGGGCGCATTACAAAAAAAGGGTATCCGTGCGGATACCCTTTTTGCTATGTGTGATTCGCGGAAAAGATCCTACAAACTCTTATTGACGGTAATGAACCCGGTCTTGTAGACCTGTCCCCCGAAAGAGACGGCCGGGCGTATTTTCAGCGATACCTGCGAACCCCCTTCGCCGAGGTGCATCAGTCCGTTGGCGAATTTGAGCATCCGGTCTTTGGATTCTTTCTGGAACAGCTGGGCCAGGTCCATCTGCACGGCGAACGGGATCACGCTCCGCCCGCCGTTGGCCGCCACGTTGACCTGCTGCGAGGTGGCCCCGCTGAGCACGTTCACCCCTTCGAAGAAGAGCTCCCAGTCCAATCCGGCAAGCTGTGCGGCCGTAGAATTGGGGTTGGTGATGCCGACGTTGACCGTCGCCGAGAGCGGCAGGCTGCCCGCGAGCAGCGCCGTGGTCACCTTCAGGGCGGAAACGGCGTCGAGGTTCATCAGGTCGCTGGTGTTGGTCAGGCTGATGCCCGCCAGCTTCGGGGAGGCGAGGCCTTGTAAATTGTAGTTGCAGGTGAGCAGCGAGGCGGTCTGCATGAGCGTCGAGCACGATGTGAGTGCCACGAGCGAAAGCAGGGCCAGGCGCATGATGTGTTTTTTCATAAGCAGTTGTTTGGATTTATAATAAATCGGATTTTATTATTAAGTCCGTGATTGTCATTCTGAACGAAGTGAAGAATCTTGGTCTGACTGTGTTCAGAGCAATTCAGACCAAGATTCTTCACTTCGTTCAGAATGACAACCGGACAATATCGGATTATATTAAAGATTATTCGATCAATCCCCGTTTGCGCAGCAGCGGCTCGCGCGAGGGCGCTTTCCCGCGGAAACGCTCATAGAGCACCATTCCGTCGGCCGTGCCCCCTTTCGAGAGCACCTCCTTGCGGAACCGTGCGGCGATGACCGGGTTGAAGATGTCGCCCGACTCGACGAACGCCTCGTAGGCATCCTTGTCGAGCACCTCGCTCCAGATGTAGCTGTAATACCCGGCCGCGTACTCCCCGTCGAAGATGTGGCGGAAATAGGGGTAACGGTAACGCGGGGCGATCTCGGGGATCAACCCGCGGCGGTCGTTGAGCACTTCACGTTCGTAGGCGTTCACGTCGAATGGATCGCCCGTGGTGCGCGAGTGGATGTCCATGTCCGAAAGGGATGCGGCCAGCAGCTCGGTGGTCACGAAACCCTGGTTGAACAGGCTGCTGTTCTGGATTTTGTTGATCAGGTAATCGGGAATGACCGTGCCGGCCGAGTAGTGGATGGCGTAGGAGCGCAGCACTTCGGGCTCGAACGCCCAGTTCTCCATGATCTGCGAGGGCAGCTCCACGAAATCGCGTTCCACGTCGCGCAGCCCGTTGTAGGGCACGTCGCAGAAGATAAAGTGCAGCGCGTGGCCGAATTCATGGAAGAAGGTCTCCGTCTCGTCGAGGCTCAGCAGGGCGGGCTGCGTACCCACGGGGCGGGTGAAGTTGCAGACGATGCTCGTCACGGGAGCTACGCGTTTGCCGTCCTTGTAGGTCTGGGGACGGTACTCGTCGAACCAGGCACCGCCGCGCTTGCCCGGACGGGGGAAGAAATCGAAGTAGAGGATGGCCAGGTGCGTCAGGTCGCGGTCGAGCACCTCGTAGGCCGAGCACTCGGTGTGGTACACGGGCACGTTGACCGGGCGGAAGGTGACGCCGTAGAGGCGGTTGGCCAGGTTGAAGATCCCCGCTTTGACGTTCTCCAGCGAGAAGTAGGGACGCAGCATCTCCTCGTCCAGGTCGTAGCGCTGTTTGCGCACCTTCTCGGCGTAGTACCACCAGTCCCACGAGGCGAAATGGTCCGGATCGAGGCTGTCCCCCGCCATGAGGGTCTTCATCTCGGCGAGCTCCTTTTTAGCGCTCGCCAAAGCGGGTTTCCAGAGGGCGTCCAGCAGCGAGTATACGGCCGCGGGAGTGCGGGCCATCTGGACGTCCAGATCGAAAGCGGAATAGGTGTCGAAGCCGAGCATGCGCGCCTTTTCCAGGCGCAGGCGGACGATCTGCTCGATGATATCCTTGTTGTCGGTGCTGTCGTCGTGGTTGCAGCGCTCCAGGTAACCGCGGTAGAGCGTCTCACGCAGGTCGCGGCGCGACGAGGAGGTGATGAAGGGGATCAGGCTCGGCTTGTCGAGCGTGAAGGCCCATTTGCCTTTCTGCCCTTTGCCCTCGGCGGCCGCGGCCGCGGCGGAGATCACCCCTTCGGGCAGCCCTTCCAGGTCGTCGCGGCCCAGTAACAGCACGAAGTTATTGTTGTCCGCCAGCAGGTTGGCCCCGAAACGGATCGTCAGTTTGGAGAGGTCCCCGTTGATCTTTTGCAGGTATTCCTTATCCTGGCCCTGGAGCAGCGCCCCGGCGCGCACGAACTTGCGGTAGGTCCTTTCGACCAGGCGCACTTTCAACGTGTCGGCGATCGAGCCGCGGTTGTCGTAGACCGTCTTCACCCGGGCGAACAGGGCGTCGTTCATCAGGATCTTATCGCTGTGCTGCGCCAGGCGGGGCCTGATATCTGCCTCTATGACCAGCATTTCCGCATTGGTCTCGGCCTGGGAGAGCAGCGTGAAGACGCGGTTGACGCGGTCGAGCATCCCGCCCGAGTTGTCGTAGGCGAGCACCGTGTTCTCGAACGTCGGGGCGGCTGTGTCGGTCGTGATCGAGTCGATCTGGGCCAGGTGCAGCTCCATGCCGCGCTCGAAGGCGGGCAGGTAGTGCTCCGCGCGGATCTGATCGAACGGCGGCACGCCGAAGGGGGTTTCCCACTCGGTCAGGAAGGGATTCTCGCCCTCGGGTTTGGTTTGTTTGCAGGCAGTCATACAGATCACCATCGGCAGAACGAATAAAAAAAGGATATTTTTCATATATTCGGGTTTTTGTAATCGTCATCTTCCGGGACGGGATGCCCGGAGGCAAAGATACGTTTTTTACGCCGCCTGGGAAAGAGCAGCGCGAGCGCCACGCTCACCCCCAGCGCCGCGAGCCACGGCACGTCGACCGACCAGCGCAGGTCGACCGCCACGTTCTTCGCCAGGTCCGCCAGGCAGAACATCGCCGAGCTGGCCGCCGCCGCGGGGGCCTGCGAGAGCAGCGCGCGCACGAAGCCGACCCCGGTGGTGGAGGGCTCCCAGTTGAGCACCATCGGCATGAAGGCGTAGGTGTGACGGCACCACTCCGTAAATTCGTCGCCGTAGCGCGAGTGGAGCGAATGTTCCTGCGCCACGATCACGCAGACCGCGCCCAGCATGCACGCCAGCGCGGCCACCGCCACGTACCACATGGCCCCCGTGTAAACGGCCACACCTATAATAATAAGGATATTGGAGGTATAGGTCGGAAACCGCATGATCGAATAGATCCCCCGCGCCGCCGCGTAGTCGGGCATCAGGGGCGCATGTCCGTCGTCCGCCCCGCGCCGCAGGAACACCTTGGCCGCCGTCGCCCGCAAGAGCAGCCCCCCGGCGACCAGCAGCAGCGCCGCCGCCGTCAGCCACCACTTCCCGTGGATCAGCCGGAACGGCGTGGAGGCCATGATCGCCAGCACCGGGGCCAACGCCGCCGCCACCGGTAACCACCGCCGGTGCGCCACCAGCCATCTCCCCCGTCGTATCAATCTCTCGTAAGCGGTCATAATCGTTTAACGTGGATTATGGATAAGGATTCGTTGTTGTCATTCATTCTATTGCCGTTAACGTGCGAATCCTTATCCATAATCCACGTTAACGGCTTCTGGTGAAGCCGCTTTTGCGTTGACAACCCCACCCAAACCCTCCCCTTGAGAGGGGAGGGCTTTGCAATCGGCTTTACAAGCCGATTACGTATAAGGATATGAGTTTCATAAGTGAAACTCATGATATCTTTAATCTTTCAGCCGTGCGGCGGTATCCCCAATGGGCCAGCAGCCCCATCAGCGTCCCGTCCACGGCGCCGTATAACAAATCGAGCGGAAAGTGCAGCCCCAGGTAGATCCGGCTGTAACAAACCGCCAGGGCCCACACCAATATGAACGCGGTAAAAACATGCGAACGTATCTCGCGCGCCGCAAAAACGGCGATCGCGAAGGCCGTGGCCGCATGGGCCGACACCGTCCCGTACATCCCGCCCGCGTGTCCGTAGACCGTATGGATCATCCCTTCCAATTCCGGCGTCCGGCTGGGGCGCAGGCGCGAAAGGTTCTGCTTGAAAAAATTGGCGATCTGATCGCCCGCGGCCACCGCCAGCACGATGAAGCCCAGCGCCAGCAGCATGCGCCGCCATCCCGCCCGCCTCCAGATCATCCAGAGGATCAGCGCGTAGAGCGGTATCCATTCCCACATCGCCGAAATGTGCCAGAAGAACGCGTCCCAGAAAGCCCCCCCGTCGAAGTTGAGTGCGAGCATCAGGCTATGGTCGGCGGTGGTCATCAGAATTGGAAGTAGATAAACGGTTGTATCTCGGAAGATTTAATTTGCATGATGAACCAGATCATCGCCGCCAGCACCACCGCCTGCATGATCATCGGCATGCGGATGATCAGCTTCGCGCGGGCGTTGTCCCAGGAGGTGGGCAGGAAATGCATCACATAGCCCAACACCATGAAAAATATCACCGGGGCGTACCCCGTGATGATCTCGGGGATCAATCCGGCGTTAAAGTTATGAAAAATCTGGTTAAGGACCTCCTTTGCGGTGGCCATATCGCGCGCGCGGAAGAAGATCCAACTGAAACAGACGATGTGGAACGTGACGAAGCAGCCGAACAGGCGGCCCGGCCAGCGCATCTGCTCCCCGGTGGCCTTGAGTCGTTTCGGGAAGGTCTCCATAAGCAGCTTGTGCCCGGCCAGCGTCACGCCGTGGATCGCGCCCCAGAGCACGAACCGCATCGCCGCCCCGTGCCACAGGCCGCCCAGCAGCATGGTGATCAGCAGGTTGATGTAGGTGCGCACGCGGCCCTTGCGGTTGCCCCCCAGCGGGATATAGAGGTAGTCGCGCAGCCAGCTCGACAGCGAGATGTGCCACCGCCGCCAGAATTCGGTGATCGTGGCGGACTTGTAAGGCGTGTAAAAATTCTTCCGGAAGCGGAAGCCCAGCAGCAGCGCCAGCCCGATCGCCATGTCCGAATACCCCGAGAAGTCGCAATAGATCTGCAACGCGTAGCCGTAGACCCCCAACAGGTTCTCCGCGCCGCTGTACAGCCCCGGCTGGTCGAAGATGCGGTCGACGAAGTTGGCGCTGATGTAGTCCGAGATGACCGCCTTTTTCAGCAGCCCCGAAAGGATCAGGAAGACCCCGAAACCGAACATCCGTTTGGAGACCACCAGCGGGCTCTGGCGGATCTGAGGGATGAAATCCTTTGCCCGCACGATGGGGCCCGCCACCAGTTGCGGGAAGAACGAGAGGTAGAAAAAGTAGTCGATCCAGTTGTGCAGCGGGGCGATGCGGCTGCGGTAGATGTCGATCGTGTAGCTCAGCGACTGGAAGACGAAGAACGAGATGCCGACCGGCAGGAAGATCTTATGAAAATCGAGCGGATTGCCGATGGAGAGGTCGTTGTAGATCGAAATGAAGAAGTTGGTGTACTTGAAATAGGCCAGCATCCCCAGATTGATCACCACGCTCAGCGCCACCAGCCACCGTTTGCCCACGCGCCGGTGCCCCTTGACCATCGCCAGGCCGATCAAAAAGTCCGAGATCGAGGTGAAGATCATCAGCACGAAGTAGAACCCGCTGCTCTTGTAGTAGAAATAGAGCGAGAAGCAGATCACGTAGATCATCCGCAGCATCACCTCGCGCCGCATCGCCCCGTAGAAGAACGCGAAGGCGGCGAACAGGAACAGGAACAGCCCGCTGCTGAAGATCAGCGGCGCTTTCGGGTTGTAGGCCAGCAGTTCCCACAACGAGTGCTCCATATCCATCAGTACCTCTCTCATGGCTGCACGGTGTCGTTAGGGCCCGCCTCGGGAAGCGGGAGGTGGGACGTCTGGCTGGAGTCGGCCGCGGGGGTAGGGGCGGGCTGGGCCGATGAATCGGGCGCTGTCGTGGCTGTCGGTTGGGTCGCGGGGGCCGCATGGGTTGTTGCGGGCGTAGTCGCCGCCGCGGGCGCATGGACTGTCGCCCGTACGGTATCTGTCTGTGCGGGGATGGATGTGGCGGTCACCTGGTGCGCGGGCACCGAATAGTCGGGACGGGCGATGGCTTCCAGGTCGAGGGACTCGCCGCTGTGGGCGCGGTAGCCGTAGAGCAGCGAGCGCACCATCTCCGTGGCGATGTATTTGCCACCCAGGTACCCGATATGGGTATAATCCTTCGAAGCCCACTTGTTCTCGACGAACTTCACCATGCTGCGTTCGCCGCCCATCGCCTGGAAGGTGTTCCAGAAGGCCGCGCGGCCCTGCTCGGCCGCCGAGTGCTGCGCCGCTAACATGGCCTTGGCGGCGGGCATGGTGACGTATTCGCCCCCCTTCTTGGTGCTGCGGTCGCCCACGCTCATCACCATCACCGCCGCGCCGGGGAAACAATCCCGCACGTAGTTGATGATGCGCACCAGTTGGGCGCTGTACGTGCTGTAATTGAGGATATCGGGCGACATGGCGTTCAGCCCGTATTGCAGGATGACCAGGTCGAAGCCTAACAGTTTTCCGATCTGGGCGTTGATCGAGGTGTTGGTGCCGAAGACGGCCATGCCGCTGTTGCTGCGCACCGAGAAGTTATCCACGCTTACCCCGCCCTGTCCTTCGAGCACGATGCCGTAGCCGGTGAAGCCCGCCGCGTTGCGCACGCGCACCTTGATCGAGCCGATATCGCCCCGCAGGATGATCTGCTGCACCAGCGCGCTCGATTCGGGGGTGAACGAGCTCTGGATCGTATCGTTGACGGTCACATCCAGCGTGCTCGTTTTCTCATTGGTGAACACGAGGCGCGCCACCTGGCTGCGGGCGATGTTCTGCCGGAAAGTCGTCCCCTCAACCCTCGCCCAGCCCCCTTCCGAGGGGACGCAGACCAGGCCCGAGATGCAGAAACGCTCTTTCACGGCGGCCGGGGCGCTCGATTTTTTGATGATGTTATAGCTTTCCCACCCTTCGAAGGTGTGCTTGACCGTGCTGCGGTACTTGGCCAGCGACGAGGAGAAGGGGACGAAGCCGACCCCCTGGCCGCCGAAGACCATCTGCAACTGTTCGCGCAGGTCGGCCGTGATGATGTCCGCCTCGATGAACGAGTCGCCCATCACCGCGATGCGGATGGGCCGGTAGGCGTTGCCCCGGGCGAGCGCATCGTAGAAACGGTCCATGCCGCCGCCGCTGAAATCCTCGATCAGCGTGGCCGGGGCGCCGTATTGCGAGGCGTCCGTGCGCACCTGGGCGGGTGGAGGCGTGTAGGTCGGGGTCGTGGGTACGGAGGCGGGGCCTTCCGGGGTGGCAATCACGCCCTGGGGGCTGATGTCCCAGCTCTGGCTGGTGCCCGTGGGGGTGCTCAGGGCGCGCTCGATCGCCTCGGGCGAGGCGGCGATGCTCTCGGCGGTGAAGGTGGTGTCGCTGTATGCCTGTAAACTGTCCGCGTCCGCCGTTTCGGTCTCCCGGTCGCGCAGGTCGGAGAGGATGTCGATCTTTTTAACCTTGAGCGGGCCGATCCGCAGTGCAGGCAGCTGCCCCAGCAACAGCAAAATGCCGATCACCGAGACCGCGAGCAAAAAGGAATGGAATGTATAGTCTTTCTTAGGCAGCATCCGCCCGGGTTAAAATTCAAACGGACAAAAGTAATGTTTTTTGCATAATATATATGTACAAAAGGCTTCGAAAGCGACTTAAAATGACAAAACGATGCAAAACCGGATAAATCCGTGCTTTTTTGATCTACGGGCACGGTCTTCCGGAATAGTTGACGTATCTTTGTAGCTTAAATCCGCGCATGGAAGCATTTTACGAAAATCTGGCCCACTTTACGCACGGGGTGTCCCTGACCGCGTTCTGCCTGGCGGCCCTGTTCCTGTGGCAGAGGCGCACCAGCCGGTTATTGAATTTCCTGTTCTGGGAGATGCTCTTCTGGGCTTTCGTCCAATTCAAAGATGTGGATTACCTGATTCCCGGCCTGTGGGAGCAGGAGTTTCTGCCCAACATACAATTGTCGATAGACGCCTGGTGCATCCCGGCCACGATCCTGCTCTTCGTGGAGATCGTTTCGCCGCGCTGGCTCACCTTCCTGCGGGGGCTGTGCCTCGTGCTGCCTTCCCTGCTGCTCACCGTGGGCTATGTGATTTTTCCGTCCGGGGCCGTGTTCCAGGCCGGGCTCCTTTACAATTATGTGCTGGGGGCGGTCGCGACCGTGCTGGTGTTCCTGGCCTCGTCGCGCCACGATAACTTCATCCGCAAGAATTTCTCGCACATCGAGCACATCACCCTGTCGTGGATGCGGCGGGTGATCCTGCTGCTGTTCCTGCTGCTCACGGCCTGGACGCTGGTGGCCCTATCCCCCTCGTGGCTCAACGATGCGCTCTACTACCTCTTCTCCGTGGTCATCTGGGGGATCATCTATGTCTACACCACGCGGCACGTCGTCGTGGAAACCCCCGATTTTCTGACCCTTCTCGCCGCCCACCGCCGTCCGCAGTCCGACGACCCCGATCCCACCTATCCCTTCGCCCCCCGGTTGCAGCAGGCCATGGAGCAGGAGAGGATGTACCTGGATCCGAGGCTGATCCTCGCCGATGTGGCCTCGGCCGTCGGCACCAACCGCACCTACCTGTCGGAATACCTGAACCGGGAACTGAAAACCACCTTCTACGACTACGTGAACGCATTCCGCATCCGCGAATCCGAGTTGCTGCTGCGGCAGAACCGCGAGATGAAGATCGAAGAGGTGGCCGAACGATGCGGCTTCAACTCCATCTCCACCTTCCGACGATCCTTCGAGAAGACCAACGGCATGACGCCCGCGCGGTATAGGCGTGGGTAGCGCTTGCGTCGGCTGCGCACATAGCGGGCCACCTTTTGCACATCCTCATTGGTTTTAATCCTCACGTACTTAAGTACGCTCCGGTATAAAACCACTGACGATGCACAAAATCTGACCCACTCTGCGCACAGCGAAAGTTCGGGCGGTGGTTCCGCTAATCCCGGGCGCGCACCTCACGCTTCCCTTCGGGTCCGTCTGGTCGCGCGTTAGTCGACACATCTCAGAACCACTGTCTGCGATGTCTCGACTAACGCTCGACATGACGCGAAAGCCAATGGTAGCCGCAGGCGGGGGCGCGCTGGAATGCGCGGCGGCCAAAGTGCGTAGGCCCGGCGCCATGAAGCGGGAGGCTTGGGACCCGCCAGGGTTTTCGGGGGACAAAGGGCGGAAACTGGAACTGTGGCAGCGCAGCGTGAGCAAGGGGCCTGTGCGGCGCGGTGGCCCTGCGCTCGTGGAATTTCCGCACGACTCCCCCGAAAACCCGTAAGCGGGTAAGCCGGGAGCGCGGCGCCTTGACTTTTTTGCCTACTTTTTTGGTCAAGCAAAAAAGTACGGTCGCCCGTAGGCGATACCGGCCCTGTGCTCGTCGGCCAAAACAACCCCTCTCGGTGAACA
>JAVBPS010000019.1:0-105489 GCA_031549495.1 Rikenellaceae bacterium | reverse complement strand
ATCAGTTATGCCGCCAGGTGTACTGCTGAGTAGCCACGTTCGGAGAGGATAAGTGCTGAAAGCATCTAAGCACGAAGCCTACCCCAAGATGAGAATTCCCTTGAGGGTCGTGGGAGACTACCACGTTGATAGGCCGCAGGTCTAAAGGCAGCGATGTCAAAGCCGAGCGGTACTAATTACCCAATTGACTTTCTTTATTAACCCCCTTTCTCATCCGGTTACGTCAAAACCTACGTTGGTTATTTTAATTATGAATGATGGATTATGAATTATGAATGAATTCAGATCCAAGCATAAAAATAACCGAATTTGAGGGTTTTGAATCATAGATCTGGCATTATCTTCCGAACCGGAATTCATAATCCAGAATCCAGAATTCATAATCCTAAAATAAACTTAGGTGGTTATAGTGTCGGGGCCCCACCTCTTCCCATTCCGAACAGAGAAGTTAAACCCGATTACGCCGATGGTACTGCACACGTTGTGGGAGAGTAGGTAGCCGCCTCCTTTAAGGGCCGGAATCGCAAGATTCCGGCCCTTCTTTTTACAACCCTCTGGATATCCCAGGGGGTTGTTCTGGATCAGTCTGAATTTCCGGTAGAGAGCGATAACGTTCTATTTTTCCTTCTTCTCTTTTGTCATCCTGAACGAGAGGTGAAGGATCTCAAAATGGCTGTCTGAGATCCTTCACCTCTCGTTCTGGAGGACAAAAAGGCCGAATAGAATAATATTTGAATTCATACCCTCTTTGCCCGTGCTTGTCATTCTGAACGTAGTGAAGAATCTTGGTCGGAATGGTTTGCAGTACACAGCCCGACCAAGATTCTTCACTACGTTCAGAATGACAAGCACGGACCAAGGACTCAATGTAAAAACCAGGTGGAATTAACATTCGTCCCCATAGATTTCTCTTTTCGTTTTTGTCATTCGCCAGCGAAGCGAAGAATCTTGGTCGAACTGTTTGCTGCACACAGCCCGACCAAGATTCTTCGCTTCGCTGCCGAATAACAAAACAATTATATGTGTAATAGGGTTACTTCGTCTATTCGCGCCACACCTACTTTTCGCATTGATCCCTTTTTTATACTCTGTCTGCCCGTCATGTCGAGCGTAAGTCGAAACATCTCAGGCAGTCCATTTAGAGTTCTCGACTTACGCTCGACATGACGGAAAGGTCGTGGGGATGTATATGGCGGGATCTCCGCCAACTTGTTTTTAAGCCCTGATCCCTGAATCCGTCGTCGAAAGGAATAGTGGCGGAGATAGGCAACAATATCGTCTATTTCAGGATGGGGTATGCGAAAAAGTACTATATTTGTCATTATTTATAACCCTGTATACTTAAATGAATAATGGTTGGCTTCTCGACCTGGATGCGATTGCCGCAATCGTATTGGGCGAAGAATCTGTAGATATATCCGAACGGTCCCTCCGCGAAGTAAGAAATTGTTACGATTTTCTCGAAACGTCTTCAAAAGAGAGGATTATCTATGGCATAAATACCGGATTCGGGCCTATGGCCCAATACCGCGTGGACGATCAGGCGTTAAACGACCTGCAATACAACATTATCCGCAGCCATAGCGCCGGTGTGGGAGCGCCCCTGGAGCCGGTCTATGTCAGGGCGGCCATGCTCGCGCGCTTAGGCACGTTCATGCAGGCCCGTTCGGGAGTGCATCCCGGGCTTGTCGCCCTTTTGGCCGGGTTCATCAACAAAGGCATCTACCCCGTCATCCCCGAGCATGGCGGAGTGGGGGCGAGCGGCGATCTGGTCCAACTGGCCCATCTCGGGCTCGCTTTGATCGGAGAGGGCGAAGTGTTATACAACGGGGAAAGGCGCCCGGCGGCCGAAGCGTTGGAGCAGGCGGGGCTGCATCCTTTCCGCATACGCCTGCGCGAGGGGCTGGCCATCACCAACGGCACATCGGTGATGACCGGCATCGGGGTGGTCAACCTGCTCCATGCCCGCAACCTGCTCGGCTGGGCCGTCGCGGCTTCCGTCATGGTCAATGAGATCGTCGCCTCGTACGACGATTTCATGTCGGAAGGGCTCAACGCCTCGCGGCCCCATCCCGGGCAGACCGAGATCGCCCGGATGATGCGCGAACACGCCGCCGGCAGCAAACGCATGCGCGACCGGCGCGAAGTGTTGGGCGAAAAAGCGAAAGACAAAAGTCAGTTCACCCATAAGGTACAGCCATACTACTCCCTGCGCTGCGTTCCCCAGATCCTCGGCCCTGTGTGGGACACTTTGCGAAACGCGCAGGCGGTCATCGTTGCGGAATTTAACTCGGCGTGCGACAACCCGATCGTCGACCACACGGCGGGCGAGGTGTACCACGGCGGCAATTTCCACGGCGATTACGTTTCGTTCGAAATGGACAAATTGAAGATCGCCGTGGCCAAGATGACGATGCTGGCGGAAAGGCAGCTCAATTACCTGCTCAACGACCGGATCAACGGCATACTGCCCCCGTTCGTCAACAGGGGTGTGCTGGGACTTAATTACGGCATGCAGGCGTGCCAGTTTACGGCCACCTCGACCACGGCCGAAAGCCAGACGTTATCCAATCCCATGTACGTCCATTCGATCCCGAACAATAACGACAATCAGGACATCGTCAGCATGGGTACCAATAGCGCGCTGATCGCCGCCCGGGTCGTGGAAAACGCCTATCAGGTGATCGCCATACACTTGATGGCCATTATGCAGGCGGTGGACTGCCTGGGTATCGGGGGCGAACTATCTTCCCGCAGCGGCGAGATATACCGCGCCATCAGGGGCGTTTCGGCCTCTTTCATCGAAGACACCCCCAAACACGGCGACATACAGGCCATTATGAACCATATAAAAAGCACGGTAAAATGAAATACGCGCTGATAACCGGAGGATCGAGGGGCATAGGCCGTGCGGTGTGCCTGGAGCTTGCCCGCATGGGGTACAGCGTGATCGTCAATTACGCCTCGAACCGCGATGCCGCCGAACAGACCCGGCAGCTCGTCCTGCAGGCGGGCGGAACGGCCGAACTGCTCGGGTTCGACGTGTCGGACGTGGCCGCTACCGATGAGGCGCTGATGGGTTGGGCCCAGGCGCACCCCGACGACTATATAGAGGTGCTGGTAAACAACGCCGGCGTGAGGGACGACACGATGATGATGTGGATGCGCGACGAGCAGTGGCATCATGTGCTCGATATAAGCCTAAACGGGTTTTTCCATGTGACCCGCCGCCTGCTGAAGGACATGCTGACCAGACGCAAGGGCCGCATCATCAATATCGTGTCGCTTTCGGGCATAAAAGGACTGCCGGGCCAGACGAACTACTCGGCGGCCAAGGCCGGCGTGATCGGGGCGACCAAGGCCCTGGCGCAGGAGGTCGGGCGCAGGGGCGTAACGGTGAACGCCGTAGCGCCGGGCTTCGTGGCCACGGACATGACGGCCGGCCTGGACGAAAAGAGTTTAAAGGAGATGATCCCCGTCGGGCGTTTCGGCCGGGCCGAAGAGGTCGCCTCGCTGGTGGGTTTCCTGGCCTCGGACAACGCCGCGTATATCACCGGCGAGGTGGTTTCGATAAACGGAGGATTATACACATAACATTTATGAGAAGGGTCGTCATCACGGGAATGGGGATATATTCCTGCATCGGGAAGAATCTCGATGAGGTTAAACAATCGTTATACGAGGGGCGCTCGGGGATAGGGATAGATCCCGAGCGCGCCGCCTACGGCTATCGTTCGCCGCTCACGGGGTTGCTCGAACGGCCTCAACTCAAAGGCCGTATCGACCGCCGCCAGAGGGCCTACCTGCCCGAGCAGGGCGAGTACGCGTTCGTGGCCACCGAAGAGGCGCTGCAAAACGCAGGCGTCGACATGGCCTATCTGGAAGCCCATGAAGTGGGCATCCTGTACGGCAACGACTCGTCGGCCAAGCCGGTGATCGAATCGAACGACATCGCGCGCGAGAAGAAGGACACCACCCTGATCGGTTCGGGAGGCATCTTCCAGTCGATGAACTCGACCGTGACGATGAACCTTTCGGTGATCTTCAAGCTGCGCGGGGTCAACATGACCATCAGCGCGGCCTGCGCCAGCGGTTCGCACGCCATAGGGCTCGGGCATATGCTCATACAGGGTGGTTTACAGGATATGATCATCTGCGGCGGCGCCCAGGAGACCAATTTCTACTCGATGGGCAGCTTCGACGGCCTGAGCGCCTTCTCGGTCCGCACGGACGATCCCGCGGCGGCATCGCGCCCCTTCGACGCGGGACGCGACGGCCTGGTGCCGAGCGGAGGGGCGGCGACGGTCATTCTGGAAGAGTATGAGCACGCGGTCAAACGCGGTGCTAACATCCTGGGTGAAGTGGTCGGATACGGCTTCTCCTCGAACGGCGGCCATATATCGCAGCCCAGCGACGAGGGTTCCTACATCGCCATGAAGCGCGCCCTGGAGAGTGCCGCCATGCAGCCGGAGCAGATCGACTACATCAACGCCCACGCCACCTCCACCCCTCTGGGCGATATGTACGAGGCGATGGCCATCGACGCCCTGTTTTCGGCCACGCGGCCGCCCGTAAGCTCCACCAAGTCGATGACGGGCCACGAATGCTGGATGGCCGGGGCGAGCGAGATCGTCTACTCGATGCTCATGATGCAGGGAGGTTTCATCGCCCCCAACATCAATTTCGAAACCCCCGACGAGTATTCGTCCAAACTCAATATCGCCGCCCGAAGGATCGATACGAACATCGGCACGTTCCTGTCCAACTCTTTCGGGTTCGGCGGCACGAACAGCGCGTTGATCGTTAAAAAAATATAGATTAGCCGAAAAACGTACCCCAATAATAAAAAGCACCATGACACGCGAACAAGTTATCGAGATCACCAATAATTTCCTCGTCGAGGAGATCGAAATAGAGGAAGGGATGCTTAGCGAAGAGGCGAACCTGAAAGACGACCTGGGCATAGACAGCCTCGACTTCGTCGATATCGTCGTTATCGTCGAGCGCCATTTCGGTTTCAAGATCAAGCCCGAAGAGATGAGCGGAGTGACCACGCTCGGCACTTTCTACGATTACATATTCAGTAAGGTAGGATAGCGGAAAGCGCAATGAAATGGCAGGGACGCACCGGTGGAGGCAGCCTCGGACAACGCCTGTTGGTGGCGATGTCCGGCCTGGTCGACGTGCGCGTGGGTTATGCGGCCATGGCCATGGTGGTCCCGTTCTATATGCTCTTCGCGGCGAAGCGGGCGGGGGCGATCTATCGCTATCTCAGGCGCAGGCAGCGCTACGGCCCATGGAAGGCCCTGCTGGGCACCTACCGCAACCATTACCTGTTCGGCACGGCGATGCTCGACCGTTTTGCGGTATACGCGGGAAAAGGAGCGAAGATCAAGGTGCTTATCGACGGCAAAGAGCATTTTGAGATGGCGCTGCGTTCGCCCGGCGGCGCCGTTATCGCAGGCTCGCATGTCGGAAATTTCGAGTTGGCCGGATACCTGTTGCCGCAGGATCAGAAGCCGATCAACGCCGTCATCTTCGGCGGGGAGGCCGCCACGGTACAGGCTCACCGCGTGCGGAGTTTCGGGCAGAGCAATATCCGGGCGATCCCCGTGTCGCAGGGGGATATGTCGCATATTTTCCTGATCAGCGAGGCTATCGGACGGGGCGAGTTCGTCAGCATGCCCGCCGACCGCGTTTTCACGGGCAGCAAAGTACGGCAAACGGAGTTCCTGGGCGGCAAGGCGACATTTCCCCTGGGGGCCTTCATGATCGCCGGGAAACTCGGCGTGAAAGCGATGGCCCTTTTCGCCATGCGCATCGCCGCGATGAGCTACCGGGTCTATATCGTCCCCCTGGCCGGCGACGATGCGGCGCAGATGCAGGACAGTTATGTCCGCTCATTGGAAAAGATCCTCGCCGACTACCCCGAACAATGGTATAATTTCTACGAATTCTGGGATGAGTGACCGGCAGGCTAAAATATTGATCGTGTCCGCGAACACCTTCGACGAGCCCTATAAGGTATACCCTTTAGGGGTCTCTTACCTGTGCTCCTACCTGCAGAAATGGTCGCCGCAGACACGCGTCGACACGTACGACATGAATTTCGGCTCACCCGGCGAGCTGTCGCAGAGGCTGCGAAAGGAGCGGTACGACATCGTCGGCCTGTCGCTGCGCAACATCGACGACAACAACCTCTTCTCGAAAAACTCTTTCGTGGAGTGGTACCGCACCCTGGCCCGGACGGTGCGCGAGAGTTGCGACGCGGTATTGGTGTTGGGCGGCGCCGGATTTTCGATCTTCCCCGGACTGTTGCTCGATGAATTGGGCGCCGATTACGGCATCAAGGGGGAGGGAGAGGCGGCCTTGTGCGATCTGGTCGGCTGTATCGCAGAAAACCGCAGCCCGGAAGGGATCGAAGGATTGGTTTTCCGTACGCCGGAGGGCATAAAGATCAATCCCCGCACGACGTTTACCCGCAACCCCGAACTGAGTTTCGATCCCGCGTGGCTGCCCTGCTACTGGGAAAGCAGCGGAATGCTCAACGTGCAGACCAAACGAGGGTGTCCCCACCGCTGCATATATTGCAGCTACCCGGTCATAGAGGGGCGTAAAGTGCGTACGCTCGACGTACGTTCCGTCGTGGATTCCCTGACCGCGTTGAATCGCGAGCACGGGATAAACTATACCTTTTTTACCGATTCCGTTTTCAATATCGACCGCGGGTATAACTGCGAGTTGGCCGAAGGCATCATCAGAAGCGGGATCAAGATGAATTGGGGCGCCTATTTCTCGCCCCGCGAACTCGACCGCCAGGAGTTGGAGCTTTATAAACGCGCGGGGCTCACGCACATAGAATTCGGCACCGATTCCTTCTCCGACAGCCAGCTGAAGAACTACCGCAAGGATTTCACCTGGGAAGAGGTGCTCAGCGCATCGCGCGCCTGCGACGCTTTGGGTATATTCTATGCCCATTTCATGATCCTGGGCGGCTACGGCGAAACGGAAGAGAGCCTGGACGAAACGTTCGCCCGCTCGGCCGGACTTACGAATACGGTAATTTTCCCCTATATTGGGATGCGTATCTACCCCGAAACGGAATTGTTCGGGATAGCCCTGCGCGAAGGGGTCGTAAAAAACGAAAGCGAACTGCTCGAACCGGTCTATTACGTTTCGCCGCAAATAGAGGTGGCCGGCCTCAAGCGACGTGCGGCGGCGACCGGCGCAAAATGGATCTTCCCCGAGGACGGGCAAAACGGACTGACCGACAGGTTCCGGGCAAAGAAATGCCGGGGGCCGCTGTGGGAATATTTAAGGTACTGACACAAATGGACACACGTGAAATAGACATCCTCGAACTTTTACCCCAACGCCCGCCGTTCATCCTGGTGGACACCCTGGTGCACTGCGATCCCGTGGTCACGCAGACCGAGTTGGTGGTCCGGCGCGATAATATTTTGTTCGCGGACGGAGTGCTCAGTGAGGCGGGGGTGATCGAGAATATCGCGCAAACGTGCGCCGCCCGGATGGGTTACATCAATCTGTATCTGCTCCGGCAGGAAGTAAAGACAGGATTCATCGGGGCGATGAAGAACCTGGTGATACACCGTTTGCCGGCGGAGGGCGCCATGATCGCCACCCGCATCGAGGTGCTTAGCGAGGTGGGCAATATGACCCTGGTGAGGGCCGAATCGCGCGTCGGCGCCGATCCCCTCGCCGATTGTGAAATGAAAATAGCGATTGTAGATGGACAATAAAACAGCTCTGACCGCCCGCAAGGAAGTGGAGGTGCGTTTCAACGAGGTGGACTCGATGGGCATCGTGTGGCATGGCAACTACGCCAAATATTTCGAAGACGCGCGCGAAGAGTTCGGACGCAAATACAACCTGGGCTATCTGCGCATCTTCGGCGAAGGGTTTTACGCGCCGCTGGTCAAACTCGATTTCAACTACAAGAAGCCGCTCGTTTACGGCGACAAGGCGGTCGTCGAGGTGCGTTATCGGGCGGTCGAGGCGGCCAAGATATGCTTCGAATACACGATATATTCGGCCGACGACGGGGCCGTCGTGGCCACGGGCAGCAGCGTGCAGGTGTTTCTGGATCGCAACTATGAACTGCTCTGGTCGACCCCCGACTTTTACGAACGATGGAAAAAAGATAACGGACAGTAGGTATGGAGCGCAGGATCGCCATAACGGCGGATAATATCGTTTCCGCGTTGGGATTTACCACCGCGGACAATATGCGCGCCGTGCGGCAGGGACGCAGCGGGTTGCGATTCCACCGCGCCCGCCCCGGCGAGGGGATAGAAGACTACACCGCCGCCGCCGTGGACGACGCCCTGCTTGCCCAGGCATTGGAAGAGCGGGGCATCGACGGGGGGAAATATACCCGTTTCGAATCCCTGGCCATCCTTTCCGCCGATTCGGCGTGCGAGGGGATGGATCTTTCGGACGCGGGCACCCTGATCGTGCTATCGACCACCAAAGGGAACGTCGGCTTGCTGGAGGACGGTCGCCGGGATAGGCCCGGGAGCGAATATTTGTGGCGCTCGGCGCAGGCCCTGGCCGCCTATTTCAATAATCCGAACGCGCCCGTAGTGGTTTCGAGCGCCTGTATCTCGGGTGTCGCGGCGCAGGTCGCCGCCGCCCGTTGGCTCATGGGCGGCGCGTATCGCAGGGTGGTCGTTACGGGGGCGGACGTGCTTTCCCGTTTCGTCATCTCGGGTTTCCAGTCGTTCAAGGCGCTTTCCGCTGTGGCGTGCCGACCGTTCGACAGCGACCGCCAGGGGCTCAACCTGGGCGAAGCGGCGGCGACCGTCGTGCTGGAAGCCGTAGAAACCCCTGAGCCGGGGCAGATCACCCTGGAAGCGTGGGCCTTGACCAACGACGCCAACCACATTTCCGGCCCTTCGCGCACGGGGGAAGGATTGCTGCTGGCGCTCAACCGCGTTATGCAAGGGGTGGGCGCCGATGAATTGGCGGCGGTCAACGCGCACGGCACGGCCACCCCGTACAACGACGAGATGGAGGCCATCGCACTCGCGCGCGCCGCCTTGAGCGAGGTTCCCGTCAACAGCCTGAAAGGCTATTTCGGACACACGCTGGGAGCGGCCGGGGTGCTGGAAACGATCGTATGCGCCCATTCGCTCCGGGAAGGCGTCGTGCCTAAATCGGTGGGATATTCGCAAAGCGGGGTAAGCCGGCCCCTGAACGTGGCCGCCGAATTGCTGCGCAGCGACCTCAAACAATGCGTCAAATGCGCTTCGGGTTTCGGGGGAGCCAATGCCGCGATCAGGCTAAAAATGTGGGAATGATGGAAGGGCTGAATATAAAGTCATGGTGCTCGATCGACGGACGGCGGACGGTGTGCGACGGCCGGGAATTGTTCTGCGCGGAAGGGGCCACGCCGCGGGAGTATCTCGTGGCGCTTTACCGCCATCTGGGGGTCGACTATCCCAAATTCTTCAAGATGGACCTGCTGTCGATGGGAGGGGTGCTGGCCTCGGAGATCCTTTTCGCGGGCCACCGTCCCGATCCGCACTCCACGGCGCTGGTTTTCGCCAACAGCGCGTCGAGCCTCGAAAAGGACCGCGAGTTCCAATCGACCATAGCGACGACGGAATATTTCCCCAGCCCGGCCGTTTTTGTCTATACGCTACCCAATATCGTGCTCGGCGAGATCTCCATACGCCACGGGCTTCACGGCGATAATATCTTCCTGGTATCGGAGCGTTTCGACGCCCGTGCCGTGACCGCCTACCTCGAAGGTGCGGTAGCCGAAGGCGTCGCGAAAGAGGCGCTGGTGGGGTGGCTCGAAGCGGACGGCGGCAAACTGGACGTCCGGGCGGCGCTGGTGGCGACATCCGGGGAAGGAACGGCTTTTAACGAAGAAAATCTAAAAAATATATTTCACTGATATGGAAAACCTGATCAACGACCTCAAACAACAGATCATCGAAGTGCTCAACCTGGAAGAGATGACCCCCGCGGATATCGCGGACGACGCGCCCCTCTTCGGCGACGGCCTGGGCCTGGACTCGATAGACGCGCTCGAACTGATCGTGCTGATGGAGAAAAATTACGGCATCAAGCTGCAAAACCCCAACGAGGGCAAGGCGATATTCGCCAGCATCCGCACGATGGCCGAATACATCACCGCCAACCGGAAATTCTAAGCAGCCATGGTCGCCGTAACGGGAATGGGTATCGTTTCAGCGTTGGGCGTAGGGGTCCAGGCCACCTTCGCGGCGTTGCGCGCGGAGCGGTCGGGCATAGGCCGGCTCAAGCATCTGCGAACGGAGCATGCCGATATCCCTTGCGCCGAAGTGGAGGCTACGGACGCCGGACTGTGCGAGATGCTCGGCATCGACCCCCGGCAGCCGGTCACCCGTACCGCACTGATGGGGATGGTGGCCGCGCGTGAGGCGATAGCCGACGCGGGGATCGTTCCCGGCTCCGGCATGCGGATCGGGTTTATCAACGGCACGACCGTCGGGGGAATGGAAAAAAGCGAGGTGTATTACCTCGATTTCCTGGAAACGGGGCTTCACAGCGAATATATTTCGCAACACGACTGCGGGGCGTGCACGGACAGGATCGCCGACGGGATCGGCGGGTTTTCATTCGTGACCACACTCTCCACGGCCTGCTCGTCGGCGGCCAACGCGGTCATCCTCGGGGCCGATATGATCAGGGCGGGGCTGCTCGACGCCGCCGTGGTGGGGGGAAGCGAGTGCATAACGAAATTCCACCTCAACGGATTCCGGTCGCTGATGATACTCGATCGGAGGCCATGCCGTCCGTTCGACGCCACCCGCGCAGGCCTCAACCTGGGCGAAGGGGCCGCGTATATCGTGCTGGAAAGCGACGCCTCGCGCAGGAGCAGGGGCAAAGAAGCCTTGTGCCACCTATCCGGTTACGGCAACGCCTGCGACGCCTTCCACCAGACAGCCTCGTCGGAGGATGGGCGCGGGGCGGTGCTGGCCATGCGCCAGGCCCTTGCGATGGCTGATCTGGCCCCTTCGCAGATCGGCTATATCAACACGCACGGGACGGGTACCGCGAACAACGACGCCTCGGAAGGCGCGGCCATAACCACGGTCTTTGAGGGCGCCTACCCGCTCGTCAGCTCGACCAAGTCCCTTACGGGGCACACCACAAGCGCGGCCGGGGGAGTGGAGGCGGTCATATCCATCCTCGCGTTGACCCGCGGACTCGTGCCGGGTACGGCCAACCTCGAACACCCGATGGAAGAGCTTCCTTTCGAGGTGCTTAAACACAACCGGGAGGATGTCGCCCTGCGGCACGTACTGTCCAACTCATTCGGCTTCGGCGGCAATAACTCTTCGCTCATTTTCAGCTTATGAGTATCTATATAAACGGCATAGGGGCGATCACGATCCAAGACACGCTGCACGAGCGGTGGCCCGACCCCGTATCGTACAGCCAGCCCCACGTGCGCTGCATCGAGCCGCCGTTCCGCGACTGGCTCGACCCGATGGCTTCGCGCCGCATGAGCCGCATCATCAAACGGGCGGCCGTATCTTCCGAGGCGGCCCTCGCCCGGGCGGGGATCGAAACGCCCGGGGGCATCATTACCGGCACGGGACTGGGCTGCGTCGAGGATACCGAAAAGTTTCTCGACGCGATGGTGCGTGAGGGTGAAAATTGCCTCCAGCCCACCCATTTCATCCAGTCGACCCACAATACCATCAGCTCGCAGATAGCGATCCGCAAACAGTGCACCGGCTATAACAATACCCATGTACAGGGCGGCGTCTCTTTCGAGAGCGCGCTTTTGGAGGCTTCGTTGCTGATCGGCAGCGGCCGCGCCGATAATATCCTTGTCGGCGGGCACGACGAGATGACGGAGACCTACTTTAAGCTGCTCGGCCGCATCGGGCGTTGGAGGGACGAAGTGCCGGACACCCTATCCATCATCGGCGACAAGGGCGCGGGGACGTTCGCCGGTGAAGGCAGCGTGTCCATGATGCTCGGCGCGTCGAAAGGCGCAGGCAGCCTGGCCTGCATACCGGGAATCTCGATGCTCCGCCATCCGGGGAGCCCGGCCGGGCAGCTCGCCGGTTTCCTTGACCGGCACGGCCTGCTCCCGCAGCAGGTGGAGACGGTGCTGACCGGCGAAAACGGGGACCGGGCGAACGACGCGCTATATGCGGATACGGTAGCGCGGGTTTTCCCGGGCAAACGGGCGCGGCATTACAAACACATCTGCGGCGAATATTTCACGGCGACCGCCTTCGCCGTCGCCCTGGCCGCAAAGAATATCGGGCAATGGGGCAATACGTTAATATACAACCATAGCGGAGGGACCAACCACGCTTTCATACTGATACGGCCATGTTGAAACTGATCGCCCTTTCCCTTGTGCAATGCCTGCTGCTGACCTGCTCGCAGGTGTTCCTGAAATTTGCGTTGGCCCGCATCGGCGGATTCAGTTTCAGCTGGGCCTACCTGCGTGAACTGTTCGTGAACTGGCAGCTGGCCTGTTCGGGGATCACCATCGCGGCAGCCTCCCTGATCTGGTTCTATATCATCAAACATTTCGATTTTTCGCAGGCCTACCCCATGATCAGCATCAGCTACGTATTCGGGATGCTGGCCGCCATGCTGATCTTCCGCGAGGCGATCCCCGTCACCCGGTGGATAGGCGTGGCGTTGATCATCTCGGGCGTTATACTGGTCGCAAAACAATAGGGAAATGGGAAAGCACATTTTACTTCTGATCGCATTATTCGCCGGCCTTTCCGCCGCGGGACAAGATTTCAGGCCCATGCCGGCGGAGGAGGCCAAACCGATAGTCGCCCGGGTCGAAGCCGCGTCGCGCCAAATGGAGAGTTTCGAATGCGCGTTCATCGAAACGCGGGAGATAGCCGTACTGAGCGACAAACAGGTGTCCCGGGGTAAGATGTATTATAAGCGCGCCGACAAACTGCGCTGGGAATACAACTCGCCTTCGCGCTTCGTGTTCGTCTGCAACGGCGAGCGGACGGCGGTCGATAACGGTTCGGCGGTCGATCGCGGCTCGGGCGGCGTGAACATGGCTTTCCGTGAGGTCGGGCGCATGGTGCTCGCCTGCATCAATGGCCGCCAGCTCACCGATCCCGCCAAGTTTTCGGCCGCGTATTACACGGACGGCAACTCGATAAAGGTGGAACTCACGGCCCGTAACCGCCGGATGGCGCAGATGATGGGCACCATGGGCATGCTGTTCTCCCTGAAAGACCACTCCATACAGGCGATCATCATCTCGCGCAGCGGGGACAGCAGCTTTATAGAGATAAAGGACAAGAAAGTGAACGGGGTATTGGACGATGCGTTATTCTCGTTGTGATATGCTGGATGATTTTTACTCGGTAACGCGGATCGCGCCCCGCGAAGGGGGATTCACGGCCGAAGTGGCGCTCAACGCGTCGCATTCCGTTTATGCGGCCCATTTTCCCGGGAATCCGGTCACTCCCGGGGTGTGCGTGTTGCATATCTGCAAAGAGTTATTGGAGAGCGCCTGCCGAAAAGAGCTGCGCTTGGCGGGCGCGAAGAATATAAAGTTCCTCCGGGCCATCAATCCGTTGCAGTGCCCCGAGGTGGAATTTTCAGTCGATTTCAAGGTGGAAGGCCCCACGGTGACCGCCGCCGCGACGGTGGGTCGGGACGAAGAGGTTTTCGTGAAAATATCGGCGGTTTACGACATAATCAATGGATAAGCAGGCGGTAAAACAGGCGATGGGCAGGCTGGGTATTTGCGTTGTGGTGCCGACCTACAACAATGCGAGTACCGTGGGCGGGGTACTGGAGTCGATCGGTGAATACTGCGACGACGTGATCGTGGTCAACGACGGCTCGCCCGACGCCACGGCCGGGCTGCTCGAAGGCTGGAAGGATAAAGTCACCGTGATCGGCTACCGGCCCAACCGGGGCAAGGGTTATGCGCTGCGGCGGGGATTTGCGGAGGCTGCCGCGCGCGGATTCCGTTATGCCGTCTCCATCGACTCCGACGGGCAGCACATGGCCTCCGACCTGCATAAATTCGTCGAACAAATAGAGTCGCGCCCCGGAGCGTTGCTCGTGGGCAGCCGCGACCTGAGGCAGGAAAACATGCCGGGGGGAAACAGTTTCGCCAACCGGTTTTCGAATTTCTGGTTTCACCTGCATACCTTCCGCCGGTTGCCCGACACCCAGTCGGGATACAGGCTCTACCCGCTCGGGGCGGTGAACGGCATGAGGATCTTCACCGGCCGCTACGAAGCCGAATTGGAGATGCTGGTGCGCGCGGCGTGGAAGGGCGTCGACATCGTACCGGTGCCCATCGAGGTCTACTATGCGCCCCCGGGGGAAAGGGTGTCGAGTTTCCGCCGGGGACGCGATTTTCTGCGCATCTCGCTGCTCAACGCCGCACTTACCTTCGGCGCCTTCTTTTATGGCTGGTGGGCGATAGCCTGGCATAAAACCTTCAGGCGATGACGGGGTTTTTCCTATCCATATACGATTATTTGCGCCGCCACCGCCGTCTGGCCGGATGGGTCGTGGCCGGGTTGCTGGCCGCCATCATAGCGGCCGCCTCGCAAATCAGGCTGGAGGAGGACATCGCCGGTTTTATGCCCGGCGAAAAGGATAACGAGCGGATCGAATACCTCTACCGCAACCTCTCCGCGACGGAAAAGATCATCGTCAGGATGACCATGCGCGGGGACGTACCGGATGAACTGCAACTGATGGACGCGGCCGACGGATTCGTGCACGCGCTCGATTCGCTCGGGGCCGCGGACTATATCTCTTCGGTCATGTATCGCGTCGAGCCGGAAGATTTCGGGCTGATCGCCGATTTCGTAGCCACAAACATCCCCTTATACCTCGACCGCGAGGACTACGAACGCATGGACTCGCTTATGGCGGGGCGGGGCGTGGAGCGGCTGGTCGAGGCCGACAGGGCGCTGATCGTTTCGCCTATGGGCGTGGGGATGCGCGAAACCTTGCTGCGCGATCCGTTGCGGTTGTCGACCGGCACCCTGCAGGAGATGGGCAAACTCGGCGTGGGCAGCCGCTACCAGCTCAAGGAGGGCTACCTGTTCTCGGAGCGGGGCGACAACCTGATGATCTTCATCCAGTCGGCCAACGGAATGAGCGAAACGGGACGTAACGAGGTGCTGGCCGATATCATCGAGCGGGCGGTGTCGTTAGTCCCCCGGGATGTACAGGTCGATTACTTCGGCGGATGCCTGGTGGCCGTCACCAATGCGCGGCAGATCAAGGCCGACTCCCTTTTGTCGGTGGTGATCGCCATAACGCTGATCTCTGCCCTGCTGCTGTGGTATTTCCGCAGCCTGAAGATATTCGCGATGACGGTGGTGCCCGTGATCTTCGGCGCGGGACTGGCCGTGGCGGCCATGGTTCTGCTCAAAGGCTCGATCTCGGCGATAGCCCTCGGGGCGGGGTCGGTGATCTTCGGCATCGCCGTCAATTATTCCATGCACTACCTGATCCACCTCAAGGAGCAGGGCGATCCCCGCACGGTGCTGCGCGACATCACCTCGCCGATGCTGATCGGGAATATAACCACCGTCGGGGCCTTCCTGAGCCTTCTTTTCATCAAAGCCGAGGCCATGCGCGACTTCGGGCTTTTCGCCGCGTTCTCGCTCATAGGCACGATCCTCTTCGTGCTGGTCATCTTGCCGCAGATGACCCGGCGCAGCGGGGCGAAAGCGGCGGAGGAGGCCTTGCCCGATAAGGGAAGGCGGCGCAGAGGCGGTTTGGCGATATGGATCATCGCCCTGCTGACCGTAGTGCTCTCCTTCTGGTCGGGACGGGTCGTTTTCGAGCCCGACCTGAATAAGATAAACTACATGACCGAGGCCCAGCGGCGCAGCTTCGCCAATTTGAGCGAGTTCACCTCGCTGGGCGAAAACACGATGCTCCTGGTCGCCGAAGGAGCCAGCCTCGACGAGGCGCTGAAGGTATACGAGAGGCAACGTCCGCTCCTGGATAGCCTGATCGGCTGCGGGGCGGTGATCTCGTCGAGCGGCATCGGTTCTCTGCTGCCTTCGGACTCGACCCTGGCCCGGCGCGTGGATCTGTGGAACGACTTCCTCAAAACGCACGGGCGGCAACTGGCCGAACGCATCAAACAGTCTGCGCTACAGTGCGGATTCCGCGAAGAGGCGTTCGACGGTTTTACCGATCTGCTCGCCGCGCCCATACCGGCCGCCGGCGCGGAGCGTTTCGCCCTGCTGAAGGATAAGATGCTTCGCGATTTTATTATCGACAAGCCGGGACGGGCGATGGTGACGACGGTCGTCTATGCCCGGGCGGGGAGCGGAGAGATCGTCCATGAGGCATTCGAGGCTGCGGGCAGCGGGTTCGTTTTCGATCCGGCCCGCATGCGCGGCAATATGATCGACGCGCTGTCCGGGGATTTCAACTATGTGCTCTACGTCTGCGCCATCCTGGTATTCGTATTCCTTACCGCCGCTTTCGGGCGGCTGGAGCTCAGCCTGGTGGCCTTGCTGCCGATGGTCATCGCCTGGATCTGGATCCTGGGCATTATGGCTTTGCTGGGCATAGATTTCAACATCGTCAACATCATCCTGGCTACGTTCATTTTCGGCATGGGCGACGACTACGTGATCTTCATCATGGACGGGGATATCAGCCGGTGGGGGTCGGGCAAGCAGGTGCTCGCCTCCTACCGCAAGGCGATATTCATCTCTTTCGTGACCATGATGATCGGCATCGGCTCGCTGGTCATCGCGCGCCATCCGGCCATGCGTTCGCTGGCCCAGGTGACCATCATCGGCATGAGCTGCGTGCTGGTGACCGCGTACACCATTCCCGGGGCGCTGTTCGGCCTGCTGACCCATAGCGGGGGGCGGGCGCGCAAAGTGCCGGTGACGTTGAAGTATTTCTGCCTGTCGCTCTATGCGTTGATCGTTTTTCTGGCGGGGTCGGCCTGGCTCGCCCTGGCGGGTTTCTTCGATCTGCGCCTGCGCAAGGCGACGCCGGAGCGTAAACTCGGTTTCCACAGGCGTCTATGCGCCACATGCCGCTGGGTGGTGCGCAATATGTTCTGGGTGGAATCGGTGCAGGAAGGGGCGGAAGAGACCTTTGCGGCCCCGGGGGTCATTATCTGCAACCATGCCTCGCATATCGACCTGATGTACCTGCTGCAGCTATCGCCCAAAATCGTCGTGGTGACCAACCAATGGGTGTGGAAGAATCCTTTCTACGGCGCGATCATCCGCTATGCCGACTTCCTGCCTGTGGCCGACGGGATCGGCAGCAGCCTGGAGCAGTTGCGCCCGCTCGTGGAGCAGGGTTACTCGATCGCCGTTTTCCCCGAGGGTACGCGCTCGGAGGACGGCTCGATCGGGCGCTTCCACCGCGGGGCGTTCTATTTGGCCGAACAACTGGGCCTCGATATCATCCCCGTATTGTTCCACGGCATAGGGGATGTGCTTCCGAAGCGCGAGTTGATCTTCCGCCGCGGCCGGGTCACCACCCACATATTGCCGCGCATCGCCCCCGGCGACGGCCGCTTCGGGGAGGGTTACTCCGCCCGGGCCAAATCGGTGCGCAGGGAATACATACGGCAGCATGCCGCCATCGCCCGCCGGCAAACCGGGCCGGATTACTATTTATGGGCCGTTTGCCATAACTATATCTATAAAGGAAGCGAGGCCGCGCGATATGTCCGGGCGGAGAAGCGAAGGGCGGATAGCTACGCCGCGGCGATAGCCTCCCTGCCGCAGGGGGCGTCGGTGCTGGTACGAAATAGCGGCATGGGCTTTTTCGCCATCCTGTGCGCGTTGTCGCGCGGCGACGTACGCGTTACGGCCGTGGAACCGGATGGCGAGGCGACCGCGTTGGCGCAAAACTGCGCCATCGCACCGGCCAACGTGAGCTTCGCCGCCCGGCAGCCGGAAGGGGCGGAATACGACATAACCATCGACCTGAAAGAGATATGAAATACGACGTCGTCATCATAGGAAGCGGGCTGGGCGGATTGACTTGCGCCTATATCCTCAGCAAGAACGGTTATCGCGTGGCGGTCCTGGAGAAAAACGCGCGTGTCGGGGGTTGCCTGCAATCGTTCCGCCGCGACGGGGTGCTTTTCGACACGGGGATGCACTATGTCGGCAGCCTCGAACCGGGCCATATCGTCCACCAGATGTGGAACTATCTGTCGCTGTGGGACGACGTGTCGCTGCGCAAGCTCGATCCGGCGGGATACGACACCATATTGCTCGGGGACGAACGATACCGCTTCGCCATGGGGCCTGAGAATTTTGCGCGGCAGCTCGGGCTGAGTTTTCCGGACAACCGTGCCGATATAGACGCCTATGTAGCCAAAGTGAGCGACATAGCCTCCGTGTCGCCGCTGTTCAACCTGCGCGAAATGGACGACTATGTCTTTATCGAGACCGATTACATTAAAAAGAGCGCGTCGGAATATCTCTCGCAAGTGACCCCGAACCCGTTGCTGCAAAAAGTGCTGGCAGGAAACCTTCCGCTTTACGCGGGGGTTAAGGATAAAACCCCGCTCTACATCCATGCCCTGGTGAGCAGCTCATACATCCAAAGCGCCTACCGCATCGTGGGGGGCAGCGACACGATCGCCGATTCGATAGTCCGTTCGATCCGCTCGATGGGGGGCGAGGTGATGGTCAACGCGGCTGCCACGCGAATCGAGTGCTCGCGCGAAAAAGCTACCGGGGTAAGGCTTGCGACGGGGGATGTCGTCGAGGCCGATTACGTGATCTCCGCCACGCACCCCAGCGTCACGCTCCGGCTGCTCGACACCCACCTGATACGGGCCGCCTATCGCGAGCGCATCGGGAATTTGGAAAATACCGTATCCAATTTCACCCTCTACATAAAATTCAAAGAGGGGGGAGTGCCCTACCTGAATACCAACTACTACGCGTATCGCGGCCCCGAGGTCTGGGGATGCGAACAGTACGACGAGCAGAGCTGGCCCCTTAACTACATGTACATGCACCAGGCGCCGCCCGACGGATCGGACACCTGCCAGGGGGCGATGGTGATCGCGTATATGAATTTCAGCGATGTGGCCCAGTGGCAGGGCACGCGCATAGGCCGCCGCGGAGAGGATTACGAGGCGTTCAAACAACGCAAGGCGGAGCGGCTGCTCGAATGCCTCGAAAAAGATTTCCCGGGCACAAGGAGCAGGATAGCGTCCGTGTCCACCTCTTCGCCCCTTACCTATCTGGATTACACGGGCACCCAGGACGGCTCGATGTACGGCGTGCTGCGCGATAAGAATTTCCCGATGCAGACCCTTATCTCGCAGCGCACGCGGATTCCGAATCTCTACCTCACCGGACAAAATATAAACGCCCACGGCCTGCTCGGCGTGTCGATCGGCGCGATCATCACGTGCGCCGAGTTTTTAGGCGTGAACAAAATAATCAGGGACATCAACAACGCATAAAGCTATGAAATTCAAGCTGATCTATCCGAAATGGAATAAACTGCCCGGCCAGACGACCTTCACCCTGCCGCCCCACGGGCCGGTGGTTATGGCCGCCTCGCTTCCGGAGCGTGTCGACGTGTCGTTCACGGACGAAAACGTGGAGCCGGTCGATTTCGACGAACAGTGCGATCTGGTCGGGATCTCCATGATGCTCTCCACGCAGGTCAAACGGGGCTGGGAGATCGCCCGCGAGTTCCGTGCCCGGGGCAAGAAAGTGATGTTCGGCGGCATCGCGACCATGCTGCATGCCGAAGAGACGATGCGGCACGCCGACTCGGTTTTCCTGGGCGAATCCGAAGGGCGCATGGAGGAGGTGATCGGCGATTTCGAGCGGGGAGAACTCAAGCCCCTCTATAATTTCATGGGCTGCCAACCGGACATCGGCCTGGTCGGCCCGGCCCGGCGCGACCTCTACAAACGCGACCTGTATAACCACAAAGGGGTGCAGATGGTCGATCTGTTCCACGCCTCGCGCGGCTGCCGCTTCAGTTGCTACCCCTGCGCGGTGTCGTACCTGGGCGGACGATGCTTCCGGCCGCGCCCTGTCGACAAGGCGATAGAAGAGCTGGCCGGGATCGATAACAACCGCCTGTTTATCGTCGACAACTCGTTGGCGCAGAACACGCAATGGGAAATGGACCTGTTCCGCGAAATGATCCCGCTGAAAAAGAAATGGATCAGCCACACCATCGAGGACGACCCGAAAGTGCTCGACCTGGCCGCCCGGGCCGGGGCCTGGTATGTCTACCAGGCCGTTTTCGACACGTCGGACTACATCAAAGAGCGCATTAAGCGTTATCACGACCACGGGATCGGCGTGGAAGGGACCATCCTGCTCGGGCTGGACGACCAGTCGGAGGACGACATCAAACGACTGGTCGACTTCCTGCTCGAAATCGACCTCGACCTGGCTGAATTCACCGTCCTCACCCCCTTCCCCCACACGAAGGTTTACGACGACCTGATGCGCCAGGGACGCATATTCGACCACGACTGGAACCACTACAACGCGGGGCAGGTAGTCTACCAACCCGCTCAAATGTCGCCGGAGCGGTTGCAGGAGCTCTATGATTTCGCATGGGAACGGTTTTACCAGGACGAATCGCAGGAGGAAAAGATGTTCCGCCTGTTCTCTTCCGTCGTGCTGCGCGAGATGCAGGACGGCACCTACCGCCCCCGCAACCGCGATCTGGCCACAAAGAGTTTCGGCCGGGATGTGATACGCAATAAGACCCTGTAATGCAGACATCGGACAAATATATCGACCAGATATTCGACTTCGAAGGACAATGGGCGATGCCCTCCAGGTGCGGTTTGCGCTATCGGAAGGTGGATGGGCGCGATGTGGTCATCGCCACGGAACTCTACAAGGACAACCCCGGCTCTTCGATCGCCTCCGTGAGCGCTTCGCTGGCCATGCAGATCGCCGGCCATCTGGGCATCGACCCGGCCGGGATGGTCTATATCGAAAGTGCGCCGAAAATGAACTCGAAGCTCTCGTTCTATGACGCGATGGCCTACATCGTCGATTTCGATATGCGCGACGGCGTGCTGTGCAACCCTCGCTGGACGGAGATAAACCTTGAACAATCGCCGTATGGAGAAGATTGAGATCCCGTGGATCGAGACGCAGCCGCGCGAAACGATCGAAACATACCAGCAGGCCCGCCTCGCCGAGGCGCTTGCCTATTTGTCGGCCCGTTCACCCTACTACCGCAGGCTGTTCGCCCGAACGGGAATCGACGTTAAGGATATCCGTACCCTGGATGACCTTGCGATGATCCCCACCACGTCAAAGGCGGATCTGCAGCAGTTCAACGACGATTTCCTCTGCGTCCCCCGGGAAAAGATCGTCGATTACATCACCACGTCCGGCACGTCGGGCGATCCGGTCACCTTCGCCATGAGCGACGCCGATCTGGAACGCCTGGCCTACAACGAGGCGATATCCTTCCTTTGCGCCGGCGCCGGGCAGGGCGAGGTGTACCAGCTGATGACCACCATCGACAAGCGGTTTATGGCCGGGCTGGCCTATTTCCTCGGTATCCGCCGCCTGGGGGCGGGGATCATCCGGGTCGGCAACGGCATTCCGCAGCTGCAATGGGACACGATCATGCGCATCAAACCCGATGCGATCATCGTCGTGCCCTCGTTCATCCTGAAGATCGTGGAATATGCCGAGGCCAACGGCATAGATTACCGGGGCAGTTCGATCCGCAAAGCGGTCTGCATAGGCGAAAACCTGCGCAATCCCGATTTTTCCCTCAACCTGTTGGGGCAGAAGATAAAAGAAAAATGGGATATCGAGCTCTACTCGACCTATGCCTCGACCGAAATGGCCACGACCTTCTGCGAGTGCGAATGCGGCTGCGGAGGCCACCATCATCCGGAGCTTATCATCACCGAATTGCTCGATCCGGAAGGGAACCCGGTTCCGCCGGGGGAGCAGGGAGAGCTGACCATCACCACCCTGGGGGTGGAGGCGATGCCGCTGCTGCGTTTCCGCACGGGCGACATAGCCCGGTTCCATACCGAGCCCTGCGCGTGCGGGCGCACGACCCTGCGCATCAGCCCGATCGTCGGGCGGCGCAACCAGATGATCAAATACAAAGGCACGACGCTCTATCCCACGGCGCTTTTCGACGTGCTGGACCATGTGGACTACATAGAGAATTACATCGTCGAGGCGACGAGCGACGAGAACGGCAACGATGCGATCACGGTGCGCGTGGGGGGCTGCCAAAAAGAGCACGAAACGGCGACCAAAGAGCTCAAGGACCGCTTCCGCGCCAGGCTGAGGGTCGCCCCCGACATCGCTTTCGACGACCCGGCCGACATCCGCCAGGCGCTCATGCCCGAAATGAGCCGCAAACCATTCAAATTCATCGACAAACGCTCAAAATAATATGTCTGCGACACCTGCTGAATTCGACGACATACGTCCTTACGACGACTCGCAGATCAATGCCGCCATGCGGCGCATTGCCGGCGACGCGCGTTTCAGCGCCGTCATTTCGCATCTCTTCCCGGGGCAGGATCCGGCCGGATTCTGCGATGCGTTGCGCGGGATCGATTCCGTGGACGAATTCCAGACGAAAGTCATGGACCGTGCGGTATGGGCGATCGTGCGCAACAGCACGACCGGGCTGACGTGGGGCGGGCTGGAGAGGCTCGATCCGTCGAAAAGTTACGTTTTCATATCGAACCACCGCGATATACTGCTCGATTCCGCGCTGTTGCAGGTCGTCCTGAAAAAGCACGGACGGCCCACGACCGAGATCACGTTCGGCAGCAACCTGATGCAAGGGCAGCTGGTCATCGACATAGGATGCTCGAATAAGATGTTCAAGGTCGTTCGCGGGGGTTCGCCGAGGGAATTCCATCGCAACTCGCTGCACCTGTCGCGCTATATCCGCCACGTGATCACGGAAAAGCACGAATCGGTATGGATCGCCCAACGCAACGGCCGCACCAAGAACGGTATCGACGCCACCGACCAGGGGTTGATCAAGATGCTGCTGATGAGCCGGAGGAGCGATCCCGCCGCGTCGCTCGCCGAGCTGAACATCGTGCCGGTGGCCATATCCTACCAGTGGGAGCCGTGCGACGGACTGAAAGCCAGGGAGACCGTCCTGGCCCGGCGCGGCCCCTACGCCAAAGCGCCCGGAGAGGATCTGAACAGCATCCTGCAAGGCATCGTCCAGCCCAAAGGCAATGTGCACCTGCAGGTGTGCGAACCGGTAAGCCCCCAGGATATCCTCAGTATGGGCGACCCCGCGGCAGGCAACCTTGCGGCGGCGGCGGCGCGGCTGCTCGATGAACGGATAAAAGAGGGGTACAGGCTCTGGGACACGAATTATGCAGCCGCCGACCTGCTGGGCGGCGACTCCCGTTACAGCGGCCATTACGACCGTGAGCTTATGGCCGCGTTCACCGCGCGTATGCACAGCGCGCTTTCGGGGCTCGATATCCCTATGGAAGAGCTTCGGGGGCAGTACCTTGAGATATATGCCAATCCGGTGATCAGGTAACGCAAACTCCGGACAAGGGATTTCGCGATAACGAAATATGCGAATTAAGAGTTGAAAATAACCGTTGGATTTATTTGGGCACCCACAAGGGATGCCCCTACGGGCTCGGCCAGCCTGTTTGAGATGTCTCGACTAACGCTCGACATGACGGCGAGAAGACCGTTGGTAGCCGCAGGCGGGGGCGCGGTGGGTCGAGCGGCGGCCAATGCGCGCTGGCTCGGCGCCATTAAGCGGGAGGCTTGGGCCCCGCCAGGGTTTTCGGAGGACAAAGGGCGGAAACTGGAACCGTGGCAGCGCAGCGTGAGCGGAAGGCCTGTGCGGCGCGGTGGCCCTGCGCTCGTGGAATTTCCGCACGACTCCCCCGAAAACCCGTAAGCGGGTAAGCCGGGAGCGCGGCGCCTTGACTTTTTTGCCTACTTTTTTGGTCAAGCAAAAAAGTATGGTCGCCCGCAGGCGATCCCGGCCTTGTGCTCGTCGGCCAAAAAAGAACATTAATTTCAACTCTTAATTCGCATTATATATAATACAGCGAACAAGGTCCCTTATCCGGAGTTCGCGTTAAAGTAGCATCATTTTTGCATCGGGGGAACGGAAAACGTTATCCGCGATGAGAAACATATTGCTTTCATGCCTGGCGGCGCTGCTATCCCTATATGTCAATGGACAGGTGGTGTGCGAGAGGCTGTTCGTCGTCAGCACCTATAATTTCGGCGAATCCATTCAGACGGGCGTCACGCCGCTCGACCCAAAAGACGCCATCCGCTTTGTCGTCGGGCAGGTTTGCGACGACGACAGCTATGAGGTCGTACCCGCGACGACGTTCGGCGAAGGCGCCGGCCCGCTGGCAGGCACTTCAAAAATGCTCCTTTTCGTCCACGGCAATAACGTGTCGTTCAGCGACATCTTCAATTCGATCCGCCAGATGGCCGATCTTTACAACGTTCCCTCTTTCTATTTCGCGTGGCCGGCCAAAGAGTTCAACCACAAGATGGTGAAGAACTACTATGCCTCCAAACGGAATATCGAAGAGAGCTTTCCCCAGTTTCTGCAAACCGTCGATTCGCTCTCCCTTTTCGCCCGCGATAACGGGATCGAATGCTCGGTGGTGTTCCATAGCCTCGGGAACGAATTCGCCCAGCTATACGCAGGGTACCTGGCCGAAGACCCCTCGCGGGTTACGCCGTTCACCAACGTTATCCTCAGTGCGGCCTGCGTGCCTGAAACAGGCCATGCCGAATGGGTCGACGTGCTGGCCGGTAAGATCGCCAACAAAGTTTACATCATACGCAACGGCAAGGACCTCACACTGCGCAGCGCACGGCTTTTCCTTGAAGGGAAGCCCCTGCTCGGAGAGTCCGCCCACAAGAAAGCGGAGAGCGCCGACGCTATTTACGTGGATGTAAAAAACATCCTCAAGCCGACCCCCTGGCGGCACGACCATTCTTATTACGCCGGCGAGGCGCCCATACATATCGAGGAGCTAAGGCAACTCTTCGAAACCGCATTCTCCGGAGGAAGTCCGGAAAAGGCCCTCTCCCCTATCCTGACTCCCCTCGCGTCGGATACAAGCAGCTATTCGCTCAAAAAGAGAACCCGGTAGGCTTCCCCGAATACGGCGGAGCGTGCCGGATTCCGCTGGCCGGTCTGGACAAAATTGTGGTCTTTCGGGTAAATTTCGAAAGTGATGTCGCAGGGGATGCCATATTTTTGTAACTTGCGTCTATGGACTAAAAACTACATTAGCCTGACGGACCGGTATGAATGGATGGAAGGGAGTTGCGATCGTGGCGGCGGGCGGATTGCTGTGCGCCCACGGCGGGGTTCGGGCACAAGCCCCGGATAAACCCAATATTATCTTGATCCTGACGGATCAGCAGACGGCGTCGGCCATGGGCTGCATGGGCAATCCCCATCTGTCCACCCCGGCGATGGATGCGCTGGCGGCGGATGGGGTGACCCTCGCGCGGGCCTATTGCCCATTCCCTTTGAGCGGGCCGAGCAGGGCGTCGCTCATGACGGGGAAAACGGCTTTCGAAGCAGGTGTGACCGACAACGAGCAGCATACGGCCGCCGGGGCGCTGGAGAGCAACATCGGCTTTCGGATGCGGCAGGCGGGGTATGAAACGCTCTATGCGGGCAAGTGGCACATCCCGCAGATCACCATCCCGGACGGGATGGGATTCACGCGGGTGTGCGGCATGGACGACCGTACGCTGGCCGATGAATGCGCGCCCTACCTGGCCGGGAAGCATGACAAGCCCATTTTCCTGGTGGCCTCTTTCCTGGATCCGCATGAAATATGCGAGTACGCCCGGGAGGAGACCCTGCCCTATGGGGAGTTGGATGAGTTCCGGACCCAGGATACGCCGAACCTGCCCGCCAACTTCATGCCCTCGACCTATGAGGCCGAAGCCATCCGGCTGCACCATGCGGCCACGCCCCGGATCCACGACACCTACACCTACACGCAGGATGATTGGCGCCGGTATATCCACGCCTATTACCGGCTGGTGGAGCGGGTCGACAAACAGGTCGGGCGGCTGGTCGAGCAACTCAAAAAGAACGGACTGTACGATAACTCGCTGATCATCTTCAGCAGCGACCACGGGGACGGGGCGGGCGCCCACCGGTGGAACCAGAAATGGGTCCTGTTCGAAGAGGTGGTTAACGTACCGCTTATCGTCAAGGCGCCCGGCCGCAAGGGGCCCAGGGGGGTGGTCAACCGGAGCGCGCTGTCGAATATCGGGCTCGATATCTACGCGACCGTATGCGATTACGGCGGGGTGGCGCTCGACCCGGCGCAGTACCGGGGAAAGAGCTACCGCGGCGTGGCGGAGAACGCATCGGCCGCCCTGCAGGACGAGGTATTTATCGAGACCACCCTGCAAGGGATCGAGACGCGGGGTTGGTGTATCGTGGAGGGAAAATATAAGTATGTGCTGTATAATGTATTCCGCAACCGAGAGCAGTTGTACGACATGGAGAACGACCGCGGAGAGATGGTCAACCTGGCCGTCGACAGGAAGTATGAGCCCGAGTTGAAGCGTCTGCGCGCCAAAATGTACCGATGGGGCGTGCACACCGGCGATCCCAGGTTGATCAAAACGCTCAGGCCTTTGGTGGAGCAGCAGTAACGAACAGACCGGGTTATGGCAAGGTATTTCAGGCTTATCTTTTTGCTTTTGTCGGCGTCGCCGCTCGTCGCGCCGGCGGAAGGGACGTCGGAAAACATCAAGTTCAAGCACCTCTCGGTGGACGACGGGCTTTCGCAAAGCACCGTCTTCGCCATCACGCAGGACGCCAACAGCAACCTGTGGCTGGGTACGATGGACGGGCTGAACCGTTACGACGGGTACGGGTTCACGGCTTTCAGGCACACGGTCGGCGACTCGACGAGCATCGCCAACAGCAACATCAGTTCGCTGCTCACCGACAGCGAAGGGACGGTGTGGATCGGCACGACCACCGGGCTGTCGAAGTACAGCTACGCGGAGGGCCGGTTCCATAACTACTACCTCCCGGGCCGCAACGTCCACATATACGACATCGTGGAGACGGAAGACCCGCTCCAACTGCTGATGGCCACCGACCTGGGCGTGGTGCTGTTCGACAAGCGGACGGAAAGGCTCGACCTCAAATCGTACCTCGAAGGCATTACGGCCCAATGCCTGTGCAGCTTCCGGGACGGGATACTGATCGGCACCTCGAAGGGGATATACAACTATTCGATCCGGTACGGGACCATCGTCAAAGTGATGCCCGAGCTGGGGCACCTCGACGTGGTGAGCATCGTCGCCGAGACGGACGGGCTATGGATCGGCACCCACGGCAACGGGCTCTACAAAACCGACGGCGAGTTCCAGATCACCGGGCACTACTCCACCCGCAACCCGAATGCGAAGGGGTTCGCGTCGGACTATGTCCGGGTAGTGAAAAGCGACGGCGCGGGCAAACTGTGGATCGGGACCTTCGAGGGACTGGTGATCTACGACCAGGCCACGGGCCGCTTCACGCCCTATCTGTTCGAGCATAACGACGAAACGTCGATCAACCACAACTCCATCCGCTCGATCTACAAGGACAACCAGGGCGGCATGTGGCTGGGGACCTATTACGGCGGGGTGAGCTACTACCATCCGCTGGCCTTCCGGTTCGACCTGATCCGGCATCGTCCGGCCCACAACTCACTGGCCGACAATACGGTCAGCTGCATCACCGAGGAAGTCCCCACGGGCAACCTGTGGATAGGCACCAATGACATGGGGCTCAATTATTACGAGGTCAAGAGCGGCCGGTTCACCCTCTACCAGGCGGCGGACGGGGGGCGCGGCACCCTGGGATCCAACAACGTGAAGTGCGTGGTGCAGGATGAACAGGGCGCGGTGTGGGTGGGCACCCATGCGGGCGGATTGAGCCGCCTGGATCCGAAGAGCGGCAGAATCGAAACCTATCATGTCACGGCCGATATTCCCATACGCAACAGTTGCTACTCGCTCTACCGGAGCGCCCCCTCGTCGTTCTGGGTGGGGACGCTGGACGGTTTGCTCTCCTTCGACCTGCGCACGCGGCAGTTCTCGCCCCACCGCCTTTCGGGGCGCGACCCATGGCTGGACCACACGGTGGTCAACACCATCCGGGAAGACTCCCGCTCGAACGTATGGCTGGGGACGGGCAACGGCCTGTTCCGGTGGGAGTCGGCTACCGACCGGCTGACCGGCTTCGGGGATATGCTGGCCGACGACGGATCCCGCGCGCAGCAGGCGCATGTCCTGTGTCTGCGGGAGGACTCGCACCGGATGATCTGGATCGGCACACGGCAGGGGTTGTTCCGCTACGACTACAACAAGGGGGAATTCCGGCATTACACCACGGCGGACGGATTGCCCAACGACATGGTGTACGGCATCCTTGAGGACGACCTGGGCCGGCTCTGGCTGAGCACCAACAAAGGGCTCTCGTGCCTGGACCCGGCCAGCGGGACCTTCCGCAACTACACCAAAGCGGACGGCATCAGTTCCAACCAGTTCAACCAGTTCTCCTATTGCCAGGCCAAAAACGGCGTGTTCTACTTCGGCAGCATAAACGGCATCACCAGCTTCCGCCCCCACAACCTGACCGACAACCCCTTCTCGCCGCCGCCCGCCATCACGGGAGTGACCATCTTCAACCGGGAGATCCTGCCGGACGGCAAACGCGCAAGGCTGGTCAGGGACGCCCGCGGAGCGCTTATCGGTGCGACGCTCCGTGCCGACCGCAACCTGTTCACGGTCCATTTCGTGGTCGTCAACATGCTGGCGGGCAACCGCAACGAATTCTCCTATATGCTGGAGGGCTTCGACAACGGGTGGTACACCACGCGCAACCGGGAGGCGACCTACTCGAACCTCAGCCCGGGAAGCTACCAATTCCGGGTCAAATCGTGCAACAACGACGGGAACTGGAGCCCGGAAGAGACGGTCTTCACCATCAGGATATTGCCGATGTGGTATCAGACCATGCTGGCGCGGGTGCTGTACGTGCTTCTGGCGGCCGGCATAGCCGTCATGCTGATCCGGTTCTACGCGGGAAAAGCCAAAATGAGGGTGCAATTGTATTTCGAGCGGGTGCAGGCGCGCAAGAAAGAGGAGATGAGCCAGGAGAAGATCCGGTTCTACGTCAATATGTCCCACGAGTTGCGCACGCCCCTCACGCTCATCCTCTCGCCGCTCGAAGAGATCCGCTCGCACGGGCTGCAGGACAAATATGTGGAGAAGCGCATCGATTACATCTACCGCAACAGCTCCAAACTGCTGCATATCGTCAACCAGTTGCTCGATTACCGCAAAGCGGAGTTGGGGATGTTCAAGCTCGGGGTGGCGATGACCGACGTGGAGGTGCTGGTGGCCAATATCTTCGCGTTGTTCGAAGACAGCGCGCAGAACCGGGATATGGATTATATCCTGAGCAGCAACCTGCACAACGAGCCCTATCCGGTCGACAGCGCCTACATCGAGATGATCGTGACCAACCTGCTTTCCAACGCCTTTAAATTCACCCGGGACGGCGGGACGATCAAAGTCTCGCTCGACCGGGAGGCCGACCGGCTCGTGCTCCGGGTCCGCGACAGCGGCATCGGGATAGCCAAGGATAAGCAGAAGAGCATATTCGAGCGTTTCTACCAGGTCAACGAATCGCATCCCGGCACGGGGATCGGGCTGTCGATCGTCAAACGCCTGGCCGAGCTTCACCACGCGGAGGTGTCGCTGGAGAGCGAGCCCGGGCAATTCACCGAGTTCACGGTGAGCTTCCCGGCCGGGGCGTCGGCATACACCCCGGAGGAAATGGCGTCGGAGCCGCCCAAGGCGCAGGCTGCAAGGGATATGTCGCTATTCATCCAGGACGATTCCTTCTCCGACCGGGATCGTGCCGCCGGGCAGGCCGGGCCGGAGCAGGAGACCCTGCTCATCGTGGAAGACAACCCCCAGATCAAAGAGTACCTCGCCGAGAATTTCAGGGGCCGTTTCCGGGTCATCACCGCCAGCGACGGGGAAGAGGCCCTGGCGCTGCTGCGCAGCGAGGAGCCCGACCTGATCATCTCCGATATCATGATGGAGGGCATGGACGGTATGAAGCTCACGCGCCACATCAAGCAGAATATCCGCACGAGCCATATTCCGGTGATCCTGCTCACGGCGAAGGACACCCCCGAAGACCAGATGGCGGGGATCGAGGCCGGTGCGGACGACTACCTGGCCAAGCCTTTCTCCGTGTCGATCCTCAACGCCAAGGTCAACAACTTCATCAAGGCCCGCCACCGCTTCAGGCACTATTACTCCAATTCGACCGAGATCGACCCCGACAAGATCACCTCCAACTCGGTGGACGGGGATTTTTTGAAAAAGGCGATCAGGATCGTCGAGGAGAATATCGGCAACGAGGAGTTCTCCTCCAACGATTTCGCCCGGGAGCTCTGCATGAGCCGCTCGAACCTGCACCTGAAGATCAAATCGATCACGGGCGAGTCGTCGACCAAATTTATCCGCAAGATACGGTTCAACTACGCATGCCAGTTGCTGCGCGAGGGGAAGCACTCCATTTCCGAGATCAGCACGATGGTGGGCTTCAACTCGCCCTCCTATTTCGCCACCAGCTTCAAGAAGCACATGGGCTGCCTGCCTACCGAGTACGTGAAAAACCGCCAGGCGTCGAGGCAGGCGCCGGGCGAGGGCGGGGGGCCGGAGGAGTAGTTCGTCATTAAGAGGTTGTTTTGATTTTCCAATCGAAGCGATTTTTGCGCATCTTCGAGCAGTTTTTTTCGCCGATTAGCGGAGCATATCGGGAATATGTGACGATAATCGGCGGAAAAAAATGCCGGAGAGGGGCGAAAAGCGCGAAGGAAAGGAAATTCAAAACAACCTCTAAGAACCGGGATCATCCCGTTAGGGCGTGCCTTGTCATTCTGAACGAAGTGAAGAATCTTGGTCGGAATGGTTTGCAGCACACAGCCAGACCAAGATTCTTCGCTTCGTTCAGAATGACAAGCACGCCCCGAAAGAATAATATTAGAATGTATTAAAAACAGTGGCGCGTCAAGTTTACGCACCCTGTTTTAAATTTCCAGCCCCCGTAGAAGTGCGCTACGAGGGCTTTTTTAGACGAATTTCTTATATTTTGAACAAATTTAAGGGGACTTTCGGCAAATGTTGCAGATTAATGGAAAAATATGAAGGAGTATGCGGGCGTTAAAGTATAATATTGTAATTGGAAAACTAACGCTAAACTAAACAATAACCATGAAGAAATTACTTGCTTTCCCATTGGCCGGTCTTCTGCTGCTTCTGTCGGGGTGCACGCCCCGCAGCGGCGAGTACGACTGGGCGAAGAACGCCATCCAAAGGGCCGACCGGCAACTGCGGAAAACTGCGGAAAAATTCTCTTCCGACCAGGCCACCCCGAGGTCATACAAGGACGGGGCCTACAAAATGGCCCCCCCGAAGGATTGGACCAGCGGATTTTTCCCCGGAAGCCTGTGGCAGATGTATGCGCTCACAGGCGACAACTTCTTTGCCAACCAGGCGCAGGCCTACACCGACAAATTGGACGGCATACAGTCCTACAAAGGAACCCATGACCTGGGTTTCATGGTATTCTGCAGCTACGGCAACCAGTACGCCAATTTCAAGGACGATTACACGGCCCAGGTGATCATGGACGCCGCCGCCAGCCTCGCCTCGCGCCGCGACCCGCAGATCGGCCTGATCCGCTCCTGGGATTTCGGCGAGTGGAACTACCCGGTCATCATCGACAACCTGATGAACCTCGAAATGCTCTTCTGGGCGAGCGGGAACTCGGGAGACCCTATATATAAGGAGGTCGCCGAGCAACACGCCGACCTGACCATCAAGAACCACTTCCGGGACGATTACAGCGCCTACCACGTGGTCAGCTACAACCCCGACGGGTCGGTCGAGAGCCAGGGCACCTTCCAGGGCTTCGGCGACGGCACGGCGTGGGCCCGGGGCGAGGCGTGGGCCCTCTACGGCTACACGATGTGCTACCGCTGCACGGGCGAAGAGCGCTATCTGGAGCAAGCCCGAAAGATCGCCGCCTTCGTGATGAACCACCCCCGCACCCCCGAAGACCTGGTGCCCTATTGGGATTACGACGCGCCCGGCGATGCGCCCAGGGACGCTTCGGCCGGGGCGATCTACGCATCCGCGCTGCTCGAACTGAGCACCATGACCCAGGGCGAAGAGTCCCAAAAATACTTCGGTTACGCCGAAAAACTCCTGCGGAGCCTCTCGTCGGAGAGCTATCTGGCCCCGCAGGGAGAGAACGGCGGTTTCGTGCTGATGCATTGCGTGGGACACCTGCCCGCCAACAGCGAGGTGGACGTACCCCTCAACTACGCGGACTACTACTACCTGGAAGGACTCAAAAGGTACCTTCAACTGAAAGGTGTGGATTCCAGGGAACTCATGAAAAGTTAATCCAAAATATCTGAGAAATGAAAAAATTTCACATTTTGCCGGTTTTATCGTTCCTGTTGGCCGTCTGTGTGTGCAGTTGCATCCAGGAGGATACCTACGCGGTCAAAACGAATACGGGCAGTTCGGTCGTACCGGGAATCGCCGAGGACAACGACGTGATGCAGATGGAGGTGTTCGACGTGCTCAACCTGGATTACCCGGGCCTGGAAGCCGTCAAGGCCAACTATGAGCAGCAGAAGTACCATGAAGCGCTGGTCGCCCTGCTGGACTACTACCGCAACCGTACGGACGTGATCAACGACAACGTGCCCCTGGTGGGCTTCAACGTCACGGCCAACGACACCCAATGGTCGGATTACGCGATGCAGGGGATGTTCCAGTCGCAGAACCAGAAGATACCGCCCCTGCAATACCTGACCGACGGGGTGTACGACTGGTACATCACCGATCCCGACAACGAGGTGCGCTGGCAGGTGCACCGCCACAAGTGGATGCCCCCCATGGGCAAACGCTACCGCTCCTCGGGCGACGAGAAGTGGGCCCAGGCCTGGAAAGAAGAGATGGTATCGTGGATCGACGCGAGCGTGCGCGGGGTGAACACCGGCAACGACCGGTGGGCGTGGCGAATGCTCGAAGTGGGCGAGCGGATAGACAACTGGACCAGCAGCATGCTCTACTTCCTGCCCTCGTCCAACTTTACGCCCAACTTCCTTTCCAAGCTGCTTTATAATATTCACATAAGCATCGAATTCGTCAAGGCGAACTACACCCCGACGGGCAACCACCGCACCAACGAGGCCCAGTCGGTCGCCTACGCGGGGATCCTCTTCCCCGAGATGAAGAACGCCGGCGCATGGATCGCCAGCGGCAGCCAGGTGCTCAGCGAGGCCATCGTCCTGCAGATCTTCCCCGACGGCTTCCAGTACGAACTGGACTTCAGCTACCACATGGGCGAGATCGGCACCTACAGCAAAGCGCTCGACATGGCCGTGGCCAACGGCAAGGGCGACCTCTTCTCCGCCGACTACGTCGAGGGGATGAGGGGAATGACCGACGTGGTCAAGAACCTGGTATGGCCCAACTACACCACCATCAACATGAACGACACCCGCATGGCCAACCACAGCAAGTCGGGTTTGAAAAATAATTTCCGCAGCTACTACCGCCTCTTCCCCGACGACGGCGAGCTGCTCTGGATGGCCGAGGAGGGCAAGGCGGGGACCAAACCGACCAACCTGACCAAAGCGTTCCCCAATGCGGGCTACTACGTGATGCGCAGCGGATGGGATGCCAACAGTATCATGATGGTGTTGCAGAACGGCCCTTGCGGGAGCTTCCACAGCCAGCCCGACAACGGGACTTTCGAACTTTACATCAAAGGGCGTAACTTCTATACCGACAGCGGCTGTTACAAATACTCCGGCGACGGGACGACCAACGCCGAGCGGGATTGGTTCCGCCAGACCCGGGTGCACAACACCATGACCCTGGACTACGCCACCCTGAAAGAGAATACCACCAACCGCAACGGCAAGCTGCTGAAGTTCGCTACCCAGGACGGTACCGACATCCTGGTCACCGAAAACCAGAGCTACACCGGCCTGAAGCACCGCAGGGCCGTCTTCTTCGTCGACAAACAGTTCTTCGTGATCGTGGACGAGGGGATCGGCAACGCCGCGGGATCGGTCAACGTCAACTTCAACATGCTCAACTTCGGCGAGATCCAAACCGGCGGCGTGAACAACGCCGTGCTGGACGCGGCCCAATTCGGCGCCCACACCATCTTCGCCGACAACAACAACGTGGTGGTGCGCTCGTTCAGCCCCTCGCCGATGACCTTCGCCCCCTTCACCGGCAGGGTATCGCCCACCATCGACTCCTACCAGGAGCGCAACGGCTGCTACTCGGTCAACATCGCCAAGACGGCCGCCATGGACGCGGTAAGGTTCATTACGGTGATCTACCCCACCGCCGCCTTCGCGTCGGCCCCGGAGCTCTCGGCCCAGTTCAAGGACGCGGGTTACAGCGCTACGGGCGCCTCGCTCCAGGTCATGATCGGGCGCATACCCTACGACTTATCCTTCACATTGAATTAACCCCCAGCTAAAACTACGCAGTGATGAAATACAACAGATTCATCGGAAAGATACTGGCCGTGGCCGCCGCTGTGGTTATGGCCGTCGGCATGAACTCGTGCAAGGACGACGATGCGCAGTCGGACTACGCGCTCTACTACGCCATGGTGACGGACTTCGCGCCGGGCATGTCGACCTATGTCTCCCAGAAGCCCTCCTACTACGGGCCCGCGCCCTCGCAATACGCCATCACCGGCGTGACGTTCGAAGATGCCAATACGAACAACGCCAACTTCGAGATCAACCCGGAAAACGGGGAGATCACGGTCAGCAACACCTCGACGCTGGAGATAGGAAGCTACAAGCTCTCCGTCTCCTGCGTGATGAACGGCAAGAGCAAAACCTTCCGGAACGTGTTCGAATTCGTCGTGCAGTCCACCTTCCCGGAAGGGTTGACGGCGAATCCGAAGGTGGTCAAGATCCCCTATACGGGCAACCTCTACGACCAGAAGCTCACCGCCCAACTCGAATACCAGGGCGAGGGGATCACCCCGATGGGCTACTCGGTGGTCTCCGAGGGAGCGGATCACTTCACCATCACACCCAAAGGGGTGGTGTCGATCAAGCAACCCACGGCGACCACCATCAGCCTGCCCAATCCGGGCAAGTACAACCTGTCGGTCAAAATGACCACTTTCGGGGGATCGAAAGTCTACGACGAGGTGGTGCTGTTCGACGTGTGGAGCCCCTCGCTGGAGCTGAAGTACCTCAGCGTGGGCAAGCTGGTGGCCGGATCGGCCTCCCGCACCAAAGTCGCCCCCACCTATCTGGGTTCGCCCGACGGGTTGCATTTCGCCATCACCCGGGTCAGGCCTTCGGACGGCGGGCAACTGAGCATCGACCCGGTGACCGGGGCGATCATCGCCCAGGCGGGCAACACGTTGCAGATCGGCGACGTCTACCAGTTGGATATCGAGGTGCAGAACGATTACGATGAGGCCCCGGTGAATTTCGTCGCGGCCTGCCAGGTCGAGATCAAAGACCAGATCATCCCCGTGGGCGGCTTCGCCTACTCGGACGGCCACGACCAGTTCAGGGAGGCTTCGTTCACCATCTCGCCCGACGCCGGGCTGACGGGCGACGACATCACCTTCGCGTTCGTCGACCTGCCCGCCGCGCTCAACGGCAAACTCCGGCTCGACCGGCAGACCGGCGTGATCTCGGCGCTCAAGAAGAACGGCATCCCCGAAGGGCAGTACACGGTCAAGGTGTCGGCCATAAACGATATGTCGGACACGGCGGCTCCCGATATCGCCACCTTCACGCTCAACATCCAGCCCAACCCGAACATCTTCACCTACGTCCGCTACGGCAACAACCTGAATCTGAGCCCCGCGACGAACTACGCGGAGCAATTCCGTTACTACGACGCCGCGACGATGGCGGCGGCTACCCTGCCCGCGACCTCGGACGCGACCACCACGGTCGTGTGGAGCGTCAGGCAGATACACAACGCCAAGAACGTAACCATCAGCGAGACCGGTACCCTCAGCTTCGCCGCGGACACCTACAACCCCGGCAACGTTACCGCGACCCTGACGGGCGGCAGCTCGGGATGCGTGCTGGTGACCGCCACCACCGGACAGGGAACGCCGGCCGAGTATTCGGTATCCGTGCCCGTGTTCTTCAACTACGCGTACTTCGACACGAGCCTCGCGGCCAACGACGTGACCGGCGGGGTATGCGTTACCTACACCCCGTTCGTGCATAAGTGCTCGCCCAAAGAGGTGTCCACTTCGGTCGCCCCCACCTACACGGCCAAGAACAGCGGCGTCACGGTTACGGGCATCCAGATGGACTACCGCCGCACGTTCAGCTACTACAACCTGGACGGGCCCACCGACCAGGACGGGAACGCGCTCCACCTGAGCGGGGCGTTGACCAATCCCGCGCCTGAAACCGGGAAAACGCTGTTGCACGTGCTCTGGGATACGAACTGGTCGCTGGTGGCCACCGGCGCCGTCAACTACGGGGCGAAGTCTCCCGTTTCGAATACCGTGAGCAACAAGGGTGGCGCTTTATGCTATGTGGACAACACGGACGGCAACAAGGTGAGGGTCAACCAGAACAAGTGGCAGGACAACAACGGCTTCGCCAACGGGGTATTCCTCGGGCAGATGACCTACCTCTACACGGGCAACAGCGTAACCGTCCTGAACAACGGCTCGCAGGTCTTCCCGCTGTGGATCTGGTTCGATGAGAAATTCGGTACTAACTAACCCAAGACTTAAGCGTTATGTACAACAAGATAAATAAGAGATTTGTTTTGAGCCTGCTCTCGGTCGCCTTTTTCATGGCGACCGCAGGCCAGGCCTTCGCGCAGACGAGGGCAGTGACGGGAAACGTGGTGGACGACCGGGGCGAGGCCGTTCTCGGGGCTTCGGTGGTCGTCAGGGGCACCAGTCTGGGTACCTCGACCGGCGCGCAGGGTGCGTTCCGCATCCAGGCCAATACGGGCGACGTGTTGGTGGTATCGTCTCTGGGATACATGACGGCCGAAGTGCCGGTCACCGCGGCCAATGCCTATAACGTCACCCTGAAAAGCGACGCGATCGCCGTCGAAGAGGTGGTGGTCGTGGGTTACGGTACCTCGCGGGTGAGCGACCTGACCGGATCGGTCGCCTCGGTCGGCTCCAAAGATATCGAAGGGTACAAGTCGGCCTCCGTCATGGAGGCCCTCGGAGGCCAGATCGCCGGGGTGCAGATCACCCAGGCGGACGGTACGCCGGGCGCGGGCTTCGACATCAAGGTCCGCGGTATCGGTACGCTGACCGGGGACGCGGGCCCGCTCTTCATCGTGGACGGCTTCCAGGTCGACAACATCGACTACCTGGCCACCTCCGACATCGAGTCGGTCAACGTCCTGAAAGACGCCTCCGCGTCGGCCATCTACGGCGCGCGGGCGGCCAACGGGGTGGTGCTGGTCACCACCAAGTCCGGCAAGCCGGGCAAAACGACCGTGGCCTACAACGGATCGGTCAGCTACCGCACCATATCCAGCCACCTGGATGTGCTCAACCCCTATGAATTCGTCAAATTGCAGGTCGAACTGAAGTCCGATTACGCAAGCTCCTACTACAAGGCCGGAAACGACGAGAAAGGCGTCCCCTACCGCTACCAGTCGATCGACGACTACATCGGCGTGCCGGGGGTGGATTGGCAGGACGAGGCCTTCAGGCCCACCTGGTCCCAGGACCACAACTTCTCGATCAGCGGGGGGAATAAAGAGACGCGCTACACGGTCTCCTACTCCAATTACGGCGAGAACGGTATCTTCACCAACAGCAGCTTCGCCAAGAACGCCGCCAAGGTGAAGGTCAACCAGACCCTGGCCAAATTCGCCAAGCTGGACCTGGGTGTGAGCTACACCAACTCGGCCAAGAAGGGAACGGGGACTTCGGCCGACAACGGGCGCTTCAACATGCTCTCCCAGATCATCAGCGCACGCCCCACCGGCGGATTGAGGATGACCGACGAGCAACTGCTCAAGGCCCCCATCGACCCGATGGAACTGGAGAACGAGGGCGCGGCCAACCTGGCGCAGGTCAACCCCATCATCCAGGCCCAGTCGGTGGTCAACAACCGGATCACGGACCAGTGGATCGCCAACGCGCGGTTCGATATCAATTTCCTGAAAAACCTCAAACTGACCGTCTCGGGGAGTTACAACCAGCAGAATTTCACGCAGGACATGTTCTACCTCGAATCGTCGAGGGAAGCCTATCGCAAGGGCGAGAACACGCTGGGCAACAAGATGATGGGCAAGCAACTCCGATGGGGCACCTCGAACTACCTGACCTATGACTATAAGTGCAGGAAGCACTCGTTCGACGTCATGCTCGGGCAGGAGGCCACCTCCACCTCCACCGAAGGGCTGAGGGGATACGCCGAGAATTTCCTTACCGACGAATTCTGGACGAACAACATGTCGCTGGGCGCCCTGGTCACGGAGCTCACCTCATACAAGACCAAAAGGTTGCTGCTCTCCTACTTCACCCGGGTGAACTACCAGTACGACAATCGCTATATGTTGACCGCCACGCTGCGTATGGACGGTGCGTCCGTCTTCGCGCCGGGCAAGAAATGGGGATGGTTCCCCTCCTTCGCGGCCGGCTGGAGGATCAGCGAGGAGAAATTCATGAAGGACCAGCGGGTGGTCTCCAACCTCAAACTCCGGTTGGGCTACGGCGAAGTGGGTAACGACCGCATCGATCCCTACCTCTCGATGAACCTCTACGGAAGCCGCGCTTACGGCGTGGGGCAAACCCCCGGCGTGGGGCTCTATCCCCTCAACCTGGCCAACGACCTGATCATGTGGGAAGGCTCGGCGACCACCAACCTCGGCCTGGACGTGGGGCTGCTCCAAAACAAGCTCACGCTGACCGTCGACGCATTCATTAAGAACACGAAGGACCTGCTGCTGCCCAAGAGCCTGGCTTACGTCTCGGGCTTCCCGGAGCGGTGGGAAAACATCGGCAAGATCCAGAACAAAGGTCTCGAGATCACCGTCAATTCGTGGAATATCAACACCCGCAAATTCCTCTGGACGACCGACTTCAACATCTCTTTCATCCGCAACGAACTCAAAGCGCTCTCGAATGGCGAAAGTTACTACAAAGTCCTCTCCGGCTTCGACAGCAACTACACCAACTTCGACTACGTCGCCTATGTGGGACAGTCGCTGGGGTTGATGTACGGTTTCCAGTTCGACGGCGTCTACCAGGAGAACGACTTCTACCGCAACTCGGCGGGCGCGCTGATCCTCAAACCGGGTGTGACCGACATCTCGGGAAGGGTCCAGAACGCCGGTGAGATGGGCCCCGGCTTCGTCAAGTACAAAGACATGGACGGCGACGGGGTGATCACCGACAACGACCGCACGGTGATCGGCAACGGTACGCCCAAATGGTTCGGGGGTCTGACCAACACGATAAACTGGAACGGGTTCGACTTCTCATTCATGCTGCAGTTCAACTACGGCAACGACGTCTACAACGCCACGCGCCTCTACGGCAGCCAGTCGCGATTGGAGCGGACCAACAAGACGGGCGAGATCGCCGACCGGTGGACCTCGCAGAACGCCAGCAACAAGGTGCCCAAAACGCTCGGCTACATCAACGGCGACGTCTATTCGCGGTTTATCGAGGACGGGTCGTTCCTCAGGCTCAAAAGCGTCACGCTGGGCTACTCCTTGCCGAGAAACCTGATCAGTAAGGTCTGGTTGAGCAAACTCAGGGTGTTCGTGTCGGGGCAGAACCTCTTCGTGGTGACCGGCTACAAAGGATTCGATCCCGAGGTGAGCATGAGGTCTTCCAGTCCCATGATGCCCAGCTTCGACTACGGCGCCTATCCCAAGAGCAAAGTGTTCACTTTCGGCCTGGAGGCCCAATTCTAAAAAACCGCAGAAGATGAAAAAGATACTTTATACCTTATTGGCCGCCGCGCTGTTCATGCCCGCCGTATCCTGCACCGACATGCTGGATGAAAAGCCGCTGATGAACCTCGACCGGGACGACTATATGTACAACGCGATGGAGGTCGAAAACGTGTTGCTGGGTATATACAGCTGCCTGAACAACAATGCGCTCTACGGCTACAACCTGTCGATGCTGCTCCCCCTGTCGACCGATATCGCACAGTGCGAGGGGGCCTCGTCGACCAACTTCCGCGAGATTCCCACCAACGCCCACAGCCCCAGCAACAGCGATATCCAGGCCACGTGGCGATACCTCTACAACGGGGTCTACTCCGCCAACGACTTTATCGAAAGGGCCACCAAGTCGATGCGGGACTTCCCCGCCGGGGACCGGCAACTGGCCGAGCTCTACGTCGCCGAGGCCAAAGTGCTCAGGGCCATGTTCTACTTCGACCTGGTCCGGTGGTTCGGCAACATCACCCTGATGACCACGGCGGCCGAGTCGCTCAACGATCCGAAGACCTTCACGCAGAACGATCCGGCCGAGGTCTACGCGTTCATCGAGCAGGACCTCAAGGATGCCGCCGACGCGCTGCCCTGGAACGGGGATATCGACCCAAGGGGCGACACCCAGTTCCGCTTCACCAAGGGGTCGGCCCTGGGCCTGCTCTCCAAAGTGTACGCCACGTGGGCCGGCTGGCCCGTGCAGGACCAGAGCAAATGGGATCTCTCGGCCAAGACGGCCCTGAAGGTGATCAGCTCGATGAAGCACTCGCTGCTGCCCAATTTCGAAGACCTGTGGTACAACACGTGCAGCGGCTGGTGGAATCCCGCCGAGAGCCTGATCGAAGTGAGCTTCTACTCGACGACCAACGCCGCGTTGGGATACGTGGGCAAGTGGAACGGCGTGCAGGCCGACGCCATCGTGGGCAAAAGGGCGTCGAACTCGGCGCGCACCAAGGTGGTGGAGACCTTTATGACCGAATGGAAGGGGCGCAACGACCCGCGATACGGCGTGTCGGTGGCCGAATACCAATACGTGGGTACGTTGCAGTGGCCCTGGTCCTACCAGAATTACCCGAATACGGCCGCACGCAACAACTGGCAGCAATTGTGCACGCCGGGCAAGTGGAATACCGAGAAGTATGTGGATAGGACCAACTACCTGATCGACGCGAGCTATTCGAGGATCAACTGGTACATCCTGCGCTATTCGGACGTGCTGCTCACCTATGCCGAAGCGGTCAACGAATCGCAGCAAGGCCCCACGGCCGACGCCATCGGTGCGGTCAACCTGGTCCGCAGGCGTGGCTACGGCATAGACCCGGGTACGGCAAGCAGCCAGTCCGACATCAATTCCTCGGCAGGTTACGACGAGTTCAAGACCATCATCCAGAAGGAAAGGGCCTACGAGCTCTGTTTCGAAGGGCACCGCAAGCACGACCTGGTCCGGTGGGGCATATACACCGAAAGGATCCGCGAGACGGCTATCTCGCTGCTCGAATGGTCGGCGGCGGCGAACTACACGGTGGTCAGCAATACGGTCAAAGGCAAGCACGAGTTGCTGCCTATCCCGCAGCGGGAGATCGACCTGATGCCTAATTATGAACAGAATCCCAACTGGGGGAAGTAGACAGTTAGTTGTCCGATATTGTAGGGGCACCCTTTACGGCACGAGTGGTCGGAAGATTGTAATTCAAAGATAATCAACAAAATGCCGCAGCGTTGCTACGGCATTTTGTTGTCATGTCGAGCGCTAGTCGAGACATCTCAGACAGACGGTTTGAGATGTCTCGACTAACGCTCGACATGACGAAAAAGAATTCATTCTTTCAAATAAACCCATGCATTTTAATGTACTGGTAATTTATCTATTATCTGATTTGTTACGATCTTCCGACCGCGGCTGCCCTCGTGGTTGCCCTTTGTCCTTATATACGGTTAAAAATACCCTTTCAATTCCTCCAGCGGCACGGTATGGATCGCGCATTTGCCAATCCCGTGCGGCAGGATCAGGTCGATCTTGTCCGCCGCACGCTTCTTGTCCGCCGCGGCTGCCCGGATCAGTGCCCCCGGATCGAGGCTCGTCGAAAGCGGCAGCCCCATCCGCTCGATCACCGTCTTGATGCGCGTACGGTCGGCTGCGGAGAGAACGCCCGTGCGTACCGCCACGTCCGAGGCCATGCAGACCCCCGCGGCCACCGCCTCGCCATGCGTGTACTGGTCGCTGCACTTCTCGATCGCGTGGGCGAACGTATGGCCCAGGTTCAGCAACTTGCGCACCCCGGCCTCATGCTCGTCCGCCTCGACGATCGCCGCCTTAACGCGGATCGCCGCCGTGATCACGCGGCCGAGCAATTCTTTGTCCGTGCGCAACGCCTCGAACGAACTACTCTCTAATAATTCAAATAGTTTCGCATCGGCGATCACCGCCGCCTTGATGATCTCGGCCAGCCCCGCCCGGAACTCCCGCTCGGGCAGCGTGTCGAGCATCGAGGTGTCGCACAGCACGAAATCGGGCTGGTTGAACACCCCGGCCATATTTTTATACCCGTCGACGTTCACGCCGTTCTTGCCGCCGATACTCGCGTCGACCTGCGCGAGCAGCGAGGTGGCCACGAAGCCGAAATCCACCCCCCGCATGTAGGTCGAGGCGGCGAACCCGGTCACGTCGGTGACGATCCCGCCCCCGATGCCGAGGATGAAGGTGCTGCGGTCGGCCCCCACGGCGATCAGTCCGCGGTAGAGCTCTTCCAGCGTGGAGAGCGTCTTGTTCCCCTCGCCCAGCCCGATCAGCATATATTCATACGGGCTGATCAGCTCCCGGTAGCGCCGGTGGAGGTTCGCATCGGTGACGATGACCACTTTCCGGTTCTCGGGTAAAAAAGATTTCAGCGAGGTAATTACATCGCCTACAACCACTTTGGAGGGACTGCGGCCCTCCCGCCTCACTTCAATAATCTCTTTCATACATACAAATATAGGGATTTTTCTTACCTTTGCGGCCTAAAAATATGCAGATGCAGAAAATACGCAACATCGCAATAATCGCCCACGTCGACCACGGAAAGACGACGCTCGTAGACAAGATGATTTTACAGGGCCATTTGTTGCGCGAAGGATCGGCCCCGACCGGGGAACTGATCATGGACAACAACGACCTGGAACGCGAGCGCGGCATCACGATCCTCGCCAAGAACGTTTCGGTTCGCTACAAAGACTACAAAATCAACATCATAGACACTCCGGGCCACGCCGATTTCGGCGGCGAGGTGGAGCGCGTGCTGAACATGGCCGACGGTGTGCTGCTGCTGGTGGACGCTTTCGAGGGAACGATGCCCCAGACCCGTTTCGTGTTGCAAAAGGCTCTCGCACTGGGCAAGAAGCCGATCGTGGTGATCAACAAGGTCGACAAGCCCAACTGCCGCCCCGAGCAGGTGCACGAGGAAGTTTTCGATTTGATGTTCACCCTGGACGCCACCGAGGAACAGCTCGATTTCAAGACCATATACGGCAGCGCCAAACAGGGCTGGATGTCGCACGTGAGCGGCGAACGCACCACGGACATCACCCCGCTGCTGGACACGATCATCGACGAGATCCCCGAGCCCCCCGTGGTCGAGGGAACGCCCCAGATGCTGATCTCTTCGCTCGAATACTCGCCCTACGTGGGCCGCATCGCCGTGGGCAAACTCACGCGCGGCGAACTGCGTAGCGGCATGAACGTCACCCTCGCCAAACGCGACGGGGTGACGCTGCAGAAGACCCGCATTAAGGAACTGATGGTCTTCGACGGCCTGGGTAAGGCGAAGGTCGATCGGGTAGGGTGCGGCGAGATCTGCGCCCTGGTGGGCATCGACGGCTTCGAGATCGGCGACACGGTCTGCGACTACGAAAACCCCGAACCGCTGGAACCCATCGCCATCGACGAACCGACGATGAGCATGCTCTTCACCATCAACGACTCGCCCTTCTTCGGTAAAGAGGGCAAATTCGTCACCTCGCGCCACATCCGGGAGCGCCTCGACCGCGAACTGGAAAAGAACCTCGCCCTGCGCGTGGAGCCGGGCCAGACGGCCGACAGCTTCATCGTCTTCGGCCGCGGCGTGCTGCACCTCTCGGTGCTGATCGAAACGATGCGCCGCGAGGGTTACGAACTGCAGGTCGGCCAGCCCCGCGTGATCATCAAAGAAATAGACGGCAAGAAGTGTGAGCCGATCGAGGAACTGACCATCGACCTGCCTGAAGAGTATTCGGGCCGCGCCATCGAAATGGTGACCCGCCGCCGCGGCGTGCTGTTGAACATGATCGCCGTGGCCGACCGCACCCGCCTGGAATTCGAGATCCCCTCGCGCGGCATCATCGGCCTAAGGAGCAACCTGCTCACCGCTACCGCCGGAGAGGCCGTCGTAACCCACCGCCTGCGCGGCTTCGAGCCGATGCGCGGCGAGATCGAGATGCGCACCAACGGCTCGCTGATCGCCACCGAAACCGGCAACGCCTACGCCTACGCCATCAATAAGTTGCAGGACCGCGGCCGTTTCTTCGTCGATCCCGGTGTGGACATCTACTGCGGCCAGGTGGTCGGCGAGAGCACCCGCTCCGAAGACATTACCGTCAACCTCACGAAAAGCAAGAAACTGACCAACATGCGCGCCAGCGGCTCGGACGAGAAAACAAGCATCGCCCCCGCGGTGATCTTCTCGCTGGAAGAGGCGTTGGAATATATCAAGGAGGATGAATACGTGGAACTAACCCCGAAATCCATCCGCCTGCGCAAAATTTTACTCGACGAAAACGACCGGAAGAGGTCTCGTGGATAGGTCGGCTGCGCATATAGCACGCCGCTTTTCACTTATCCTTTGAATTTTAATCCTCACGTACGTTAAGTACGCTCCGGTTAAAAACCCAAACGATAAGCAAAAATCGACGCACTCTATGCACAGCGAAAGTTCGGACGCCGGTAACGATTGTGACGGGTACGCTCCTTGCGGCCATCCCGTTGTCCGATCATGTAGGGGCACCCCTTGTGGGTGCCCTTTTCTGTGCCCGTTATTCCGGGCGCAGTCGAGAAATCCTCGAATTTGGAGGCATTTGTAATCTCGTCATGTTGTTATACCTTTGTTGACGAATCGAATTATAAATTCGGATGTGTTTCAAGCGGCATTAATTTGAAAATGATCAAATGAAAAATATTAATAATAAGAGAAGCCTCATAATATCGCTGATAATCCTTTGTGATATTATAGCTATAGGAAGTGGAGTATATTATTTTAAACCAAGTGCAGATATATCAATTGTTTTGATATATTTCATCCCATTGGTGGTTTTAATAAATTTCATCATTGCCGGTATCATGTGTTTTGTTCAAAAGTATTATGCTACACTTTTTATGTATAATGCTATTTTATCTACCATAATATTGTGTGTCTTCTTTGCATTATTTTCAGAAATTAACTTAAAGAAAGAATATGAAAAATGGGATTTTCGAATAGACAAAATTAACTATGAAATATCTTATTGGCCGTTACTCAACAATGATTATAGAATAAATACCAATTTAGGAAAAGGTTCTTATCAGGGGTGTGATAGGGGCGTTGTAACAATACAAAATGATACGGTATATTTTTTTTCGATAGATAGTACACATTTTTACATATATAAGAATTGGTTATATAATTTTAACGGCATTGAAAAAATACGTGTAAAAAAAATATATTAGAAGAATAATGTGTCAAATTTGTCATTCAGAGCGAAGCGAAGAATCTTGGTCTGGCTGTGCCGAAACAATTCCGACCAAGATTCTTCGCTTCGCTCTGAATGACAAAACTTATATCACATACGTTCGGGATGACGTGAATAATGTATATTTGACGGAAATTTCATTGAAATAACGCGATCGCATCGTTCATCTCCATCCATGACCTCCCGTAAACCCGCCCTCGGCTTCATCTTTGTCCCCGCCCTTGCGGATGTGCTGGGCTACGGCCTGATGCTGCCCGTGCTGCCCCGCATCCTTTCGGGACTGGTCGAGGGCGGTATGGATACGGCGGCGGCCTGGGGCGGCTGGCTGGCCGGGGCGTACGCCCTCGTGCAGATCTTTTTTGCCCCGCTGCTCGGCAGCCTGGGCGACCGCTACGGACGGCGAATAGTGCTGCTGCTCTCGCTCTTCCCCCTGGCCATCGACAGCGCGATGCTCGCCTTTGCCCCCTCGATCGCATGGCTTTTCGCAGGCAAGATCCTCGGCGGGGTGATCGGCGGCAGTTACAGCGTCGCATCGGCTTATACGGCCGATATTACCCCGCCCGCCGGGCGCTCCCGCAACTTCGCGATCCTCAATTCCTCCTTCGGCATCGGCATGATCCTCGGCCCGGTACTCGGCGGCACGATGGCCTCACACGGCCTTTACCTGCCTTGCTACGCCGCCCTGGGCCTGAGTGCGGCCAATATCCTCTACACGTTCTTTATTGTCCCCGAGTCCCTCGACGCCACCCGCCGCAGCCCCCTTGTCTGGAAACGCGCGCATCCCCTGGACGCCATCGCACGCCTGTGGGGCGATAGGGTAGTGTGGGGCCTGCTGGTCGCCATGGGCCTGTTCTACATCGCTAACGACGTGATGGACAGCGTGTGGAGCTACTTCGCGATCGAAAAATTCGCATGGACGGAAGAGCGCATCGGCTGGTCGTTAGGCGCGATGGGCCTCGGCTTCGCCATCGTGCAGGGCCTCGTCTGCCCCTGGCTGCTGCCCCGCATCGGTGAACGGCGCGCCATTTATGCGGGCCTGCTGCTGCAATGCGTAACGTTCGCCTGCATCGCCTTCGTTCCCGCCGGCTGGATGCTCTTCGCCCTAATGCTGCCGATGGCCGCCGGGACGATCTTCGGCCCCGCGATCCAGTCCATGACCTCCATACGCACCCCCGACGACCGCCAGGGCGAGCTGCAGGGCGGCCTTTCGGCCCTGCGCAACATCACCTCGATCATCGGTCCGCCCATGATGACCGGCATCTTCTCGCTCTTCGCTGCCCAAACCGCCCGCCTCTATTTCCCCGGAATGCCCTTCGCCGTCTCCGCCCTGCTGATGCTCGCCGCCGTCGCCGTCGTGCGCAACACCCTGCGGCATAAATAGAAAGGGCACTCCTTTCGGACGGCCCTTTTATTGATCCCACGTCAATTCTCTCATTATTAGACTGTTTTTTTAGCATCCATCCCTATAATACCCTAAAACAGAGCCCGCTTGTATGACATAAAAGGCTATTGTCAGCCAGCTATAAATAGCAATAGCATTCAGATAAGCATAACGATTTTCGCCAAGTATAAACCTCAAAACTTGCCGTTATGTTTTCTGTCCGTATCACGGGTTTTCGCAATCCGCGCGACCCCGAATTAATCAAACTCGAAATCATTTTTCACAAGACGGGTTTCGCCCGGGTGCCCAAAATTTATTACGTTATGGCCTGATCAAGGACGATATGATTATTTACGAGCGGATCAAATGCGACAAACGGGCGCGGGTTCTGTTAATCGACAAGGCTAAAGAGATCATTGATCGATACCGGATCAAGACTGCCAAAAATTTGCCGGGCTATGTTTTTCCCCTATTCACCTTGTAGATATCATTGAATTTCGCTCGATAGCCTGCTGCGTCTGTTTCGTGGGTGATTTCTCGTTCTCCTGCAATAGCTTCGCAAGCCCTTGCGATTGTGCTTTCAGGCGGGGTGCCCAGCTTCATCAGCGCGGCGGCCACCGGTTAGAATATATGCGCAGGGAGAGGGTTTGCCGGCATTTCCTCTTTGAAAATCTTTACCCGTGTCATACGCCTGTATCAAACTCAACGATGTAGTAAATCTTGTTGGTTTCGGCAATATCGTTCCACTGGCCGGCTACGCCAAAAGGCTGAAGGTTGCTGTCCGGTGGCCAATTGACCAAGCCTATGGCGGCGGCATTCTGTCCACTGGGCGAATACTGCGAATGGATGTAATTATCGGGCTCTTTACATTTGCCGGCGGCTGTTCCGCCCCAATTGTAATAGCTGCCGTCCACGGCTGTTCCGGTTTTGTCGCCTGACCAAAACATCCGGGATGCGCCGCTTTGGTTGCGGCCATTCCAAACCCATTCGCCTTCCGACGCGCGGTCGGTAGCCCCGATCCAGATATAAGCTATTCCGCCGCCGTCGGGCACAGCCGTGTATGAGGTCGAAATGCCCGAATTGCGAATCCATTGGTAAATGGCATCCTGTTCGGATTTGTCGCCGATTTCGACTAAATATCCGCCTCGGGCCACTGCGTCGGCAGCCGCGTCGGTCCATGTCTTCAGCTCTTTTACAATCAGATACGAATGCCCCGCATAACGGAGGTATTCCGGCGTATTGTCATTGTCGTCGCCATTTTTTGCGCAGGAATAGCCTGTTGCAAGCGACAAAGCCAGCAGGAGGTAAAGGCGTTTCATAATTGATTTATTAAGGTTGATGGCTAAATGCCGGGATTGGCTGAATCGACCCTTACCACTCTGAAACCGACATTGGCGTAGCCCCGTGAACCCGTCCTGCTGTCATCCGATTTCTCGCTGCGGCAGTCGTCGCGTTTAGAGTCCCAACTACCTCCTTTGATGATATACGATCCACCCGCATCGGTCGAAGAAGTCCATTCCCAGCAATTGCCCCAGAAGTCAATACCTCCTGAGGAACCTGTACTCTGGCTGTAAGCATCCACAGCCGTCAAGCCGGATTCCACGTGGCCGGAGTTCATAGATACATCCTTTGGCATGTGTCCGGCGCCGAGAATCCACTCCTCTTCACTCGGCAGGCGGTAGATGTGCTTTCTGTCCTGCGCCGTGAGCCAGCCGCAATAAGCATTGGCATCAGCGATCGTAACATTTATCACCGGATGGTTTTCCTTTCCCGCATCATAGACAAATCCCGCTTTGAACAGGGCGTACTGGGCATTGGTGACAGGCGTATAGCCGATGTAGGCATTGGGGGCCGATGCGCCGCGCAACACCATCCAGGCGTCATTCGGGTTCTCGTCCTTTCGGGGGTCGATGAATCGCAGGAATTGTTGCTGGATTCGGATATCGCGGTTCTGGGTCATCTCATCCACGATACCCTGCATTTTTTCCACGACGCTATGAGTTTTTGCCTCACGCTCCAGCTCACGCAGTTTGTTTTTCTTTCTTGCCACCACTTTGTCGTAGCGAACGCTCATTTGATCCAGCAACGCTTGTTTGTTGGCTTCCGTCGGGTTTTTCCGGTATTGGAGGAAAAGATTGTGCGTCTTGGAATCCATCTTGGGCCGTCCCTCTTCGACAAGGGGGGCGCCGGGTTTGTCGAATTCCAACTCACTCTCCACCAAGTCGGCGGGGCTTATAAATGCCCCCGGCACTACCGTCTGATGCACGCCGAAGTAATGAGCCACAAGTCCGTCGCGGTAGATGGAAAGCCTGTATCCTCCGTAGAGGTCGCAAGGCAAGGTGGAGATGTAATAGTCCTTTGAGGGAGTGAAGCCGGACTTGTCGGCTGCGCTGAATGAGATGATGGTACTTGCGTTTTCTACCTCACCCACCATCGGCTTCCCCTGAGCGCCCATTTTGATACTTGCCGTACCAGCCAAAGGATTGCCATCGACGCTCTCAAGCTCCACCTTCGTTACGCCTGAAAGCCGGAAGTTGAACTTGATGCCGCAGCGAATTGCGGAATTGCTGTCAGATTCGGCGTGTTTGTCAGTTTGGACGGCCGGAATCACTATCTTTTGCGCCGACACGGCTGTGGCAGTCATAATGGCAATAGCCATTGCTAAAAACAACTTTTTCATGATTTGTCTTACGGATTAAATTAAATCTGTTCTTACCACCCTGAAACCGACATTGGCGTAGCCTTGTGAACCCTTCCTGCTGACATCCGATTTCTCGCTACGGCAATCGTCGCGGTCAGAGTCCCAACTACCTCCTTTGACGATATACTTTCCGCTCGCGTCCGTCGAGCAGGTCCACTCCCAGCAATTGCCCCAGAAGTCGATGCCTCCGCAGGCGCCGGTCGTCTGCTTGTAGGCATCCACCGCCGTCAATCCGGATTTCACACGGCCGGAGTTCATAGTGACGTCTTTAGGCATATGACCGGCACCGAGAACCCACTCTTCATCGCTCGGCAGACGATATGCGTGCGAGTTGTCTTTGGCCATAAGCCAGTCGCAATAGGCCGTGGCCTCGGCGATCGTAATATTGACTACCGGATAGTTTCCTTTTCCCGCATCATAGGTAAAGCCATCTTTGAACAGAGCGTACTCGGCATTTGTCACAGGTGCATAACCGATGTAGGCATTCGGGGCCGATGCACCGCGCAACACCATCCAGGCGTCGTCCGGATCGTCGTCGGTGCGGGGGTCGATGAGCCTGAGGAACTGTTGTTGAAGCCGGATATCACGATTATCGACCATCTCGTCCACAATAACCTGCATTTCATCTATGACGTTTTGGGTTTTTGCCTCCCTCTCCAGCTCGCGAAGCTTGGCTTTCTTTCGTGCGACGACTTTATCGTAGCGAATACCCATCTGGTCCAACAGTGCCTGCCGGTTCTCTTCGGTCGGATTCTTCTGATATTGGCGCAGAAGGGCATTTGTCGTGGCGTCCAGCCCCGGACGCTCTTCTTCCACAAGTGGCGCATTCGGGTCGCCGAACTCCAGGTCGCTTTCCGTAAAATTGACAGGGATTACAAAACAAGCCCGTTCCACCGTCTGATGCACGCCGAAATAATGAGCGACCAGCCCGTCCTTATAGATGGAAAGCCGATATCCGCCATAGACGTCGCAAGGCAGGGTGGAGATATAGTAGTCCTTTCCGGGAGTGAAGCCGGTCTGCCCGCAGGCGCTGAAAGTAATGATGCTATTGGCGGTTGTTATATCATCGGCCAAGGGCTTTCCCTGGTTATCCCATTTTATTCTAACCGTACCGGACAGGGCATAGCCATCGACGCTTTCCAGCACCACCTTCGTTACGCCCGACATCTGGAAGTTAAGTTTTATACCTCCGCAAACAGTCTGGAAAGACAGATTATCAGTGACTGTGCGAGCCACTGCCACCACAGCCTTTTCATCATGTCCACTGCCTCCGGCCGTTTGAGCGGCGGGAACGGTTACGGTTACACTTTGTTGATCTGAAGATACCGCGTTATCTGCCGGATACGCGCCGTACAAAGGCATGTCTTCGGTGAAACGGCCTTCGAGAGTGCCTGAAAGGCCCGATGTGCTGCCGGATTCCTGCGCTTGCACGCGAAGAGTTTGTCCATCGTGAAGCAGCATTATAACGTCGCCCGCACTCCAATTGCCATGAAGCCCGTCAGAGATAACCGCGGTAAGGCTCTGGAGGGTTAAATCCGGCTCTTGCCCGCCGGGAGCTACGGTTGCTTCGTTATCCGAACACGATGCGAAGGCAAACAATGCCACCAAACAAAATAAGGCTCTATTTTTCATGCTTCTACAATTTTAATCATTTTTCTGATATAAATGTAGGCCTTCCTTATATACAAAAAACGGGAGCGGGTAAAAGCGGTGGCGAACGACACGGGAACATCCGTGAACGACACCGCGCAGGTTTTTGCAAATTGCCGGAACTCATTACCTTTGCATCATGCGAACAGACAGACGGCTACCTTTATATATCGACCTGGGCTTTTGCCTGGTGCTGCTGCCGTTTATGATCTGGCTGCTGCCCGTCGACCGCTGGCTGAACAGCAACGCGACGTTTGTGGCTTTGTTCATCGGATGGGTTTATGCAGTCTACGCGGTCAACCGCACCGTGGCCGTCCCCTGGCTTTTCCGGGATCGAAAGCGGATGATCTGGGCGCTGGTCATCATAGCCGTGACCCTCGTAGTCACTTATCTGATCTCACGTTACCGGTTCAACGTCCCGCCTTCAGTGCCGCAGAGGAAATATCCGGTCGAGATGACGCCCCAGACCAGGCTGCTGCTCCACCAGCGGGCCGTATGGTTCCTTTATATCGTAGTGGTCGCGTTCAGTTTTGCGGTGGGGACGCTCGCCGAACTCTACCGGCAGATGGTCGAGCGGCAGGCCGCCGAGCACGAAAAAAAGAAGGCCGAGCTGGCCCTCTACAAAGCCCAGATCAACCCGCACTTCCTATTCAATACGCTCAATACGCTCTACGGGCTGATGCTGACCGATGTGGGGCGGGCGGAAACGGCCTTCATGCAATTCATGCATCTGACCAAATATATGTATACGAATGCGGAGAAGGAGAAAGTGCCCCTGCGGGCGGAGATCGACTACATCCGCCAGTACATCGAATTGCAGCGCAACCGCCTCAGCGAGCGCACGCAAATCCATTTCACGTACGAAAACCGGGACGAGAATCCTGCCGCCGTGGTCGCCCCGATGATCCTGATCACGTTCGTCGAGAACGCACTCAAGTACGGCGTGTCGTCCCACCGGCAGGGCGACATATATATCGACATACATATAGACGGCGATCGGCTTAATTTTAAAACCCAAAACCCGGTCGTGTTGCGTGAAACCGAAGAAAAGAGCGGGTACGGAATCGAGAACTGCCGCAAGCGGCTCGACCTGCTTTATCCGGGCCGGCACCGGCTGGAGATAGACGGGGGGCAGGACACTTACACCGTAATGCTAACCATTGACCTGCAATGAAGTGCATCGCCATAGACGACGAACCGGTAGCCCTGCGCGTGTTGGAACAATATTGCCAGCGCATCGGCGGCATCGACCTGAAGACCTACACCGATCCGGTCGTGGGAATGCGCGAGGTAAAACGCATCGCGCCCGACTTGCTGTTCCTGGATATTAGGATGGGCGAGATCAACGGCGTGGAACTGGCGCGCGAGATCCCGAAAGAGACTTTCCTGGTCTTTACGACGGCTTATGCACAGTATGCCGTCGACGGGTTCGACCTGGGTGCTGTGGATTTTCTGCACAAGCCATTCGCATACAGCCGTTTCTGCCGGGCGGTCGAGAAGGCGCAGCAACTTCGCACGCTCCGGGAGCTTTCGCAAAAACCAGTATTGGATGACGCCGAGATCACGGTCAAGGTCGAATATAAGAATGTGAAAATCAGGCTTGCGGATGTGGTCTACATCGAGGCAATGGACAATTACGTCCGCATCCACCTGCTCGGCGCACGCCCGGTGCTTTCGCAGGTGAGCCTAAAGAGTGTGCAGGAGCTGCTCCCCGCTCCATTTATGCGTATCCACAAATCGTTCGTCGTGCCCCTTTATCGCATTGCCTCGTACACCCGCACCGGCCTGACGCTCTATAACTCCGATATCACGCTACCTATCGGCAGGTCTTTCTATGCGGGCTTCATCGAGAGGGTCAATAGGGTCTTTTGATCTTTTCAACCCCCGCTCATAATGATGTAGATATTACATATTTGCCTTTTTTAATGGTTAGTGGTCTCTAATTTGAGCAAAGGAGTCTTTGGTCTCGGAACGTGGTTTCGGCGGCTGACAGCCGCCCTTTCTCTGGCCTTTTAAGATTAGGAGCTATTCTACTGTCGACGGGTGTGAAGTGATATCATCAACGCCTATTGTTTGCACGGGCTTTGTCTCAACGGACAGAGCAGTAGTCATCAGCAATGACAAATATCAATCAAAGAGCCGCAATGGGATTATCCGATTGCGGCTCTTTCGATATAAGTTAGAATTCCCGTTTTTTCAGTCCACGTAGGCTGGTTTGTAGAAACGCTAAAAAAGCAAGAGACTGTCAGTACATATTTTCAGTAACCCCTCAAAAACAGCTTGTTAAGTTCGCCTAAAATGTATAAATTTGTCTCTACGTAAAGCGCTGATATTAAACCAGTCCGGTAGGCAAGTTCGTCGTTTTTGGCTTCTCTGGATTCAAATAACTACTGATAATCTGTTTATTGGCAACAACGAGGGCTTTCCATTTAGGGTGCCCCTGCATCACGCGGCCAACCTGCCTTTACAGCCCCCAGGAGCCATATTTATTCGTCAGCGGCCACACCCGCCCCTTGCGGAACGTGCAGGTCGACATGCGCAGCACCGGGCAGAACTGCACCCGCTTATACTCGTTGCAATTGACCATCTTATAGACGCGCATCACCACATCGGCCTCGAACCCGGCATTGATGATCTCCTCGCGGTGTTGCCCCTCCTCGATCATGCGGTAGAGAATGGCGTCCAACTCGTCATAAGCCGGCAGCGAATCCGAATCCTTCTGCTCGGGCCGCAATTCGGCCGAAGGCTCCTTGTCGATGGTGTTCGCAGGAATGATCTCCCGCTCGCGGTTGATATGGCGCGCCAGATCGTAAACCTCACTTTTATAAAGGTCGCCGATCACGCTGATCGACCCCGCGCTATCCCCGTACATCGTGCCGTAACCCACCGCAAGCTCGCTTTTGTTGGAAGTATTGAGCAGGATATATCCGAATTTATTGCAAAGCGCCATAAGATAAACCATGCGCAAACGGGCCTGGATATTCTCCTCCGCCACCCCGAACGGCAGGTCGCCGAAAACAGGCCGCATCTCCTTGAGCACGGCTGTGTAAGGCCCCGAAATAGGCACAATGTCATATTTGACCCCGAGGTTTTCGGCCAACTGCCGCGCATCGTCCACCGAGTGATCCGACGAGTAGATCGAGGGCATCATCAGCACATGCACATTCTCCCCGCCGAGCACCTCCGCCGCAAGGGCAAGCACCACGGCCGAGTCGACGCCGCCCGACAGTCCGAGAGCCGCCTTCCGAAACCCATTCTTACGGAAATAGTCGCCCAACCCGAGTTTCAGGGCGCGGTATACGTTGCGCGTTTTGTTCTGGTAAGGGATCTCGAGCGGAGGATTCACGGCATCCAGGTCGACGATACCGAAATCTTCCTCGAAATTTTTCAACAGCATCACGGCCTTCCCCTGCGCATTAAAGACAGCCGAAGACCCGTCATAAACGATGTCCGTCTGCCCGCCCACGGCATTGATGAAGACGGTGTTTTTACCGGTCGTGTAGGCGAGTTTCCCGAAGGATTCATAGCGCTTTTCAACGATCCCGCGGGCATAGGGACTCAGTGCGATGTTGACGATGGTGTCGGCATAACCGCCATATTCCTGCTCGGTGGTCACATCGTCGCCCACGACGATCGCCACTTTATGTCCTGCGACCTTTACGTATTCGACTCCTTCCGAAGGGATGATATGCCGCACTTCGTCGCGCGATGTGATGGTTTTTTTGCCGACGTAACGGACTATTTTCCTGTCCCTTATGAATGCGGCGGCACTGATTGTTCGGTTTTCATGCTGGATGGGCAACCCCACGATCACGGCTATATCGTCGCAATGCGAGGCGATCTCCACGAGCGCTTCCTCGCCCAGGTCGAGGAACGTGACTTTGTTTAAAAGGTCGTAAGAAGGGGCTCCGCTGATGGCCTGTTCGCTGAAGACGACGAGGTTCGCTCCTTTAGCTTTCGCCTTGATGATCGAGTCGACGATTTTAACTTTGTTGTTTTCGAAATCACCGACCGTGAAATTGAGTTGGGCGAGAGCTATCTTCATATCCGAGGGAGTTAAGGAACGCTTATTCGTCCGCAAAGTTACGACATTTACATGGAAGAAAAAATTTGCTTTCTATATTTGTTAAATAGATTTTTATCCCTATCTTTGCACCCGCTTCGGACGTTAAACCCACTTCCGGAGTGAGTAAAAAGATGGTGCCATAGCTCAGTTGGTAGAGCAACGGACTGAAAATCCGTGTGTCCCTAGTTCGATTCTTGGTGGCACCACTGGAAAATTCACACAAAGTGCAGAAACTGAATAAGTTACTGCACTTTTTCTTTTGTTCCGGTAACACATAGGTAAAACAATTATGGATTGCATGTGTATTTGTCTGTATTTCAATCTGTTATAATTGCAAATGTAAAATATATTTTGTAACTTTAGGCATAATTACAGAATAATACAGGCATGAAAACAGGTATTGAGGCGGTTGTAGTGCCGCCGGACAGGTTGAAACTACTTACTAAAGAGGTGTTTGACGCACTGGATGTGTCAGAGGGCACACGAAAGGAATATTCGGTACGGATTAGGCACTTTATCACGTTTGCAGAGGTGCACGGCATCAATCACGGCACATTTTTGAGTTATAAACAGTATTTGGCCGGAATTGATACATTCAGCACGTCAACCAAAAACAAGTACCTGATTTCAGCAAAACTGTTTTTGGACGGACTTTACAGGCTCCAACTTATACCGGTTAAGATCACAGACAACATCCGGGGATTTTCCCAGGGCAGGATGCACAAACGAAACGGGCTTACAGATGCGGATATAGGACGGTTACAGGAATACTGCTCGGGATTACCACCGATACAGCAGAACATCAGATTGAGGGCGATAATCGCCCTCTTTTTGTTTCAAGGCCTCCGGCAGATCGAGGTCGCCCGGTTGGATGTCGGGGACGTTGACCTTAAGAACAAGATAGCCCACATTCACGGCAAAGGGCGGGATGATAAGGAGCCTGTTCACTTGCATCCCTCAACGGTCATAGTTTTGGGCGAGTATTTACGTTGTTACCGTTTCCGGGAAGGAGCATTATTCCGAAGCGGGAGCAACTACTCCAACGGCTCCCGGTTGACCACGAAATCCATACGGGAGATCATCAAACAAGTTTTCGGGCATTTGCAGATCGACGGAACCACCCACGGATTCCGTCATTTCTTTGTCACGAAACTGATTAAGTCCTACAAGGGTGAATTGCTCATGGTATCAAAATACAGTCGCCACAGGTCGATACAGATGTTGGAGGTCTACAACGACGAGGTTATTCGGGAGCAGGATTTGCCCCGGTATTACGATGTCTTTAACGATATAACGATTTGAAACGGCAACGGCACATCTACTGCATCGAGGGCAACTGGACAACAAACCGCCGCAGTAAACAGAGCGTCCGGCCTATTTTGGAAATTCTCTACCACACCTGCGGTATCAAATACATTTACTGGAAATGTGATACCCGCGAGGAGTTTTTTGAGGCCCTGCGCCGGTACACGTTCAGTCGATACAAAAACTACTCAATCCTATATATAGCCTTTCACGGCCGTCCAAACGGTATTTGCATAGGCAATGACTTTGTAACGTTGGCCGAAATTGCCGGGGTGTTAGAGGGGCATTTAACGGAGAGAATAGCTTACTTTGGGTCATGTAGCACTTTACGCACGAAACGGGTAAATATCGACCAGTTTTTGACCATCACAGGGGCAGAGTTAATTTGTGGTTACCGCAAACAAGTAGATTTTGTAGAGGCAACAGCGTGGGAAATGTGTTTTTTACAATCTCAAGATTTATGTAACAACGCCAATACTGGAATACAATTTATTAAGTTTAATTAGCTGGTTTTTATTGTATTAGTCTTTGAGCGAATTTTTTATTGCAGAAATTTCCTTTAAAAACTTGGAAATATAGTTAAAGTAATTTATTTTTGCTGCGTAGTTCTTTGAAAGGTTTTTTGTTTAGGCACGATTAAGCTCAGTTCTTGAAGTGAGCGATGCTCACAACCCGTAAGGGTCTTTGTTTTAGCAAGCGTAACGCTGGTTAAAGAGAAAAGAAGATTAATTTTCAATACGTGTTAGACTATCAATATAGTTCCTGTTTATTAGTCATCTTAATGCAGGGTAGATAAATCTAATAGGTAGCGAATTATTAAATTTTCAACCGTTTTTCGCTATCGCCGAAAAACGGATGAAAAATTAAAAATTCAAAGGCAGTATAAATAGGGGGTGAACACGAGGACAACGTTTATGAGTTAAGTCGCGCACATTACTAAATACGGCAGGGTGATGTTACCCGACTTAATTATTTTAGTATGAAAAAACAAAAAACGTTAGATGGCTTGATACAATGTATCGAGGCCATCCTTTCAGAGGGCCGTTGTTCACTCACTGATGAGGACAAAGTTCTTTTACAAAATTGTTTAGCCGAATTAAAAATTTCCCCGAAGGATTTTTCGGATATCCAAGTCCGCTTGGAAAATGTAGCAAAGTGGTTGCTTGCATTTTTAGAGTTCGGAGCCAAAGTAAAAGATTTGTTTTAGTCACGCCCCCTTTTTATGAAAGTATGAAATTAGGCTCAACAATAAAAGAGACGCGACAAAGAAGGAAAATCAGCCAGACAAAACTGGCTACTCTTTGTGATATTACACCCTCTTACTTATCATTAATCGAGCACAATAAAAAAGACCCGGGCTTCACGCTGTTAAAGAAAATAGCCACCCATCTTGATATGCCCGTACCTCTCATTCTCCTTATGTCTATAGAAAAAGAGGATATCCCAGAGGAAAAAAGTAAATACATGGAAGATATTAAATCTTCCATTGATCCTTCGATTTTAGCCCTGCTCATCAATGGTTAAAACTACTGCCCATCTATGTAAGTATGTCTTAAAGGTGGATGAAGCGGAGTTACAGCGTATCCTCGACAATATAAATTCATATTATTACGAAAGACGCTTTGATAAACTGACCAAAACAGGTGAGCGTAAGCGTAATAAAGACGGCAGTTATAGGGACAGAATTATAAACCCGTCTACTGGCCCGCTAAAAGAAATCCAAGAAAGACTTAAACTGTATCTTACCCGCAACTTAAGTATGCCACCATATGCATATGGAGGTGTAAGAAAGCGGGATAATGTCTTAAATGCGGCAAAACACAAAGGAAAAAAGTTCGTTTTCCAAACCGATCTGCAAGATTTCTTTCCCTTCGTGAGCTGTAAAATGGTTTGCTCAATGTTGGTGTCCAAAGGTTTGTCGATGAACATTGCATCCACGATAACCAAATTAACAACCTACAATGGCCACCTTCCCCAGGGGGCTTCCACTTCTTCCCTGCTTGCTAACTTAGTTTTTGAAAAGGCCGGAAATGAGATCCTTGAGTTTTGCAAAGAAAACGGGCTGACCTTTACGACGTTCGTTGATGATGTTGCGATATCATCCCCGACCGACTTCAAGGAGAAGACTAACGATATTCTATCAATCATTAAAAGTAACGGGTTCCGCATAAGCCACGGTAAGACAACCTATAAATCTTCTGCCGTGGAAATCACAGGCGTAAAATGCAAGAACAACTATTTAACAGTACCGGACGGGTTTAGGGAAAAACTTAATGCTCTCGAAGGAAAATCCCTTGCACAGGTACAGGGGATTAAGGGGTATAAAAAACGTATTCAAAAAGAAAGCCCTAAAACTAAAACAGCAGAATGAATCAATTCATTATGCCTTTAAGCGACAACAACGAATGGAAGATAATTTCCGCTTCTTGGTTTCTCTATGTCTGGATTTTGCTTATTTCCACTTATTTTTGCAACAAGTTCTTTGGAACCATTATGGCATCTCACAAAGCTTGACACTTCATAACCACCTCCCATCAAATCTGCGTTCTCAAACATATCATCTCCAATCTGGCGGGCAGCCTTCAATAAAGAGAGTGAGTAGTAACCTCCGCGAGAGGAATCACCACAACTCTCGTCTATAGCACAGCCCAACCCGACAATTATTTGATTCGGACAGTTATTGTGAATCCATTCGTTATAGATACGTTTACAACGCTCTGGTCGCAATCGTTTTCCGGATACAGAGTCAAATAACCGTATTGCCTTCCGTAACTCTTCGCTTTCAATAGCGTATTCTGGCAATATATCCCGACAACAATCTAATATTATTAACCGCTTTGTACAGCCCTGTTTGATTTTATCAGAGTCTAAAACCTGATTTTCATCATTAAGTATTAACATATTAGACATAGTTCGTTCAGAGTAATAACCATGTCCACAAAAAATGACAATGGAATAATCACAGTCAGACATCGAAACCAAATCCAAAAGGACAGTACCCCTTGATGGCTTCTCTCTTATAATAATCTCCGACTCATTCCAATACCCTCCTATCGAAGACATAAAATAGGCTTTGTAGTTATCTCTGTCTACGTAGACCCCCTTACAATAATGCTCATCTCCTACAACGCCGGGGTTAATTATTATCAGCACCTTTCTCTTCATGATTTTTATTATTTCCAAGGGTTTGTATAATTGAGGGAGCCAATCTTTCAGCTGCCCCACCAATAAGGCCGCCCAGAATCATTGCATAATGTGTGGCCTCGATATTGCTAAATACAGGTAGTATTATTTCGCATTTAATACATAGAGCCACGAGAAAAGCAGATATCATTCCTGCAAAAATTTTTGTTGCCCCCTCCATATTATGTAACGCCTTACTTGCATGACAATTTAACTCAACTTTGCCAATACGCAGTATAACTGACAAAAATGCGCCCAAAGCCCCAGCGGCTATTGCAAGTAAAATATAGAATACTGTAACCGAGAAAATCTGTTGCATACTTGCACGACATAACCAGAATATAACACCCGCACCTACAACAATACCGGTAACCGTACTACAAGCAACAAGCAACAAAAATCTTGATTTTTCAGCATTTCTATCTGTTATGTAGTGTGCTGCAATATCGATCATTCTTTGGGCATTAATAAAATCATGTTGAAAATTTCTAACTAATGCCTCCCCAAGTTGCCGCTTGAAGTTCAATACTAATTTTTCTTCAAGATTGTCGCATGGTATGTTTTCGGAGAAAGAAATTTCATTCATGACTCTATTATAGGATGCAGTATCTTCATCCGATAATTTTACAGCACTAAAATCATCAGACTTTTTCCAGTCTAAGTCATTCTCGTGGTCAATAAATACAATAAAATCATCACACGACAAAATAAGATACTTTATTGGCAACCCTGGCCATTGCTTTTCATAGTCGCGAGCATCTTGCGTCTCCGTCATAATTTTGATATATTCTGGTTTACAGCATAAAGATATAGAAATAATTCTTTATGATAGGCATCAAGAACATTAGGTTTTTGAAAAGTAGTTTACGTTTGATAAATGTAATTACAGAACGTTGGGAAATACGGGTTACTGCAATTTGCTGATTAGGGGATGTAGGACGTATTTTATGAAATCGGCAAAACACTCTGCAATTAGTTCCGGGGTTAGGTTGTCGGTGGGGTTTATGTGAAACTGTATAGTTTCATCATCGGGGTAATAAACCGTCCATTTGTTATTGACGTTACTACATACTTCTTCGTAGAAATCTTGATCGAATAGTGTTACAACGCTTTCGTCATCGAATAGAGCGAAATAGATACAGTTAAAATCACTGTCGGCCTCGTAACCGCTTTGAAAGATATATTTGCTTCTCTGTGACTTCCTCTTTTGATGAAACCACAACCTTTGCCAGATATGGAGTTCTGGAGAGGTGTTCAAAATATCCGCCCCCGTATTGTTACAGAATAATTCTATTGAAAGTCCTTCTTCCCCCGACAGTGTAATTTTGTCGGAGTGGGCTGATATTGCCCGTTTCATTTTCTTGAAGTAAGGCATTAACTCCTGCTCTATCTCTCTAATAGTAGATTGGAGAGAATCCAACAACATAGGCATCTCACTGGCGCACTGTTTGGTTACGTCACTTAAAGTATTCATGTTATTTCAGTTTTAATTTTTCGATATTGTAGAGGGACATAGGGGCATTCTGTATTTTCCTTTTATCTTTATAGAAACCAAGTAGAGTCGAAATATAATCCTCGGTAACCCGATCTTTTGTGTGGGCTTTAAGTAGTGACTTAAGAAGCATTAGATAATCACAGTAATGCCATGTAGGTTCGTATTTAAGGTATTCTTTGTTATCCTTTTCACTCAATAATATATAACATTTGAAATAATTAGGGTAGCATTCTTCGGCCAATTTTCGGTACTGGGTAATCTGAGAATCTTGTCGACCTTTCTTTGTGACATCCGCTTTAACTTTGTTCTCAATAATTATAAGCCAACTTTTGTTGTCAGAAAAACATAAGTCGGGACGCTTGTTGTTGCGACCTTTATATCCGCTTTTGATGGGTTTATCTGTGTATACTCGATATTTGCTTTGTCGAACCAATGCCTTGAGCCTATTACTCACTTTTGGGGTGCACTCCAGAAAATCACAGAACGCATCTTTACCTCCTTCGCGACCACAGTCCCAGATATATGATAAAAACAGAGAATGATATGTTTCCCTAGTGGCCTTTTTTAGAATTTCCAACACGGAAGGCGTAAAAAGTTTTTTGTGGTTGCTGCCAAGTAACGGAACTATGTGTTTATTGTATGCTTCCTGTGTAGTCCGCTCGTAACAGGGCTTTAATTTTGCGATGAACATGGAAAGTTCGTTCCGGTTATGGACGGGCTGTGGGGGTCTCTCTATTGATAAATAGAGGGTGCGTAATTTTGAAATGAGTGTTTGGATGTCTGACATAAAAAGGCGTGGGCAAATTCAACATTCGTTGCTAGGTATCGCCAAACACCCTGGTTCAAATGAGAAATGCCCACGCACTCGTAGGCATTAACTTACTCTTGAACCATAAAATTTTGGCGATTTTAGCAACAAGAATAAAAGCTAATGCTTTTATAGGATATGTAAATGAATTGGTCTCTGTTCTTTAATTTTTCGGTATTGGTGTGGCGTAAAGATACGTAAAATCTTATTTTCTTTAATGAGAGGAAAAACATCCAGATTTCTGGACGCCGATCTTACCTACGGCAACCACCCGCAGCCATACAGAATACGCAGTCCATTTAAGGGGGGGGGCTTTTGTGATGAACGAGGCGTTCTCACCCAAGTGATCCGGTAAAGTTATCGGGCTATCCCTTACATGAAAACGAGGTCATTTATGCAAGACCCCCATTTTTTGCGTTTTGCTCCACTTTGGTACGGCAAAGTGAAAAAATGTTGACCGCATAATATGATTAAATACAGAATATTATGGATGTATTTGGCCGGATATTACCTAGCACCCCATTTTGCCTCGAAAAATGCATTCGAAAAAAATACACTTTTCCGCTTTTCATAGGACAGGCTACCGCACAAACGCCTTATTCACAATTCAGTATATGCTATGTCGCGCCAACGATAAGGTTGCACCCTGAATTTATAGCGTTTCCCAACGGCTTTGATCTTTTTATTGCAACATTTGTATATAGCACTTCGAGGAACGCCGTACTTTTTTGCCACGTTATTTATCCCCAGCATGCTTTCCTTAAACTCAAAACGAGTCCCTCGCTTAAGCGGATCATGGTGAAAACAATATTTATCTTCCCAGATAGCTATCCTCTTACGCATTCGGAGAGTGGCCTTAACTCCCTGTATATGCAGTTTCTTAGTCCGGTTATGATTGCGGGGATATGAGTATTCCTCGTAGATGCGTTCCGGAGTTCTCGACCACCGTAAATTATCAATGTTGTTATTCTCTCTGTCCCCGTCAATGTGTTTCACATATTTTACGGGGCGACTTTGAGGAATGAATGCCTCTGCCAATAACAGGGCAATTTCTTTCCTGTGTCCCAATAACCTTACGATTGGTGTCCCGTTGGAGATTTCCTGTTTGAGGAATACCTTCTTTTTTACGGATAAAACCTTACCCGACCTGCTGATTTTGTAAAGGCCCTTGTAGCCTTTCACGTCTTTGAACATTTCTGGCATGATGTAATATGTTTTTAGCGCCCTACTTAATTATACTGCAAATTTACTGAATAATAACGAAAAAGGGAAGGACTTAACATCCCTCCCTTTTATGCCCTTTCTCCTTAATAGTCAGGCATAATAAAAATAATTAAATTAATCTCTAGCAGATAGCAAAGATCCTAATTGTCGGTATTAGTTTAAAGGCACTCGGTATTTTGCAAGTAACTCCATTCCCCGACGCATCACATAAAAACTCCGATGACTGACCAATAAAAAATTTTCTACATCCTCCTGCCTATACATAATTGTTCTTGCAGTAAATTTGAAACACGGCAGTATTCCTATGTCGTTGTATTCATATAGGGTGCGGCGGCTCACGCGTAAAATACGCATGACCTCTGCGACCGTCAGTAACTTTATGGAGTTACCCATTTGATCATATAAATCTATCTTTTTCATAACACCTTATTCAATAGGTTAATCGTTTGCTGTCGTTTCTTGTCTACAAGATTAGCATAAATTTGCGTAGTGCGCGTGTCTCTGTGCCCGACTAATTGACTTACGGCGTATAAATCAGCTCCCTCTGTTAATAGTAACGTGACGTGAGAGTGGCGTCCGACATGAGTAGATAAACACATTCGTTTTTCTTTATCCAATTTTGCATAAGTAGCAAGCTTCTTGAGTCCTTTATTCACTTTCGTGGTCGCACAACTTATTGCATTGAGCGCATCTTGTTTTGAGACTTGCTCCACATCCACTCCCAGATAGTCGAAAACATACTCTTCCGGGTTATACTTTTTGCATTGTTTAGCAATAACTGCCCGTCGTCGGATTAATGCTTTAGCTTCATCACAAAGGAATATCGTAATCTTTTTCCCCGTTTTACGCATACGAATATCGAGTTCTTTGCCCGTGTAGTGTTTCCATTTCAAGGTGAGAATATCTGATATACGGCACCCAGTAAAGCACTCCATCATAAAAATATCGCGAATGTCATTCAATGGATTTAGCGGCGTTAGTTTACACTCCCTAATCTTATTGATTTCTTCCAGTTCCAGAAAAATGCGTTTAGTCTGTTCTCTGGCGAAAGTCATACCTCGGAAAGGGTTTTTACTCTCATCCAAACCATATTTAATATACATATCTCCCACTAATTTTTTAAGAGCTTTCATGTTTACGGTAGTGGTATTGCGATTGTTTTTTAACTCGTAAAGTAAATGTTTTTCGTAGCCAACAATAAACGCCGGTGTGATTTTTTGTAAAGGGAGTGATGCGGTGCCTACATATTGGGATAACTTGCCAAGTACCGATTTGAATTTTTTGTAGGTTGCATAGTTGCCGTGGTGATGTAATTCGATTACATAGTTCTCTCCAAACTCCAAAACATCGAGGGAGGAGCGTTGGTGTAGAATTGCTCTTGCTTCGTGTATGGTCATTTCCATTATAGTCGCATTTTTGGCAAGTAGCGATTTATAATGCGAAACCTTCTTGTCGAGTAACAAGTTTAATTCAGAGGCTTGAGGATGAGCATTTTTTATCCGGTGCTTTTGGTCATCCCAATTCAGTGGCGGAATCTTTACAAGTTCTTTGTACGTGTGTGCCCGCCCTACTGTAACTCGAAAACAGATTGGTGCTTCATTTGTTCTCTTGGACAATTTGTCCAAACGGAGAACTAACTTCGTTGTGTAGTCCATTAGTTAATAATATTTGTTAGTGAAAAACCCGGTAACACATAGGTAAAACAAAGCGGGGGTTACCGGAAGATGTCGGATTGATACATATTTACAAATTTTAGTTTGCAAAACCAAATTAAAAGATCCGAATTCGGATTGTTTTTGACTGCAAAATCGAGGTGAAAGCGTACTGTGGCCCAGATTTGCCCCTTGCATAAATTTATTGCAAAATCTTTTGGTGAAATTGTTATACGGAAGATGTCGGCCATAACCTGTATAGTTGGTGGCACCACTGGAAGAAAAAGCAAAAAGAGGAAAATCCCTGAAAGTCACGCACTTTCAGGGATTTTTCATTTCCTGGAAAGCGCAAAAAACAGCAGATTTCGGGGATTGGCTGTGATGTAATCGAGATTGTTTTTCTCGATATTACAAAAAATCTCGATTAAGGTTCTATTTCGCTGTTTTTCAGTTTTTTGCGTAGTAGTGATGTGGGGCTTATTCCTTAATTTTGAACCAAATAAAATTAAGGTGAAATGAAAAGAACTTCATTCCAGGCAACATTCTTCATTAAGAGGAACTTGCTGCTTAAAAACGGCGAAGCGCCGGTGAGTCTGAGAATTACTGTAAACGGTGTGCGAGAGGAAGTACGCACTAAGTTCAGCATCAACCCGGATTTATGGGATCAGGCAAAAGAGTATTCGCGCGGTAGAGATGTCAACTCCAACAAGTTGAACGATTACATCAAAGACGCTAAACCCAGGCTGACGGTACTATACACTCAACTGGAGCAGGAGGGGAAGTTAATAACTGCCAGGATACTCAAAAACAAGTTTTTCGGTTTGGATGAAAACGACCGCATAACTCTTGTCGGGTATTTCAAGGAACACAATGAAAAATGCCGCCAACTGATCGGGATTGACTTCGCCGATATAACCGTGAGGCGTTATGAGTGCTGCGCCCGTTATCTTGAAGAATACATACGTGAAAAGCATAAGCAGGACGATTTAATGCTGCGAGAGATAAACGGAGAGTTTGTTCGCGGGTTTGAGTTCTTTATGAAAACTACCAAACGTTGCCAGCAGAACACGGTGATCCGCTATATGAAATGTTTTAAGAAGATCATTCATCTTGCCATCGCTAACGAGTATATTATCCGCAATCCTTTCGCGGGCATCAAATTCCATGAAGTCGCCGTGAATAAAGAATTCCTTATGAAAGAGGAAATAGATATCATTATGGGCAAGAAATTCCATATCAAACGCCTTGAAATCGTGCGGGATGTATTTTGCTTTTGTTGCTATACCGGTCTGGCGTTCATTGACGTGTATAACTTACGCGAAGAACATATTATAAAGGATAAAAACGGGAAATGGTGGATTCGCAAAACCCGCGAAAAAACCAACAATATGTGCAACATTCCCTTGCTGAACGTCGCCAGGCAGATACTCGACAAATACGCCAACGATCCGCATTGTTTAGACAAGGGAGTGCTACTGCCCGTTATGTGCAACCAGAAGATGAATAGTTACCTCAAGGAGATAGCTGATTTCTGCGGGATAAAGAAAAACCTGACCACCCACACCGCACGGCATACATTTGCGAGCGTGATCGCACTGGCTAATAACGTTTCGCTGTCTAATGTGGCCAAGATGCTCGGCCACTCAAGCACCAGGATGACCGCACACTATGCTAAAGTCCTCGATAGTTCGATTATGCGCGACATGGAAAATGTGGAGAAGGCTCTCGGCACCGTTTAGAATCATTGTCTAATTAACCGCAATAAGGCAAAATCATGGAACTGAAAATGATTGAAAGCAAGATCATCACGATCCGAGATCGTCAGGTAATCCTCGACAGCGACATAGCTGAATTATATGGAGTGGAAACAAAGCACATTAATCAGGCGGTAAGGAATAATCCTGAAAAATTCCCGGAAGGGTATATCATTTCCCTCTCACAGGCCGATAAAGCAGAGGTGGTCAAAAATTTCGACCACCTATCCGGCCTCAAATTCTCGCCTGTGTTGCCAAAAGCGTTTACTGAAAAAGGGCTATATATGTTGGCAACGATATTGAGATCGCCCGCCGCCACCGAAACGACCATCGCTATTGTGGAAACCTTTGCCAAAGTGCGGGAGTTATCCCGCACTATCGCCATGCTGTCGGAACCGATGGACTAGCAAGAGCAAAAGTCCATGATGCAGAGAAGCGGAGAGCTGATTTCAGAGATACTAAGCGATGATTTTCAGACGACTGACACGGAAACGACACTCGAACTCAACCTTTCCGTTCTTAAAGTGAAACATACTGTCAGACGAAAACCGAAAAATTAAAGACAATTTCTTGATTTTGAGCCAAATAATCCGCCTTATGGAATACGAATCAGATTACAACAACATAAAAGCGACCTCGACCGAGGCCAAAGTAACGCTGTACGACACCTGCCTGGGCCTAAATATATTCATGCCGGGCGAATACCTGCTTATCCTGGGCCAGAACAACCATTACTACTACCTGCGCGACGCGGATTGCGACGCCAAAGGTTTTGGCGACGCTATGGGCTGGCACCATATAGTCGAAACAAGGTATAACAGCCAACTGCATATAGGCTTCGGGCTTGTCAGCCAGGACTTCGACGATGGGAGCGTGGCGTATCAATGCCCGGATAAAGCGACCCTTAAAACGTGGCGGGATATTCTCAATTTCACTTTCACGAAGGATTTTTTCTTCAAATTCTTCCCCTACGACAACCAGTTCAAAAAGCCGGTGTACCTGGACGGAGCGCCCTGCTATTACATTCACGACTACTATCCGGTGTCCCGTGGCATGAAACTGAAACACGAACAAAGCAAGGTATCCAACCTGGTTTTTCAGTTTAAGAACGGGGTGAACGTCGATCTGGTCGTCCACCTGTTCATGCTGGCGATCATGCGGGAACAGTTTTGGGATGATTCCGGGGATGCGGTGCTCATCCCCATCGCTGCATCCACGCAGGAGCGGCACAAGGCCCGGTTTGCCAAGTTTATCTCCCGGCTGTCGAAGCCGCTCCTTTTCGAGGACGGTTACCGGGCTGTGTGGGTCAAAGACGACCGTGAGCAGATGAAAGGCACTTTCGGGCAGGATAAACTGGCCGGATTGTCGTTCAACAAGGAGCTAATCGAGGGCAAAAATGTGTTCCTCGTCGACGACATCCTGACCACGGGCCAGAGTTTCATCCAGACCAAGCGCAAGATGGAGCAACTCGGGGCCGCGTCCGTAACGGGGTTGTTCCTGGGCCGGACGATAGATAAGCAATGAAAGATATTTTATGAATACCGATTGTCTTCCAATTCACCCGGGTTTCTGCATTTTCCGGTAGGCGGTGGGCGACATTCCGGCCTGCCGCTTGAAGTAGCGGCACAGGTAAGATTGATCCGGCAGGGACAGCGTGTGCGCGATCTGCGTGACGGTCATGTCCGTCGAGCCGAGCAGCACCTTGATCTCCAGAGTGAGCTGTTTGTCGATCAGTTGCTTCGGGCTTTGGCCGCCGCAGGCCATCGTGATGTCATAAAGGTAGCGGGGGGTGATGCACAACCGGTCGGCATAGTGCCTCGTGTCGCGGTGCCGGCGGCAATCGGTGTAGACCAAAGAGATGAACCGGTGGAACAACCGCTGGATGCGGTCACCCTTCGACGGGTGCGACGGCAGGAAAGTGTGGACGTGCCCCAGGATATAGTTAGCGAAACTTTCGATCAGATTCTTTTGAAGGATGTGAACGAAAGCGCTTTCACGCTCCTGATCGACCACTTTGGCCATTGCCATGAAAACGCGAACGCCCTCCAGCGACGGAGAACCTTCCGGATGCACCCTCACCGGACCATTCCCGCCGACGAACTGCGTGAAGGCGGGCGGCAGTTTCAGGATCACCTCGTCGTGCAACTCTTCTGAAAAGGCAAACATGCTCACCTGAAAATCCTCCGAGGCCGATTCGAGGTAAAAGGTCATTCCCGAAAGAAATACCGCCGTGGCGTTCGTCGCTATATCGTACCGTTGTATCCCGGTCGAAATAACTCCGTGTCCACGGGTGCAAAAAAGCACAAGTCCGCCCTCGACGCGGTGGGGACGCTCTTCGTATTCAGACAAATCCGTAACGCCGAACCGGAACGTAGTTTTCATGCCTTTATTTCTGATTAAGGATAAAAAATACCGTTACATATATGCAAAAATAATCATCTATTCCTAAAATGAAATGATTTGCGAAGAATAGGAAAACAAAAAAACGTCTATCCCGCCGTACCTTTATCAATACCTAAAAAGTATGGCTATGGATCTGAATCTATTTATCGACAAGTACCGGAAAGCCTTTTCCGAAAACGCAGAGCTGCCCATCGCATTCTGGTATTCGGATGAACGGGCGGCCCCCGCCGGCAAGCAATTCACCGCCTGCATCTTCAAATACCTGACGGATATGCGCCAGGGTGAGATCGTTACGTTCTGCGGCGATGACGCCATTTGCGGCGGGGCGAAAGTGATGTGGGGCTGGGAAGACCTGGATCGACGTAGCGCCGAGTTCATCACCTATGAAAAGTTTATCCGCACCCCGGAAGATTATTTTGCCTACCACCGTGATTTCCCCGTCGAAAGGATTGACAAGCCCTACCTGAATTTCGCACGGATTGACAAAGTTACCGACCCTGATGCGCTCGAAGGACTTTTCTTTATCGCCGACGGCGACGTCCTTGCGGGGCTTACGTCGTGGATATTCCTCGACCATTACGGCGACGACGCCATCATCACACGGTTCAACTCGGGATGCAGCGGAATCGTCACCGGGACGGCGCACGAAAACCGCATGGGCGGCAAACGGGCTTTCTTAGGCGGCCTCGACCCTTCTGTACGACCTTTGTTCAAACCGGGCGAACTAACGTTATCCATCCCCATGTCGCTGTTCCGGGAGCTTTACGACTCGTTTGACGACAGTTGCCTTTCGGGGACGCGCGAATGGAACGCCGTCAGGGATAGGATACAGAAGGCGTAAGCCGGATCAGGTCGCCTATAAATGCCGGATCAGTAACGAAATCAGATAAATGTACAGCGTGGTGTACCCGGTCCAAAAGAGAATAAATGGCCAGTTTAATTTACGGAAAGGCAGTACGATATTTTTAATCATTTTCTTTGCGGACATCTTTAACGTTTTCAGTGATGTGAATACGCCGCAAAAGTATGGCGCGGATAGGCCCCGGGCGGTACGCATTTTGCCCTAATCCATACGCCGATCGATAAAAAGCGAAGGCCCGTGTGCATGCACACGGGCCTTCGTTCGTCAGGAGTGCCGGTTACGCGGATTGCCTTTCGGCTTTAATTTCGGCGCCTTTTCGGATCTGGCTGGGGGTGAGGCCCCAGTTGCGTTTGCAAAATTCATAGAAACGCGCTTCGGAGGAGAAGTCGTAGCGGTAGACGATCTCCTTATTCGATATCCGGTTTTCGCGCAGGTCGGTCAATATCTGCTCGGAAAGCTGCTGCTGCATCCACGCATGGGCGGTCATCCCGAAGCAGCGCTCGAAACGTTTATTGAAGCCCGACACCGAATAGTTCACCTTGCGGGCCAGGTCGGCCACGGTGTGGCATCCGGGGTAGGCACGGCGCACGGCGTCCATGAAGAAGATGTCCTTGTTGATGATGGGCGAGAAGAAGCAGGCCAGTTCCTTACGGGTGTAAAAGGCGCGGAGCAGGTGCAGCAATTCCTGGTGCTTGTAGCGTCCCAGACAGGAGCACAACAGTCCCTTCTCGATGTAACTCTCCACCTGGGAGAAGTAGAGCCGGATGGGGTTGTTGGCCGTCAGCAGGAAGGCGTCGTTGCCGTGCTGGCGGGCCAGCGGTTCGAGGGTGTCGATGCGGAAATAGTCGCACAGCATGGGTTGCACGTCGAAAAAACAGCGGATGCTCTTTGTGTCTTCGAGCACTTTGATGCTGACCGATATGCCTGCGGGGAAGAGCAGCAACTCACCGGCCGACAACCTCTTTTTGAAATTATTGTTGTAGGTCGCCTCGATCCCGCCCTCGACGATGTAGGCGATGACGGTGGTGGTGACGGCTATATACTCGTGGACCGCACCCGCGGGTAGATCGTTGACCATGAAAGAGGCTTCGCCCCCTTTCTTAAAGTTGGGACAGGCGAAATGCTCGTCCATGAAATCGCAGTTCTTGCAGGCATCCATAATCAAATCTTATGCTATTTTAATTTTCTATAATTTCCGGCATATAAACGCTAAGTGTCAGCCGAATATTATAACCGGCCGCAAAGGTACCGGGGCGGGGCCGGATTAATCATACTCCTGAAATCCCAAACACTACGGATTCGCACACCGGCATATCCGCCGAAAGCGATCGTGCAATACATTTGCGCCCTGAAATGAAGATGGCCGAATACATTAATTATATGATCGTTACACCTCACAACCCGCATGAGATTGTAACCCGGGGATGCGGTTCACAAGGGCAAAACCAGGAAAAACGCCACAATAATACGGCCCCGCGGCCGGCGTTTCTTATGCAAACCATTTCACTCGCTTTTCAAAACGACGAAACACACTTATGGTAAAGAAAACAATATTCATGATCGCTGCCCTCGCGGGCCTTTGCGGTACAGTTCACGGACAGGGGACGGTGGCCGTTAAGACCAACCTGCTCTACGGGGCGGGCACGCTCACCCCGAACCTGGGGGCCGAGGTCGGCCTCGGGCGCCGCACCACGCTCGACCTCTCCGTGGGGTACAACCCCTGGAACCTGCACGGCTCGGCGGACGACAACCGCAAGCTGGTGCACCTGCTCGTCGAGCCGGAGTTGCGCTACTGGCTTTGCGAGCGCTTCAACGGACACTTCTTCGGGGCGCACGCACTGTTCGCGCACTACAACGTAGGCGGGTATGATGTGCCGCTGCTCTTCGAGCGGCAGTACCGTTACGAAGGTCATGCCTACGGGGGCGGCGTTTCCTACGGCTACCACTGGATGTGGAGCGCCCGCTTCGGGGTGGAGTTCGAACTCGGCGCGGGCGTCGCGCAGATGCGCTACTACAAATATGATTGCCCCAAGTGCGGACGCTACGCGGGCACCTACAACAAAACCTATTTCGGGCCGACCAAGGCCGGGATCACCCTCATCTTCATGATAAAATAGCCATGAAAAAGTATATGTTATACATTATTATGTTCGTGACTGCCACTGCGCAGGCCGGTGCCCAGCAACTGCCGGTAAACGTGACGGACGTCTCGGTTCGGGCCGAAGGCGATCAGGTACAGGTTACCTGCCGTATCGACGCACCCCGCAAGGCGGTAAAAGGCGACCAGACCTTTGTCCTGACCCCCGTGCTGCGCCACGGTGTGCAGTGGGCAGAACTGACCCGGGTGGTGGTGCAGGGCCGCAGGGCTGCCGTTTCGGAGCGCCGCCGCGCGCTTTGGAACCAAACTGACCTCTATCCCGGCGCTGTGCGCCTGCATCCGGGGCAGGGCGTGGATTATGCAGCCACCCTTACCCGCGAAGCGTGGATGGAAGATTCAGAGTTGGAATTGGCTGCTACCGTGGCCGCCTGTTGCAGCGAGCGGTCGTTGCCCATCACTGCACTCGTGCGGGTAGCCGTATACTCCACTGAAGACAATGCGATGATCGGTGAGATACCGGCCGCCGTACAACAACAGATCGACCCGCTGCCCGAACCCGCACACTCCACCGGACAGGAGCTGGCCGCACGCTACCCGTTCATCGCCCCCATATCGCAATACGGGGAAAACCCGTCACGCGAAACCTCGCTGCCCGTTTATTTCCGCGTTGCGCAGTCGTCGAACGTCGACCGCCAGTACATGGGCAACGGCGCGATCCTCGACCAACTCGCGGAGGCGGTGCGCGAAATCGAACGCTCGGCCGACTGCCGCGTGGCGCGCATCACCGTGGCGGGTTACGCCTCGCCCGAAGGGTCGCCGGCTTTCAACGAACGCCTCGCCAGCGAAAGGGCGGCCACCCTGTGCAGCTACATAACGCGCGAGACGGGCGTGTCCGCCGAAACGATCGAGGCCGCCGGGCATGGCGCGGACTGGGAAGGGCTGCGCGCTCTGGTCGCCGCATCCGACCAACCCTGGCGCGCGGAAGCACTCCGCATCATCGACACTATGCCCGTGTGGAATGCAGCTCGCCAGGTCGGGCGCCTGGGCGCGCTGATGAGGCTGCAGGGCGGGGATCCTTACCGCTATATGGCTCAAAACTATTTCCCCTCGCTACGAAGCGCGGTCTACATAAAGGTCTACTACGAAAACAAATAAACCATGCAATTCAGATTTTCAAACAAAAAACAAAAGACAGAAACCAACAAACAAAATTCAAAACCAACCAATTCATTTATCAAAACCATGAAAACAAAACAATTCCTCGCAGCACTTCTCGCATCGGCAGCCGTGCTCGCATCCTGCTCGAAAGAAACCGGCGTTACGCCCGAAGACCTGAACGCTCCCGGGCAGCCCATGTCGCTCAAACTGACGCTGAGCAAAACCATCTCCCGTTCCGCCCCGAGCACCAGCTCCACGGACGAGGACGCCGTGATCAACGACCTGGTCGTCTTTCTGACCCGCAACGACGGCACGTTCGACGTGGCCCCGGTCTACGTGGCCAATCCCACCCTGAACCTGGCCTCGATCACCGCCACCACGCGCGCCACGGGCGTTCACATCATCTGCAATACCGGTCCATACGCGACCGGGCCTTTCGCCGGAGTAGCCAACCTCACGCAACTGCTGCGGGTGGCCTCGGCCCTGGACGGCAACCCGAACGCCGCCAGCAACTGTATCTCGAAGAACGTCTGGATGGGCGGCGCCACCTCCTCGCTGACCCCCGGAACCCCCGTCGGCGACGTGGCGGTCAAAACCGCCACGGTGCAACTGGGCTACCTGCCGGCCAAGATCTACGTCACGGTGAATAATAATATGGAGAACTACGACCAGGGCCACCTGTCGCTTGACGGCATCGCAGTGGTGAACGGCGGCGCGTGGACGGGCTTTGTGACCGACTACGAAGGCTACAAGCCCCTGCGCTCGGACCTTCCCGCCGGAGCTGCGTTCTACTACAACGGCCTGGCGCTCGATCCGCTCCACTACGCCGACAAACCCGCGGCAGGCGACTACATGACCAAATCGCTGTATAACTACACCACCGGCTTCCCGATGACGGCCGGGCAGCAGGCCGTCATGCAGGCCACCGAAGGTTTCTACGTCTTCCCGGGCATTACCGACAACCTGACCTACGTGACCGTCTACGGCCGCTACTCGGCCGACGCGGCAGCCACGACGCTCAGCGCCCCCAACCAGTTCTTCTCGGCCGTTTTCGGCGGTCAGGACGGGCTCTTCTCGGGGATCGAATCGGGCAAGAAGTACCTGGTCACCATCACCCTGAACGGTAACGCCAATGCGGGCGGCGGCGGTACGGACGACCCGACCGAGGAGATCGTGGACGCTCTGGTCGACATCACCATCCGGCCCGCCCTGTGGGATGTGGAGATCAACGAAAAAGTTATACGCTAACGAAACACTATTCCCGGCGGGGGTGATACCCTGCCGGGGAACTAAAAAAGCCATGAAAACCATCGTACATACCTCACTCGTCCTGCTGCTCGCCCTGTCGCTCGCCTCGTGCGTGAAAGAGGATATGACCGATTGCCGCGAGGGAACGGCCGTCACGCTGCTGGCCGGGATCGCGGACCAGCAGGCGGAGATCACGCAGGCGGTGATCTACGCATTCGGCGGCGACGGGCGCCTGCTCGAAACCCGGGCCACCGTGGCCGGGCGGCGCGAGGTGTTCGATCACCCGCACGCCGGGGAGTTGACTTTCGTGGGCTGGTGCAACACCGCGGGCGTGCAGGTCGTCCCATCCGCCTTGGGCGAACCTGCCGACCGGGGCTATCTCTCTCTCATAGCCTCGGGACCCGCGGGTTTTTACACCCCGCCGTCCGACCTGTTCTTCGGACAGGCCTCGGCCGCCAACAGCGGCGGGACGGAAGAGGGCGTTATTTACGCCTACCGGATGGACGCCCGCATGACCGTCACGGTGATCGGGTTGAAAGGATACACGGGATTCGGCGACGACGATTATTCCGTGAGCGTGGGGACCACCCCGTCGCGAATCGACTTTGACGGGAATTATTCGGGCGGCCCCGCGTCCTATGCGCCCCCGGCTTCGTTCCTGCCTTCGGGTAACTTTTCCGCCCCGCAGTTCAACCTTTTCCCGTCGCAAGGGCAAGCCCTCATGGTGCGCCTGTGCCATGCGGGAACGGAAATCTTCACCGCTTCGGCGGACAGCGAGGGAAACCCTTTTACGGCCGTGGCCGACCAAACGCTCAACGTGCTGATCGACTTGAGGACCGGGGTGGAAGTCAGCCTGCGCTACTCGGTCTGGACGGAAGTGGTCGACTGGGAAAAAATTTACAGGTAACGTTATGAAAACGATCCATATATTACTTATGTCGCTTGCCCTGCTGCTGCTCGGCTCCTGCCAGAAACAGGAAGAGCTTGCCGCGGATGCGGCGACCGCGCAGGGCATGGCCTCCTTCGGGGTCAGGTCAGTGCTGAACGACGCCTCGCCCGACGACCGCATTTCAGGCCTGCGGGTGATGGCTTTCGCCCGGGGCAGCGGCGCCGTGCGCAGCAACGTCTACTATCCTGCGGCCGATCTGGCGCAACAGCTGACCCACCACATGGCGGCCGGGGACTACGATTTCGTCTTTCTGGCCAACGAGCCCGCCTCGATGCACGCGAAATTTGACAATATACTTAACTTGGGCGCATTGGCGGCGGCAGACATCCCCTCCGAGGCGATAAACGACGCGGCCGATATCCCGATGGTGTTGCGCGTGGACAATGTGACCGTGCTGGCCGGTACGGCCGGGGTGAGCATCGGCGGTCAGGTGCACAAGCCCTGGGACATCCGTCCCGTACGGCTGGCCGTGCGCATGGATATCCTGCTCTGGTCGGCAAACGGCGCGGCTTCCGACTTCAACGGCGCCGTTTTCTCAAACCTGCCCGACGGGGTGCCCGTGCTGGGCGCCTATACGGGTGCGCATACCACCACGCGCGCTTATGCTGCCGATGCCTTTACCCCGGCTTCGGCCGACGGTGCGGTGTGGGCTTTCCAGCTCAAGCGGATCATCCTGCCCGCCAACTTGTTCACCCCTGCCGGTGAGCAGGCCCGCGTGGCGCAGTTCAACGTGTTGCTCGCCGGTGGGCAACCCGGCTGTACCTTCGCCGTCGACGAGACAGGAGGCGACTACACCCTGCCCGGCAACAAATACCTCCAGGTGACCGCGCAGGTAAAATATCCGATGGTGGTAAATATCGAAGCCTCGCCCTGGGACGACATCCCCGTCGACGGGACGATGTACGGGCAGCGCACGCTCAAACTCTCGCAGTTGCAGGCCACCGTGTCGGAACTGGGTATGGCCCGGATTTACTTTGATTCCAACCAACCGGGCGTCTTTGTCGAAGCCACTGGTTATACCGGCACGAGCGGAACAAACACATTCAACGTGAACGACGTTTTCCCGGGCCTGACCGGTTCCTCCCCCGCCAACGTCCACTACACGACGGCCACCTCGTCCGGTTATCTGGACATCTGCCTGCTCAAATCCTACGACATTCCGCAGTCCGATTACCGGATATATATCAATGCGAACGGTCTGCGCAGGGAACTGACGTTGCACGCCGTCGAACGCCAGCCCGCCGCGCTCCATCATTTCTGCGGCACGTTCCACCGCTGGAATCAGACCGGCGAGCGGCTCATCTACCTGAAAGCCTTCGGCGGCGCGTGGACGGCCGCAGTGGAATATCCCGAGGGGCAATCCCCCTTCGCGGTGCTCAGCACGAGTAAAAGCCTCGACCCGGCTGTCGGTACCGACGCCCCGGGCGATGCCGAGAACTACCTCGTGACGGACGGTTCACAGACGGTCAGCGGCTCGGGTGCGCTCTACCTGCGCGTGGGTCTGACCGGCAAGCTGGCCTCGGCCTCCTCTGCGCCGCGTTACGCCCGCATCCGCCTGACGGGCGACGGAGGAACGAGATTCTTCTACGTCCGCCAGGGCGAAGCGGCCGATTACGTAATGCGCCCGCAGGATCCAGGCAAAGACGGTGAAACGTGGGGCACACCCTCGCCGCGCCCGAAGGCGGCCCGCTTCAGCCCGTACAACCTGACCGACCCCGGTAAGAATCCCGGCCGCGTCGACCGGGGCACACGCGGATATGCTTTCACGCAATACCCTTCGCAGGCCGGGTACAACTTCCTTTGGAACGGCACGGCGGCCTATCCTCCGCAAACAGCCGTCACCCCGGCACCGGTCGCCGAGCCGTTCCGGTTTTGGACCGCCGCGCCCCAATGGGAAACCTGTCCACAGGGATACCACCGCCCGGACGACGGCAGCACGTCGGCCTACGTGGACTTAACCCCTTCGGCGAAGGTGATCGTCAATTCCACCCTCCGGCAATCGCTGTGGCTCAACCCGCCCCAGAATACGGGAATGCATTCGGGCAATACCAATACGGACAACATCGTATATGGGTACTATGCCGACGGATTTTTCGACCGGCACAGGATCCACTCATGGTCGGGATCGTTCTATACCGTCAATCAGGCGGGTTCGGGCGCCGACCTGGCTTTCATGGGCTCGCTGGCCTACAACCCGCTCTCTTTCGCCTCGCTCTTTTTGCCGATGGCCAACGGTCTGAACGCCGACGGGTCGGTGAACTACCAACCCATGTCGTGGTACTGGAGTTCTTCGGTGTCGTCGCAGACTAAAGGACTATCCCTGAGCGTCTATTTCGGACAACTTTCGATGATGGAGGTTCATTACCTCAGCGACGGTTACTCGCCCATCGGGCAGTCCATACGCTGCGTCGCTGACGAATAATTATTTAGGTTACGAAAATGAAAAAGATAATATATATTTCCTTATGGTTTGCCCTGGCTTTCGCTTCGTGCGTCAAAGAGCCTGTGGAGCCCTCGTTACCGAACGCTGTCGACGGCCTGGTACGCATCGAACTGTTCACCGATGCGGGCGATTACCAGGCACCGGTTACGCGCAGCGGCTCGGCCGACGAGAACGGCGTGGGCTTCACCCCCTGGATCATCGTTTTCGAGGGGACGGGCGACGGCGCGCAGTTCCGTGAAGCGGCGCAGGCCACCGTCATCGGTGGGCGCAGCTACGTCGCCCTCACCCCGAACGCCAATCCGTGCCGCCTGCTGATCGTGGCCAACGCACCGGCCACGTTCTACAACGGAACCGCCGAGGTGGCTTTCGCCCAGGCGCAACTCGACGCTTTCTTCCGGGCGTACCCTGCCTTTGCCGACGCGACGGACCGTTTCGCCACCGCCCGGCTCGCCGTCCCGCGCCAGACCACGGTACCTTACGTGGGGACGAACCTGCCGATGACGGCCCTCTGTGACGTTCCTTCGATCACGCAAAGCACGAGCATCGGCACTTCCGACGCCAAAGTATTCCTCGGCCGCGCCGTGGCCCGCGTAAGCGTCACCGCGCAGAGCGTGTCGAATTTCACCCTCCTGTCGGCGGGCATGGTGAACGCTCCCCGCAACGGCGTTTTCTACCGCCAGGGCGCCGCCCTGCGCGACAACGCGGGCAACCTGACCGAATACCTCGGGACATCGACCAATCCGACCGCCGATATCGCCCCGGCAACGCTGGGCACGACCGCGGCCAATCCGATCTATGTGTACGAAGAGCGGGGCGACGAAAACCCGTCCGTCATCATCCGGGGGAGCTGGAACGGCGTGCTGTATTACTACCGCCTTGCATTCAAAGACGCCGCCGGGCGGCCGACGGATGTGCTGCGCAACAAGTCTTACCAATTCACGATCACCGACGTACCGGCCGGGGCGGGATACCTCGTGCTTTCCGACGCCATAAACAACCCGCCGGCCAACATCCGCTACACGATCGCCGTCACGGACCAGACATCGGCCGAGATCGCGGACAACGGCATCTACTTCGTCGGGCTGAGCAATTCCGATTTTCGCATCCTGGACAATGCGGCATACACCAACGTGGTGGCCTTTACCGTTTCGACCAATGCAACGGCTGCCGACGCGGGCGCCCTGAATTCGATAACCCTTACATCGCCCTCGGGACCGGCATTCACAATCTCGCCCGCCGCGGTAAACCTTGCCGCCACACCCGGCGATATCGCCACTACCGAGGTGCGCCTGACCATTCCGGCCTACAACTCTTTCTCGTCCATCGCCACGGTTGTAGTGCGCATAGGTAATATCACCCGGAATGTTTCCCTGACCCGGTTACCGTCGCTCTCGGCGATAGTGCCGCCCGTTTCGATCTTTTCCGATGTCGTATCGGGCACCGTCGCCTCGCAAGGAAACGGCGGGGAGGGATGGCTCTCGCTGACCCTGGATCGCACAGGAAATACACCGGGATCGGAAAGCCTTGTTGTGCCCACTCCCGGCCTGATGTGCATAGCCCTGTCCGACAACATCGCCGTAACCGGCGGGGTGGCGCGTATCGGCGGGGAAGTATGGCTCTCCCGCGCCAACGGCAACGGGCGCTCAAAAATCCTCATCGGCCAGCAGGTTTCCAACATGTCCGACCAACCGTCAATCGTTAGCGGTTATTTCCCTTACGCGGGGGCGTTCTGGCGGTGGAATCAATCGGGCGAGCGCCTCGTCTCGCAACTCTACTACAACGGTTCGGGCGGCGGCGGCAGCAACGACGGAAAGTGGACGGCCAAAGTGATCCGCGGCGACTTCATCGTCCTGGACGATACGCCTACGCAGGATCCGGGGGTTACCTACGACGCCGCAACCCAGTCGCCCGCCGATATGAGCCTCCCGACCAACGACGCCAAATACCGCGTCGAGGGGTGTAAAACCTCGGTGTCGGGGACCCTCGTCGCCGCGCAAGGAAGCTACATCCGGTTGCGCATCGGCCTGACGGGCACTCTCCCGTCCGTCGAATCCACGCCCCGTTACGGGGTAGTGGTGGTGGCCTATGCCAATTACACGCGCTACGCTTACATCTTCGTACGGCAGGGCGAGGCGCCCGATTATGTGATGCGGCCCACCGACGCCATCAATAGCGGCGGAATGGTTTCCGCCACGCGCCCCCTGGCCCGCAGATTCACTCCTTTCAACCTTACAGACCCGCAGAAAGGCGCGGGACGGGTAGACCGCGGCACCCGGGGATATGGCTTTACCGACTATCCCACCCAGGCGGGCTACTATTTCCAATGGGGAGGTACCGCGGCGTGGTATCCCGCGGGCGACGCGGCCAGCTGGACCTCGGTAGCACCGGCCGGTTACTGGGACGACAGTTCCCAGAGGGAAAGTTGCCCGGCGGGCTACCACCGCCCGGGCGACGGCAGCACCTCATCCGACGTGTTTGTCACCAACGTTCCGATCGCCACGTCGGAGTTGCGCCAGTCGCTGTGGCTCGATCCGGTATCCAATTTCGGCGTACAGCCCCGTGTATACACGCTTTGGGGATATTATGCCGACGGTTGGTTCGACCGCCGCGCAACCACGGATGCCGACCGGACCACGGTGGGCACGGGCGCCGGCATAGCTTATGCAGGTCGTATTTTTTATAACCCGGGAAATTTCGCATCGCTGTTTTTTCCGGCCCAGGGAAGCCGCACCTATTCGCAGGGAGCCCTCTCCGCCACCGGTTCCAGCTTGCAATACTGGACCACAGCACGCAGTGTGAACGGTACACCGCCCGCTGTGAATTACATGAACGGCACACTCACAACCTGTTCGTTGAACGGAACGTCCGCCCTCTCGCAGAACATCAACGCAATGCCAATCCGTTGCGTAAAAGATGAATAATTACAATATCGTCGATATCCGGGGCTGTTGAAGAAAGCCCTTCGGGGGCCGTGATGGAACGGTTTTCGCCCGGATGCAAGCAGACTATTTTCTTAATATCTTATCCATCGCTTTGCCTTTCGCCAGTTCATCGACCAGCTTATCCAGGTAGCGGATGTTGCGCATGATGGGGTCTTCGATTTCCTCCACGCGGTAGCCGCAGATAGTCCCGGTGATCTTCGATGCGTCGGGATTCATGCGGGGAGCCTGGGCGAAGAACGTCTGGAAATCGGCCTTCCGGTCGATCTGTCCCTGTAAAGAGCGTTCATCGTAACCCGTCAGCCAGAAGATCACGGCATCGACCTCGGCTTTGGTGCGCCCTTTCTTTTCCGCTTTCTGTATGTATAGCGGATAGATGGTAGCGAAGATCATCCGGTATGCTTTGGCGTTATCCATTTTTCGTTTTTACGAATGAAAGCATCGTTTTATCCATTTCCGGTACCGGGGTTCCGGCTGTGATCTGCCAGCCGTTTTTGAGGTAGAAGCCCACGGCAGGCGCGTTCTCTTTGAACGTTTGCAGGCGGATCGTGTCGTATTTATCGAACAAAGCGCTTTCGGTGTGCGTGAGTAACATGGTACCGAATCCCCGATTTTGGCGGACGGTATCCACCATAATTAAGTGCAGCAGGTCGCCGTCCGTGATGTAGAAGCCGACGATCCCGCCGTCGGCGATCATCACCGTACAACGGGCCAGGCCGTCGTCGATCTCTTTATCCGCCAGGCCGCTTTCGATAAAGCTCTGGACGGCCTCCGCGCCCAGGAAAGGGGTGTAGTTGGATGTGATAACCCGCCGGGCGACCTGTTTGACCGTTTGCGCGTCGTCATGCGTCGCCGGTCGGAAAGAGTATTCCATATCTCTATGCTGTCCGGGCCGTTATTTCTTTTTCGCCAGGTTTTTCTTGAGCTTGTATCGGACGATCTTCTTCACCAGCATGACCGGGATCGGCTTGTTCACCGGGAATTGGATCGTCCCGCCGGAGGTTTTGTAGCCCGTCAATTCATCCTTGAAGGCCGTGATCGCCTCGGGGCCGGGGAACAGGCTGACGTGCCGGGTGAATCCGCCGAAGTAGACCACCACGCCGTTCATCTTGTAGACGGGCATCTCGTAGCTGATGCCTTCCTGGGCTTGCTCGGCCACTTGCCGGATGGCGATCCGCAGCCGTTTCAGGTGCTCCTTTACGTCCGGCGACGCTACGGCGATGTATTCATCGACCGTCTTGGGTTTGGAGATATTCATAGATTACAAAAGGGCGAACACAATAAAGATCGTGCCCGCCAGGAACAGATAACCGGCCTCGATGCCGGCGGCGCGGAAGTATTCACCCCAGTCGGCGTATTTGTATTTGAGCGTGGCCTTGTTCCATCCGGTGAAACCGATGAGGGTCAGCACGGCCAGCCAGAACGATAGCGGGGTGATCATAAACAGCGCCAGGCCCATCAGGGCGTTCGCCACAAGTTGCCCGAACATGGTCAGGAACATATTGGCCGGGTTGCGCTTATCGGGCATTTCGATCTTGAATATCCGCACCCAGGCTTTTGGGAAAAGCACCGAATACCACAAAGCGCCCAACACATAAACGGCCAGTACAGCCACCACGTACCATAACCAGTTGACCTGCCCGAGCAGGTTGCAAAAGATATTAGAGCAAGTTTCCATATTCGCAGGTATTAAAGATTCGACAACACCTAATGCAAAAATAATACAAAATCTTTAGGACGGGACGGGGAAAAATATTATCTTTAAGCAGAATCCGATACCCTCCTGCCGTATGACCGCCAAAACGAAATCATACGAAACGATAGGGTGCTGCGGGATAGATTGCGGCCTCTGCCCGAGGTTCCACGCCCGGGGAAATTCCGCGTGTCCGGGGTGCGGGGGAGAAGGTTTTCGCGAAAAGCATCCGGCCTGCGGGGTGCATAGCTGTTGCGCGGTGAAGAACGGGTACGAGGTGTGCTCCGAGTGTCCCGAGTATCCTTGTCGCCGGTTATCCGCCGGAATGAACGGCCATGATTCTTTCGTCACCCACCGGCGGATGGCTCCCAACCTCGACGCGATCAAAGCCGGCGGCATCGGGCCGTTTATCGGGGAACAGGGCATCCGTATAGATATTCTCAAAGACCTGCTGGCCCGCCATAACGACGGGCACTCGAAAAACTATTACTGCCTGGGTTGCGCCCTATTGCCCCTCGGTACGTTGCAGGAAATCCACGCCCTTGCCGATACCCTGCCCACGACGGCCGGGCCGAAAGAGCGGTGTATCGTGATCCGGGGCGCGATGGCCGAAGCGTCTGTTTACATGGAAATTGATTTGCGCCTGCATACCAAACCCTGACGGCGTTTCATTTTTTTGATGATGCGGCACGCAAAACCATTGCGTGACAGACTACCGTATGCGTTTATCGTTAGTTTTGTGATCGCAATGAGGTTATATACAATGAGAAATATACTACTCTACATACTGCCGCTTTCCCGTTTATTTCCCGGAATTTACACGGTGCACCGGCCTAATAACCTATGGTCTGCGCGACGATGAAACGGTGGTTACCCTCCAGGTTGAGCAATTTCAGTAATTCTTCTTCGGGAGCCATGCCGCGCACTACCGCCTTCAGCCCTTCCGAGGCGCAGTATAGGTAGACGCTCTGGGTGCAATGGCCCGCGTCCAGCGCAGCCATGTGAAACCATTTGTCCTGCGGGATGGGCCTATCGCCCATATACCTGTCGAAATCGGCGATGAACACCAGGTTAAGGGGAGCCACCTCGACGAAAGGCTGCATGCCGGCCAGGGCGCGGTGGTCGCCTTCGACTACCGGCTGCAATTCATGCTTGCCCGGATCGTAATAATAAATACCGTTGGCCAGGAAAGCATACACGTTAAGGGGATATAAGGCCATTGCCGAGGGTACGGTACGCTTGCCGTCCTCGCGGTTCACGCCGTTGGCCGCCCAAAGCAGTTCGGAAAGGTGTTTGAGCGAGAGGTTGGCCGGCGAAAATTCACGGTCGGTGTGCCGGTTTTTAAGCGTCGTGAGCAGTGCGTCGCCCGATTGGGTGTCGGGGGCCTGCAATTTAATGGTTTCAAATGCGGTGAGTTCCATAGGCTCGGTTTTTTCGGGCGTGTAAACGCGCTCCTGTTGTTTCGTGCAGCAAGCGGTCAACAACAGTGCCAGGGCTGCGGTGAATAAGGTCGCTTTTTTCATTCGATCTCGGTTTTGAGTTTAGTCGGATGAATACAAAAATAATAAATATTATTCGCCCCGCCCTCTCCGGCTGCCGGGCATACAAAAAACCGCCCCCGCAGATGCGCGGAGGCGGCCCACTTGCATGGTGGAATGGCAGGGCCGCGTGTGCAGCCCGCCATGGGGTTATTTCGTTTTCACGACGGCCGGAATGATGGTCTTACCCTGCTGTGCGGCCTCCGAGGGGCCGTACATCCGCAGGATCATGTAGAACTGTTCGTCGGGCGTGGGCAGCCAGTTGCTCTCCTTGGCCTTGCCGGGGCTGTCCTTCTGGATGTAAAGCTCCAGCGAGCCGTCCTTACCGTAGGTCAGACGGTCGATGCTCTTGACGTTGTAGCGGTTGATCGGGTTGGCAACGAAAAAGCCTTTGTCGTTATACATCGTCAGCGACCAGAAGAATTTTACCTGCGGGATTTCGTCTTTGGTAAAGGTGATGGTGTACTTGTTCGCGCCGCTGAACTTGTTGCCTTCGCTGTCCACGTTGGCCGTGGGGTAGATCGCCTCTTTGGCGGTGTTCACGTAGATATATTTCCATGCGGCGGCGGCGTTGGTCAAGTAGTCCGTGCCCCAATTCCCGGCATTGACCGGCGAGAAGTCCCAGCCGTTCACGCTCTTGCCTATCGAGGTGGTTTTGTCCTCGATCTCTTTCTTACCGGCGTTGGCCCCGGTTTCGATGGCGGCCCATATTTCGGGCTTGAACTCCGACTGGCTAAACTCCTTACCCGGAGCCAGGCCGATGGCGGCGAACTTGCTCATCATCGCCTTGTCGCTGTCGTTCAGGATTTGGTACTGCACCATCAAGTTGAACTCCTTGAAGAATTCCTCGACCGTACCTGTGCGGCTGTCGAACGGCTTGTGCGGCCAGGTGAACGTATCGCCTGCGGGGGCGGTCGTACCTGCGAACGTGCTCAACGGCACAGCTTTGTAGCTTTCCGCAATGACGGCGGCCTGCTTATCCTGCGGCCCGAACACCTGCGTGCGGGCGAGCGTGAAGATGATCGTGGCGGGCACTGTAATTACTTTGTCGATCCCTGCCGGGGTTTCGCCTTTCCAGTCCGAGCGGGCGATCATGTAGTTGCCGGGGCCGTCGCCCGTAGCCAGCGTGCTGATGTAGTTGGGGCAGTTGGTGAAGATGTCGCAAATCTGGAAGCTGAAATAACGCTTTTCGATCTTCGGAATGGTTATCACCACCGGCTCATTGCGGATGTCGAGCACCGCGTAGCAGTAGTAGGTGTCGTTGTTGGGCGACACGACCGTAGTATGGGACGGGTCGAAAAGCTGGGTGTTGGCGTGGAACTGGTCGGGCGCCGCTTTGTAGTCGTCCAGGATCTTCCAGATCACTTTGTTGTGTTCCACCGCCGGGAAAGCGTAAACGTAGGCTTCTTTGGCGAGGTCTTGCGCCTGCTCGGGCGTGAGCTTCGGGCCGCCGCAGGATGCCAGCAGCAGCGCCAGGGCGAAAAACGATAGGATTTTTGTTTTCATAATTTATGTTTTTATGTTCTTGTCAACCAGAATGAACTACGCAAATTTCCGGCCAAACAAATCCCCTTTGCCGAAGCTTATTTCGTAACTCCTTTGTTGTCACCCCAGGCGTCGTCCCACGGTGCGGGTACGTCCAGGTCATCGCGCAGCATGTCGGTGAAGTGGCTGCCGTAGCGGGCAGCGTTGCCCACATAGTAGAACAGGTTGTCGCAGAAGGTGTCGCGGTTACCACTGGTGCTGGTGTTGAACATCTCCGGTTCGCCGATGAAAATGAATTTCTTGACCGGGTCTATAGCCATGTACACGTTGCCGGCGTTGTTATTCTGCACGATCACGGGCACTGCCGTCGAGGGGATCTTCGTTGCAGCCAGATTTGCGCCACCCTGATGGAATTCGGATATCGACGCGATCTGGATCGGCACGGCCCCGTTCGTAGTCAGGAACTTCATAATTTTCGTGTCGGCCACGGCTGCGTTGGCTTTGCCGTCCCTACCGGTCCTGCCGGTGAACGTGTAGTCGGCGCTAAAGTTGTTGCGCACGGCCGCCAGGCTGTTCGAGTCGTCGTCGTCGAACACAGCCACCGTAATACCGTCCACGTTGGCCATGAAGGTGTTGAGCGTCGACCAGCCGTAACCGGAAGACATATCCTGATTGACCACATGTACATAGCTCGTGTTGTTGGGTATTGCCGTAGGCGAACTGACCAGGCTGAATCCGGTAATGGTCCTCACGTTGGTCGCATAATAGTTGAACCATTCGCCTGTCTTGTTTCTGATCGACCCCCATCCGGTGGTCATATCGTAGGCGTAGACTCCCTTCGAGGTGAGCGTATTCTGCGTCACGGTGAATGTTTTGTATTTTGACGTGCCCACCAGATTGAGTGTGATCGTGGCTGAAACGGGGATATCGCGGTTGGGATAATACACCTTCGGGAAGACCACACGGAATTGCCTGGCCAGGGCTTGCGGCGTATCCTGTGCGATGGCCGTTCCGCCGGCGTCCACCAGGTATGCGTTATGGTTGACCAGCGAACGCGTGCCTGCGGTACCGGTTGTGGCTATGCTCGCCGACCATTCTCCCGCGTCGGCAACCACGTCGATCAGCCCGGTCTGCCCGCCCGCCACATCGATCGGCAGGAAGGAGCCCGGCCGGATGTCGATCGACTGCGACTGTTGTACCAATTGCACGTCGACATACGTATTTTCGTCAGAGGCCAGGTAAACGCGCATGATAGCCGAGTAGGCGCGCTCGGACGTATTTGCAGCCACGGCCTTTGGTGTGATCGTATTGCCATTGACATTATCCATATCCTTGACCGGAGTGGCCGTAAAGAACGCGCGATCGTCGTTAGCGCCTGCCTGCATCATCCTGAATGTCCAGTCTACGACATTCTCCCCGTCGGTCGGATAGACGTTGAACGTCTGAACCGTATTGTTCGTGACGTTGCCGGCCAGGCCGGTGCCCTGACCGTTGAATGTCACGCGGCTCTGCTCGGGCGAGAGGCTGATCCCCCCCTTCGCCTTTTGCGAAAGGCGGATCACCGAAGCGTAATTTTCGGGATCGCTGTCCAATGATACCACCACGAACGCTTCGCGCACCTCCGAGGTGGAGTTGGCCGAATGGGTCCAGACGCGGAACTTGTTGTCTATAACCACGCTGCTGTTGTTATTGATGGTCATCAGGGGTGTGGCGTTCGAGTCGAACGAGAATCCCTCCATGTAGAGTTTAGCCGTCCAGTCGCCGGATGCCTCCACACGCACCAGGCCCGAGGACATGCCGGGGAATGGAGCGAAGGCCGGGATGCCGCCGTCGGGCAGGATCACCTTCAGGTAGGTGTCCGTCGCTCCCGACTGGATGACCGTCACGGTGGCTTCGAGCCCGGCATAGGTGAGCACCACCACCCCGCGGCGTTCGGTTTCACCCAACCCGAGCGGCGTGGCCTGTACATTGAGCGTGTTGCCAGTGAGCGACGCTGAGATGCTGCCGTCGGCAGGCTCCCAGGTCTGGCTACCTATGGCCAGCGTAGGCGCGGAAGGCAGGTTGGAATAGGTATAGATAGAGTGCGACACCTTACCTCCGTCGCGCCCCAGGCGGATGGTTTTCGACGGCAGGGCTATGATGCTGTTGCCGTCCTGGATGATAAGGCCGTTGTCGTCCATGTCCCAATAGTTGACCACATAGTCCAGGCTGTTGCCCTGTCCGGCGTAGGCCAGTTCTTCGCTCGCCGAGCCGACTCCGTTCACATTGCGTATGGTCAGGCGGTAGACGTTGTTGCGTTTGAGCGACTGCGCGCTCTCGGCCGGATGGATATTGGCGCGGTAATAGGTGGTGGTCTGGTCGCCCGTGCGCTCCTTCAGCCCGATAATCAGGCAGGTGGTCTGCTGGTCGTTGGCTTTGGGCGCGGCCACGCGGTTTTCGAACACGTACAATCCCCCGGAGATGTTCCCCAGCAGGCCGTCCACGACATTGTCGCTATTGTCCACGCCGTAGAAACGGCGGATGCGGGGGGCATTGCCCGAATAGTCGGGCGAACCTTCGCCCCAGATCGAAGAGGTGGGATAGGCGTTCCATACCGAAACCGAAACCAGGTCGTAACTCTCCTTCTGGTTGTTGTGCACGTCGAAGCGCGCCATGTTGCGGGTCAGGGTAAGGTTGAGCTTATATTGTTCGGCTGATTTTGTCACACGCCCGTTCATCAGGATGGACGTAGGGAGAATATCCCCCCCGGCCTCTGTGTAGGCGGTGGCCTCGGCCAGAGCCTGGTATTCGGTCTTGCCCTGCCAACCGGCCGACCAGGCGTCCACGCTTTCTGCGAGGTAGTCCTGTGAAGCGTTGGCCACGGCCAGGATATTGTACGCACCTGAAATGCTCAGTTGGGAATGGGTGCTCAGGTCGATATCGGTGTCCATCGGCATCGGGCCGTCGATCTTCACGTAGTCGACGAACGTTCCGCCCTGGTAGGGATCGGACTGGAAAAAGAGCAGGATCAGGTTATCGACCTGGTCTTCACCCTGCTCGGGCGCTATCGACGCACGGCTCGCGACCTCGGTGCCGATGCCTTTTACATCCACCGATAAACGCAGCGTGTTGGGCGGGACTTTCCCTTCGTCCGGGACGTACTCCTGCCTGAGGCACGAGCTGAGCAGCAAACCTGCCACTAAGGCTATTGTTGTGAGTAGCTTTTTCATAATCTTGCTTTTTATATATTTTTTATCTTAGAAGTCTCCGTTGAAGTTACCCCCGTCGTTCCAGTCGCGCGAATCGCTGTCCTTCTGGATGACGGTCAGGGTAAAGCGTATCCGGCCCGCCACGACGGTCAGCGTCGATGGATTCAGGCTGGTGCCATATGCCGCCAGGGCGGTGAAATTGAAGTAATTTTTTCCGTTTTCGGTCTTGATTTCCACGTTGAACCGGCTATTCATAACGGCCGTCTTATCCGACGGATCGGGATAAACGCCGCCGTTAAGCGACAGGGTGAAATCCGTAAGGGGAATATTGGTCGTAAAGCCGACGCGATCGTCCGAACCTGCGGCACGGTAGACGACGGCCGTGCGGTCGTCGCGCCTTTCGTTGCGATCGTGCTCGATCCAGATATATTGCGCCCCGTCGATAATGATCCCACCGTCGGTATTTTGGTTCCAGTCTATGATTTCGTAGTCGATATTTACACCCTCGGCATCTTTAGCCTCTTCGAACGACGGGAAACCGTCCCCGTTCACTTTGGTGATCACGACAATGTATTTGTTGTTGCGCACTACCTGGCTTTTGACCATTTCGCCGCCGGCGTCTTCGCTGCGCAGCGCTATCGGGTACCAGGTGGGCATTCCGCTGCCATCGGCATTGTTCCAAACGCCCTTGAGCACTAATCTTGTGGAACGGCGTTGCGGATTGCCGCCGGCGAACGGCGCGTCGTTTTCGTACATGTAGAAAATATCCTCGACCTTATTGCCGTCGCCCGCCCCGAGCGTGTAGGTCCAGTCGGCGGTCGAGGCGCTGGTCATATTGCCAGGCACATTGGGCGTTTGTGACGAGAGACTGGCGAAAGGCAACAGCCCGCGGTCGGCGGCATAGCATAGTACGGCCTGCTGCAGGGTGAAATCTGAAGCGGTAATCCGGATGTCGGTAGAGGCTACCGAACGCAGCAATTCGACCGTGCCCAGGTCGTTGTTCGGGATGTCGAGTATCGCTTTGTCTGCGATGCCTCCCCACATGGGAAGCCCCCCTGTCCCGATATCTGGGCCAGGCGTGCTAAGCACCAGCATCGGGGCCACATCCCTATATTCCCTGCCAACGACAGAGGGCGCGAGGCCCTGCACAAGCGCATGGGAATTGACCGCGAAATAGAGGTCTAAGCCCTCGCCCGGCATGAGGTTGGTGCGCCACCGCCCGTCGGAAACCCTCCAGGCGTAGCGTGTGTAGAGAAAGGTCGAGCGCTGCGGGTCGGCCGCATAGGCTGCCTGGCGCCGGAAGACCAGCACGTCGAGTTCGTTTATGGCGTTGTCGACCACTTTGGCCCGGGAGGAGACGGGGACGTTGAAACGGAATTCGACCTGTTTGCCCTCTGTCGGCGGCGTTTTATCGGTTTCCCTGTCCTTTTTACATGAGGCGAAAAGACACAGGGTGCATAGAAGCGGTATGAATAGTTTCATAACATTGTCTTTTGAATAAATAATCTATCGTCAGCCTGTCCGGTTACAGGGCATCCACGTCGTAAACGTTCTGCCTCCAACCGTTCACTTCGAGCGTGAAATAGGTGTCGCCCATCTCATATTCGAATATCATCAGGCCTCCGGCCCAGGCGCCCCTGGGCAAAAGGTTACTCGGCACGGTGAGCGTTGCTAAATCTGTGGCGCCGTCGCGTATATCCACACTGACCGTTTGGCCGGGGCTCGAAGGGAGCACGCCGAAACGGGTCGTATTGAAATGGATGCGGTCGTCGGTCGGACATTCCAGGCGCTTAAGCACACTGGCGGGCTCGCCCGTTCCGCGCAAGTTCATATCCATACGCGACATCACCCCGTTGACGCGGGTGTGAAGCAGGGGAAGGTCGGGGTAGAGCCTCTCGCCCTGGTCTGTGACATAGATCTCGACCCGGCATGCGGCATACATCATCCCGATAGCGTGCGACGAAGCCTGGGTGTAAGGTTCGACAAAGGCAACCCTGCCACGGTACAACTCGTCGGGCCCCGAAACGTAATACTGCTCGTAGTTGGGCACGCGCTCTTCGTAGAGATACTGCTGGCCGAGTGCGTCCCCATGATTCCACACGGGAATGGCGCCGGCGGAATGACCGGCCGGAACCGCCCAGGCCACAAGGTCGATATCTCCATCCATTTCCCTACTCTTGGTCATCCTGTACAGTTGCCCTTGGCTGATTCTGTAATAAGGAACAAGTATGCTGTTGATGCATATATCGTCCTTGAATATATACAGTCGCACGTCGTTGGCGATTCTGTCGTCGTAGGTGCCGGGTATGTAGGCGTCATCGAGGTAAAACGACAGGGCCATCTCGCCGGGGCAATCTTCCAGGCCGCGTTCCTGCAGACAACCGCAGAGCCCCAGGCCGAGCGACGCCACAAGGTATATGATTGCTTTTTTCACGGTTGTCTTGTGTAAGTCGTTGTTGTTAAAACCGGGCGGGAAACATGCGTATCTCCCGCCCGGGGGATATATAGAGAGTTAAAGCGGGGACTACATCTGTTGTTGGTATTCATTGATGCGCCATTTCCTGACGATCAGGTCGATAATTACAGAGGTTTCGTTGTCGGGAATGATCTCGGGACCTTCTTCCGCATCTTCGGGGGTAGGCTGGCCGGGGCTGGCGATACCGGTAATGTTGATGTGGTAAGAGGCGTTACGCATGATGTGGTAGTTGTCGTTGTGCACCAGGTCCACCCTCCAGTAGCGGGTCTTGTTCAGGGTGTTGTCGCCGTCCACGACCAACTCGCCCTTGATGATGAAAGCGTATACGTTGAAGGGGTCGAAACCGTCCTGTCCCTGGAGGTTGGTTTTAGTACCCGGTTTGTTTTCGTAGACGTAGACGCGGTCCTGGCCGGGGGTGCCGAAGTTCAGGAACCAGTCGGGGGCTGCCGTGTAGCCCGAGTAGTTGTTGGTATAGAAGCCCGTGGGGCCGAATTCGGATGTGCGGTACTCTTTGTCGGCGTCCGACCAGGTGTTCCAGGGAATCGTCTTGGGCTTGGTGTCGTCGCCGCCGGCGTTGCCGGTGAACAGCACGTTTGAGTTGCTGATGCCGTTGATCACCACATAGCCCAGCGGGTTGAACGTCAGCCGGTCATTGGTAACCTCGGTGTCCGTGCCCCAAACGGCCTGGAGTTGTATGTCGCTCAGGGTGATCGCCATAGGGCTTGCGAAGGTGGGCTCGTTTATCTTGCTCACCAGGCGCATCAGGCCGATGGAAACCGAATTGGTCGAAATGTTAGGGTCGATGGTGGCGTCTTGTTTGCCCGACATCCCGAAGCCTATGTCCGGAATGGTGCGCGAGTTGTGGTCGTCGCCGCCCGGGGTGGCCATAAAAAGGATATCGGCGAGTTTGGCCTGAAAGGCGGTGAAAGTCGTACCTGCGGCCAGATCGCCGAGGTTGATGTTTGCCAGGGCTACGAACCGGCGGTTGCCGGAGCCCACGATCACCTGTTTCGAGAGCGCGCCGTCGGTGAACTTGATGTAACCGTTACCGGGGGTGGCGCCCACCCTGCCTACCTCGGGGTCGAGGTTGCCCAGGCCGTCGAATACGTAGAATTCCAGGCTGCTGACCACGTTTTCGGCCGGTTCGCCGTTTTCTTCGTCACCGGTCAGGCTGCGCGTGCCGGCATTTAAATTCACAGAAAGCGTTATTTTAGTAGGGATGCTTTCCGTTTTGCCGTTATCGCCAGTGGGCCGCTCGTCCTTGTTGCATGCGGACAATACGCCCAATGCAGCGATAATCAAAGAACATTTAACAATAGTTTTCATGATTTGAGAAATTTAATGGTTAATAAATAGATCTGTTGGTTTTTTATAGATTAATGTCGTCTATTGCACCACCTGCCTTATCCGGCGGGTTTGTTCGAGATTCACGGGGGCGTTCCGGTCGCCGTTATCGGCGGCCCGCCTGAAATAACTGTCGGCCCGATCGTAATAGCCTCCCATCATCAGGCATACTCCCAGGGAGTTCCATGTTATGGGGTCATCGCTATAATATTCAAGTAATTGTATGGCGTCGTCGAACCGCTGTTCGTTCATCAGTTCCGTCGCTTCGTTTATGGCTGCAACCTTTAGGTTGGCCGGCGATTCGGGGTCGATCCATGTGGTGCGTCCCTTATAGTCCGTTACTGCCGCGGGTATTGTCGCCCGGCGGTCGATCCGGTAATAGACCTGGATGTATCCGCCGCTGCGCAATTCGGGGTAAAAGTTTTCGAGCATGTAGCGATAGGGCGCTCCATGATCGAGTTGTTTGAGTTTGTCTTTGCGCACCTGTTGCTCCATGGTATATGCGCCTAGGATGGAGAGCACCTGTTCGCGTCCGGCCATGGCCGAGCTATCCACCATTTCGCGCAACCCGTCCCAGTCTTCGCGCCCGTTATAAAGCTCGAATATATCGTCCGGTGCGTTCATCCTGCCCAGCAGGTATTTTTTGACGGCTTGCGCACGAGCTTCGGCCAGGCGGGTATTTGTTGCCAGCGACCCTTCGGGCGAGGCATAACCGGCGATGACAATCTTCTCCAGAATGGCGTTAGGGTCTTGCCGGATAAGCTCCAGCGCGTGCGCCACATCTTCGAGTACATCGTTATTACCCTTATAATCGGGGTCGATGACAGCCGAACCGGTTTTGAAAATCAGTTTGGCTGTGCTGTTCTGACGGTCGGACAGCAGGATCTCGTAGCGGCGGGGATAATCTTCGATCGGAAGCAGGAATATATTTTCGAGGTCGTATTTTTCCAGCTCCGTAAGCTGGTAGTCAAGCTTATCGCGTGAGTATACGGGCATCGGTTTGAAATAGAGCAATCTGTCCTCTGCTATATTGCCCCCCTGGGATTCATGCCGGCAACAACAATCTTCACCGATCTGGTAGACCGAAACGGATACGGTTTGCATCCAGTCTTCATAAGGAAGCGAATCCGAATAGTGGATAGGCCCGCTCTTGTGCCGGGTCATCATATGATACCGGTTCGTATTTTTGCCTGCGCGGATATCCGACAAGTGCTTGTTGCGTCCTACGAGCGTAATCGTTTGCAGCGCTTTCACCCGGCGGTTTGCATCGTTGTACAACATCGGAACGACGGTAAGCCTGTAATTCTGGGGAAAATCACTTGGATCGAGCACGAAGTCCACGACCACCCGGTCGTGCGATTTACGAACCGATACGTCCCGGATCGCCACCTCGTACCTCTCGGCCGCAGAAACATCCATGTGCGGCAGTAATAACGGCAGTATGAGGTATGTGGTTTTCATAAGTTTGAATAATTTAGAAGAGTTCATCCTGATATGATGTTTATTTGATAAGATAGACCAGCGAGATCCCTGCGCTGGTGGGGCCGAAATAGTTGCGTTGTTTGTCGTCGTAAACCTTGCTGTCGCAATGTTTGCAGCCGTATTGGTCATAGCGCATATAACCGTAGCCCGCCCCGATGGTGAATTCGGCATTCCATTTGCGGCCCAACATAAGGTGGTAGCCGTAGGAGATGCCCGCACCTACCATATAGCCTTCGTAGCGGTAGTTTCTCGAACCTTTGCCGAAGAACATGGGCATTTCACGGCCGGCAATGTTGTAATTGACGAACATGGCGTGTCCGCCGATAAAAGAGCCGTTGAAACGCTCGCAGAACCAGTGGCGGTATTCGCCATGTATGAGCCAGTGGGCCAGTTTGCGGTTGTCGGCATCGCTGCCGTTGAGGTTCCATGCGTTGACGCCGCCGCCCAGGTCCAATGTGGCGCGGGGCGCAAGGGCCACTTCGAAACCCAGGTTCGGAGCCAGTGCAAGCGCGCCGAACAGCAGGTTGGTCTTTACGGCCAGCTTCATCGGCTTGCCGGCAGGGAATTCAGGAAGCACCTGAAGAGCGACCAATTCTGCCCGGATGTTCCCGGCTGTACCTGCAGACTCCTGCCCATGCAGTGCGGGGGCGGAACAAAGCGGCAGGAAAGAGAGCAGGACCATGAATGGCAGCTTGGAGTGGATGCGATACATAATGTAATATTTCGTTTTGTTCAATATACTTCTATTCGATCCTATAATTTCCGTACATGCGAACGGGTGATCCGTGGATTGATCTTGGCGTTTCAGGAGCGCGGCCGACCCTTGAAATCGACCTTAACCATGTCATCTGTTACGGTCACGCTGCAAAAGTATGGGGGTGGATATAAAGATTTTATAAAGAAGGGCCGGGGTGGCATAAAGATTCCATAAAAAAGAGGGTGTGGAGTGAATACCCTTGTAAAAAATATCCTATTTTTGAATCAGACAAGACGCAGGATATAAGCAAAATATGAAGACAAAGAAACCCATATCCGAACCCGAAAACGCTACCTTTCGGTGCCAAAAACAGACTGGATGGCATCTGGCGGGGGATTTGGTTGTAAAAGGCAGCCATATTCTCGCATTATTGGTCCCCGGAATGGATTGCCGTAAGGTGATCCTGTGCGCCCGGAAACTGGCTGGCGAAAGCTCGCCCTGGAGCGTGGTTTACACCCGCGACCCCCGGTCCTCACGGAGGAACCGGCAACTCACCCACGACCTGGAACTGGCCCGGCGCCTGGATGGGGATATCGTCAACCATCCGGGCATCACCCCGGAGAAAGCGTGCGCCGAAGCGGCATTAAAAGAAGATGCGGTCAGGATTGTGGTCGGATGCAGGAAAGGATGGCGGCACTCCCTGGCAGACACCCTCCGGTTGCGCAGGCTGGCCAAATTGTGCCCCGATGCCGAGATTACGGTCGTTCCGGTAAACGACCTGGATGTGCCCGTCGAAAAACCGGTCGGTAAGCCCGGCCCCGATTTCTCCCCGGCAAGCGACCGCGTCCGCTTTTTTGCCGTCATCGTGCTGGCCGCCCTTGCCATGGGCGCGCTCTGCGCCTTGATGATCGGCCACGACGGGGCGCAGTATGTCGCTTTCGGCATCCTGGTCGTCCTGCTTTTTGCTATTGCCGCTATGAGAATGGGGGCCATTTTGTTCTTTACCATACTCTCGGCCTTTGTGTTCACGATCATGCTGGTGTTGCCCAATTATTCGCTGCAGATGGACTTCTCGAGAGAGGACCGGTTGTTTTTGCTGAGTTTTTTCGTTATCGTCCTGGCCAACGGAGCGTTGGCGACCAAGTACCGCGGGCACCGCAGGCAGGCGGAACGCCAGGGACGCCAGGCCAACGCCCTGTTCCTGGTGGCGCGCAAGCTAAGCAATGCAGCCAGCCTGGAAGAGGTGGTCACCTCCAGCCGCCAGGAGATAGCCAAACTGGCGGACATGGACATTTTCTTCATTTTCCGTGACAATCTCGGCGAATTGACCAACTTCCAGTACGTCCCCGCGGAATTGACCCTCAGCGACGCAGAGATAGAGGGCGCCCGTTTCGCATTTACGCATAACTGTGCCGCGGGAAGCTTCACCTCGCACTTCAACTCTTCCCATTATATGTTCCATCCGCTCAACGGCCCCACGCTCCGCCTGGGAGTGGCGGCGGTAAAGCCGAAAAGTGCCCCCGACGCGGATAAGGCCCTGTTCGGCGATGCCATGCTCGACCAGATCGCACGCACGCTGGAATTCCACCTGGCACAACAGGAGGCACGTAAGGCCGCCCTGCTCAAAGAGTCGGACAAACTCTACAAAACGCTGTTCAATTCCGTCTCGCATGAACTCAGAAGCCCCCTGGCGGCTATAATCGGCGCGACGGACATCCTCGCCAACCGGGGGTGCAACGACGCCATGTGCAAGGAACTTTGCAGCGCGATCCTGAAAGCCTCGGGACGCCTGGACAGAGTGATCGAGAACCTGCTCAATATGTCGCGCCTGGAATCGGGACGGATTGCCGCCAATCCCGTCCCATGCGATATCGGCGACCTGCTTGGAACCGTAGCCAACAACCTCTCCGAGGAACTTGCCGGATTCGACCTTCAGATCAGGGTGCAACCTCAAATCCCTGCCGTCAGGCTCGATATAGGCCTGACGGAACAGGTGCTTTACAATCTGGTCTACAACTCCTGCCAGTATGCGCCTGAGGGGACAGTGATCGCTTTGGAGGCCTCATACGCCGACAATTGGCTCGAACTGCGCGAAACGGATTGCGGACCCGGTTTCGACGCGGATTCCCTGCCGCAGGTATTCGACAAGTTCTGGCGTAAGAAAGACAGCCGGCCCGGTGGATTGGGGCTGGGATTGTCTATCGTCAAGGGCTTCGTAGAGGCCCAGGGGGGTACGGTCGAGGCCGCTAACCGGCCCGATGGAGGAGCGTGTTTCACCATCAGGTTTTCCGTCCAACCCATAAATACATTGGAGCCATGAGCGATGCGATGACACTTATTATTGATGACGAAGCGGCCATCCGCCGCCTGCTTGTCATCGCCCTGCAGTCGCAGGGTTATAAAACGATAGAGGCTTCCACCGGCGAAGAGGGCCTGGCCATGGCCGCATCCTATAACCCGGCCTTTATCCTGCTCGACCTCGGCCTGCCTGGAATGGACGGCAAGGAAGTGTTGCGCCAACTGCGCGGATGGTACACGCGCCCGGTCATTATCCTATCGGTACGCAATTCGGAAGAGGAAATCGTCGCGGCGCTCGACGGGGGAGCGAACGATTACCTGTGCAAGCCGTTCCGCATCCGCGAACTGATGGCCCGCATCCGGCTTGCACTCCGCAAACACAGCGACGTTGAATCCGGCCCGGTAGTCGATGTCGGGGCACTGACCATCGACCTGGCCAACCGCATTGTCTGCAAAGACGGCCAACCGATCCGCCTGACCTCGACCGAATACGCCATACTGTCGTTATTCGCACGCAACCGGGGCTGTGTGCTTACCCATCAACAGATTATCCGGGAAGTCTGGGGTAACATCACATATGCCGACCAGAGCCAGAACCTGCGGGTTTTCATTGCCGGCCTGCGCAAAAAAATAGAGGTAGATCCAGCCAGTCCATCCATCCTGCAGACCGAATCAAGGATCGGATATCGGTTCGGGCCGTGAAGCTTGTTATGAAAAAATCCCGCCCCGCCTGACGGCGGAGCGGGATCGGATAACGATATTCCGGAGAGTGCTATTTAATCTTCATGGCCGAGGGCGTCAGGAAGGCCGCCACGCCCGTAAGCATGATTACCGTCCCGCATAGGATGAACGTGGTGGTCAGCCCCAGCCCGTCGGCGAAGAAACCGATGCCCACGATCCCCGCCATCGAGGGCAGGATGCTGAGCGAGAAGAAGATCGAAAAGACGCGACCCAGTACCGCGGGGTCTACGTTGGTCTGCACGATGGCCGTGAAAGCCGAATTGTAGACCGCACCCGTGATCCCAGAGAAAGCGGTCAGCGCGACAAACCACACGAATGCGCCCGGGGACAGCAGCCCCGATGCGATGAACATGATTCCCAGGGCGATATACATCAGGTTGACCAGCACCACATTGCGCACATTCCATTTCCTCGCCCCCATGATCGCCCCGCCCAGCAGCGCACCCGCGCCCCAGATCGCCTCGATCAGGCTCACCTGGTAGGCCCCGCCGCCGAAATGGTCGAGCGTCATCAGCGGGAACAGCACGCTGACGGGCATCAGGAAGAAAGTCACGACGACCGAGAAGAGGAATATCCATGCCAGCCCCCGCTTACGCAGGATATGGCGTACGCCCTCGCGCATCTCGTGCAGCACGTCCTTGACCTTCTCGGTGTGCCGTTCGGGGTTAGGGATATGCACGAAAAGCAGCGAGGTGCAGGCTAGGATCGCCCCGGCCACGTCGAGCATCAACACATATTGCATATCCCAGATGGTGATAAACAGCGCCCCGAGGGCCGGGCCCGCGATGTTACACACCGAGGCGATCATCTGGTTGACCCCGGCCACGCGGGTCAGCTCTTCGGCCGGGGCCAGCAACGGCACCGACGCCTGCATGGCAGGCATATGGAAGGCCGACCCCACCGACCGCAGGCCCAGCAGGATGAAGATGTGCCACATCTTCGCCGTGCCGAGCATGAAAAGCACGGCCAGGATCAGTGTGCACAGCGCGATAAAGCTGTCGGCGGCGATCATCGTGCGCTTGCGGTTCCAGCGGTCGATGAACACGCCGCTCACCGGGCCGAGCACGGCCTGGGGGAGCAGGGCGGCGATGGTTGCATAGGCCAGCATACGCGCCGAGCCGGTTTCCATGCTCAGCCAAAGTATGACGGCGAAATTGACGATGGTACTGCTCAGGATGGACATGAACTGTCCGCTCCAAATGATATAAAATGTACGTTTCCAGTTGTTCATACGATAAGGTTTGCCCGCGCAGTCGTAACGGAACCCGCAGGTGTTTGAATAAATATGTGAACGGAATGACGCCCGGCCGAGAGGGGGCCGGGGTGCGCCGCGCCGGGATTATCCGGCGTGGCGGCAGGCTACCTTGTCCTGTATATCGCGGCTATTTTAGCGCAGATCCTCATGGCTTCGGTTTTGGGTTCCGGGGGCAAAGGTAATGATTTTCCCCCGGATCGCTCCCCGGTACAGATTGTTTTGAGTTGCCATATCGGTGATCTCCCCCTTGCTTTTATCCCACAGGGTAGTGAACCGGCCTGTCCCGTCGCCGATTTCCACGGGCATCACCGTCAGGCGTATCTCGTCGGTCACAAATTTAGTTTACGATATGAAACGACCCCGGGGTGTCCAAACCCTACGGCACTTCAATAGGTGTGGATGCTGCCCTGTGCCGCAGGGAGGTAGTTGACCCCGATCCAGGTGATCATCAGCAGGACGAAGGCGACGGGAAGCACCCATAAGGCGAATTTCGGATGGTAATCCTTCAGCCGCGCGTGGATGTAAATTAGATAGGCGGCAGCGGTCACGAAAGCCCAGGTTTCCTTGGGATCCCACGACCAGTAGTGTCCCCAAGCCTCTTTCGCCCACACGCACCCCATCAGCATGCCGAGCATCAGGAAGCCGAAACCGGCGTAGACCAGATTGTCCGTCAGGCGGTAGAGGTTGCGGTCGGGCGCTCCCAGGCCAAGCTTGCGCAGTTGGATGACCGAGGCGATGGTGGCAGCCCCGAACATGGCGTAGGAGAGGATATAGACCGTCACGTGCGGCACGAACCAGTAGCTTTGCAACGCGGGCATGAGGTTTTTAGAGTGGATCTCGGGCTTTAGTATGTTGATCAGTACAAACACGCAGGCCACCAGGCTGCTGAACGAGAGCAACCATTTGTATTTCCAATGCTTATAGGTGATAAACCCGACCAGCGAGAGGAAGAACGAATACCAGAGCCGCGTTTCGCCCATCGTGCGCATCGGTGGGCGCTCCTGGCCGATCCACAGCCCCATGATGAAGGCGGCAAACACCCCAATGCCTGCCAGCATCAATATATTGACGATCCGGCGATTGGCCTTGGTGTAAACCAGCGCCCCGGCGCATACCCACAGCCCGATGGCGGGCAGGGCGAAATAAAGGAATTCATTCCAGGTCATCGTCCGCCTCCTTTCGTTTATTCCCGCCCCAGAGCATGCACACCGACCCGGCGGCAAGCAGGATGATCCCTATGTAAACCGGCACCACCCACGGATCATACACCAACTCGATGCTGCTGTATGTGGACAGATTGCCCGCATCGTTGTCGTAGCCGTACTGGTAGAGCATCCAATGGCCGAGTTTAAAGGGTTTGTTGACTTCCAACAGCGCGTGCGCCTGCCGCCCGTCCTCGGTGTAGACGTCGATGTCCGACACGAAACGCTTGGGCTCGGGGCGCGTCATGGCCAGGCAATGGCGCTCGTCGAGGTTCAGCACCATGTATAGTTGCGAAATATTCCCCGCGCAAACCCAGCCTTCTTCCAGCGTCTCTTTGGGGCCACGCACCTCGACCCGCGCCGCGGGCGAGGCGCCCGGCATGTGCACCTCGCGGTAGGTGCTGTCGCTGCCGCGCACGGCCTGGTGGATGTATTCCTTGAGCGTGATCTCCCATCTTGCGATATGGCCGATGGGTTGCTTTTCGTCAATGTGGAAAAATTCCGGTTTACCCTCGGGTTGCTGTGCGCCGGTTTCGCGGTCGATCACCGTCAGCAGCGGAGGATATTCCTCCATCCGGAAATCGTTGAGCCGGATCGCCACGGGCAGGTCGAGCACTTCGTCCCGCGCGTTGTACACGCGCCATTCCACCTCGCCTTCGCGCACGTGCATCACATAGCGTTTGATATCCGCCGCACCCATCCCGGCGGCGAAAAGCAGCAGCCACAGTCCGAGATGATTCAGGTAAAAGGCATAATCTCTCAGTCGGAATGAAAACAGCCGCCTGAGGATCAGCGCCCCGAGTGAAAGCAGGATAGCGAAATAGACCAGCACGAAAGGCCACGAGGACGTCATGCGGGTAAGGCCCAGCCGGGCGGGCAAACTTTCGCCCGGCCCCGTCTGGGGTGTGAGCCCCATGACGACGCCCAGGACGACCAGCGTGCAGATCAGCGTCACGGCCACCGGTACGCCCGAGAACCAACGATAGAACGGAGTGCGCCGCCGCAAAGCGAACAGCAGTAGCGCGAGGATCGTCGCCCCGCCCGCGATGCCGTTCACAGGCCATCGCAGCAGGCTGAAGTCGAACGGTCCGGCCGATAACTGCAATACAAAGCCGACGGCGACGATCCCGCCGACACACGCGGCGGCCTGCTTATACCGCCACGGGGGGTGCCAGAAAGGCTTTCTGTTTTCCAATTCCGAAATTTACAGGCTGCCGGTCAGACCTCCTTTTTCAGTGGCCGACTTGACCCACTGCGGCACGACGGTTTCCATCCATTTCGCTTTTTTGCTGCGGATCGCGTCCATGTCGAGCCCGATGTAAGCCTGCGCCTTGTCCTTAGTGGAAATGTCGGGCATCGGCACATCTTTCACCCCGTGGGCAAAGAGCACCTTTTGCACTTCGAGCTGCGCGAGCAACGATTTATCGAGGCTGTGGGCCAGGATGCGTTGCGTTTCGACCGGGGCGTGGAACGAAGAACCGTGCGAAGCCACGGCGAAGTCCCAGCGCCACTGCGCCTGGCGGAGCAGTTTGAGCACAGGCGCCATTTCGGTTTCCGATGCGCCGTTGTCCCAGGCCGTTTTCGCCAGGATGTGCGCTTTCGACAGTTCTACCTCGATGCGGTCGCGGATTTCGAGCGCTTTGTCCTGGTACTGATAGACGTAGCCGAGCAACTTCTCTTCCGTATCCCGGTGGCAGACCTGGCAGGTGTTCGCCACATTCTTCAGCGGGCTCATCACCTGGTGGTTCGAATATTTGATCCCGCCCTCCGAAACGTAGGGCATGTGGCAATCGGCGCAGGCCAATCCGCGCTGGGAGTGGGGCCCCAACAGGAAGATCTCGTAGTCGGGATGCTGCGCCTTGAGCATCGGCGCACGGCTCACGGCATGCGTCCAGTCCTTATAGTCGGCCTGGTCGTAATATTCTTCCATCGCCTCGACCGTCATCCCTCCGTCCCAGGGGAAGGTGAGGTATTTGCCGTCACCCTGAAAATAATATTCCACATGGCATTGGGCGCACACCATCGAACGCATCTCCTGCGGCGTGGCGTCCGCCACATCGCGGCCCTGGCGTTCGAAAGCCTCGATCAGGCCCGGACGGGTGATCGTCAGGTTCATCGTCTGCGGGTCGTGGCAGTCGGCACAACCGAGCGGGTTGACGACCCGCTCGCCCATCGCGCTCCAGGGGGCTTTGTAAAACTCCGCTATCCCCACCTCCTGCATCATGCGGGGCACATCGGGGCTTTTACAGGTCCAGCAGGTCGCGGGCTGCATATCCTTCGTGTCCGCGTCGGGCGAGCCGGTGCGCAGCGTCGCCCGGATATCCTCGATAGCATGCATGTGTCCGCGCGGGGCCGAGTAATCCTGTGCGAAGGCGTATCCCGCCCACAGTACGACCATCGCCGGGCGGGCGGCCAGCACGTCCTCGGGCATATTGCCCAGGTGCTTGCTGCGGAAACCCATGTCGGCGGTTTTTTTCCAGGTGTTGTACTCGCGCGGATAGTTCTCGCCCCAGATCTCGTTGTGGGGCTCGATGCCGGTGATCTCCACCTTTTTGTTGTTGTACAGCGTGGCGATCTCCGCCCGGCGCTCGGTGATCGAGGCGGCGAGGATCCCCAATCCGAACACGGCCACCATCACGGCGGCGAATATTCCCCAGCCGATGATCGGCCTGCGTTGGATGGCTTCTGTCAGTCGTTTGAGCATGGCTTATCTATTTTTCATCATTTTCTTCAACCAGTCGGGCACGGGCGACGCGGGCAGCGGCACGATGGCGCCCGGCGACGAGCCCAGGTTGCTGACCTTGGTGTGCGGCACGTTCTGATGGCAATCCCAGCACGCTTTTCCCTGCCCCTCTTTGGCTTCGGTGTAGGAGATCATGCCCGTTTTCACGAATTCGGTGTTGAGCTGCGTGTGGCAGCGGATGCAGTTCTCCATGATCACGTTGTTGCTCGCCGTGCGGGGCCGGATCGACTGCGGCTCGCCTTTCACGGTGAATACGGCCGAGTGGTACAATCCGTCCATCGCCTTGAAAGCGTATTTCGAAACCGCGTTATCCTGAGGCACATGGCAGTCGTTGCAGTTGGTCCACCGGGCGTGCGAACTGTGGTTCCACGACTGGTACTAAGGAGTCATGATGTGGCAGTTGATGCAGGCCGAAGGGTCGTCCGAGAGGTAGGAATGCGCCCGCGACATATACATGGCGTAGGCGCCCAGACCGGCCAGCAATCCCCCCGCGACGAACAGCGGAAGGATCATCTTGCCTGGAATACGGCTCAGCAGTTTTTTCACGTCAACACACCTAAAGAACCCAAATATAGAAATTTATTCTGATTGTTCTTTCTTACACACGTTAAAATTTTAAAACGGACCTTGTTACTCCGCTTATATCCGGAGTGCACGTTGTTTGAAACGGGATTTCGCCGATTTTTACGTAACTTTGCTGGAGGCGGCCCGGACTTTGTACGGTCGATAGCGTTGAAAATCAAAAAAACATACCGCCATGAAGATGAAAAGTGTCGAACAAATCCTTCCGCCGCCGCCCGTAAGGTGGGTGGGCAACGGATTCAAAGTGCATAATTTTTTCCCGGGGCTGCTGGACGTGGAGCGCATGAGCCCCTTCGTGCTGCTCGACTACAACGCCCCGACCTGGTTTCCGCCGAGCGACATCCCGCAGGGGGTGGGCGTGCATCCCCACCGCGGCATCGAGACCGTCACGGTGGCCTTCCGGGGCCGTGTGGCGCACCACGACAGCGCGGGCCACGGCGGGGTGATCGGCCAGGGCGACCTGCAATGGATGACCGCCGGGGGCGGGGTGCTGCACAAGGAGTACCACGAGGAGGAGTTCAACCGCGAGGGCGGCGAGTTCCACATGGCGCAGGTGTGGGTCAACCTGCCGCGCAAGGATAAGTTCACCCCGGCCAAATACCAGGCCCTTGTGGACGGCGATATCCCCCGCGTGGCGCTCGACGGCGGCGAGGCGAAGGTGGTCGCGGGCAGTTTCGACGGGGTGAAGGGGATCGCTTCGACCTTCTCGCCGATGGAGATGTATATCATCACCCTGCAGGCGGGCGGCCGCGCGCAGATCGTCCTGCCGGAAGGGTACAACACCGGCATCCTGGTGGCCGGGGGGTCGGTCACGGTGAACGGGTCGCACAAAGCCCCGGCCGACCATTTCGTGCTTTTCGCCAACGATGGCGTGCGCATCGAATTGAAGGCCAACGAAGAGGCCCTGCTGCTGGTACTGAGCGGCGAGCCCCTGAACGAGCCGGTCGCCGCGAGGGGACCATTCGTGATGAATTACCCGGAAGAGCTGCGCGAGGCGTGGGAAGATTACTATGCCGGGAAATTCGGTTACCTGGAAGACTGACGCATACAAATCGCCGATTATCCTTATATTTACGGGGCAAATCCAGCGGGAAAATGAATATCGAAGAATTCAGGGACTATTGCCTCTCATTGCCCGGCGCACACGAAGGGACGCCCTTCCGGAAATTCCCCGGCGCGCAGTCCGTCCTGGTGTTCTTCGTGGGGGATAAGATGTTCTGCTACTTCGACATGGACCGCTTCGACGCTTGCACAATCAAATGCGACCCCGGCCGGATCGACGGACTCAGGGAACGCTACCAAGCCGTCGGCGACCCCTACAACGGAAACCCGAAATACTGGATCAGCGTCCGCTTCAACGACGATATGCCGGACGGCGAAGTCGAAGCGCTGGTCCGGGATTCCTACGACCTGGTGGCGGCCAAGGCGCGGAAAAGGGATCGGTCTGAAAAATAGGTTGGCGGAGATCAACCCATAAATACTACTATGCCCATTTCGTCATGTCGAGCGTTAGCCGAGACATCTCAGACAGATTGGTTTAGATGTCTCGGCTAACGCTCGACATGACTGGAATGCATCGCTTGTAATTTTTACCCACCTGTTTATACGACGGGACCGGGAAAAATAATGTTATGACCACA